>CALXMT010000061.1 GCA_944389545.1 uncultured Kiritimatiellota bacterium | reverse complement strand
GATTCGTGCAGGTCGGAACTTACCCGACAAGGAATTTCGCTACCTTAGGACCGTTATAGTTACGGCCGACATTCACGGGGGCTTTGGTTCGGAGCTTCGCCTTGCGGCTGACCCCTTGCCTTGACCTTTCCGCATTGGTCACTTGTCACACTCCATGTTTCCGCTTGCGCGTTTGCGGAGTGCTGTGTTTTTGTTAAACAGTCGCATGGGCCCATTTACTGTGCCCCCTCGCGGGGGACCCCTTCTTCCGAAGTTACGGGGCCATTGTGCCGAGTTCCTTAACGAGGTTTCACTCGCGCGCCTTGGCATCTTGGTGCCATCCCACCTGTGTCGGTTTTGGTACGGCCCGAAGCGCAATCACTAGACGTTTTTCCTGGCGGCCTAGTCGCGCGCCCTCGGAGAGGCGAACCTCTCCTCCGCGTCACGCCTCAGCCTTGTGGGGCACGGATTTGCCTATGCCCCGGCCTAAGCGCTTGCACCCCCTATTCCATCAGGAGGCGGCGTTGGCTTTCCGCATGCGTCTTCGCTCAAACTCGCGCGTCGGGTACAGGAATGTTGGCCTGTTGTCCATCGGCTGCGCCTTTCGGCCTGGCCTTAGGTGCCGACTCACCCCGGGCGGACGAACCTGGCCCGGGAAACCTTGGGATTCCGGCGTCGGGGATTCTCACCCCGATTTTCGTTACTCATGTCCGCATAATCACTCCCAAGCGCTCCAGCGGTCCTTCCGGGCCACCTTCGACGCTGCTTGGGACGCTCTTCTACCACGCATCAGAGATGCATCCACGACTTCGGCAGGAGGCTTGACTCCCGATCATTTTCGGCGCGGGATCTCTCGACCGGTCAGCTGTTACGCACTGTTTAAATGATGGCTGCCTCTAAGCCAACATCCCGGCTGTCCAAGAAACCTCACATCCTTAGTGACTGAGCCTCCTTTAGGGGCCTTAGTCGGTGGTCTGGGCTGTTTCCCTCTCGACCGTGAAGCTTAGCCCCCACGGTCTCACTCCTGGCGCTCGGCGGAAGGTATTCGGAGTTTGACAGGCGTCGCTAACCCGGCAGGGCCGCTAGTCCAATCAGTGCTCTACCCCCTTCCGTTGCCTTACCAAGGCTGCCCCTAAAGGCATTTCGAAGAGAACCAGCTATCACCCGGTTTGATAAGTCTTTCGCTCCTATCCTCAGGTCATCCCAAGGCTTTTCAGCGCCTACGGGTTCGGGCCTCCATCCCCTGTTACGGGGACTTCACCCTGCCCAAGGATAGCTCACCGGGCTTCGGGTCCACGCCGTGTCACTCAATCGCCCTGTTCGGACTCGCTTTCGCTGCGGCTCCCCTCTCGGTTAACCTTGCGGCACAGCGTGACTCGCGGACTCATTATGCAAAAGGCAAACCGCAACGGCCACGCGGGCCGCCGCGATAGTTATGTGGGCGCACGATTTCAGGTCTGTTTCACTCCCCTTATGGGGGTTCTTTTCACCTTTCCCTCGCGGTACTCGTTCACTATCGGTCACCATCGAGTATTTAGCCTTGGAGGGTGGGCCCCCCGGATTCGGCCAGGGTTTCACGTGTCCCGGCCTACTTGGGATCCCGCTAGGCCAGGTTTCGATTTCGAGTACGGGGCTATCACCCCCTATGGCCGGCCTTTCCAGGCCGTTCCTCTATCAAAACACTGTGCCACGATGCGGTCCCGCAACCCCAGGCGGCAGGCCGCCTGGTTTGGGCTGGTGCGCTTTCGCTCGCCACTACTCACGCAATCTCGGTTGATGTCTCTTCCTGCAGGTACTGAGATGTTTCACTTCCCTGCGTATGGCGCCCCCGGCCTATGTGTTCAGCCGGCGGGCAGTGGGGGACAAACCCCACTGGATTGCTCCATTCGGAAATCCCCGGATCAAAGTGTGCTTGCCACTCCCCGAGGCTTATCGCAGCTTGCCACGTCCTTCGTCGCCTGATGGTGCCAAGGCATCCGTCGTGCGCCCGTATACGCTTAGCCGAAGGGCTTCCCTCCCGAAGGATTGAAACCCTCCCGCTCGGTTTACGTTGCATTTCCCAGAATACGTTCAATTGTCAAAGATCGGTATATCGCTCATGGACCCATCTCGCGGAGCTGGTGGGCGTGCCTGGAATCGGACCAGGGACCTCGTCCTTATCAGGGACGCGCTCTAACCAACTGAGCTACACGCCCTCTTCCGCTTGGTCCGGAAGGGATGCGACAGACAGCCTGTGCGGCTTCACCTTGCCACTGCGTTTCCGCAGGGCGGCTCCTTAGAAAGGAGGTGATCCAACCGCTGGTTCCCCAACGGTTACCTTGTTACGACTTCATCCCAATCACCACCCACACCTTTGACGGCGCCCCCCTTGCGGTTGGGCACTCCGGCATTGGGTGCAGACGGCTTTCATGATGTGACGGGCGGTGTGTACAAGGCCCGGGAACGTATTCACGGCGCCGTAGCTGATGCGCCGTTACTAGCGAATCCGGCTTCATGGGGTCGGGTTGCAGACCCCAATCCGAACTGGGGCCGGTTTTCGGGATTGGCTCCACCTCACGGTATTGCTACCCATTGTACCGGCCATTGTAGCACGTGTGCAGCCCTGGATGTAAGGGCCATACTGACTTGACGTCGTCCCCACCTTCCTCCTGCGTAAACAGGCAGTCTGATCCGAGTTCCCGGCATTACCCGCTGGCAACAGATCATAGGGGTTGCGTTCGTTGCTGGACTTAACCAAACACCTCACGGCACGAACTGACGACAGCCATGCAGCACCTGTGCAGCACCCTCGAAGGAAACCCACTTTCATGGGTCGTGCAGCTGCATGTCAAATCCAGGTAAGGTTCTTCGCGTTGCATCGAATTAAGCCACATGCTCCTCCGCTTGTGCGGGCCCCCGTCAATTTCTTTGAGTTTTAGCCTTGCGGCCGTACTCCCCAGGCGGTGCACTTAAAGCGTTGGCTGCGACACGGAGGCGGTGAAACCCCCACGTCAAGTGCACACCGTTTAGGGCAGGGACTACCAGGGTATCTAATCCTGTTTGCTCCCCCTGCTTTCGCGCCTCAGCGTCAGTCACGTCCCAGGATGCCGCCTTCGCCACCGGTGTTCTGCAGGATATCAACGCATTTCACCGCTACACCCTGCATTCCGCATCCCCCTTCCGTGCTCCAGCCGAACAGTTTCGAACGCACTTCCCGGGTTGAGCCCGGGGCTTTCACATCCGACACATCCGGCCGCCTACGCGCCCTTTACGCCCAGTAAATCCGAACAACGCTCGCCACCTCTGTATTACCGCGGCTGCTGGCACAGAGTTAGCCGTGGCTTCCTCTTGAGGTACCATCAACGCACGCCGTTGTTCACGGCGATTGCCTTTTCCCTCATGACAGAAGTTTACGATCCGAAGACCTTCATCCTTCACGCAGCGTCGCATCGTCAGGCTTTCGCCCATTGCGAATGATCCTCGACTGCAGCCTCCCGTAGGAGTCTGGGCAGTATCTCAGTCCCAGTGCGGCTGGCCGTCCTCTCAGACCAGCTAACCGTCGTCGCCTTGGTGGGCCATTACCCCGCCAACAAGCTGATGGTCTACGGGCCCATCCCGTCGCAGGAGGCCTTGCGGTCCCCCCCTTTGGCCAAGTGAGGATGCCCTCACCCGCCACATTCGGTTTTAGCACCCCTTTCGGGGCGTTATCCCCAGCGACAGGGCAGATTGCCCATATTGTCCTCGCCCTTCCGCCACTCTCACCAATGAAATCCTATTGCTATTCATCCATCGGATCCCGTTCGACTTGCATGCCTAATCCACGCTGCCAGCGTTCGTTCTGAGCCAGAATCAAACTCTCAGCCAAAAACAAAAGCGTGAGCCTTTGCATTCAGTGGACGACCAAACGGGTCGGTCGCCCAAATAAGAAGGTTTGCCTAGCACAAGCTGTCTTACTGTCGCATCCCTTCCGGGTCAAGAACCCATCCGGGACGCATAGAGCGATATTCAATTCTCAAAGATCAGATGTTT
>CALXMT010000060.1 GCA_944389545.1 uncultured Kiritimatiellota bacterium | reverse complement strand
AAAGGACCGTTTATTTGTGGTGGTCGTCGCCACCGCCCTTAGGATTGATCTCTACGTACGGAGAAGGACAATGGCAAAACCGCTGAAAGTGTTGGACGAGATGATTTTGACGAATTTCCGTCATGAATGTGAACGTCCGCCGCTCAATTTGTCCAAAGAAGTCCAGGGGGATTTGCGCACCGACAAAGCGCTCCAGTGCACACTGCTCACACTCTTCTATGCCTATCCCCATTATTTCCGCCTGAATCCTGACTCGGTCGACAAATTGCGCGCCGGAGGCCTCTTCTACGGCAAAGAATACAAAAGTCCTCATATCTGCGGTATCTTCGCGGCACCATCGGAAGACGACCCGTCAATCCATCCCATCGATATCTTGATCGCCATGGACCGGGAAAATGCCCTAACACCCACAGAAATCAAAAAGAGAATCAATAACACCTATAAGAAATGTGTTGAATTTCTGAATGGCCTAAAGGGACATTCCTCCAACCCCGGCCCTGTGGAACGCCGTTTGCACGACCTAGGCTTCAAAAACCTTGGAAATGAAACCACCCCCATCACAATCCGCTTCTTGTTGCACGTGATCCCAACCAAAAAGGGGCAGGAAACCATCCGCAAACTGATTGGTGAAGTGGCGGACAACCGCGATGTCGTCGTCCCCCTTGAAATCCTCTTCGGGGATGACATCGAATACGAGGTGCGCAACACCGCCAGCGCCTGCCAGTTCGTCTCCACCGGGGAACTGATCGTGGACAACGCTTCCAACGTGTGCCGCTATGAAGAAGGCCCCTGCGACGCGCTCTTCGCAAACGTTCGCGCAAGCTCCCTGCGAAAGCTCTGGCGAGACAAGGCCGCTTATGGCCTGTTGGCGCAAAACCTCCGCTTCTACGTCAGCATCCCACGCGTGGACAGCGCCATGCTGAACACAATGGCCAAAACGCCCGACCAATTCTGGTACCTCAACAACGGCATCACCATCGTCTGCGACTCCTTCAACGTCGATGGGAAAACACTGCAACTCAAGAATTTCTCAATCGTCAACGGCGGCCAGACTACACACAACATCGGAAGCGTGGCCGAACTGGCCAAAGACTTCTTGCTGCCCTGCAAAGTCATCGCCCTGAACAACCCCTCACATCAAGCCTTGCCGCCGGACGACCAGACCGAATTCATCGCAAACGTCTGCACCGCCACCAACTCCCAAAAGCCCATCAAAGCCGCGGACGCCGTCGCCAACCGAAAAGAAATCCGCGAGCTCCGGCTGTACCTCAAAGCCACGCCGGCCTGCTCCATCTACCTCATCGCAAAAGTCAACGAGCAAGTGGACAAAAAGGCCTATCCGGAAGCATGGCAACGCGCCAAAACCTCCCGCCTGGGCCAACTCCTGCTCTCTTTCCTCTACCAATACCCCTGCACGGCGCGCAACAAGACCATGGCGCTCTTCGAAGACGAGGCGCTGTTCCATCAGCTCTTCGCCGCCCCCACGCTCAACGGCAAACCCACCCAACCCAATGTCTGCTTCATCCGCGATCTGCTCATGATGCGAGAGGCCGTCATCGCAAACCACAAAGAGTGGGAAAAAAGAGTCGTCCCTTTGTCAGAGCCAATCACGCGTGTACATAAAAACCTCGTCAAAAACGGCGACTTCCTCTTCTTCGCCTGCATCGGCGCACTCTGCAAGCTCCGAAACAACCCCGAATTGAAGAAACTCGCAAAATCCCCGAACGTGAGCATAATCGCCACGATGGGCCGCCGCGACATCGACTACCCCTTCCTGAAAGACCCGGACCTCAAAAAACTCACCGCAAAGGACGGCCCCTTCCAAGCGTTGCTGACCTATTGCCTGGACACGTTCATCTATCCCGGCTATGCAAGCTACTGCGAAAAAACCGGGAAAGACGGAGATTATTCCAACTTCGCCAAGGCAGACACCAGATATTTGGAACACATCCTGCCACGCATCGCCAAAGCCTTCGATGAAATGCCCGACAAACTGGAGCACCTTCTCCAAGCCGTATTCCGTCAACCGACCAACGAAGAACGCGAGCATACCGGCGCCATCGACCATGAAAATCCCCCCACATGGGGCACGGAATATGGGCAAATCCTGAAAGACCTCAACAAGAAAATCCTGGCGGCATGCAAGGAAATCCCTAAAGAACAACGCCAAGGCGCGGCATTGCCAAAGAAAAAACAAGTCACCGAGCTCATCAAGCAACGCACCTCCCTCCAAGACGTGCACGACCTCGACTACACCACCTTGGAGGCCGATCAAGTGGCGGCCTACGGTGAAACCATCATTCGCCTCATCAAAGAAGCGAATGCAGACCTAAACGCCCTGGCAAACGCCCCAAGTAACACCTACCCAGAAGAAGACGAAGAGGAAGAAGACGAAGAGTGACCGCTCACCGCTTCCCCTCCCCCACCCAGCCGCCCAACCCGGGCGGCTTTCCTTTTATAGAAGCGTGCTTACCCGGCACTCCCTTTCCCCACGCCACCCGTCACCCCCTCTATGCCCCTCCGTGTTCTCTGTGATTCTCTGTATTCTCCGCAATTCATGGTTTAATTCACGCATGATATGTGCAAACGATTGCATTTGCACACAGAATAGTGTATGATAGTGTGCAGAAAAGGAGGTTATTATGTCTACTGTCAACCTGACTGTCCGTCTCGATGCCGAAGTGAAACAACAGGCCGAAGAACTCTTTGACCGCCTGGGGATGAGCCTCTCCACGGCAACGAACGTCTTTATTAGACAAGCCTTGGAATACGGCGGACTCCCCTTCAAAGTCCGCAGCAGCCGCCCCAACAAAACCACGCTGGCCGCTATGGAAGAAGCCCGCGCCCTAGCCCACGATCCCAATGCAAAGCGCTATACTTCCGTCAAAGAGCTGATGGAGGACTTAAACAAATGAAATATGAAGTGGTCGTGACTCGGTAGTTCAGAAAAGACTATAAATTGGCGATAAAAC
This sequence comes from uncultured Kiritimatiellota bacterium, assembly GCA_944389545.1. Classification (GTDB taxonomy): domain Bacteria; phylum Verrucomicrobiota; class Kiritimatiellia; order RFP12; family DVOR01; genus Spyradenecus. The sequence goes on along the minus strand of CALXMT010000060.1, from coordinate 3,985 downwards.
GTGGTTACGCAAAAGAAAAACTAGAGCACGTTATTGAATTGCTGCGTCATGGCGAGCCCTTGCCGGAACGCTATCGTGACCATGCGTTAGTGGGAAATTACGCAGGCTTCAGGGAGTGCCACATTCAATCAGATTGGTTGTTGATTTACACCATCGACAATGGGGCACTCATCCTGACCCTATCACGAACAGGATCGCATAGCGACCTGTTTTAAGACTCTTAATTTTCTCTGCAAGCCTCTGGGTCGCCTTGTTGGCACGTCCATCGGACGTGCCGGGGGTGCAGGTGCAGATTGGAAGTTTGGAAGCTTAGAGGTTTAGAAGTTTGGTTTTCCCTCTGCAAGCCTCTGGGTCACCTATTGGCACGTCCATCGGACGTGCCGGGGGTGCAGGGGAAAGTGGAAGCTTGGAAGTTTGGAGGCTTGGAAGCTTGGTTTTCTTCAGCGTTATTCCGTTGTGCTTATTGGCACGTCGCAGACGTGCCGGGGGTGCAGGGAGAACTTCTCCCTGCCGGGGCGTGGGGCAGCGCCCCACATCCCTTCAATCAACCAATCTCCAAATCAGCCAACTCCCCTTTGTGTCCTTCGTGTCCTTTGTGATAGCCGCGCAGCGTGAGGCCTGTACAAACTTCCAAACCTCCAAACTTCTAAGCTTCCAATCACGCGTCCTGCGTGCGATAGCACGCCGCCCGCCTCTGTGTCCCTCTGTCCTCTCTGTGCTCCTCTGTGTTTCTCCGAAATCTGCGGTTCACCATTCTGGCAGTCCTTTGTGTCCCTTTGTGGTTCTTCGTGTCCTTTGTGATAGCCGCGTAGCGTGGAGCCTGTCCAAGCTTCTAAACCTCCAAACTTCCAAACTTCCAAACTTCCAATTTTGTCAGCCATTCTGTCGCTTGATGGCCAACGAGAGGAGGGCCAGGTCGGCGGGGTTGACGCCGGGGATGGAACCCGCGCGACGGAGCGAATCCGGGCGGATACGCTCCAGTTTTTCACGCGCCTCGAAACGCAGACCCCGCACCGCGGCATAGTCGAAACCCGGCGGAATGGCCAGCGCCTCATCCTTGCGCAGACGCTCCGCCTGCTGACGCTCATGGGCGATGTAGCCCTCATACTTCGCGCGCAGGGCAAGCTCCTCCGACCAATCCGGCGGGACCGACTCCCCTACCCCACCGTTCGCGGACGCCGCCTCAGCAAACGACACCCCGTCACGCGCCAAGAGCTTCCAACGGTTCAGCCCCTCGCCGTTCAACCAATCCACACGCCAGGCAGACTCCGTCCGCGCCAACCACTCGGCCTCCGACTCCGAGAGCCACAGAAGGTCCGCGTCCACCAAGCCCAGACGCTTCGCGTGGGCGTGCAGACGCAGATGCGCATCGCCGGGACGCAACAGCAGACGCCGCTCCGCACGCGACGTGAACATCCGATAAGGCTCATCCGTGCCCTTCGTGATCAAATCATCCACCATCACCCCTATGTACGCCTCATCACGCGAGAGCGTCAAGGGCGGCTCGCCGCGGGCGGCCAGCGCCGCATTCACGCCCGCCAGAAAACCCTGCGACGCGGCCTCCTCATAACCCGTCGTGCCATTGATCTGACCCGCCATCCAGAGGTTCGGCAGTGACTTCACGGCAAGCGTGGGACCCAACGCACGCGGGTCGATGCAGTCATACTCGATGGCGTAGCCCGGCGCGACAAGCTCCGCGCGGGAGAGTCCCGGCACCGACCGCACCATGCGCACCTGGACATCCGCCGGGAGCGAGTTCGAAAGCCCGTTCGGATAGCACCACGGACACCCCGCGCCCTCCGGCTCCAGCACCACATGGTGACCGCCACGGTCGCCAAACTTCACGATTTTGTCCTCGATGCTCGGACAATAGCGCACCCCTTCTCCGGAAATTTCGCCGCCGTAGAGAGCGGAATCCTTGAGATGGTCGCGGATAATGGCGTGCGTCTCCAACGTGGTGTGCGTGCGAAAACAAGGGGTCTGCCCTGAACGTGCGTGGCGGATGGCGACCTCGGGGTCGTCGGACTCCCCTACCCCTTCGGCGACGCCGCGATAGGTGGCAAAACCCTCCACCACACCCCAGACGTGCGGGTCCGGGGGGGTGTTCCACGTGGAACACCCCCCTTGCGCGGAGGCGTCATCGTCCTGCAAATCGTTCTGCAACAGGCGCATACGGCGCGAGAAGAAAGGAACGGGGCTGTGTTCGCCGGGTTGTTCCTCAAGGGCGGACCAATCGACAGAGGTGTTGAGGATACGCGGCGGCGTGCCGGTCTTGAGGCGGCGCCAGCCGAGTTCCGGGCAACGCTCGGCCAGGGCCTTGGGGAGGCGCGCGGCGGGTCGGGCGTCGCCGCCGCCGTCGCGTCCGGCATGGCCCACCCAAATGCGTCCGCCCAACGCCGTGCCGACGGTGAGCACAAAGCGGTCGCCAGGAAGCGTGCGGCCGTCTTCCAGCAGCACGGCCACAGGGAGGTCGCCGGAGAAAACGAGGTCGGCCATGGTGCCTTCGATGAGGTCGAGATGGGGCATCGTGGCGGCCACGCGAGCCAATCGTGCCGTGTAGCGGGCTTTGTCGCACTGGACGCGGACGGCGCGGACGGCGGGTCCGCGGCTGGCGTTGAGGGTCTTGTATTGCAGGCCGGTGAGGTCGGCGTTGTAGCCCATCTCGCCGCCAAGGGCGTCGAGTTCTGCCACAAGGTGGGATTTGGCGAGTCCCCCGACGGCTGGATTGCAGGGCATCAAACCCAGTGTGCCGATCTTGGAGGTGACCAGGGCGACGCGACAGCCCATCCGCACAGCGGCAAAGGCGGCTTCGCACCCGGCATGCCCGGCCCCAACAACAATAATCTCATATCTGGCTTCCATGGGGTACTATTTTACCAAATGGAGATTTAGATCACAGAGAAACACAGAGGGTTTCACAGAGGAACACAGAGAAGCACTGCCGGAATGATTGAAAATCATCACAAAGGACACAAAGGGGAATTAGCTGATTAGCTGATTGGGAGATTGGCTGATTAGGGGATTGGAGGATTAGGAAATTGGTTATTGGGGATGTGGGGCGCTGCCCCACGCCCCGGCAGGGAGAAGTTCTCCCTGCACCCCCGGCACGTCCGATGGACGTGCCTACAGGACGACCCAGAGGCTTGTGGAGAGAAAGTCAAACCTCCAAGCCTCCAATCGCCCCTGCACCCAAAAACCAGCAAAGCATCAGAGTCTCTGTGAAACTCTGTGAATTCCTCTGTGAGTCTCTGTGATCTGAATCTGCCTGGGCTGATTTGAGACCCTATAAGGGTCGAGGGTGAGACACTATAGGGGTCCGCAGTGAGACCCTATAAGGGTCGGGGGTCGACCCCTATAGTGGTCTGGGTTGAGAGCCTATAGGGTCCGGAGCGGGGGCCTTTAGGGTGGGGTGGGGGAGGGCACGAGAAGAAAAATCAAGGTTTGTGCAGGGGTGTTCCACGTGGAACACCCCCCTGTGCACTGACTAGGGAATGAAAATGAACCCGCGAAAACGCCAGTATGCGCGAAATCTGATGGGCTAACGCCGGTCGCTTTGCGGACTAAACGCCCGCTGATCGCTCCCTCCCGCCCATCGGCTTCGCGCTTAACTCTTCGCGAAACGTCATCAAACTTCGCGGTAGGACATATAGGACCTATAGGACAACTAGGACAGCGGCTAACGCCGCTAGATTCCCAACTTCCCAAAAGCGTGGCGTGCGAAGCCCGTCATGCCCTCTTAGGCCTCCGGGCCGAACGTGTGCTTTGCGTACACGCACGGCCCGCCCTCTGCGTGCTTGTTGGCACGTCACAGACGTGCCAAGGGTGCAGGGAAGGGGCGCTTTGCGCCCCGGAGAACGGAGAACAGAAAACGGAGCGTGCAGGCGCGAAGCGACAAACCTTCCACGGCCACAGAACGCGCGGCAAGCGCGACAGGCAAACCACTGTGCGTGAAAGCATAGCCGTTACTTTCTACTGCGACGTCCTT
>CALXMT010000059.1 GCA_944389545.1 uncultured Kiritimatiellota bacterium | reverse complement strand
GCCGCCCCCCTAGGGGGGCGCAGGGGGGAGGCCCACAGCCCCTCTCAGAGTGCGCGAAAACATCATACACTTTCCACATATCACGGGAGGTCTTCTGCCTACTTGACACGTCAGAATGCTTGTAGTATATTGAGGGCAGATAGCTTGAGGGCGCGTGTTCTGCCGGTTGGCGGGGGCGTGTTTCTCGGGCGCAGAATCGGTGCGTTTACGCATACATTCGTTTTAGAGGAAACTACCACCTTCCCTAGCTTGAACGAGATGTATCGCGGAGGCGCGCTTGGGTATATCCCAGGCGTGTTTCTCTCCCGTTATGTTTCCAAGCACGGCTGTGGTAGGCCTCCTCTAAGGAACTTCGGGGGGAGGCACGCTTTTTTGTTGTCTCTCCGTCTCGTCGTTGGTGTGAAAACAGGGATTGGAGAACGGTCATGAAGAGGTTTGTCTTTTGGATTTGGGCGCTGTGTGCGGCGGCGCCGGGGTTTGCCGATCAGGTAACCATTGATGGGGTCACGTGGACGTACAGCGTCCGCTCCAGGGAAGGGGCGTCGTATGCGGTGATTGAGGAGGCCAGCGGGGTGCAGGGCGCGGTGACCGTGCCGGCAACGCTGGGCGGGGCGCCGGTCACGGAGTTTGAAACCGGATTTTTCGGTATGAGCGGCGTCTTCTACGGATGCACCGAACTGACGGAGGTCCGCTGGGAGGAGGGGTGCGCGATCGAGAAGATCGGGGGGTATGCTTTCAGGGGGTGCACAAGCCTGACCCAGATCACGATCCCGCCTTCGGTGACGAAACTGGGGAACCAGGCCTTCAGAGGGTCGGGGCTGAAGTCCGTCACGATTCCGGGCACGGTGAAGACGCTGGGCGCAGAGGTCTTCGCGGAGTGCCCCGACCTGAAGACGGCTGTCTTTGAGGAGGGGGAGCTGATAGGGGATAGTACGAGCTCTGTTGATTGGACGAATCTTTTCAGGAAATGTCCGGAGCTGGAGTCGGTGACGGTGAAACGATTGCCGTACATCAAGGAGGGGATGTTTGCCGATTGTCCGAAGTTGACCTCGGTGTCGTTGCCGGTGACGGTGTCTGAGATCATGGGAATGGCGTTTTCCCGGAGCCCGAATATCACCTTCACGCTCGATGCCGGGGTGACGAGATTCTCTGTCGAAAACGGAATGCTGCGCTCCGCGACGGGACTCTGTTATGTGCCGGGGGACCCCGAACGACTGGAAATCCCGGACGGGATTACCGATATTCTCGGCGGCATCTGCCGGGGGATGACGAACCTGCGCGAGGTGACCGTGCCCGACACGCTGAAATCCATCGGCACGTATGCTTTCTACGGGTGTGCGTCGCTGGAGGAGATCGATCTTTCGGGAACGCAGGTGGCGGCACTGACGGAGAGCGCCTTTGCGAATTGCCCCGCGCTGGCATGGGTGCGCCTGCCGGCGACCGTCACGTCGTTCGAGATCGGCAAGACCTTCGACGGCTCGCCGAATGTGCGCTTTGAGGTGGCGGAGGGGAGCAAAACCTTTGCCTCGGACGAACAGCACGCGCTTTACAGCAAGGATATGACGATCCTTTTCCTCGGCCCCAATGCGGCATCCTTCACGGTGCCTGAGACGGTGACGGCCATCGCCCCTTATGCCTTCGACGGCCGCGCCGCGCTGACGTCCATCACCATTCCGGCGAGCGTCAGAGACTTCGGGTATGATGTCTTCCGCGGGTGCACGAATCTGACGCCGGTGAACGGGCTCGTGCTTGATGCGGAGCAGACGACCGTGCTCGGGATTGACGCGGGAAAGACCGCGGTCGCCGCGGAAGATTTCCCGGAGACCGTCTGGCGCGTGGCCGATTACGCCTTTTATGAAAACACGTCTCTGAGCTCTGTTGTCTTCCCCCAAAAAGTAACCTCCATCGGGGCTTCCGCTTTTTACTATTGCGGCAATCTGGGGAGCGTGACCTTCGCCGAGGGACTTGAGGAGATTCGGGACGGGGCCTTTTACGGTACCGGCATCGGCGGGGAGCTCAATTTGCCCGCCACGCTGATGCACCTCGGGGATCGGGCGTTCGGCTGGACGTTTATAACAGAGGTGAAGATGGGCGGCAAGCCAGGGTTGCGCGATGATCCGAACCTGACCCTCGCGGGGAACCCCTTTGCCGAGTGCTATGGCCTGCCCGTAGATCCCGAGACATGCATTATGTATGAGACTGATGTCGCGAACGGTCCCCGCGTGGTTGTCGGCGTCGGTGAATATCATGACGAGACCACCGGCTACACGCACTATAATGTCCGGGTGTCGGATCTTGTCTTTCCGGAGAGCGTTCGCTACATCCTCAGTGGGCTTGACATCAGTGATAGCCCGAGAACCATCACGACCACGGGGCCAATCTACAGCGTTGGGAGCGCCGCCTTCATAAGTCCGACTGCCAAGGTGCACACCATCACCTTCGGCGGCAATGTGGGCGTGGTGGAATCGAAGGCCTTCTATGAGCTTCCGTATCTGCAGGTGCTGACTTTCAAAGGAAAAGTCGGTACCATCCGCAGCAATGTCCTCTGGGGGACCCCTCGCAGTCTGACGGGGGAAGGCAGCCTTTCGATAACCTTTGAAGGGGACGTCGGCACGATTGAGGCAGGCGCCTTCGACGCCACTACCAGCCAGGAATCCAACGTGTACGGATGGTCCCCTTTAAAGGAGCATCTCACCTCGGTGACCTTCGGCGGGGCGGTCGGCACTGTCGGAGAGGATGCCTTCCGCGGATGCTCCTCACTGAAGACCCTTGCCGGATGCAAGCCGGCGAACCTTGGCGCAAGAGCTTTTTACAATTGTCAGGCGCTGACGGAGGCTCCGGACCTGAGCCTTCTGAGCGAGGTGCCGCAGGGCGCTCTGGCGTATTGCTCGAACATAAAAGCGGTCGACGCCGGTGCGGCGACGGTCATCGGGCCCTCAGCTTTTCAGGGATGCGCGTCGCTCGTCTCGGTGAACGCCCCGATGGCGGCGACGGTGGGAAAGAGCGCCTTCAAGATGCTGCCCAAGAGCGGCGGCGGTTGGGGTACGGCCCTGACGGAGGTGACGCTGGCCGACGCCGTGACGCTCGGCGCGGAGGCCTTCAGCGGGTGTGCCGAGCTGACGGGACTGAAGACCGCTTCCGGCGGTGAGCCGGTGGTGACGTTGGCGACTTCCGTCTTTTACGAATGCGCCGCGCTCACCGGAGTCACGCTTGATCCGGCCACGACGGAGATCCCATATGGCGCTTTTGCCGGATGCGCGGCCATGACCGCCTTTCCTTGGCCGGCAAATATCAGAATCATCGGAGGTTCCGCCTTCAGCCGCACCGGCCTTACGGGAGAGCTGAACCTGCCCGCCACGGTGGAGAAGGTCGACTACTATGCCTTTGACGGGTGCAAGGGCCTGACCAAGATTACGCTTAATTCCGTGCCGGAGTTGCGCTCGCCCTTCTCCGGGTGCTCCGGCGTCACGGAGGTCGTCTATACGTGCGGCGTGCCGGAGCTTCCACGGGTGTGGGGCGGCCTCGCAGGCCTGACTTCCTTCACGGTGAACGGCGATATCGGCACGTCGGCGAATTTTGCGCTCTCGGATTGCGACAACTTGGAGACGATGACGGTGAACGGCAATTGGGGGACCATCGCGGCCGGAACCTTCTATGACCTTAGCAAGTTCACGACGCTGACCGTCACGGGCAACGTCGGCGCCGTCGGCAACTCGGCCTTTATGGGGTGTACGGCGCTGACTTCGGTGCCAACAATCGGCGATGCGTCCCTTGAGGGAGCCATCGGCAACAATGCCTTCCAAGACTGCACGAGCCTGGAATCCGTCACGCTCGACCGCGACATCCGCGCCATCGGCAACTACGCCTTCCGTGACTGCACCGGTCTTAAGACCGTCTCGATCTTGGGCGATCTCCGCACGATTGGCACCTATGCCTTTTCGGGGTGCACGGCGCTGAACAATCTGACGCTGCCGACCTCGCTGGTCTCCATCGGCGACAACGCCTTCCAGAACTGCAACGCACTCCCAAAAGACGATGACTACATCTACACCTCGGCAGACAAGACGGTTATTCTGAGCCGGGTTTCGTCATCGCCCAAGCTGACCACGCTCAGCATCCCCGAGGGCATCACCATGATCGGCCCCAGCGCGTTCGCCTCGGAATACAATCTGACGATGCTGACGTTGCCTTCGACCCTGAAGACCATCGCCAACAAGGCCTTCTATAATTGCAACAAGCTTACGGAGGTCACCATCCCGGCCGGTGTCGTGACCATCGGCGACTATGCCTTCCAGAGCTGTTCCAAGCTTGCGACGGTGACCTTTGAGCCGAAGAGCCGGCTGGCAACGATGGGCAAGGGAGCCTTCTACGGCTGCAGTGCGCTGACGGGCTTCGCCTTCCAGCCCGGGGTGACGGCCATCGCCGACAACCTCTTGGGCGGATGCGGCAAGCTGGCGACGGTGACCTTTGAGCCGGGCTTTGCGCCGGAGTCGATCGGGGCAAACGCCTTCAGCGGTTGCACGACGCTCTCCGCGCTGACCATCCCCGAAAGCGTGACCGTCATCGGCGACTATGCCTTCCAGAACTGCGACGCTTTGACGGAGATGGCCATCCCGGAATTGGTCACGGCCATCCCGGACAACTGCTTCAACAACTGTGACGGCCTCACCACCGTGACCTTCGGGGCGCAGCTCACGTCCATCGGGGCCTCCGCCTTCTATGGATGCGCCAAGCTGACCACGCTTCCGGCGGCGGATGCCGATGGCATCGTCATTCCGAAGACGGTGACCACCCTCGGCGAAAAGGCCTTTTATAATTGCAAGGCCGTGACGAAGGTTACCTTGCCGGATGTCATCACCGAGATTCCCGAGTCGCTCTTCTATAGGTGTGCCGCGCTGGACACGGTCAAGCTGGGTTCGGCCGTGACGAAGATCGGCACGAACGCCTTCAGCGGTTGCACGGCGCTGGAAAGCATTGTCCTGCCCGACACGCTGACCACCTTGGGATCGTCGGCCTTCAGCGACAGCGGACTGACCTCCGTGACCCTGCCGGACGGACTGACGAAGCTGCCCTATTACGGGTTCTCCGGGTGCAAACGGCTCACCTCGGTGACGCTGAGCCCGGACACCGTCGCCCTCGACACGGGGACCTTCTACGGGTGTACGGCTCTCACGGCCATCACCCTGCCCGCGGGGGTCACGGAGATTCCCCAGGCCGCCTTCATGAACTGCACCGCGCTGGAGACCGTCACGCCGAAGGGGGTGCTGACCGCGATCGGCTATCAGGCTTTCTGCGGCTGCACATCGCTCCGCTTCGAGATTCCCGAGACGGTCGTCTCCATCGGCGGACAGGCCTTCAAAGGGTGCGCGGCCCTTACGGAGATCAGCATCCCGGAGGGCGTCACGGAGCTGGCGGCGAATGTCTTCCAAGATTGCGGCGGCCTGACGGAAGTCACCATCCCGGCCACCGTCGAGAAGTTCAACGCGAGCGCCTTCGCGGGGTGCGACAACCTCACGACGGTGACGCTCGGCGGATCGCCCACCGCCGTGCCGAATGCGATGTTCGACGGATGCACGGCGCTGACCACCATCCGTCTGCCGGACTCCGTCACCACCATCGGCGACTCCGCCTTCCGGGACTGCACGGCGCTCACATCCTTCGACATCCCCTCCGGCGTGACCAAAATCGGGAACTACGCCTTCCAGTCGTCCGGCTTGACCTCTGTCGTCCTGCCCGACACGGTGACCTCGCTGGGAACCTCCGTCTTCCAAGACTGCGCGGCGCTGACCTCTGCCACCGTCGGCGAAGGCATCGCCGCGATCGGCAACTACACCTTCCGCGACTGCACGGCGCTCGCGGAGGTGACGCTGCCGGCCGGCCTGAAGGAGATCGGAATCTACGCCTTCTGCGGATGCACGGCGCTCACGGCCATTGACATTCCCTCCGGCGTGACCAAGGTCGGGAACTACGCGTTTGAAAAGTCCGGTCTGATCGCCGCCGTCCTGCCCGACACCGTGACCTCTCTGGGAACCTATGCCTTCCAGAACTGCACGTCGCTGACTTCGGTGGATGTCGGCGCGGGGCTTACGAAGCTCGACACCCGCACTTTCTACGGATGCACGGCGCTCGCGGCGGTGACGTTGCCGGCCGGCCTGAAGGAGATCGGGAGCAACGCGTTCCAGAACTGCACGGCGCTTGATGCCATCACAATCCCCGAGGACGTAACCAAAATCGGGAGCAGCGCGTTCCAGGACTGCACGGCGCTCTCGGAAGTGACGCTGCCGGCCGGTCTGGAGGAGATCGGGAGCAGCGCGTTCCAGAACTGCACGGCGCTCTCGGCCATCATAATCCCCGAGGGTGTGACCACCATCGGAAACTACGCCTTCAAGAACACCAGCCTGACGTCCGTCTCGGTGCCCGGCTCGGTGACCTCGCTGGGGACGTATGTCTTCCAGAATTGCGCGGCGCTGACCTCGGCCACGCTCGGCGAGGGCATCAACGCGATCCCCAATTACACGTTTGACGGATGCACGGCGCTCTCGGAGGTGACGCTGCCGGCGACGCTGACGGAAATCGGCGCTAACGCCTTCCAGAACTGCACATCGCTCACGGCCGCCGGTATACCTTCCAACGTGACCAAGATCGGAGGCTACGCCTTCAGGAATTCCGGCCTGACCTCCGTCTCGGTACCCGGGTCGGTGACCTCAATGGGGACGAGCGTCTTTCAGAATTGCACGGCGCTGACCTCGGCCACGCTCGGTGAAGGGATCGCTGTCATCCCGAGCAGTACCTTCTCCGGGTGCACGGAGCTGGCGGCCGTCACGTTGCCGGACAGCGTGACCACCATCAATTCCAGCGCCTTCGGGAACTGCAGGAAACTGGTCTCGCTCACCATCCGGGGCGATGTGCCCACTTCGGTGAACAGATCCGCCTTCCCCACGGGGAATTATCTGGCCGCAGGCGCCACGCTTTATTACCCGGCCGCGCAGGAAGCGGCGTGGAAGGCGGCGGCCGACGCGGACGGCAAATGGAAGGGCTTCACACTGGCCGTGCTCGCGGCCGTGGCCATGCCCAACGTCCCCGACGGCGCGGCCGGATACACCGACATGGCCGTGCTCGAACGCCTTCAGGCCGCCGCCTTGGAGGCCGGCATCACAGACGGCACGTTCGACGTCTTCCGCCAGAACAGCGACGGCACCGTGGTTCGGGAACTCCTCGCGCCGACGACCGTGGAGGATGCGCTGAACTGCTTCAACGGTCTTAAACCGGTGGCGATCACGCTTGAGGACGGGACGGCCATGGTGGTCCTGCCCTATACCTTCGACGTCTGCGGCATCTCCATCGAGGCGTCGGAGGTCGTCGTCACGGTCAAGGTCGAGAGCGGCCTTCCCGGGATGCCCCTGACCTTCGCCGAGGGCATCGCCTATGCCATTGTGCCCACCACGGAGGGCACCGCGCCCACCGTCATCGTACGGGAAGTGGCCGGCGACACCGCCACGCTGGCGTTCACCCCGTCGGAAGGACACTCCACCTATCTCTTCAAGGCGTCGGTCACGCGGTGAACCCGCGCGCTCTTTCACGTTTCCCAACAACACGGACGGCGCGGGGATCCCGCGCCGTCCGTGTTGCGTCGATGTTCGACCGCCGCCTACGGTGCGGCGCCAAACCCGCTGAGCTCCTGCGTGTACCCCTCTGCGGGCGGGCCGGAATGGCGGGTTGCGATGCGGTGCGAAACGTCTTTGCTCGCTTGGGTCTGCCTTATCGTATCCTCTCCGAAGATGCCGGCGGCGCATTGGCTCTTTTCTACCACCCCACGCGACTGAACGAGGCCTTGAGCGATAGTCGCGCATCGGCTTTCCTGACACGCCGCGGACTCCCTGGCAACGCCTTAACGCTCTTCTCCCTCAACCGCCACCACCACACCTCAACGCCATCCTTCTACGCAGACGTTGCGAGAAAACCCTCCGGAGGCTTTTTCTGACACAACACCCTTGATTTCTTCCCCCCCCCCCCCCTCCCTGCGGGGCGGCATGCCGCCCCGCAGGGAGGGGGGCTTCGGTGCAATTTCAAATGACACATCAATCAACCACTTATCAGCCTTTCGGTGCAATTCCCTATTGACACATTACGCGCCGAAGGTTCCCTGGCAGCCCTTTGGAGGGGGGCTGGAGCAACCTAGAAGGTTGGGATCTGCTTCCTTTGACCGCGCGTGAGGGTGACCGAGCGGGGGCCGTCGGGGAGGCGGAGATCGAAGGTGCCGTCACGCAGGGCGGTCACGGTGAGCGCGGTCAGGCGGCCATCCTTCCACGCGGCATCGACAAGGAGACCGGGTTCGGCGCGGAGGCCGCGGAAGGATCCGGCGGCGGCGAGGCGTTTGGGCAGGGCGGGCAGAATATGGATGGCGGCGCCCTCGGTGCGCAGGAGAAGTTCGCAGAGGGCGGCGGGGGTGCCGTTCATGTCGCTGACCTGCGGGCAGCCGGTGGTGTTGGTGAAGAGGTTGGCGCAGAGGTGTTGGGTGGCGTAGTCAAAGGCCTCCATCGCCGCATCGCCTTGGCGGAGGCGCGCATGGACGCCGCCGACGAGACCGACGGACCAGCCGACGATATGGTAGTTGTGCGCGAAGCGCTTCCGAAGGGACTTCTCGGCGGCGGCGCAGAGAGCCGGCTCGGCATCAAGCGTGATGCGGCGGCCGGGAATGAGACCGTAAAGGTGGGAGAGGTGGCGATGGTTGGGCTGAGCCTCGGCCAAGGGCTCCGACCATTCTTGGAGGGCACCGTCGGGGCCAATGGTCGGGAGGGCGAGATTGGCGAGCGCGGCCTCGGCGCGGGGAATGAGGGGATCCTCGGGGGTGAGGGCGTGGGCAAGGGTGAGGTAATCGGTGAGCGTGGCGTAAATGAGCTCTTGATCGTGCGCGGGACCCATATCGACGGAGCACCCGTGGCCGGCGGTGTCGCGGTAGACATTCTCGGGCGAGGTGGAGGGGCCGGAGACAAGACGGCCGGTGCGCGGATGCTTGACGAGCCACGCGAGGAAGAAGCGCGTCTGCTCACGGAAGAGCGGCAGAAGGCGCGCTTGGTGCGCGGGATCCTGCGTATAGCGCCAGGGGGCGATGGCATCCTGCAGCAGCCAGGCGCCGCCCATGACGTAGAGGCCCCAGGAGGTGTGGCCGAAGGGCACGGGGAAGCCCCATGCGTCGCTGCAAATGGTGAGGAACCAGCCCTCGGCGCCCAACATCTCGCGCGCGGCCTCGGCGGAATGCGGCATGGCCATCTCGGCGAAGGTGGTGAGCGGCTCGGCGAGCTCGGGCAGATTCCAGACGCCGGCGGGCCAGTAGAGCATGGAGAGGTTGATGTCGAGGTGGAAGTCGCTGTCCCAGGGCGGGTTCATGAGTGGATTCCAGATGCCTTGGAGATTGCCGGGGAGGCACCCGGGGCGGCTGGCGGAGATGAGGAGATAACGGCAGAAGTCGTGGTGCAGCAAGAGGCTCTCGGTGTCGAGGCGGCGCTCCTGGCGAAGGCGGGCAAGGCGCGTTTCGATCGATTCGCCGCTGGGCGTGTAAGGGATGTCGAGGGCGACGCGGTTGAAGCGGGCGGCGAAGGCTTTGGCATGGGCGGCGCGGAGGGCGGCGGCATCCTGGCCCGCGACCTTGGCGAGGGCGGCGGAGCAGACGGCGCGGAGGTCGGCGGTCAGGGGTTTGAAGGGATCTTTGATATTGTAGTCGGTGGCGACGGCAAGGCGAATCTCCACGGCATCGGCCTTGGCGACGTGCAGGGTGCCCTTGGAATCGGCCGTGACCGTTCCGCCCTTGGCGCGGATTTCCAAGAGACCCTCGAAGCGGACGCCCTTTTCGCCGGTGGAGCCGGAGAGGCGAAGGCGGATGGGGCCGTCGGGGATCGCGGTGAGGGTGTTGTTGGGGCGGCTGGCGGTCAGATCGAAGGTGAGCGCACCGGGCTTGTCCGCGCGCAGGGTGAAGACCAAAAGATCATCGTCATAGGCGGCGAAGGCCTCGCGCGTGTAGGTCACGCCGTCCTGTTTGTAGGTGGCCCAAGCCACGCCTTCATCAAGGCGCACGCCGCGCGCGTAGTCGGTGTAGGCGGCGTCCTTGGAACCGAAGGTGAGGGTAAGATTGCAGAAGGGCTGATAGGAGGAGACCAACTGCGGATTGGGCTTGAGGAGTTTGTTCTGGGCGAGGGCTTCGGCCTCGGCGCGTTTCCCGGCGAAGATGAGGTCGCGGATCGTTTGGATAAGCGGAGCGCCGTGCCGAGTGAGGGGCCACGTGTCCGGCGGTGCCCAGATGGACATCTCATTGACCCAGACCGTCTCGGTGGTGGGGTCGCCGAAGAGGAGTCCGCCGAGGCGGCCATTGCCGATGGGAAGCGCGCCTGACCAATCCTTGGCAGGAGCCTCGAAACGGTAAGTGTCGTGGGCTCGATCCTCGGGAAGCCCGGCGAAAAGAAGTCCCGCGCTCAGCGCGGCCAACAATGCGATACGTGCTTTCATACCTCCATTCTAGCACTGCGCGGCCACTGCATGCCGACAATCAAGAGAAAGTCCTCCCCTGCATACCGCAGAATATGACACCATTGCGCTGGCACGTGGTCGCAGGGAGGCTGTTGTGCAGACCAATGCATCTTTCCCTTTCTTTTCTCTTCCCTGCGCCAGCGAGAATGAGTGAAACATGCTTACTCCGGACGATAAAAGCCCACATCGGTTTCCCGTGCCCGCGCGAGCGCGGTTCCAATGCCGTTGAGCACCCCAAGTACTACCTCCATCTCCATTTGTCGAGCCCGTTTCGCCCTGCGAGGAAGCCCTTAAAAGTTACAGTATGCCTCATTTTCTGTTGTGCTTTCTGTTAGTCTGTGCTACTATTTAAGCACTCATTAGGTGAGGAGCCAATCGGAAAGGAGCACGGATGTTCTTGGATCACTGGAGCCTGATTTGCAGCCGTCACAAGGAGGAGACGCTCACCTTCCTGACGGTGAAGACCGCGGCCGTACGGTGCGGCGCCAAACCCGCTGAGCTCCTGCGTGTACCCCTCTGCGGGCGGGCCGGAATGGCGGGTTGCGATGCGGTGCGAAACGTCTTTGCTCGCTTGGGTCTGCCTTATCGTATCCTCTCCGAAGATGCCGGCGGCGCATTGGCTCTTTTCTACCACCCCACGCGACTGAACGAGGCCTTGAGCGATAGTCGCGCATCGGCTTTCCTGACACGCCGCGGCTGGCCCACCTCCGGCGGGGTGGGGCCGATGCTCGACGAGTTGGCCCGCCGTTGGCGGGGCGGCCCCGCGCACGAGGTGGGCCTCTTCCTCGGCTATCCGCCCAAAGATGTCTGCGGTTTCTGCCACGCCGCACCCGAGGTCACGCAGCCGGGTGACCGTTGGCGTGTCTTCGGTGCGGAGGGCCACAGCCGCAGACTCATGCGCCGTCACCGCCGCCTGGAACTCTGGGCCGCCGGGGTTTGCCTGACCCACGCCACCCCGACAGAGCGCTTTCGGCGCATCGCCGCCCTCTCGATTTCTCGCAACAACACACGGAAAGGAGCCTGAACATGGCCAACATCCACATCCTCTATGGCAGCACCACCGGTGCCACCGAAGCTGCCGCCCAGCAGCTCGCCGCCCTTCTCGGCGCAGAGGCCAAACCCATCGCCGCGGCTTCACCCGAGGACTTCGAGGCCGACCTCCTGATCCTCGGCAGCTCCACCTGGGGCTACGGCGAACTGCAGGACGACTGGGCCGCCGGCATCGCACTGCTTGATGCCATCGACCTCTCCGGCCGTAAGGTCGCCGTCTTCGGCACCGGAGACTCCGTCGGTTTCGCGGACACCTTCGCCAACGCGCTCGGCATCCTGGCGGACAAAGCCGTGGAACGCGGTGCCACGTTGGTCGGCCAAGTGCCCGCCGTCGGTTATGCTGCCGTCGAATCCTTCGCCGTTCGCGACGGCAACTTCGTGGGCCTCGCCCTCGATGACACCAACGAGGCCGAACAGACCCCCGACCGCATCGCCGCCTGGGCGAAAGTGCTCCAAGCCGCAATCTGAACGAAAAACCTCTCTCTCCTTGCGCGGGCCCGACCTCTCTCCCGGGCCCGCGCGCTTTTTTCAAATGTTGGCCGCAAAGACGGAAGCGCCCTGGCGGGCGACGGAGAAAAGAAGAGCGAAAAGGTACCACCGCCTTCGCCGCACGCCGCTCGAATACGCGCCACGCCCCGCATTGTTGCCGCCCGTGCCACTGCCCACGTAAGCCAGATCCACCCTGTCATACGACTGCCGCGCCCCGGTCCACACGTGGATGTGATCCTTCCGCTCCTCACCCGGATCGGCAACCTGCTCAAACTTGTCCGTCGCCGGATTCCACACGTACACGTGATCCACCCGCAGGTGCTCATCGCTGAACGCCACGTAGTTCCAGCCAAGGCGCCCATCCCTGTTCGTCGGGTTGTGGAACGCGCCCACCGGATACTTCACGCCATCGATGTCATGCGCGTACTCTAGAAGGTCAATAGATTTGCGCAGTGCGTTTGGGAAGACTTGGAAAATACGCGTAGATTCGGAGACTCTTTTTGAGGGAAGAGGTGACAGGTCTGTTTAAGCGCGCGAGGGCTTGCTTGGAGACGTCGATGGATTTGGGCAGGAAGGTGCAGAGGGCGGTACCGGTGGCGTTCGATGGAGCCTTTCTCCCAAGCACTGTAGGGTTGGCAATCGTAGATGGGGCATATCGGGGCCTTCCTTTCCTTGCCAGCCCTTGACCACTCTATTGTGCAACTTGCCAAAGGGAAGAGTGTTAAGAATACCCTTTACTACGAGTTCCGGTATGTGATAACATGGGTGCATGATGTTTGCGGGAACAGGTGTATGGAAGTCAAAGAGGGGAGCTGCCCTCCTTGGCCGTCGCTGTGTGTTTATCAATGACGAGCACTACGGCTACAACATCCGCGATGAACTCATCGCTGCAGATGAAGTTTCCTATGCCTACGATGACATCGGAAATCGCACGACCGCCGAAGGCAAGGCCTACACCGCCAACAATCTCAACCAATACACCGCCATCGATGACTTCGCGCCACAATACGACGACGATGGCAATCAGACCCTCATCAAAACCGAGACCGGTATTTGGTCGGTTCTGTACAATGCCGAGAATCGCCCCATCCGCTGGCAATCCGGCGACACCGTGATCACGATGGCCTTCGACTGTATGGGGCGCCGCGTCAAATGCGCACGGAGAAGGATGGGAAACCGTTGTGAGCGGATGGGATGACTTCTCTGTGAATTTCTTTGTGAACGCTGATTTCACATTTGCTTCGTATTACTATGAAAAGAAGTTATACTAATAGGAGGTGTAATGACGCTACATCGGTGTGTATGGTCTTGGTCTCCCCGGTTAAAACTATTTAAGCATTTCATACAGACATCTCGCGGAGAGCCTTGGAAGGAGGTTACAATCGCCTCGGACGAAGTCGTGTATTGGCAAGGGCGTCCCCATAAGGTGTATCTGCGGTGGAGTATGTTGCTTTTCCCGACCATTGGCCTCACGCTGATTTGGGTCGCGTGTTTTGAATTGACGTTCGCCATCCAAATCCGCTCTATGGCAATCCTTGTGACAGGATTGGGAAGTCTTTGCCTTATATGTTCCTTTTTCAATTTTCTCAACCTGAGGAATACGACCTATCTTCTCACGGATCGTAGAGTTTGTATAGACAATAACCTATTTCATATCCGACGCGAATACGATTTGCTCTCATATTTGAAGAATTACAAAGGTGATTTTGCCTCCTATCGCACATGGCAACTTAGCAATCGATGGGATCTCTGTTTGATACGCTCCGCGCGCTTTGATGGGCATGCGAATGTAATGTTTGTTTTCTTTCACTCCATAACGAAGGAAGACGTGGCAATCCTCAAGCGAGCGGAATTTAAGATACGTGTCAAACACAATGCCCCAGCGGTTGATCCCCGTTATCGCACGTGTCACACCATTTGTCGATGGTTTAAGTGAACAACGCCCGTAAACAATTCATCACCTATGACCCAGCCACCGGCCGTATCGCCGAATCCGATGGCTTCCGTTGGGACTACCTCGCGGGCTCCAACCTCAAGTCTAAACTCACCTATCCCAGTGGGGCGACGGCTTCTTGGGATTATGAAGCCAACCGAGACTTACTGACGAAAGTCACGAATGCTCACGCCGATGGCACCGGGATTAGTTCTTATACCTATACGAATGACCTCCTCGGCCGCCGCACCTCAAAGAACGATGAGCAGTACGGCTACAACATCCGCGATGAATTAATCGCGGCAGACGAAGTTTCCTATGCCTACGATGACATCGGAAACCGCACGACCGCCGAAGGCAAAACCTACACCGCCAACAACCTCAATCAATACACCGCCATCGACGACTTCACGCCCCAATATGACGCTGACGGAAACCAAACCCTCATCAAGACCGAGACCGGCGTGTGGTCAGTCGTCTACAACGCCGAGAATCGCCCCGTCCGTTGGACGCGGGGCGACACGGTTATCACCATGGTCTTCGACCGCATGGGCCGCCGCGTGGACTATCGAGAGACACGTGCCGGTCAGGTCGTCACGCACTTCCGCTTCGTCTACGACAACTTCCTCTGCGTCCAACGGCTAAATGCCGCCAACGGCAACGCCGTCCGCTCCGAGTTTGTCTGGGACCCCACGGAACCCATCGCCACGCGCCCGCTCGTCATGCGCGCCAAGAACTGGGGCCTCAACCTCTTCTACACCCACGACGGCAACAAGAACGTCTCCGAGGTCTTCTACCACGCCCCACAGAACGGCATCGCCGCGCACTATGACTACGCACCCTTCGGCGCCGTCACCCGCACTTCCCGTGCCACCCGCGTCTCCAACCGCGACATCCTCTCCGAAAACCCCTTCCGCTTCTCCTCCGAATACCACGACTTCACCCTCGACTTGGTTTATTACAATTACAGATACTACAATTCGATGTACGGAAGATGGGAGAACCGTGATCCATTTGGTAGTATCAATCTTTTTCTCTTTTGTCTGAATAGCCCAGAATACAATTATGATTGGCTGGGGTTAGAGGTGATTTTTTATGGGGGTGATGTCTTGAAGGCAATAGAATATTTGCTTAATAATGCGAAAGCCGTGACGGGGGAGAATGCGTTGGCTCTTCCAATTCCGGAGGTAGAAGTTATTTCCCAAACGATTGATGCGGTTTGTGATGAGAATTGTCATCCTGAAGGAATTCGTTACATCGCAACTGTAACAATTAAGCCGAAGAGTGATGTCTCACCTGCGTCTGTCGTTATGCCAAAATGGAAATCGTCCTCTGCTTCTGAAGCAGAACGAGAATTATTCCGCCAAGTTTATAAACTCGTATTGGAACATGAGCAGGAGCATGTGCGGATTTGGAACAAATACATGAACAAGTTGTTCGTTGAATATACTGATTCATATGAGTCTTGCAGTAAACATGGGATCCTTGATTTAGCGAAGTCAAATGCGAAAGAAAAACTGACAACGGCTTACAGACACCTTTCCGCGCAATTTACGAAAGAAAACAATGATTTTCAAAAGAGGGATGAAACGACTGGCAGGCATCAACGAGTGAATGCTCTGATTAACGAGTACAAGCAAAAAAGGAGTAATTGATGAAACGCTTTGTTTTGTTTCTCGTGATATTGATTGGCGGGGTTTCCTTGATCTATGGGGATTCTGATTCACGATGGGCATGTTGCAGAGAGCCGTTGTCGGCATTGCACGGGATTCGACTTCGGGAGATGTTGAAATCTAATTCTCGCTTGCGGCAAAAGGATACAGCAGAGTTTGCGTCCATCGTTGATGCTTGGTTATCAATGGGGGCAATACAACCAAAATCGACGCCATTGCAACAGCGGTTTTATGAAATCTTTGGCGATGACGCATTTTGGGAAGAAATAAACGATCTTCAGATCAAGCAAAGTAAACTGGAATTGGAACTTATGGATAATCTGAGAAAGCAATGGGAGGCCGTTTATAAATGTGTTGTCTCCAAAGGGGAGTTGTCACAAGAAGAATGGGAGGCGGTGTCTGACAAACTAAAAGCGACAAGGACGCCAGAGTCGCGGAAGGCGTTTCTTCGGCAATATCTTATGCAGGAACAAAAGCTGGGTGAGAATCGTGATTAGGGTGAATTGAGATGACGAAGGCCCCGTTTTACCGTGTCCTTATTCTGGTTGCGATGCTTGTGGGATGTGCACGCAAGACGGTGAACAGTGTTTCTTCAAGACTTTATGATCCAGAGCGCTGTTATTCGGAACACTGGTACTCGGAACGAAAGGCACACGAAATGTATAAAACCCATCTTCGATGTTTCGGAGAAATGGTGGGCTATAACATAATTCATTTTGTGAGTAGACGGACAGGATAAACGCATAAAAGTGGATAACTTATGGGTACATCCCTCGGGGCTGACTTGATATGGCCATTTGACGAGAATGTGGCACAAAGAATCAATGGGCTAAGACTAAATATTTTGGCTCTACTCCAATTTTAGTGGATAGAGGTGTTTTTATGGTACACTCCGCGTGGAGTGTTACACATGATCGATA
>CALXMT010000058.1 GCA_944389545.1 uncultured Kiritimatiellota bacterium | reverse complement strand
TCGCTCTCCCCTTCTTAGGAAACCTTATCGCGACATCCCCGAGACTACCCCCGCGCGATTACTTTTCGATTTGGCGCCTGTACCAAATCTATCAAGGGCAAGCAAAACAAAAACCTCATAAACCGTACGCGCAGCGCTGTCTCCTTTTCGTCTAGCTTGTCTGCTAGCGTCTTCTTTCTCCTCATATAGACAATAAAATTTATAAAACTTTCGAAATTCATCCAAACAATCCGATGAAGTGTTTTCTCCGAATTCTGTGAACAAGTGCTTACGCATGCGTGCATAAGTCAACGCATATTCAAAGAAATCTTCTCCATTAATAATCGGTTGACAAAGCGTCACAAATGGATTGACAGACACCATTCTCTCCTGTGCGTCCAAGCCATAACGTTTCACGATGTATGAACCTTTAAGCAATTGCTCGAACACTTGAGATATTTCTTTGCAAAGTACACACGTTTCCTCTCCAGAAACTCGAATGCCGATCTTATCCGTTGAGCATCCCATTTTCTTAATTTTAGCTACAATATGCTGAACATAGCGAAGCAAATGGCCGGCTCCCCAAAGGTTCTGAATAGGAGTTTGTTCGACTCCTAGAGTTAGCCCCTTGTACTCAGCGAGATGTCGAGCAGTCTCAAATTCTTCTTTCCCATCACCTCGTGCCCAACGTCTGGCATAAAACAGTTGATTCGTGAGCACAGAGGTTCCCTCGTTATCAATGACTTCCTCCTCCCAATTTCGTTCCAACTGGAAAAGTCGATCTTGTGAGAGATCAAAGGGAGGTTTTGTTTGTGTCATCGCCCTATAATGATAGGCTTTCAAAAGATTCTCAGTGGTCAACTTTTTCCCACGGCCATTTTGCGTTTCGAACAGTTGGAAGGCCTCATCGGCCTCCTTTACAATTAGGCACACCACAGTTCCATTCTGAAGCGGTTCCCTTAGCTCTTTTGTAGCATTTAGACACATCTTTCTGGCATGTTCAAATTTATCGTTCGTCTTATCTTTAAAAGCTAATTTCAAAGAGTCACCATTCAGCAAGAGGTCAAAGGTGCGCAAACGCTGTTGACCATCCACGACATCTAACGTGTTCCCATTTTTATGCAAAATGATCGTTCCAAGATGGTAGGCCTCGCCTTCTTTTTCTTTGGCCAGACGCAAGTCCTGAAAGAGCTGATTCAATTGCTCGTCTTCCCACGCGTAATCGCGCTGATAGTCTGGAATGGCGACCTCAAGCTTGTTGCCATCGTCCAATGAGCTACCAATCGCTTCAAAGAAGGCTTTCACCGTACAATCCGTAGCGTCACACGCGACATCCGGCTTGAACATTTTATTGACCAACGTCACCAACTTATTGTCATCTGAACGCATAACTCAGGCCCCCAGTTTCAAGGATAAGGTACCACATGGGGGACGGCACGTCAATCATAAAAGGTGGAGGGTAGCGAGGCGTAGGGAGAGGAGGGTGCGGGAGAGGGCGTAAGATTTTGGATAGAGGGTGGTTTTGTGGGTGAGGAGGGTGCGCCAGACGGCTTTGGCGGAGGCGTGGGCCTCGCCGTCGGGGAGGGCGTGAACGAAGGCTGGATTCTTGAGGCAGCCTTCGATGAAGTCGCGTTCAACAATCGCCTCCATCCCGGTGTTGCGTTGGAGTCTGGCGATGGTATACGTGGCTTTACCGGGCGCATAGCCGGCAAGGTCACGAAGCATACGAACGCCTTGCTCTTGCCAGATGACGAGGCCATAGGTCGCGGAGAGAATGGGCACGAGGAGAGGGTGTGCGTAAAGGGGAATCTCTTTGCCGACGCGTCGAGCAAGATAGGTGTCGAACCATTGGGCGGGGCCAGGAAGGGTCAGGACATAGAGTGTGAGAATCTCTTCCAAGTTCCGTGGGCGCATGGCGCGGAGGGCCTGGCGGCGTTCGAGGGTGTCAAAGCCGTAGATGCCCTCGGTGTCGCCACGGGCAAAGCGGGCGAGGACGGCGGAGGAATCAAAGGACAGTTCTTCCCAAGCCACCTCCCGCCTTTCGGCATGGAGGGCTTTAAGGTGCGCTTCGGCCCTGTCGAGCGCGTGGCGGATAGGTTCGGCTTCCTTTCGGCCATCGTCATCGACGCCCAGCAGCCGCTCGATGTCCTCAAACTCATGGCGATAGGTGTGACACCAACGCTCAATCTCGGGTAGAAAGCTCGTTTGCGTCTCCAAGGGGACGGTCGTGCGCAGGTGGCGCTGTGGATAATCCACCAGGCCATAACCGAAGCTACGCTCCGCACAGAGGTCAAAAGCCAACGGATCAACCTCCGTGATACCCAGGCAGTAGGCCACAAACGAGGCCGCAATGCGTCCGCGACACGGAGCAACCAGTGCGCCCATCCGGCGTGCGGTGGCGAAGCGGTCGGCAGCGAAGAGCAAATCCTTGGCCCACCCCTCGCGAAGGGTGAACTTCTTCAGCTCGTCCTCGATTTGGGTACGCGTCTCCGCGGAAATACCCTTGGGCCATCGATGCTCGGCGCCCCTCCACGTCAGTCGCGTCAGCTCGGCCGCACTGTCGGCGGCACGGAAGTCAATCCCCTCCTGTAACACAGACCACATCCTGCACCTCCATTTCTCAGAAGAACTCAAATCGCGCCTTGGGGCAACCCACGAAGGCCTCCGCCACCTGCGATTCCAAACACTTCGGCAACTCCACCTTTTCCAAGTTCAGGCAGTTCGCGAAGGCACGCGGCTTCAACGCCTTCAGCTTGTCGGGCAAACGCAATTCACGGATTGCACATCCCTCAAAGGCCGACTCCCCGATGTACTCAAGCGGCGCATCCGAGGAGATTTCAACCTTGGAGATTTCAACCTTCCGCAGATTTGGACATCCCACGAAGGCCCGTGCCCTAATCTCACGTAACAAGCTGGGAAGGGTTTCCCAGAAACAAAGAGATCTCAAGTTGGTGCAACCGAGGAAAGCCTCTTCATCAATCACCTCCAGAGCATCCGGGAAGCTGAGCGAACCGAGCATCACACATCCTGCAAAGGCTCGACGGCCGATGAAGTCCAGATAAAAGGGAAAGCCGATGTCTCGCAACGAACGACACCCGGCGAAGGCCTCCTCCAGAACGGAATAAACCATATTCGACAAATGCGTGACATACTCCAAGTTCACGCAATTCTTGAAGGCCCGTTTGCCAATCGCGAAACCTCCAAGCCCCGCTCCTGTGATGATGCTCGGGCTACCATCCCCCACCACTAGGCGCAGATGTTCATTCCCCATAAACTGCTCATTCTGAGCATCCATGCACGTGACACGCCAATCGCCTTCGCCTTCCGTCTGTTTTCGCAGGGCTCCGATATCCGCACTGAAATCTGTTTTGACGGCACACGTTTCACCCTTTAACCGCGCCTGGTAGATGGCCTCCCAGCGCTCGCGGATCGTCTCCCAACGCTCTGGCTCACCCTTCACCAACCGCAACTCACTCCATTCGAACATCCAATCGTCCGATTCATCCAAATTGGTGTTCTCGTTCGCTTTCTCTTCGCACATGACAACATACTCCCTAGGCAGAGATTCATCGACACTGACGCAAGGCCACTCGGCCTCGCAACGAGGTTTACCATAGCACCAACTTGGAAAAATGAGCAACTCTTTTTTGCAAAAAGGGAAAAATAATCAAGTTTTTGCTCCAAAAGGGGTGTTAGAGGGCTCGTAGCCGCTTAATCTATTTTTCGCGTTCCAAGCGCCTCCTCGCTCGCGCCTATACTCCATCCTGCCCGGGGATGTTTCCATGAAGACACGAAGAGGTACAGGGGTGCATCAGCGCCCCTTGTCCTGCGTGCGGCAGCACGCCCAGAATCTGCTCCAAATCAATACTGTCCAGGGAAATTGACAAGCCTCCTTTTCCGCAAAAACGCCAGTGCGCGCGAAACCTGATGGGCTAACGCCGGTCGCTTTGCGGGCTAAATGCCCGCTGATCGCTCCCTCCCGCCCATCGGTTTCGCGCTTGAAGGAGAGAAGCAGGGGTGTGGGGCGAAGCCCCTCCCCGAAAACCAAACTTCCAAGCCTCCAAGCTTCCAAACTTCCTCATCTCCTTTGGCACAGGAAAGTGGGGCGCGGGAGGGCGCACGACCGTGCGCCCGGCGTTAGCGCCCCACCTTTCCTGCAAGATTTGCGTCTTTGCGGTCCCCATTTTCCCCGGACACTACTGTTGCCTACCTGCGGCACTGCAAAAAAGCCAAGTCTTTGCTACAATACGCGACAACCAACCAACTAGGAGAATGCCATGCCTAAGGTCGCCGTTTTGTTGCCGTGTTACAACGAATCGCTCACCATCGAGAAGGTCGTGAAGGATTTCCGTGCCCAACTCCATGACGCGGACATCTGGGTCTATGACAATAATAGTACGGATGGTTCCGGTGATTTGGCCCGTGCCGCCGGCGCGAAGGTCCGCCGCGTTGTCCAGCAGGGTAAGGGCCATGTGGTGCGCCGGATGTTCCAGGAAATCGAAGCGGACGTCTATGTGATGGTGGATGCCGACGACACCTATCCCGCCGACGAGGTGCAGAAGCTCATCCAGCCCATCCTCAATGGCGAGGCGGACATGGTGAACGGTGACCGGCTCTCCTCCACCTACATGACCGAGAATAAGCGTCCGGGGCACAACTTCGGCAACACGCTGATGTGCACCCTCATCCGCCTCCTCTGGGGCCAGCGCGTCCACGACGTGCTCACGGGCTACCGCGCCTTCTCGCGACTCTTCGTCAAATCCTGCCCCGTCCTTGCCAACGGCTTCGAGATCGAGACGGAGATGACGCTCCACACCCTCGACAAGCGCATGAGCCTCGTCGAGGTGCCCGTGCAATACCGCGACCGCCCCGCCGGCTCCTTCTCCAAGCTCAACACCGTGAGCGACGGCATCCGCGTGCTCTTCACCCTCTTCAACCTCTTCCGTTTCTACCGCCCCGAGCTCTTCTTCGGCACCGTGGGTACGGTTCTGCTGTTGATTGCGGCGGGTCTCTTCGTCCCCGTGTTGCTGGATTATTTCCAGACCGGCTTGGTGCCGCGTGTCCCCACGCAGATCTTCTCCGGATTCGTGGCCATCGCCGGCCTCCTCTCCTTTGGTGTGGGCTTGATTTTGGGCGCGTGCAAGAAACAGTCTGACCAAATGTTCGAGATTATCGTGTCCCAGGAACGTGGGCGCGAAACCCAGAGGAGCTGAGATGGCCGATTCGGACCCTAAGCAATCCCCCTCTCCCCAAGACTCCAACAAAGCCCCCGACAAAGACGCCCCCGGCCGCTCCGGCAAAGGCGCCAAAGGCCCCACCCCACCGGACAAATCCGGCGGAGAGGGGCCTAAATGGAAGCGCCCCTTCATCGTCTGGGTGCTCCTGGCGGTCTTTGTCGTTTCCCTCTTCGGCATCTTCAGCGGCGGCAACGATGGCAACGCCCCCGCCTTTGGCGGGTTGGGCGGCGGCACGGCCGAACCGCTCTCCCAGCGCGACTTCTGGCAACGCGTCAACGATGGGCGCGTCGTCGATGAGCAGAGTAAGGCCGTCACCGAGAACAAGGCCCTCCCGCGCGTTCTCTTGGTGCGTGAAGGCAACGGCGCCACTTACCTGGAAGGCAACTGGGCCGGCGAGGAAAAGGCCGAACCCTTCAAGCTCAACTTCCTGGACACTCGGGACCTTGAGAAGAACCTGGCTGAGATGGGCGTCAAGGTGACGCAGGAGAACCGCACCAATTGGTTCGGCTCCATCCTGGTCTCCCTCCTGCCGCTCCTGTTGCTCCTCTTGCTCTTCTACTTCTTCTTCCTTCGTCCCATGCGCGGCATGGGCGGCGGCGACAGTCCCTTCTCCTTCGGCAAGTCCCGTGCACGCCTCCTCAGCAAAGACGAGGCCAAGGTGCGTTTCAAGGACGTCGCCGGCGTGGACGAAGCCAAGGAAGAGGTGCAGGAAATCGTCGAATTCCTGCGCGACCCCAAACGCTTCGAAACCCTCGGCGGCCGCGTCCCCAAAGGCATCCTCCTCATGGGGCCTCCCGGCACGGGCAAGACCCTCTTGGCCAAGGCCATCGCCGGCGAGGCGCAGGTGCCCTTCTTCAGCATCAGCGGCTCGGACTTCGTGGAGATGTTCGTGGGTGTTGGCGCCAGCCGCGTGCGCGACATGTTCGCCCAGGCCAAGAAGAATGCGCCCTGCATCCTCTTCATCGACGAAATCGACGCCATCGGTCGCACCCGCTTCACCGGCATCGGCGGCGGACACGATGAGCGTGAGCAGACCCTCAACGCCATGCTCGTGGAGATGGACGGCTTCGAGGGCAACACCGGCGTCATCGTCATGGCCGCCACCAACCGCGTGGACGTCCTCGACCCGGCCCTCACCCGTCCCGGCCGCTTCGACCGCCAGATCGTCGTCGACCTGCCGACCGTCGATGGCCGCTTGGCCATCCTCAAGGTCCACGCCGCCAAGGTCAAGCTCGGCCCCGACGTCGACCTGCAGCGCATCGCCCGCGGCACCCCCGGTTTCTCCGGCGCCGATCTCGCCAACCTCCTCAACGAGGCCGCCCTCCTCGCCGCCCGTGAGCGTCGGCAGGATGTCTGCCACGCCGATTTGGAAGAGGCCCGCGACAAGATTCTGTGGGGCCGTGAGCGCCGTTCCCACGCCATGGCCGACCGCGACCGCCGCATCACCGCCTGGCACGAGGGCGGCCACGCCTTGGCGCAAGTGCTCCTGGAGCACACCGAGCCCCTCCACAAGGTCACCATCATCCCCCGCGGACGTGCCCTCGGCGCGACCATGACGTTGCCCGAGCGCGACGTGCTCAACCGCACCGAGGCCGAGATGAAGGATATGCTCGTGGTCCTCACCGCCGGCCGCATCGCCGAGAAACTCTTCACCGGCGACCTCTCCACCGGTGCCTCGCAGGACATCAAGATGGCCACGCGCCTGGCCCGCCAGATGGTCTGCGCCTACGGCATGAGCGAGGCCTTCGGTTTCCAGGCCTTCGGCGACAACGAGGAGCAGGTCTACCTGGGCCGCGAACTCGGCCGCAAACAAGACCACTCCGAGGCCACCGCCCAAACCATCGATGCCGAGGTTACCCGCCTCCTTCAAGAGGCCTACCGCCGCGGCGAGCGCCTCATCGGCGACAACAAGGAGCGCCTGGCGTTGCTTGTTGATTACCTCCTCGAGGTCGAGACCGCGGATGGCCGTGACGTCGAGCACCTCGTCAAGACCGGCGAACGGCCCGCCCCCAAACCGAAAGCACTCCCCATGAAACCTTCTCGCGTCATCGCCATTGACGGCCCCAGCGGCGCCGGCAAGTCCTCCGTCTCCCGCGCCGTCGGCCAACGCCTCGGCTTCCTCCACGTCGACAGCGGCGCCCTCTACCGCATCGTCACCTGGCAATGCCTGGAGCAGGGCGTGGACACCTCCGACCCCGCCGCCGTCGCCGCGCTCGCCGACAAACTCCAGATCGACTGCAAGCCCGAAGACGGCCACATCGTCTACGAAGTCGCCGGCGTCCGCCCCGACAAGGAGCTCCGCGAGCCTCGTATCAACGCGCTCGCCTCGCCCGTCGCCACCGTGCCGGAGGTCCGCGCCAAGATCACCGCGCTCCTCCGCTCCCTCACCCAGTTCGGTGACATCATTGTCGAGGGCCGCGACATCACCACCGCCGTCTTCCCCGACACCCCCGCCCGCTTCTTCCTCGAGGCCGACCCCGCCGTCCGTGCCCAGCGACGCCAGCTGGAGGAGGTGCAGAAGGGCGTCGCCAACCAGACCGTCGAGGCCGTTCAAGCCTCGCTCCTGGCGCGCGACAAAATTGACTCCTCTCGCGCTTGCGCTCCCCTCCGCAAGGCCGACGGCGTCACCGTCATCGACTCCACCCACCTCACCTTGGAGCAGGTCATCCAAACCGTCATCGACGCCCTGCCCGAGGATTGGAAGCCCGCGAAGGAGGAGACTCCCCATGCCTAAGCTTCGCCTCGCCGTGCTCGGCTCCGGGTCCGGCTCCAATATGCAGTCCATCCTCGACGCCATCAACGCCGGGACGCTGGACGCCGAAATCGTCTGCGTCTTGGCCGATGTCGAGGATGCCTTCATCCTGGAGCGCGCCCGCCGCGCCGGCATCCCCGCGCAGTATCTCTCCTGCGCCCCCTTCAAGACCAAACTCGAAGGCCCGGCCGAAGAGGAATGGATCCGCGTCATCAAGAGCTACGGCGCGGACACCATTGTCCTGGCCGGCTTCATGCGCATCGTCAAGGCCGGTCTCCTGAACGCCTTCCCCAACCGCGTCCTCAACATCCACCCCGCGCTCCTGCCGTCCTTCCCCGGCCTCCACTCGTGGAAACAGGCCCTCGACTACGGCGCCAAGGTCGCCGGGTGCACCGTCCACTTCGTCGATGCCGGCACGGACAGCGGCCCCATCATCGTCCAGCGTCCCGTCCCCGTCCTAGAGGGCGACACGCCCGAGACCCTCCACGCCCGCATCCAGGAGCAGGAGCACCTCGCCTTCCCCGAGGCCCTCCGTCTTCTCGCCGCGGGCCGCCTCTCCGTCTCCGGCCGCCGCGTCGTCATTGCGCCATGATTGAGGTCAAGGGTGCGTATGCGGATGCCAAGGTGTTCACCGACCAGGTGGACGACCAGTCCCTTGCGCAGGTCCAGCCCCTTTGCGACCAACCCTTTGTCGCCGGCAGCAAGATTCGCTTGATGCCGGATGTCCATGCCGGCGCGGGGTGCACCATCGGCACCACCATGACCATCACCGACAAAGTCGTCCCCAATCTGGTGGGCGTGGACATCGGGTGTGGCATGGAAACCGTCCGTCTGCGCCAGCGCGACCTCGACTTGGCCGCCCTTGATGCCTTCATCAAGAAACATATCCCTGTCGGCTTCTGCGTCCGCAACGCGCCCCACCCTTACATGGAGCAACTCAACCTGCGGACGCTCCGGTGCGCCAAGTCCATCACGATGTCCCGCGCCATCCGTAGCATCGGCACGCTCGGCGGCGGCAACCACTTCATTGAGGTTGACCGCGATGACGACGGCAACCTCTATCTCGTCGTCCACTCCGGCAGTCGCCACCCGGGGCTCGAAGTGGCCAAACATTACCAGGAGCTTGCCTGGCGCGACCTCGCCCAAGAACGCGGTCAAGCGCTTGATGCCGCCATCGCCAAGCTCAAAGCCTCCGGGCGCAGGCAGGAAATCCAGGCGCTCGTCGCGGACTTCAGCGCCAAAAATAAAGACCTGGTTCCGAAAGCTCTGGCCTACGTCTCCGGTCCCCACCTCGAGGACTACCTGCACGACATGCGCTTGATGCAGCGCTTCGCCGAGCTCAATCGCCACGCCATGGTCGACACCTTGATTGAAGGCCTGGGCCTGGATGTGGAAGACCGCTTCACCACCATCCATAACTATATTGATCTCGAGGCCAAGATTCTGCGCAAGGGCGCCGTCTCCGCCCGGGCCGGCGAACGCCTCTTGATTCCCATCAATATGCGCGACGGCAGTCTGATTTGCGTCGGCAAGGGCAATGACGACTGGAACCAATCCGCGCCCCACGGCGCCGGCCGCCTGATGAGCCGCGCACAGGCCAAACGCGTCTTCACCGTTGAGGCTTTCCGCCAATCCATGGCCGGCATCTACACCACCACCGCCGACCAATCCACCCTCGATGAGTGCCCCATGGCCTACAAACCCATCGAGGCCATCCTCGACAACATCGCCCCCACCGCGGACATCGTCGCCCGCCTCCGCCCCCTCTACAACTTCAAGGCCGCCGGCGATTGATTCAACACCGCCTTCGGGCGCCCCCTCTCTGTCTCAAAAAATCTGGCCCCACGACCTCAAACGGCAGGTCGTGCGAGAGGCAAGTCACGTCAAGTCAGTATGCCACGTGGCACACCCACACAAAGCCAAAAACACCTGAAGACGGCCTCAAGACACTGAAACAGTTAGACTTACGCCTAATACGCAAGCCGCACCACACCCCTGCTTTCTCCCCCTCGCAGAGTGCCCTTTCTGAGACCCTATAAGGGTCCGAGGTCAACCACTATAGGGGTCGGGGTCGAGACCCTATAAGGGTCCGAGGTGAGACCCTATAGTGGTCGGAGGCCGACCCCTATAGGGGGCCAAAAAGGCCCCTTTAGGACCCTCAATGGCGAGGCGCAGGGATAAGGAGAAATTTCTTTACGGAACGGCAGAGCGGCATGGCCCAGCGTAGGCTCAGCCCAACGGCAAAGGCGGCCACAAGCGTCCCCTCGCGAAGGCCAAAGACGCCATGGAGCGCGGCCAAAGAAAGAATCAAAGCTATCAGAACCAAAGAAACGTCAAAGGCAATCTTCACCCACGCGAAGCGGGCATGGAAGACCTGGCACAAAGCCTTGACGCACCCTTCGCCCGGATTGAAGACCAAGTTGGCATGAATCTGCAGGGCAATACCAAGGGAGAGCACCACGCTACCCAAGACCACCTCCGCCATACGCAACGCATAATTCTGAAAGGACCAAAAGGAACACACCCACATCCCCAAGTCAATGAACATCCCAAAGACGAAGACCACCGCCACCTGCGCGAACTGCAGCGGCGGGAACTTCCGCCCCAGCAACGCCACCTCCGTCGCCACAAAGAGAAGATTGATGAAGAAGGTCGTCATCCCAAAGGAGAGCGGGGGCACGCAATAGTGCGCCACCAACGGCAAGGAGGAAATGGGCGATGTTCCCAGCTCCGCGCACGTCGTCAGCGCCACGCCAAAACCCGCCACCGCCAAACCACAAATCAACAATGCGCACTGCCGCGCCACGCTTACATGATGCTTCATCAAACGTCCTTTCATCTCTCCGGCCCACCCTGCCGAAATTGGGCCCGTATTTTACCACCCTTCGCCCAAAACGCAACCCCAATCGCCAAACGCAAATGAAAAGTAAAAAAAGCATTGCTACGACGAAGGGAAAGTGGTATCATATTGGCACTTTTGTTTTATGCGGGGTTCAGAAACCCCTGACACAACGTTAAGGAGGTTCGTCATGAGCCAGCACAGAAGTCTCAAAGGGTCGGGCAAGATCACTGCCAAGCGCAACGTGCTCAAGCGTTTCGAGCGCATCAACCTGCTCATCAAGCGTGGGCAGTGGAAGGAAGGCGACCGCGGCCAGGGTCTGCGCAAGACCATGCCCGAGGCCTAAACCGCCCACCCTACAATCAAAAAAGGCGTCGCGTCCCACACGCGGCGCCTTTTTGTTGCTGTCCTGCCGCAATACTGTCCGGGGGAAAATGGGAACCGCAAAGACGCAGGGGGCGGCTTACGCCGCCCCGGAGAACAGAGCGTGCAGGCCCGAAGGGCCAAACCTTCCACGGCCACGGAGAACGGAGAACAGAACGCGCGGCAAGCGCGCGACAAGTGAAGCCAAAATCAAACTTCCAAGCCTCTAAGCTTCTAAACTTCCAGTTAAGTACAATAGCGTGGAAATCCCAAGGGCGGCGCGACCAACGGGAGCGATGGAGCCCGCCGGGTTTCCACGCAAGACCGTCTTCGCGGTAAAACTTCCCCGGACACTACTGGGCCTGCCGACTCTCATAAAGAGCGGAGGACCTCCAGGAAGGCTCGGGCCAGACGGGAGAGCGGACGATGGCGTTCCCAGACCAAGGCGACCTCGGCCGTGAAGGCGGGGAAAAGCGGACGAAAGGTGAGCGGACTCTCTGACGATGTATTGGCCAAGCCGTCCAAGACAAGCGCACACCCAAGGCCTTCCTCGACCATGAGCGCAACATTATAAATAAGGTTATAGGAGCCCACGATGTCCAAGGCTTCGCTGGGGTGGCCCAACCACGCGACGAAATCGCTGTCGACACGAACTTGGCGGGAAAGAAAGAGCGGCAGGGCAAGGAGATCGTCCGGGGCGATGCCGGTCTTCGCGGCAAGGGGATGGTCTTTGCGGAGCAAAAGACCCCAACGGTCGGGTTCTGGGAGACGCAAAAAATCATAGCGCGTCAGCTCAAAGGGGGCGATGAGCAACCCGAAGTCGTCCAAGCCATGTTCCAACCGTGCGGCAACATCCTGTGCATTGCCGCTGTGGAGGGAGAATCGGACGGCGGGATGTTGCGCGCGTAAGAGTTGCGCGGCATGGGCGATCTGGCGCATGGCCGGGGTTTCACCGGCGCCGATGGCTAAGGTTCCGGCTAAGGCTTCACCTGCGGAGAGTTCTGTGCGCGCCCGCTCGGCCAAGGCAAGAATCTCCTCGGCCCGGGTGCGCAACAAATGGCCCTCCGGCGTGAGGGTCAGATGTCTGGCCCCGCGCACAAAGAAGGTGCACCCAAGTTCCTCCTCCAACTCCCGAAGCTGTTTGGAGAGCGCCGGCTGAGAGAGGAAGAGACGCTCGGCGGCGCGCGTAAGGGTTCCCTCCCGAGCGACCATGAGAAAGTTGCGGAGCACGCGAAGTTCCATAAAGCATTCCTTCCGGTTATGGGAACCCATAATAACAAACTTCTTTTCATTCCGCAGGGAATGCGTTACAGTAGGGGCATGAAAAGCAAGGTGAGCAAAGACGAACTGACGGCCTTCTTGGCCGCGATGAATTCCGGCGCCCGAATGACCGCGGGTTCGCCGGTCCATGAGACCATGCACAAGCTGAGCGCCGAGGCGCAACGTATCACGGCCAAAATCAACGGCAAGTTCCGCACGCCAGAGAAACTGCGCCGCCTGATGGCCGAGCTCACGGGGCGTGACATCCCGGAGGACTTCCGCCTCTTCCCACCCTTTTACACCGATTGCGGCAAGAACCTGCACATCGGCAAAGGCGTCTTCTTCAACGCCGGCTGCCACTTCCAAGACCAGGGCGGCGTGTGGGTGGGCGACGGCACGCTCATCGGCCACGCCGTCATCATCTGCACGCTCAACCACGGTTTCGAGGAAGAGCGCCGGGGTGACCTCATCCCTTCTCCCGTGCGAATCGGTGCGCGCGTCTGGATCGGTTCTGGCGCCCGCATTCTCCCCGGCGTGACCATCGGCGATGGCGCCATCGTCGCCGCCGGTGCCGTTGTCACGCGCGACGTCGCCCCCCGCACCATCGTGGCCGGCGTCCCTGCCCGTCCAATCAAAACCCTTGACGAAGCCCTCACGAAAGGAGAAACCCCATGAAAAAGCCCCTTCTCTTAATGGCCGCGGCAGCCCTCGCCGGCGCAACCCTCGCCCAGCCACCCACCCTGCCGCCCATTCCCGCCGGCGCAGACAACTTCTATGCCAGTGACCGCGTCACCACGCAGGCCGTCTCCTTCCCCAGCCAGTTCGGCCTCAAGGTCGCGGCGAACCTCCACCTGCCCAAAGACGCCGCACCCGGTGCGCGTCTGCCCGCAATCATCGTCGGCCACCCCATGGGCGCCGTGAAGGAACAGGCCGCCAACCTCTACGCCGTCAAACTCGCCGAACGCGGCTACGCCACCCTCGCCATCGACCTCCTCTGCTGGGGCGCCAGCGAAGGCCCGCGTAACCTTGCCTCTCCCGACCTCTACGCCGAGAGCTTCTCCGCCGCCGTCGATTGGCTCACCACCCAGCCCTTCGCCGCCCCCGAACGCATCGGCGCCATCGGCATCTGCGGCAGCGGCAGTTTCGCCTTGGCCGCCGCCAAAATCGACCCGCGCATCAAAGCCGTCGCCACCGCCAGCATGTATGACATGGGCACGGCCGCCCGCCACGGACTCAAGGCCGCCCCCATGGACCTCGCGACGCGTCAGGCCCTCTGCGCCCAAGCCGCCGCCCAACGCACCGCCGAGGCCGCCGGCGCCAAGACCAAGCACATCGGCGGCACCGTCCTGACCCTCGAAGAGGCCACCGACCCCATCTCCCTGGAGTTCTACGGCTGGTACCGCACGCCCCGCGGCGAATTCACACCCCCCGGCGCCCCGCGCGAGGCCACCACCAAGCCCACCCTCGCCAGCAACGTCCGCTTCATGAACTTCTATCCCTTCGAGGACCTCGACCTCATCAGTCCCCGCCCCGTCCTCTTCATCACCGGCTCCGAGGCCCACTCCCGCGAGTTCAGCGAAGACGCCTACCGCCGCGCCTCCGAACCCAAGTGCCTCCTCATCATCCCCGGCGCCAACCACGTCGACCTCTACGACCGCACCGACCTCATCCCCTTCGACGACCTCGACGCCTTCTTCAAGGCCGCCCTCTGACCTTCCCCCACAGGTGTGAACAAAACCCCCGGCCATCCGGCCGGGGCCCTTTTGTCTTCATTCACTGCTCAAAAGTATCATGCGATTGATAAACTTTAAATTGTTTATTGGGCTATGAAGACAGATTCTAAACTCGGCGAAGCATCATGGAACTTGCAATCTTTTTATTTTTCGTGATTATCTTGGCCGGAGCTGTACTGAGCCTTATCTGCGTTGCAAAGCTCCCTATTCTTCTCTACCACGAATCCAACGGCGAACGATGCCTCCTTTCAGCATTAAGGAATCTTCCCGGGAACCCATACTTCTTCAGAAACCTCTATCTTCCGACCGTCACTGGACGCACCACCGAAATAGATTTGGTGATGGTCCACGAAAGCGGGATTTATGTTTTTGAGTCCAAGGATTTCTCTGGTTGGATTTTCGGATCTCAATCTCATCAATATTGGACGCAAACACTGCCTGATAAATGGCATGCGCACAAGACACGCTTTTTCAATCCGCTTCTCCAAAACGCCGCACATATCCGCCATCTTCGCCGGATATTGAATATTGAAGGCCTTCCTTATTACTCTTATATCGTTTTCTCTAATCGTTGCGTCTTCAAAGATATTCATGTGGAAAGTGGGCACACGGTTCTCCACCTTGCAGATCTTCGACAATCTGTCATCAAACAGATAATGATGCCTGGGGCACACATTCCAAGCCCAACAATTGAATCTATTTATCGTCAATTAGAATCTTTCACGAATGTACCTCCTATAGTGAAACAAGCGCATATCGAGCAATTACGGAAAGACGCGGCAAATAACCATGCGAACCTTTGCCCATGTTGCGGTGCACCATTGATACGCAGAATAGCAAAAAGAGGCCCCAATACAGGGTCCCCTTTCTGGGGATGTTCTCGTTATCCAGACTGTCGGTTCACCAAACCTTATGAACCATAAAAATCATCTATACCCTTTCACAGCTCGTACGTGACAGAGAATAACCTTTATTGTAGGGTTGTGAGGACGGGGTTGTTGAGGTAGTCGTAGATGCGGCGGACCTCGGCAGGGGAGCGCGGGTCAAACATCTGTGGACGAGCGAGGTCGAGGGTGGCGATTTGAGCCATCTCGGCCTCGGTGAGGGTAAAGGCTTGAACTGCGAAGTTTTCAACCATGCGATTGCGATGGGTGGACTTCGGCAAAACAGGGACGCCGCGCTGGAGATTCCACCGCAGGGCCACCTGCGCAACGCTCTTGCCATGGGCGGCGGCGATGGCGGCGAGAACCGGATTGGTGAAGAGCCCGTTGAGTCCCTCGGCAAAGGGCGCCCACGCCTGCGGGCAGATGCCCAACTCCGACAGAAGCGCCAACTCATCGGCGCGCTGATAAAAGGGGTGAAGTTCGAGTTGGTCAATGGCTGGGCGAATCTCGATGTTCTGGCACAGGTCCAAAATACGGTCGCTCTGGAAGTTGCTCACGCCGATGGCGCGGAGGCGGCCCTCGCGCACAAGCGCCTCGAGCGCACGCCACGCCCCGAAGACGTCGCCATAGGGCATATGAATAAGGTAGAGGTCGAGGTAATCCAAGCCCAACGCATCAAGGGAGCGCAGGTAGGCATCGCGCGTCTTACGTTCTCCCATATCCTCGACAAAGACCTTGGATGTGACGAACAGTTCTTCCCTAGAGATGCCGGAACGGCGAATGGCCGCGCCCACGGCGGCCTCATTCTTGTAAGAGGAGGCCGTGTCAATCAGGCGATAGCCTACCTCCAGCGCCTCCGAAACCGCGCGTTCGCACACGTCCGGCGCCATCTGAAAGACCCCGAAGCCAACCATCGGCATCTCCGCGCCGGTATTCAATTGGATTGTCTGCATAACACCTCCGTGAATGGTACCTAGTATACGTCCTGGAGCGGTCTCCAGGTCAACCCCAATTCTTTTGTCTCTTATCTGCTTGATAAGGACCGCAAAGACGCAAGAGGAGGCGCGAACCGCTTCGGGCTCCATTGGTCGCTCTGCGGCTTCGCCGCTGACCGCGACCGCCGCCCTCCGTTTCGCGCCTTGTCGCCTTTTTATAAAGAAGGGAAGTCGGAGAGTGGGGCAGAGCCCCACCAACAAAACCAAACTTCCAAGTATCCAAGCTTCTAAACTTCCAATTCCCCTTTGAGCGCCCCTTCAGGGGCGCGATAGCGTGGAAATCCCAAGGGCGGCGCGACCAACGGGAGCGATGGAGCCCGCCGGGTTTCCACGCAAGACCGTCTTCGCGGTAAAACTTCCCTGGACACTATTGTTCGTGGAAAACGACTAGGCACACAAAAGCCTCACTTTTGCTATACTTCCCCCGTTTTCCAAAAGGATTGCACGATGAAGTTTTACGATTTCCTCAAGTCCCGCCATTTGGTCGAAGCCACCACCTGCCCCGAGGAGCGCATGCGCGAGCTCCTCGAGAAGCCGCTCACCCTGTACATCGGCTTTGACCCCACCGCCTCTTGCCTTCAGGCGGGCAACTACGTTGCCATCCAGACCCTTGCTCAGTTCCAGCGCGCGGGCCACCGCGTGATTGCCCTCGTTGGCGGCGCCACGGGCATGATCGGCGACCCTTCCGGCCGTTCCACCGAGCGTAACTTCCTCTCCGTGGAGCAACTCCAGAAGAACCTGGAGGGCATCAAGGAGAACCTCTCGCGCTTCCTCGACTTCGACAGCCCGACCAACCCGGCCATCATGGTGAACAACTATGATTGGTACAAGGATTACTCCATCCTCCCCTTCCTGCGCGAGGTGGGCACCCTCTTCCGCATGAAGCCCATGCTGGCCAAGGATTCCGTCCAGAAGCGTCTGAACGCCGAGACGAACTCCATGACCTTCACGGAGTTCACCTACCAGATTCTCCAGGGCTACGACTTCTACCATCTTTATAAGCAGTATGGCTGCACCCTGCAGGTGGGCGGCGCCGACCAGTGGGGCAACATCACCGCCGGCACCGACCTCATCCGCCGCCTGGAGCCCGAGGCCGAAGTCAACGGCCTCACCATCCCCTTGGTGTGCGACGCCAACGGCCAGAAGTTCGGCAAGTCCGCCGGCAACGCCATCTTCCTCAACAGCGACAAGACGAGCGTCTACGCCTTCTACCAATTCTTCCTGCGCACGCTCGACGCCGATGCCATCCGCTACCTGCGCATCTTCACCTTCCTGGACGACGCGCGCATTGCCGAGCTCGCCGCCGCCCAGCGCGAGCACCCCGAGGCCCGCGAGCCCCAACGTGTCCTGGCCGAGGAACTGACCCGCGCGGTCCACGGCGAGGACGGTCTCCGCGCCGCCCAGCGCGCCTCCGCGGTCCTCTTCGGAGGTTCCCTCGACGGCGTCTCCGCCGCCGACCTCGAGGCCATCGCCGCGGACGTGCCATCGGCCACCTTGCCGCGCGATCAGGTGCTCGGCCAGGCGCTCGTCGACGTCGCCGTGTCCGCCGGCTTCCTCAAGAGCAAGGGCGAAGCCCGCCGCCTCATCCAGGGCGGTGGCCTCTCCGTGAACAACGTCAAGGTCGCCGACCCCACCGCGACCGTCCTCCCGGAAAGCCCCGTCGACGGCAAGGCCCTCCTCCTCCGCCAAGGCAAGAAGAACTACTTCCTCCTCCGCCTCGCCTAAGGGACGGCATTGCCGTCCCGGAGAACAGAGAACGGAAAACGGAAAACGGAACGCCCCTTTGGGGCGACGGTGGGATTCGTGGAAGAGGACCATCTGCCGCCCGCTTGCCGGACGTTCCTGCATTTCCTGTACGCGCCTGTATCTCCTGCACGCGCCTGTGCGGTTTTCCATGAAACGAGAGAAACGTACGGGATAAGCCCGGTAGTGAGGCGCGCCGCGCCGAACGGTGAAGGGCTTAGGCCCGCGCGTTCCTTTGTGTCTCCGTGGAGAACTTCCCCGGACAGTATTAAATTTATTGCCAAGAGGAAGTAAATGTGCCATACTATCGGTATGAAAACGAGTTGGATTTGCCTGACGGCGGCGATGGTGGCCCTCTGCGGATGTCTGCAGAAGGCACGTACGCCTTTCAATGAGGTCTCCATCTTCGGCGACGACTCCGCCAATGAGTTGGAGAAGGCCCCCACGGTGGAGAACTATTGGCCGCTCTACCTGAGCGACGGCCGCGCAAGCTATTGGATGTGGCCCATCATCAAGTCCTCGCCCGGGTGCTTCGCCGTCCAGCCGGCCTACAATTACGACCACGGCATCCACGACATCCTCTGGTTCATCACCCTCTCGCCCAAGAGCGGGGAATACCGCGTGTGGC
The DNA here is from genome assembly GCA_944389545.1 of uncultured Kiritimatiellota bacterium. Taxonomy (GTDB): domain Bacteria; phylum Verrucomicrobiota; class Kiritimatiellia; order RFP12; family DVOR01; genus Spyradenecus. The sequence continues at coordinate 17,122 of CALXMT010000058.1, read as the reverse complement.
CGCTCTTCTACCGTTGCCCCACGTGGTGGATGTTCGCCCCTTTCGCCTACGCCGCCGACGAGACGGACTACGAATCCGCCGGCTCGCCCTTCCTCTTCAACTGGAACCGCGACTGGTACATCACCGAGGCCCGCACCGGCACCGAGACCCGCGTCGCCCCGCGCAGAGAGCATTGGAACCTCGGCCTGGTGCTGTGGAATCTCGAGAAGACTTACTTCCCGCCCAACGGCGCCTGGCCCGCGGACCTGCGGGACAACGGCTCTTGGTACACCGGCAAACAAGGTACGGAGTGGTCCGTGCTCTTGGGCGCGCTGGGCGCACAAAACGAAGTCAGGGTCTACCATCCGTGGGAGTGGACCGCTCGACGCGGGCACACCTTCGGCTGGCTTCTCTGGCGATGGTACGAAAGCTTCGAGCATAACGCAGGTCCCACTCGACTCAGCCGTTCCTACTTCACCCCCATTTATGCCTACGACTTCACGCAGGACCTCAAGACCGGCAAGCTGGACGACTCCAGGCACGGCATCGCGCTCTACGCCATCAGCTGGAAGTTCGAGGATGAGCGTTACGATGGCTCCTCCCTCCTCTGGGGGATGCTCTTCGACGATGACATCGGGCGCTACAATGTGGATGGCGTGAACTACGGCCGCGACACCGAGGTCCTCTTCGGTCTCCTCTACAATCGCGAGCGCGACATAGAGGACTTCACCCGGGAGAATTGCGCCGACCCCTCCAAACGCACCCACAAGATCGTCGACAACGTCGACACCAGGGCCCTCTTCGGCCTGCTCTACTACCACGAGCGCACCGACGAACGCGATTGGCAGTGGCCCGTCGACTCCGCCCAACCCGAGACGCCTTGGCGCGACCGCTTCGACGAAGACCTCACCGTCCTTACGCCCCTCATCTATTGGTACGAAGGGCAAAACCGCGACGGCTCCTTCGCCAGCCGCAGTCTCTTCGGCCTGCTCTACGACCGCACCTTCAAGGCCGAGAACGACACCGAGACCCTCGGCTATCTCGGCTACCTCTACCGCTACAACCGTTACGCCGACGGCACCATCACCCGCACCGCCTTCCCCTTCATCAACGTCACCACCCACAAGGACTCTGACGAATGGTCTTTCTCCATCCTCGGCAAACTCTTCCGCATCGAGCGCACGGAGGACGGCCTGGACTGGTGGCTCTTCTGGCTCTGAGTCAACCTGTCCGGGGAAATGGGGACCGCAAAGACGGCTTAGAAGTTTGGAAGCTTGGAGGCTTAGAAGCTTGGGCAGTGGGTTCGTCTGTCGCCCGCTTGTCGGGCGCTCTGTTCTCTGTTTTCCGTTCTCCGTTCTCCGGGGCGGCGAACGCCGCCCCTGTGCCCAGGCCCTTGCGTTCCTTTTGCGTCTTCGTGGAAAACCACGCAATTTGACGAAATGGCGCAGGATTTGCTATCTTATATCAATCAGTACTGAAAGGAAAGCCTGTCTATGGACTTTTTGTTTGGCGTTTTGTTGGTCGTGGAGGCGCTGATTGCGCTGTTGATGGTCGCGGTGGTGATGTTGCAGCCCCCGAAAGACCCCTCCGGCGGCATGGGCTCGGCTTTCGGTGGCGGCTTCGGCGAAGAGGTCTTCGGCGGTCGCACCGGCAATGTGCTTTCCCGCACCACGGTCGTCCTCGGCGCCCTGCTCATCCTCAACACCCTTGGCTTGGCTCTGTTGAACCGCGGCGCGGACGAATCCATCACCGGCGCCGAGATGCCCGCCCCTGTTGAGCAGCCCGCCCAGTAACAAACGGAGGAACGCGATGAATCTTGAAATGCTTGAGAAAGCCCGCACCCGCGTGCCCAGCATCCCCGTGCTCGTCAATCTGGTCTCCCAGCGCACCCGCCAGCTCAACCGCGGCGAGCGTCCCTTCCTGCGCCCCCTCTCCAAGTTCGAGGACAAGAGCGACATCGCCCTGCGCGAGATCGCCGAAGGCCTCGTCGTCGCCCAGGTCGACATGCAGGCCGTTGAGGAGCACATGGAGGCGCAGGCCCGCTGGGGCCGCCACGTGTGATGACGCGCCATGGCCTCCGGCAAGAAAGCCAAGAAGCCACCATCGGCAAACCTGGCGGTCAACCGCAAGGCCACCCACGATTATACCGTCCTCGAGAAGTTTGAGGCCGGCATCGAGCTTGTCGGCACCGAGGTGAAGGTCCTTCGCAACGGCGAGGGCGGTCTCCTCGGTGCTTGGTGCAAGATCGACGATGCCAACCAGCTCTGGCTCATGCAGGTGCGCATCCCGCCCTACGCCTTCGGCAATCGCTTCAACCACAGCGAGCTCCGCCAGCGCAAACTCCTCATGCACCGGGCCGAGATTCTTCGCCTCCGCCAAAAGACGGAGCAGAAGGGTCTCTCCCTCATTCCCCTCCGCCTCTATCTCAGCCCTCGCGGCAAGGTCAAGGTCGAACTCGCCCTCTGTCAGGGCAAGAACCAATACGACCGCCGCGAAACCATCAAACGCCGCGAGGCCGACCGTGCCGCCGCGCGCGCCGTTCGCGTTTACCGTTAAAAAGGAGTCTCTCCCATGCGTCCCGGTCTTTGGCAAATTCTCCTCGTCATCCTCATCATCGCCCTCATCTTCGGCGCCAAGAAGATTCCCGAGATCGCGCGTGCCCTTGGCCGTTCCTCCGGCGAATTCAAGAAGGGCCTCAAGGAAGGCAACGCCGCCGCGGCCGAAAAGGCAGAAGAAATCAAGGAAGCCCTTCTGAACGAGGACGAGAAGAGCGACAAGCAGGCCTGACGGCCCTCCTTCCTCGCGAGCAGACAAAGATCGCCCGTACGTACCCACGTGCGTCTTTGCCTCAAGCCATAAAAGAAGCCCCCGAGCATTCGGGGGCTTTCTTTATCTCATCACGGTTGCGGCAAGAGCGCCAAAGGAACCTTGGTGCCGGAGACACGAAGTCGCGGCAAGAGGCGGGCCAAGTCAGGCGAGGCCTTGCAAAGCAAAGGCATGGTGGTGTCCGCATCGGGCCGCCAGACAAAGGCCAGCAACTCGACCAAGCCGGTGCGCGCGTCCGATGTGCCAAGGACATTCCAATGCGCATGGAAAGTTCTGGTCTCGGGGTCGACCGCTTGGGCCAGCGTCTGGGCATCCCTAGAAGCAAGGAGCAACTGCGTTTGGAGATTTTGGCTCTGCCCGGGAATGGAAAACACGACAGTGGCAACGGCGTGCTGAGCATCCCCCGGCACAACGGAGAAGTCCGCCAGGCGACACATGGTGACGGGGATATCCGTGGCAGACATCGTCGCGAGAGACGGCTTAGGCCAGGGTTGGGCAAGCGCCACAAAGACATCCGCCTGTTTCGGGTCCGTGGTCAAAGGAACGCCCTGCCAGCGGCAGACATCGGCAAATTCCGCCCAAGGGAGCGTATTGCAAAGCGTCGCGCCCTCGGGGACTGCGGCCGTGAGGGCATTCTGCGAAAGGTCACGCGGAAAGACGTAGGGGCGTACCACGAGCGCGCCGCAAAGCGCCGCCACCGCGCCCAGCCCCAGTGCGGCCTTGGCGCCAAAACGCCGCACCACGGTCTCAGCCCCGATACCCGCGAGAATGGCAACGGCGAAGCCCGTGAGGTGGAACCACTTGGCCGGCGCACGGATTTGGTCGAAGAACGGCAATGCAACCACGCCACGATAGAGCGGCGTGTAGCGGCCCAAGGCCAACACCAGCGCCACCGCCGCGAGCCCCCACCAGAACCAAAGGTCACGCACCTCGGGTTCGCGTCGCCGCAGAAAAGAAAGTGCCGCCAACACCAGCGCCACCCACCCGATATGAATGGTATGCTGTCGCAAGTGGATCTGATCCGTGCCCATGCGTCCGGTATAGGGCTCGGGGTCAAAGGGATAAGAGGTGTGGCCGTGGATGCCGGGCACGATGAGCTCCGCTAGGTCTTCCGGCGGCAACGACCACCCCGTGATAAAGTCCCACCGCGCGTCGGCCTCCGTGGCCGTTGGGTCGGCTTGCTGTGCGGAGGCCTGTGCCTGCTTGAGTTGATCCTCACGTGTCGCCTGGGCCACCCCCACCCTGTTCTGAAATGCAGGCCAGGCACAAACACCAAAGACGGCCGCCGCGATGGCCACCCCCACCAGCAAGGGTTTCCAGTTCGGACGCTCCACCGCGAGCAACCACACGCCATAGGCCACAAGCGCACAGGCCACGATAAACCAAATGTCGACCTGCGCCCCCAGCCCTAACGCCGCACAGAGTCCCAACAACGCCCACCACCAAAGCCTCCCCGTCCGAACCCCACGCAGCAATGCGCCGAAGCAGAGGCACGTCACGGCCAGCGCGTCCACCACGCCGCGGTGTCCCGCGCAGAAGAGCGTGAAGAAGTAGCCCACGAAGGCCGCGCATAGGCCTCCCACCCACGCGGCCCCCCACGAACTTCCCCGCCCGCGCAACAAAAAGACCGCCGCCAGGCACATCACGTAGCCGTCCACCCAGAAGGTTCCCTCATAGGCGAAACGGTACGGCAGGAGCGTCACCAGCCCCTGCAACGTCGGCACTTGCAGGAATTGCCTCCACGCCTCGGCGAGCGGCAACGGCGCGATGGGCGCATCCGGCGCCACAAAGACGACATCCGGCCCCAGCACCTTCCAGAAGCAAAGCACGATGGCCAGCGCATAGAGCGCCGTCATCGCGGCGGCCAACAACCACGGTTTCACCCGTTCAAGCGTCATCTCTTACCTCCCGAAGGGCACCACGCCCCAGGGCGGGTCGCCCTCGCCCACCGGCCACGACGCGGTCAGACGCCCCGCCGCGTCAAAGACCAGACGCCGGCCCTGCGTCACCGTCTCGGTGTTGCCCAACCGCAACAGGCGGACACCCCAGAAACTGATCTCGAAGGCCCCGCCGCACGTGGCTGTCCCCACCCAAACGGCTTCCGTGCTACCATCCGGCAGGTCATGCACCGTCATGGGATTGCCCAAGGTCGTCACCGCATCGTGATAGGTCGCGCCAGGGCGCGGCGGCTCCACGTCGAGCGCCGCGTAACCCATGCGCTCGGAAATGCACCCCGCGCACAGCGCCAACACTGCCAAAAAGAGTCCGACCCTCATGGCCGCGCCTCCCGAAAGTCCAAGACTGTCGTCTCATCGCCCCGCCGCCGCGTCCGCGACACTTGGCGCACCACCCCCGCGTCGTCAAACCGGATCAGCACGTCATCCGCCGCCACCGTCCGCGACCGCCGAAAGATGGGCGAAACGATGTAGCCCACCTTCAGCTCAAAGATTCGCGTGTCCGTCGACAGCCAATGCAAGGTCTCCGCCGAGACAAAGGCCGGCGCACTGTCCGCCTGCCCCACCGGCGGCGGCATCCCCAGCCGCCCCACCACCTCGCGGTAAGTCGTTGTCCCCGGCACAATCCAGGCCGTCTCCAAATCCGCCACCTCCGGATTCGTCCGCACCCGCGAGAAGGTACACCCCCCGCAGAGCGCCACGACCAACGCCAGTACCCAGATCCGCACCGCGTTCACTCCCCAAAAGGCCACGTCTCCCACGCCGTCTCCGGCGCCGGCGAAGCCTCCACGTGCCGCACCACGCCCTTCATATCCGTGAAGACATAGACCGCGGAAAAGGCCGAGTTCGTCTTGCTCAGCGTGAAGAGGAGCAACGTGAAGCCCTCCGTCTTCGCATCGCCATAAGAGAAGGCATAGACCGTGCGACCATCCTTCAACGGGATGACCGAGCTCGGCACCGTCCCCATGAGTTTAGGCAACTCTTCGGCATGAGTCTTCCCCGGCACGATGGCCGCCGCACGCGCCGCCACCTCGGCGTCGTTCACCTTCGCACGATTCCAAATGCACCCGCCCAACAACGGCGTAACCAGTGCAAGCAACAACAAACGTTTCATTCCGCTATTATACTAAACCGCCTTCCGCACCGTCAGAGCCTCGCACCAGGATCCGGAGAACTTCGCCTACAGAAGTGCGCGGAGCAGGAATTTGTGCCGCTCGATGCCATCTTGCCCGCCTCCCCCTGTAAGGTCCCACAGTCAGACCTTATCGGGTTCGAGGCGAGACCCTTATAGGGTCTGGGAACACCCCTTGCATGGTCGAGTGGGTACCCGGCGAAGGGAGAGATGGCACCCGTCGGCGAAAGAGGACGGATTTTATGGTATCTTTAGGGCCATGGGACTGGATTTGACGGAATTAAAGGCGGCCTTGGCGGCGAATGAGCCGGTGGCGCTCTCCGCGGCGCCGGGCACGGGCAAGACGACGCGGGTGCCTCCGGCGCTCTTGAACGAACCGTGGTTGGCCGGGAAGAAGATTGTGGTGCTGGAGCCGCGGCGATTGGCCGCGCGGCGAGCGGCGACCTTTATCGCCGAGAGCCTGGGCGAGCGTCCCGGCGAGACGGTAGGTTGGCAGGTGCGTCTGGAACGGTGCGTGGGACCGCGCACGCGCATTGAGTTCCTCACCGAAGGGCTTTTGGCGCGCCGCATCCTGGCCGACCCGGAGCTTTCGGATACGGGGCTGATCATCTTCGACGAGTTTCACGAACGCGCTCTGGCGCTGGATGTCTCCTTTGCCTTGGCCCGGGAGGTGCGCGAGGCCCTGCGGCCCGACCTGCGGCTTTTGGTCATGTCCGCGACGCTCGGCGAGACGCCGCTCCCCGAGGCACGCCGCATCGATTTGCCCTCCGTGGCCTATCCCGTCGAGACGCGCCACCTGCCGGGCTTCGACCCTGTGTCGGCGACCTTGAAGGCCCTGCGCGAGGAGTCCGGCTCGGTACTCGTCTTCCTGCCCGGCGAGGGCGAAATCCGCGATGCCGCCGAGGCGTTGCGCGCGACGGACCTACCGTCGGACGTACGCGTGGCCCCGCTTTACGCCGCGCTGGACCGCCGCGAACAAGACTTCGCCGTGGCCCCGCCCGCCCCCGGCACGCGGAAAGTCGTGTTGGCCACCTCCATCGCGGAGAGTTCGCTCACCATCGAAGGCGTGCGCGTGGTGGTAGATTCGGGCCTGGCACGCGTGCCGCGATTCCTGCCGCGCAACGGCCTCACCCGTCTGGTGACCGTGCGGACTCCCCTGGACCGCGCCGACCAACGCCGCGGCCGCGCGGGGCGTCTGGGTCCGGGCATCTGTTACCGTCTCTGGGACGCGCGCGAGGAACGCACTCTGCCCAAGGCCTCGCAACCCGAAATCCTCGATGCCGACCTCACGCAGACGGCCCTGCTCTGCGCGGAATGGGGCTCGGCAGACCTGCCTTGGACGACGCCTCCCCCACCCTCCGCCTGGGCCCACGCCTGGGACAACCTCCGCGCGCTCGGCGCCGTCGATGCCGAGCGGCGCATCACCGATTTGGGCCGCGCCATGGCCCGTTTCCCCGTCCACCCCGCGCTCGCCAGCATGATGATCAAAATGCGGCAGGTGGACCGCGCGGGCGGTGCCCTGCTTGCGGCCATCTGCGCAGAAGGCGACAAACTGCCCCGTCTCCGCGCCCTGCAGGACTTCCGCCGCGTCATCGAGACGGTCTTGCGCGAACGGCCGCGCGACCTCTGGCGTCTGGCCGAACGGTGGGCCGGCGGTGACCCCACCCCACGCCTCTCGCCCGACGACCTGGCGCCCTATCTGCTCTGGGCCTTCCCTGGCCATCTCGCCCGCCGCCGCGGCGGCACGGGCCGTTACCTTTTGGCCGCGGGATTCGGCGCCGCCCTCCCACCCGACTCCCCGCTCCTCAACGCCGAATGGCTCCTCGCCGCCCGCATGAGCGATGCCGACGCCGAGGCCCGTCTGCTCTGGGCCGCCCCGCTCGCGGAACGCGACCTCACCCTCCTGCCCACCGCCGTCCACACCCGCGTAGAGTGGGACAAAGCCACCGAAAAGATTGTCGCCGCGGAAGAGACCCGCATCGGAGCCATCGTCCTCAAGTCCCGCCCGCTCCGCGACCTCCCGCCGGAGGCCCGCGCAGAAGCCGAGCGTTGCCGTCTGCGCCACCAAGGGTTGCCGTGGGACAAGGCGACGACCGCACTGGCCCAGCGCCTCGCCTTCCTCCACAAGGCCTTGCCCGAGGAAAACTGGCCCGCTCCGGACGAAGCGGCGCTCATTGACCGTCTCGCCCAATGCCCCGGTCTCTCGCTCCTCGACGCCCTTCGCGGCCTCCTGACCGAGAGCGGCCACACCCAACGCGAACTCGATGCCGAGGCCCCCGCACGCTTCACCGTCCCCAGCGGCTCCGAGATGCAGGTGCGTTACGATGGTGAACAACCCTACGTCGCCGTCCGCATCCAAGAGGTCTTCGGCCTCAAGGCCACCCCGCGTCTGGCCAAAGGCCGCGTGCCGCTCCTCCTCCACCTGCTCTCCCCCGCCCAGCGCCCCGTCCAGGTGACCGCCGACCTCGCCAGCTTCTGGGCCAACGGCTACGCCATCGTCCGCAAGGACCTCCGCGGCCGCTACCCCAAACATTACTGGCCCGAGGACCCCACCCAAGCCATCCCTTCCCGCCGCATCATCCGCCCCGACCTCGCCAACCGAGACCGGTAGCCCGGGGTTTCCACGAAAACACAAAGGGAACACAAGGGCCTGGGCACTTCACCGTTCGGCGCGTTGCGCCTCACTACCGTGCCCATCCCTTGCGTTTCTGTGTTTTCCTGAAAAGCGGTCACGTCCGTCGCGCGCTTGCCGCGCGTTCCTGCATCTCCTGTGGAGTCTTCGTGTCTCTTCGTGGTTCTTCGTGTTTTCCTCATAACATCCCACAGTTCCCTACGGCCCACCCGTCGCCCCGCAGGGGCGTTCTGTTCTCTGTTCTCCGTTCTCCGTTCTCCGGCAGTGGGGCGGGCACCGCCCGCCCCACTGCTGACAGAATGCTAACGAAGGTGGCGCGGATATGGTATCCTAATAGACATGAAGATTCTGGTGATTGGTAACGGCGGGCGGGAGCACGCCATTGTTTGGAGATTGGCGCAGGACGCCGCTCGGCATACCCTTTTCTGCGCGCCCGGCAACGCCGGGACGGCGGCCTTAGCCACCAATGTGCCCATCGGCGCGGAGGACCTCCCCGCGCTCGTGGCGTGGGCCAAGGAAAACCGTCCCGACCTGGTGGTCGTGGGACCGGAGGCGCCGCTCTGTGCGGGGCTGACGGATGCGCTCGAAGCCGAGGGGCTCAAGGTCTTTGGTCCCTGCAAGGCCGCCGCGCGCTTGGAGGGCAGCAAAGCCTTCTCCAAGGAAATCATGGAAGCCGCCGGCGTGCCCACGGCCCGCGCGAAGGTCTACACGAACTCTGCCGCCGCCATCGAGGGCCTGAAGGACTTCTCGCTCCCCGTGGTCATCAAGGCCGATGGACTGGCCGCCGGCAAGGGCGTGGTCATCGCCCAGACGCGTGACGAGGCCGAGGCCACCGTGCGCGACATGCTCGACGGCGGACGTTTCGGCGCGGCCGGCGCGGAGGTTCTCATCGAGGAATTCCTGGAAGGCGAGGAAGCCTCCGTCTTCGCCCTGTGCGACGGCGAGCACGTCGCCCTCCTGCCCGCGGCGCAGGACCACAAGCGCGTCAACGACAACGACGAAGGCCCCAACACCGGCGGCATGGGCGCCTACACCCCCGCCCCCATCGCGACGCCCGACGTGATGGCGCAGGTGCGCGACCGCGTCGTTCTCCCCACGCTCGCCGAGCTCCGCAAGCGCGGCATCGTCTACAAAGGCGTCCTCTTCTGCGGCCTGATGATCGGCCCCAAGGGCGTGAACGTGCTGGAGTTCAACTGCCGCTTCGGCGACCCCGAGACGGAGGTCGTCCTGCCGAGCCTGCTGGGTGACTTCGCCGCCATCTTGCTGGCCTGCGCCGAGGGTCGCCTCGACCCCGCCGCCGTGCAGATCCGCTCCGGCGCGACGGTCACGGTGGTGATGGCCGCGCCCGGCTATCCCGCCTCCTACCCCAAAGGCCTCCCCATCACGGGCATCGCCGAAGCCGAGGCCACCGGTTGCACGGTCTTCCACGCCGGCACCGCACGCAAGGACGGCCAGACCGTCACCTCCGGCGGGCGCGTGCTCACCGTCACGGCCCACGGCGACGACCTCCGCGCGGCGGTCGACGCGGCCTACGCCGGCGTCGCCAAAATCCATTTCGACGGGGCCCACTTCCGCCGCGACATCGCGGCCAAGGCCTTCAAACATCTCCACTGAAAGGGACACATCATGGACAATCCTTTGGTCGGCATCATCATGGGCAGCGACTCCGATTGGGGCACCATGCAGCGTTGCGTGGGCGTGCTCAAGCAGTTCGGCATCCCCTTTGAAGCCCACGTCATGAGCGCGCACCGCACCCCCGACCGCGCCGCCGCCTACGCGACCGAGGCCGAAGGCCGCGGCCTTAAGGTGCTCATCTGCGCCGCGGGCCTGGCCGCCCACTTGGCCGGCGTCATCGCGGGCCACACCACGCTCCCCGTGATCGGCGTGCCCATGAAGGGTGGCGCCATGGACGGTCTGGACGCCCTGCTCGCCACCGTGCAAATGCCCGGCGGCATCCCCGTGGCGACCCTCGCCCTCGGTAACGCCGGCGCCACCAACGCCGGCATCCTCGCCGCCCAGATCCTCGCCCTCAACGACCCCGCCCTCCGCGACAAACTCCACGCCTATAAGAAGGAGATGGCGGACAAGGTGGCCGAGGCCGACGCCCGCCTGCAAGGCGAACTGTGAGACGGCTGGCGGTAGCGTTGTTGGTGGTCTTGGCGTGCGGCCTTTGCCACGCGCTCACCTTCAGCAACGCCTACCTCTCGCCTCGCAACCGGGAACGCGCCCGCCGCGACTCCACCCAGTTCATCATCCTCCACACCACCGAAGGCGAGGCCAAGCCCTCCCTTCGCAAACTCTCCAAGAACGGCGAGGCGCACTATTGCGTCGACCGCAATGGCAAGGTCTACCGCATCGTCGACCGCTCGCGCGTGGCCTACCACTGCGGCGTGAGCATGTGGCGGGGCCGCCGCAACCTCGATGACGTCTCCATCGGCATCGAGGTCGTGGGCTACCACGACCGCGCCCTCACCGCCAAGCAATACGCCGCACTCCGCGACCTCATCCTGGAGTTGCAGCAGATTTACGGCATCAAAGACGCCAACGTCATGCCCCACGCCCAGGTGGCCTACGGCACGCCAAACCGCTGGCATCCACGCAGCCATCGCGGTCGCAAACGGTGCGGCATGGGCTACGCCACCCCCTCCGTCCGCAACCTCCTCGGGCTGAAGGAGCGTTGGCTCTCCGACCCCGATGTGAAGGCCCGCCGTCTGGTGGTGGGCGATGACTACCTCGCCCAAGTGCTCTACGCCAAAAACGGCGACAAGCTCCTCCCCTACAAGCTCCCCGGCGCCGCCGGCGCCAAGCCCGCGGAGGTCGCCACCGGCCCACGCACCTACGTCATCCAGAAGGGGCAAACCGCCTGGGATATCGCCCGCGATGCCTACAACGCCGCCTCCACCACCTACATCTTCCCCAGCGGCACCAGCCTCACCGGCGACAAAATCAAGAACTGGGAAGTCCTCGTTGCCGGTACCAAGGTCATCCTCGGCGATGCCGATGCCGCCGGCTCACCCCTCCAAACCCTTGCCAAGGGTGCTCACCCCCGCAACCTCATTGGCGAGGCCGTCTACTCCCCCAACACCTGGTACATCCGCCCCACCGGCGGCAGTATCCAAGGCTCCAAACTCAACGCCAAGACGCTCGCGGCCATGCCCCCCGGCACCCAAATCCTCGTGGGCTATGCCCGCGGCGGCCCCGTCACCAGCCAGCGACTCCCCTCCCAAATCTGCCCCACCCAATGGGACGCCCCGGACACCTTCTACCTCATCCCCGGCAAAACGCTCCAACCCTCCGGCGACATCGACATGCGCCGCGTCCCCCCCGGCACCCTCGTCTTTTATAGGAACTAAGACACCATGAAAGCCCTCTGCACATTCTTTGTTCTCGTCATCCTCGTCGCCGGCGGCGCCATCGCCTTCCGCACCTTCGCCCCGGACCAGTGGAACGCCCTCATCGGCGCGGCCGCGGTCGACACTCCCGAGGCCACCCAGCCCGTTGAAGAAACGCCCGAAGCGACCGCCCCCGCTCCGGAAGACACGCCGGCCACGCCGCGCGTTGTCGACGAGAAGCCCTCTCCTGCCGCCAAGGCGAAAGCCACAGACAAATCCAAACCCCGCACCGCCGACCGCCCCGCGGCAAAGCCTGTCGACCATCCCGCCAACGCCTCCGGGCAAATCGGCTGGGGCGTCGTCGCCTCCATCAAGCCCACCTTCTACAATAAAAAAGGCAAACGTATCGAAACCAAGTTCGCCCCCAAGGCCGGCACCCCCTTCGTCGTCACCAAGGAAATCGCCGCCGATGGCGAGCCCGCCTACGTCGTCATCTTCGACACCCATCCGAACAAACCCGAATGCGTCCTCCTGGGTTCCGACTGCAGCATCATCCTCACGCCCCCGCCAGACATCGCCCCCGACAGCGCCGATGCCCTCGTCGCCTACGTCAAAGACCGCGGAACGCTCCGCGACTACTACGCCGCCCGCGGCGCCCGCGATGCCTACGAGCAACGCGCCCGTGACAAACACTACGCCGCCTCCCCCGCCAAAGACCTCCCCAAACTCAAGGCCCAACTCGTCAAAATCCCCGGCCAAGACCGCGAGTATGAAGCCGCCCAAAAGGCCGCCAAGACCGACTCCGAGCGCTTGAAATATCAAGACCTCCGCAAGGAACTGCGCTACACCGCCACCGGCCTGCAAGCCAACATCCGCCGCCTCACCGCCGCCAAAGAGGAATGGGAAAAGGATCACCCCTACGACGAAAACGCCGTCAAGCGTTCCGCCGTCTGGCGCCGCCTCAACCAAAACGTCGAATCCCTCGCCCCCGCCGCCCAGGCCATCGAAGACCGCTCCAACTAAAATTCTCCGCGCCGTTTCCATGCGCCGAGTATTTTGAGTCGACCTCCCATGACCATGCGTGTCTTGGGAGGTCTTCTTTTTACCTCCTTCTGCCCTCGAAAGTGTACCATCCCTATTCTGTTGTGGTTCCTTGTGGTCTTTGTGGTAAAAATAGTCTGGCAGTCCTGCGTGCGGTAGCACGCCCTAAATCTGCAAAAATCTGCGAAATCTGCGGCCCCTCACGCTGGCAGTCCTTCATGTACCTTTGTGGTTCTTTATGTTCTTTGTGGCAGCCGCGCAGCGTCCGGTCTCATCGCCGCCAAGGGCGGCGGCCCGGGCTCCACCCTCTGGGGCTCCTCCAAACTTCCAAACTTCCAAACCTCCAAGCTTCCATTACGCGTCCCTGCGTGCGATAGCACGCCCTTAATCTGCTCAAAATCTGCGTAATCTGCGGTTCCAAACAGGGTGTTTCTTATCGTCCGAGGATGGCTCGATAAGGGGCCTTTTTGAGACCCTATAAGGGTCGACACTGGACCACTATAGGGGTCGACCACCGACCACTATAGTGGTTGACCTCGGACCACTATAGGGTCTCGCAAGGAGGCTTGGAAGTGGATACAAAAAAGCCTGCGCCACGCGGTACGCGAGGCGCATGAAGTGAATACAAATCAATGAGATCAGCCCAGTGTGGCAAAGGTGTCGTCGGCGGCCTGCAGGAAGAGGTCGATGTCCGCGTCCGTGTGGGCGGCGGAGACAAAGTTAACCTCAAACTGCGAAGGCTCCAGATAGACGCCACGGTCGAGCATGCCGTGGAAGAAGCGCCCATAGAGCGCCGCATCGCACCGCTTGGACTCCGCCAGGTTGGTCACCGGGAGTGTGTCTGTGGCGAAGGGGGTGAAGATGGTGGCGTGGCGTTGCACGCGCAGGGGCACGCCGTGGCGTTCGGCGGCGGCGTTCACCCCGCGTTCAATCCGCTCGGCCATCGCGGCCAGACGCGCATAGGGCGGATCGGCAGCCAAACGATCAAGCGTCTCAATGGCCGCGGCCACGGCCACCGGGTTACCGGAAAGGGTCCCCGCCTGATAGACGCGACCCGTCGGCGCGAGCGCATCCATGATTGCCGCACGGGCACCGACCGCCGCCAACGGGAAACCGCCGCCGATGACCTTGCCCATCGTCACGATGTCCGGCTCCAGCCCAGCGGCCGCGGAGTAAAGCCCCAGGCCAAAACGCCAAGCATTGATGACCTCGTCGCAGATAAAGAGGGCGCCGGCCGCGTGCGCGGCCTCTTGAACAGCCTTGAGATAACCCGGCTTCGGCGGCACGCAGCCCATGTTCCCGGCGACCGGCTCGAGAATGACGGCGGCCACGCGGCCCGAGTGCGCCGCGAGCACGGCCGCAACGGCCTCGGCGTCGTTGTAAGGCACCACCAGCGTCTCCTCGGCAATGGGCGTGGGAATGCCCGCACTGGCAGGTTGCGTACCGTCACCTGCCGTCATCGCGCCGCTCCCGGCGGAGACCAAAAGTCCATCGCTGTGCCCGTGGTAGCACCCTTCGCACTTGATGATGAGGTCACGCCCCGTCACCCCGCGCGCCAGACGAATGGCCGTCATCACAGCCTCTGTGCCGGAGTTCACCAGCCGCACCTTGTCCACAAAGGGAATGCGCGCCACAATGCGCTCGGCTAACTCCGCCTCGCCGGGCGTGGCGATACCAAAGGTCGTCCCACGCGCCGCCGCTTGCGACACCGCTTCCACAATGCCCGGGTCGGCATGACCCAGAATCATCGCGCCCCACGAGCAACAGCAATCCAGCACCTTGCGCCCATCGGCCAGGGTCAGATACGCGCCCTTGCCGGAAGCCACGAAAATCGGAGTCCCACCGACCGCGTTGAATGCCCGCACCGGCGAATCCACGCCCCCGGGGATGACCCGACAGGCCTTTGCGTACAAATCCTCATGCGTTGCCATAACTGACCTCCAAACAATCCTCGTCATTGTTCATGCGCGCCATTATAACAGATTGCCACCACGCGGGACTTAACGCGCCACCGCGTTCCCGGCCCATACGGCCCCAAGCCCAAGGACCAAACTGAGACCGATATAACAGGCGAACGTGACGGCATATCCTTGGCGAAGCAGGGACAGACTCTCATTGCAAAAGGTGGAGAAGGTGGTGAAACCGCCGCAAAGGCCGGTCGTAAGCAACAGGCGCGTCTCAGGGGAGAGTTGAAAGCGAGAAGAAAGCGCGTGAAAGAGCCCAATGAGAAAACAACCGAGCAGGTTGACGGCAAAGGTGGCCCATGGAAACTGCGCCGGTTGGACACGCCCCTGTAGGGCGAGCTGGACGAGATAACGCAGCGCGCTGCCGACACCCCCGGCAAAGAATACAAGAAGAAACGCTTTCATATGAGATACAAGTGAAACGTATTGTTTAAGGTTGAGAAGGCACGGTCGTCGCCCCAAGCCCGGTCGAGCCAAACCCACCCGCACCGCGCGATGTGACATCGTCCACCGCACCCTCCGTGATGGTCGGCCGCAGAATCGGCGCCACCACCAACTGCGCAATCCGCACACCGCGCTCGATGGCGAAAGGTTCATGCCCCAAGTTCACCAAAATCACCTTCAACTCCCCGCGATAACCGGCGTCCACCGTCCCCGGCGCGTTCGCAACCGTCACCCCATGTCGCAGGGCCAACCCGCTCCGCGGCCGCACCTGCCCTTCCGTCCCCATCGGCAGACGCACCCGCAACCCCGTCGAGATCGCCGCCCGTTCCCCCGGCCCCAACGTCAACGCCTCATCCGCGCAAATATCCATCCCTGCGTCACCTTCGTGCGCATAAAACGGCATCTGCGCCGTCTCCGTCAGCCTCTCAAATACGATTTCCATGGCCAAATAGTATACCACGCCCACCCCCACCCTGCACTTTTCCCTTGAGACTCCACTCAAAAGATGGTATAATGCACTCGTTTTCTCTTTAGGATCCGTAGCTCAGTCGGTCAGAGCAGGGGACTCATAATCCCTTGGCCGGTGGTTCAAGTCCACCCGGATCCACCAATAAAAAGCCCTGTAAACCTCTACACTTACGTAGCTTTTTGTTTAGCTTCATCTTATCAGCCGACAGTCTGATTCACTGTAAAAACGAGCGAGTGACACGGACTCCACGTCTACTCGCTCATTTGCTGGAACTCAAGGATGCTCGCCTAATCACCGAGGACACCGCCAGCACGGCCCTTCCTCGAGCCCGAAACATCACTGCCACTATCGCATATCCGAGGGTGGAAGTCAACCCTCGGTGGGAAATCTTCATCCCCTTCCGACATGACAGTTAATATTTCAAGGCGAAATGTAAACACAAAAAGCCGCTCTTCTGGATCCGCAGGACGGGGCAAAGTCCCCAATTAAAACCTCCGGGAAGAGCGGCTCCATCAAAGGCCTCGCCAACCGCAAAGAGTGGCGCCGTCCCTTCAACGCCCCTACTATCTCACAATCCGCCAAAGAGGTCAATCCTTAACGTACGAACCGTAACAAGCAATGTATTAGGTCGCATATTTCCTAGAGGTGACAAAAAAAAATTAAAGCGAGCAGAGCCTAAACAGACTCTACTCGCTCGAGTTGCTGGAACTAAGGGAGCCACGTCTCATTGGCGGGGATCAGGCCAGCAACGACGTGCGTCCCGGAGCCCGTGAATCCATTGACACTATCCCACAATTTTGCAAAAAGGTCAATCCTTGACACGAAATATACGCGTTCGTACCGCGCGTTCCAGAGAACGCAAAGCACACGTAAAAAACGGTGACGACCGGGGAATACATGCCTCCATCACGAAAGGACAGCGGCTCGACCCGGTCGCCACCAATAAAATAGCGCAGATGACCACAGGAAACAAGCGCTTTCTCGCGACAGAAAAAGAATGGGCGCCCCCTTTGGCCCGCAGGGAGGGACACCATGCCAAATTAAAACCTACGGAGGAGACGCCCTCAACCCCGACAATCGGCCAGGGTGACAACACTATAATCGCACAACCGCGCGCAAATGTCAATCCGTCGACCGAATCGATATCGCGCGCCTAAAATCCGCCAAATCGAAAAGTAATCGCACGGGGGTAGTCTCGGGGATGTCGCGATAAGGTTTCCTAAGAAGGGGGGAGCGATTAGGTGTCCTAAAGAGGGATGCGCGATTAGGAGTCTGGAAGAATTGTGGAAAATATGAGATGATAGAGGAGTCCCCCCCTCCCCGGGGAGGGGGGATGCGCGATTACCTG
>CALXMT010000057.1 GCA_944389545.1 uncultured Kiritimatiellota bacterium | reverse complement strand
CATTTTCCGGACACCTAATCGCGCACCCCCGCGTATTTACCCGTCTTTTGTCGCAATTACTTCTAGATTTGACCGTTTTTCCGCGAAGACGGTCTTGCGTGGAAACCCTGTGGGCTCCATCGCTCCCGTTGGTCGCGCCGCCCTTGGGATTTCCACGCTATCGCGCCCCTGAAGGGGCGCTCAAAAGGGGGATTGGAAAGTTTAGAAGCTTGGAGGCTTGGAAGTTTGGTTTTCGGGGAGGGCTTCGCCCCACACTCCCACGTCTCTCCTTCAAGCGCGAAGACGATGGGCGGGAGGGAGCGATCAGCGGGCGTTTAGCCCGCAAAGCGACCGGCGTTAGCCCATCTGGCTTCGCGCGCACTGGCGTTTTTGCGGTTCTTTCACCCGTCGCGCGCTTGCCGCGCGCTCTGTTCTCCGTTCTCTGGGGCGGCAACGCCGCCCCTTCCGTTCTCTGTTCTTCTGGGGGCGGCGCAAGCCGCCCCCCTTGACAGAGCCGCGTAACCTTTTCTATACTTTTAGCACACTTGATGAAGGGAGCACACCAATGCCCAATATCACCATTCTGAACGGCGAGGAAATCGGCAAGACCTATTCATGGACAGCCGACCAGATTCGCATCGGCCGCAACAGCGCCAATGATTTTGTCATCGCCAATGCCTCCGTCTCCGGCGAACATTGCATCATCGAGCGATGCGAGGGCGGTTGGCGAGTCAAAGACCTTGACTCCACCAACGGCACGCGCGTCAATGATCAGCGCATCACGATGGCGACCCTCCGCCGCAACGACGTCGTCACCCTTGGCGACATCGCGATTTCCATCCGCGGCGACGACGTCCCTGAAGCCGAGCCCGGCCAGGTCGAGAGCGTCGATTCCATCCCCCGCACCACCATCGTCATGCGCCCGACCGTGACGCCCACCAAGCCCGCCGAAGGCTTCTCCAAAAAGTCCGAGAGCAAGAAGGTGCTCAACCTGCTCATCGGCGCCATCGTCGCCATCATTCTCGTGGCCGGCGTGGTCCTCCTGCTGAAGATGTGATGGCATGCGCCGCGCCGGCTTCACGCTGATCGAGCTGCTCATCGTGCTTGGCATCCTAGGGGTGATGGCGTTGGCCATCATCCCTTCGTTTGCCAATATGGGCGGACTTCAGGTCTCCATCGCCGCCAAAGACTCCCTCCGCCTCATGCGCTACGCACGCCGCGTCGCCATCCAAACCCAGCAACCCGTCACCGTCACCTTCTCCCCCGGACAAATCCGTATCTCCGTCCTGGAAGACGAAGAAGAAGCCAAAGACAATCAAGCCGACCTCCAGGCAGACGACCAAAAGGACGACCAAGAGTCCGCCCCCAAAGCCCCCCGCAAGCCAAGCGACCGCATCGAAGAAAACGAGGTCGACTCCTTCAACATCACCCGCGCCTGCGAAAACGTCGCCTTCGCCTTCGAACAATACGACGACCACCTCATCTCCACCGAAAAAGGCCAAGACTTCCGCCGTCGCGTCGCCGGCCAAGACGACGAGGAAGAGCGCAAACGCGAAAGCGACACCTTCACCATCACCGTCCGCGCCAACGGCACAACCCGCCCCTTCACCATGCGCGTCTACGAACGCGACTCCGACTCCAAAGGCGACACTCTCTCGTTCGATTTCCTCTGTGCCGGCACCATCGGCGAAGACTGACCCATGAGCCGCCCCAAAACCTACGCCCCACGCCTCGCAAAAACCGTCCACGGCGGACTCCGCCCCCAGGGCGGTCGCCGCGACGCCTGGTGGCGCCGCAACCTCCTCGCCTGGCTTGAGAGCCTCCACATGGGTGCCCGCCTCGGCCGTGGCCGCAACTACGCCCAACAAGGCCAGATCAAATCCATCACCGTCTCACCCGGCCTCATCCAAGCCGAAGTCCAAGGTGCCGAAGCCGCCCCCTACCACGTCCGGATCGAGATGCCCCCGCTCCCCCAAGACACCGTCTGGGCACTCCTCCGCGCCAAGCCCCTCCTTGCCGCACAGCTCGCCGCCCACGCCCTCCCCATCGCCTTCGCCGAGGCCCTCCGACAAAACGGCATGCCCCTCCTCCCAGAGACCCGCCACGACCTCGCCCTCCACTGCGACTGCAAAGACTGGGCCCGCCCCTGCAAACACCTCGCCGCCGTCCTCTGCCTCTTCGCAGACGCCACCGCAGCCGACCCCGCCCTACTTCTCCGCTTTCGCGGCATCCTCTTCCCAGACACCCCCGCCGACTCCACCCCGCGCACCCTTCCCGAGGCAGAACTCCTCCGCCTCCACCCCTCCGCCGACGCCGCCGCCATCCCCCGTCGCCTCGGTCCCCTCCCCTACTGGCGTGGCGAGGAACCCTTCTCCAAAACCCTCGAGAGCGCCTATCGCCGCGCCCAAGACAAAGCCCTCGCGGCCCAAACCAACGCCGCCGACCTCCGCTTCCCCGACGATTACGCCGAATAATGCTTTCGGGTACCCTCCCAGCGCCCGAAGCAAGCACGTCATTGAGGCAAACGCATCCTTATAGAGAATAAGGCTGTCGCCCCGACTCAAGTAGCGCCACAAATCCAATACACAAAAGATCAAGAGATGTTCGGGAACTTGAGAATCCGGAACATTGGCTCTCCATCACCCACAAAGACATTCCCTTCTCCGTTCCCCGGGCGCGCCAGCGCCCCCTTGCCAAAGACCTGTCATTCAACTTCCAAAGACAAAAATAGTCCTTGATTCTCTTAAACGATACACCTTCTTCCAGACCTGTCCTTCCAAGACTGTTTAGAAGCGTGATACACGGCGGCTGACGCTGCGTACCCTACCCTATCCATCGCGCGCGTACCACGCGCGCCCTGTTTTCTGTTCTCCATTCTCCAGGGCCATCAGCGCCCCTTCTACATCTCCTGTGCGCCTTCGCGCCCTATCTTGGCACGTCGCAGACGTGCCGGGGGTGCAGGGAGAACTTCTCCCTGCCGGGGCGTGGGGCAGCGCCCCACACCTTCCAATCCCTAATCCTCCCAATCCTTTTGTGCTCTTTGTGGTTCCTTGTGTCCTTTGTGGAAAACACTCTGGCTGTCCTGCCGGCGGCAGCCGGCCCCTAATCGGCTTTAATCTGTGAGATACCGTAAGGTCTTCCTAGCGAAGCGACGGAACATCGGCGGTTCCCCAATCCTGGTTGTGCTTTGTGGTCTTTGCGAACCTTTGAGCCTTTGCGGTTGCCGCGCAGCGTTCGGTCTCATCGTCGCCGGAGGCGACTGCCCGGGCTTCAACCTCTGGGGCTCCTCCAAACTTCTAAACTTCCAAGCTTCCAAACAAAAAAAGGGGGCCGAGCGGTTTGCTCGGCCCCCTTGGGGGAAAAGTCCCGGCGACGTGCTACTCTCCCACGGGCGAACCCC
>CALXMT010000056.1 GCA_944389545.1 uncultured Kiritimatiellota bacterium | reverse complement strand
AACGGAGGGCGGCGGTCGCGGTCAGCGGCGAAGCCGCAGAGCGACCGATGGAGCCCGAAGCGGTTCGCGCCTCCCTTCGCGTCTTTGCGGTAAAACTCCCCCGGACGTCTTCCTTTTTCACCGCGTATGCGCATGGTGCGGAAATGGTATATAATGCCAGTATGAAACAGCAAAGCAAGAGCAAGGGACTTCGATGCATCGACCGTCGCGTTTACATTCACGGGCGCGATACGGATCTTTATTCGGATCTGAGCCACTTGGTCGGACATTTCGATGCCGAGGCGCTCAATCGCCTTTTTGAGGAGCAACTCTCTTCGAGCAGTCAGCGGAAGCTGGAGTATGCCGAAGAGAACGACCCGGTGGCCAAATTGGCCGCGAGCTTCGAGGACATCAAAATTTTCGAGGGCGTCTTCTACGTCTACCTTTACACGGGGCTTAAGCTCGATGGGGAAAAGATCATCCTCTGCCTCGAGGTCAGCAAGAACAAGCGGGGCCAACAGCAATGGCAGGCCTCGATGTCCTGGTTCCTGCAACACGCCGATGGGCTGCGCGACCCCATTCGCCCCATCCCTGACATCACCAACTACGGACGTATCAAGTCCTACCTTTCCGAAATCCTCGGCACCACCAAGAACCTGGCGCTCAATCAAATCCGCGAGCAACTCGCGACCTCCGACCCGGATGTTTGCGGCCCCATCCGCAAATGGCCTCCGGCCGTCACGCTCATCCCCAAGGACACCGACGAGCCCCCCATCACCCTGGCCGTGACGGAGTATGAGGATGGCTCGGTCTCGCTGGACGAGACCCCCTTGCTCAACCATCCGCGCTACCCTCGCTTCTACCGCTATTTCGAGCGTTCGATTCTCGGCAATCGGAGCCTTTTCGCCCAACTCGCCGAGCTGGCCCAAAAGGAGGAGGCCCCCTGCGGCTGGGCTTATATCGTCAATCCCGAGGAACTCTCCGAGCAAAAGAAGGAAAAGGACTTCAATCCCTATCACGGCCTCGTCAACTACATCTTCCAAATCTTCACGCGTCTGTGCGACGATGCGGAAGTCAGCGGCACCGCGCTCATTCGTTACAATGGCAAGCTCTGCTTCTGCACGGGCCTGCTAGGGCGCAAATCGGGGCGCTACATCTATGGCGTCGCCTCGGAGCCCACGCCGGATGGCCATTTCCAAAAACTGGAATGGGTGGAGAACGACTACACCGCGGGCCGCGACCCGCGTCTGCCCCCGGAGGGGAAGGTCAATCACGGCCTGCCCTACCCCGCGAACTGGACGCGCAGCCCCGGCGACCTCATCTGCCAATACGAGAAGCTCCAAGGCCTCGCCGAGCGCATCGACTTTGACCATATTCTGGACGACCACCCCGAGCGCCTCCCGCTCACCTTCTTCTTGACGGCGCCCGACGGCCACACGCGGTCCATCAACAAGACCTATGCGCGCAAAGCCATCTCCGACGCCATCGAGGAGGCCCGCAAACGCGTCCAGGCCAACTATCGCTACGTTCAGCCCGGCTATTATCGTGGCCAGATAACCCTGCAGTTGCCGCTCTGCCTGGAGGACTCCCCCGCCCCCAACGCCTACCTCGTCCTCACCCGACACCGCGAAGATGAGGGCCACTACTGGGCGCCCACCCTCCTGCCGCCCTCCATGGCCTACTACAACTCCCGCGTGATCACCCCCCAAGAGCGCAACGCCTGGGAGGACAACTTCTTCGCCGAAATCCGCCGCAACCAAGACGTCCTTTGAGGGGCGGCCTAATGGCCGCCCCGGAGAACGGAAAACGGAGCGTGCAGGCCCGAAGGGACAAACCTTCCACGGCCACGGAGAACGGAGCGCGCGACAAGCGCGCGACGGGCAGGGGCATTGGGAAAACCGTGGAATGTTTTGAGAAAAACACGAAGGACCACGAAGATACACAAAGCACGCCGCAAGAGGAACCGCCGATGTTTCTTCGCTTCGCTCGAAAGACCTTGCGGTAGTCCACAGATTAAAGCCGATTAGGGGCCGGCTACCGCCGGCAGGACGTATAATTGGAAGGTTGGAAACTTAAAGGCTTGGTTTCTCTGCCCAGCGATTGCTTTGTCGCGCGCTCCTGCATCTCCTGAATCTCCTGAATCTCCTGCTGCGTCGTCCTTTGGCACGCCGCAGACGTGTCGGGGGTGCAGGAAAGGGGCGCTTTGCGCCCAGGAGAACGGAGCGTGCAGGCCCGAAGGGCCAAACCTTCCACGGCTACAGAGAACGGAGAACAGAACGCGCGACAAGCGCGCGACTGGCAAGCCACTGTACGTAAGAGCATAGCCGCTGCTTTCTACCGCATCGTTCAGTTGGCACGTCCATCGGACGTGCCGGGGGTGCAGGGAGAACTTCTCCCTGCCAGGGCGTAGGGCAGCGCCCCACATCCTCCAATCAGCCAAGCTTCTTTGTGTCCCTTGTGGTCCTTTGTGTTCTTTGTGGTAAAACACACTGGTAGTCCGCCGGCGGTAGCCGGCCCCTAATCGGCTCCAATCGGCGTAATCGGCGGTTCCTCCTTCGTGTTCCTTCGTGTACCTTCGTGTCAGCCCCGCAGGGCAAATCTCCCACATTCTCCCAGCGCTCCAATTCGTTGTGCGCACGCGTTCCTTCTATATGGTATACTACGGGTATGAAGACGGAACCTGCCGGGACAACTGAGTGGGCCGTGCCGCAGAGCGGCATGGCCTTTGGGAAGTACCGTCTGGTGCGGGAACTGGGGCGCGGGGGGATGGCCAGCGTGTGGCTGGCGGCGCACACCATTCTGGGCGCGCCGGTGGCGGTGAAGATTTTGGCGCCGGAAATCGCGGCGCGCGACCCGCGCTTCATGGTGCGTTTCCTGCGCGAGGCGCGATTGGCCGGGCGCATCCACCATCCGCACTTGGTGGCGGTACACGACGTGGGGCGCGACCCCGCGACGAGCCTGAACTACATGGTGATGGAGTACCTCCCCGGCGGGAGCGTGGCCGGCCTCTTGGCGCGCAACGGCCCCCTGCCGGAGGCCAACGCCCTGCGCATCGTGACGCAGGTGGCCGGCGCCCTCGCCCAAGCCGAACGCTACGGCATGGTCCACCGCGACGTCAAGCCCGACAACATCCTCTTCGACGAAAACGGCGAGGCTAAGCTCTCCGACCTGGGCATCGCCAAGGCCGACCTGGACGGCCATGCCAAGACCCTCACCCAAACCGCCGCAGTCTTCGGCACGCCGGTCTACATGTCGCCCGAACAGGTGCGCGACACCGGCAAGGTGGACATCCGCGCGGACATCTACAGCCTGGGCGTCGTCTTCTACGAGATGCTCTCCGCCAAGCGCCCCTACTCCGGGAACTCCGCCGTCACCGTTCTCCTCGCCGTCGCCGAGGGCAAGGAGCCCCCGCCCGACCTCGCGGAGTTGCGGCCCAACCTTCCCGCCGACACCGTGGCGATGGTGCGCCGCATGATGGCGCGCGACCCGGAGGAACGTCCCCGCACGGCATCGGCGTTGCTGACCGAGTTGCGTGCCCTGGGGGCCGCCTCCGCCTCGCAGGCGCTGGGTTCCGCCCTGGCCGCGACGGTTCCGCCGCCGCCCCGCCCCGATTCCCCCGTGAGTGCCGCGCCCACCCTCCCGGCAGGCATCGCCGCCACGCCCGAATCCTGGGCCGACACCATCCCCATGGACGCGACCGGCGTGCCGACAGCCCCGGAGAAAGCGGTCTCTTGGCGCAGGTTCCTGCCTTGGGTGCTCGCGACCATGGCCGCGTTGATTGCGGTTGCGGCGGTGGGCGTGGCCTGGGCGGTGAGCCGGCGCGTGCCCCAACAGCCCGCCCCCCTTGCCCCAACGCCTCCCGCGGCGGAATCGCAACCCACGTCGCTCGCCGTGGCACAGACCCCGGAGGCCCCCTCCTCCGAAGCGCCCACCGTGGCACAGACGCCGGAAGCCTCCTCCTCCGAGACGTCCGCCGTGGCACAAACCCCGGAAGCTCCCTCCACCGAAGCGTCCTCCGTGGTACAAAAAGAGACCGCGGCGGCCCCCGCGCAGGCGGAACCGAGCAAAAAGCCCCGTTCGCGGATTATTACGACCACCGAGGAACTCGTCGAGTTGGAACGCGCACGCATTCTGCGCCAAGCGCCCCCCTCCTCCAAGAATATGTTCGGCATCGCCGACGACCTCGAGCCCGACCCCGCCTATATCATCCTGCGCAGCGAACCCGCCGACGACGATGCTTTCTGACCAGGCGGGCGGCACTAGCACGTCTTTAGAGCCGCTCTAAAGGGCCCTTTTGAGACCCTATAAGGGTCCGAGGTCGACCCCTCTAGGGTCTCTCTGAGGGGCGGCTGAGCCGCCCCGGAGAACGGAAGGGGCGCAGACGCGCCCCAGAGAACAGAGAACGGAGCGTGCAGGCGCGAAGCGCCAAACCTTCCACGGCCACTGAGAACAGAGCGCGCGGCAAGCGCGCGACTGGCAAAGCGATGGACAGAGGTGGAGTGTTTTGAGAAAAACACGAAGAGCACGAAGGACCACAAAGGTTCACAAAGACTGCCAGAATGGATTTACCACAAAGGACACAAAGAACCGCAAAGGACACAAAGGGGATTTTAGCTGATTGGCTAATTAGAAGATGTGGGGCGCTGCCCCACGCCCCGGCAGGGGAGGGGCGGCTAATGCCACCCCGGAGAACGGAGAACAGAAAACGCGCGGCAAGCGCGCGACGAAGAAATTGTAGGGGTGTGGGGCGGAGCCCCACCGAGAAAGCCAAGCCTCCAAGCCTCTAAACTTCCAAGCTTCCACTTACCCCTGCACCCCCGGCACGTCTGCGATGTGCCATCAAGACGACCACAGAAGATGCAGTCAACTATATTTTTGGGGGTAGAGAAAAATAATTGAGGGGAACGGAAAAGGAGGGGGATCGGGGAGAAA
>CALXMT010000055.1 GCA_944389545.1 uncultured Kiritimatiellota bacterium | reverse complement strand
AAATGAGTGGGTACTTGTGTGTCTGCTGTGGAGCGCGGGGCGTTCGAGGGGGCGCGCAGCCCCCTCGTGAAATCGCGACATTGCTAAACCCGTTACCATCCCTACACGCCATCAAAAACCTCCTTATCCACTAAAATTGGAGTAGAGCCAGAAATAATGCTCAGATGAAAGCCAATAGTGTCCGGGGAAATTTTTCCGCAAAGACGGTCTTGCGTGGAAACCCGGCGGGCTCCATCGCTCCCGTTGGTCGCGCCGCCCTTGGGATTTCCACGCTATCGCACCCCTAAAGGGTCGCTCAAAGGGGTTGGGAAGTTTAGAAGCTTGGAGGCTTGGAAGTTTGGTTTTGTTGGTGGGGCGCTGCCCCACACCTCGACTTTTTATCTCACGGCGCGAAACGGAGGGCGGCGGGCGCGGTCAGCGGCGGAGCCGCAGAGCGACCAACGGAGCCCGAGGCGTTTCGCGCCCACAATTGCGTCTTTGCGGTAAAACTTCCCCGGACAGTATTGACGCGCTTGCCGGTCAATCAGGCAGGGCGGGGAGTGTGGTACAATAAAAGGAATGGTAAGCCGCAGGATGTTTTTGGGACTGTTGGGCGGGGCGGCAGCGCTCCGGCCGGGATGGGGTGCGTCCGCGGGGACACTTCCGCGGCAGGGGTTGACGTTGGCACCGCCGACGGTGGGACAGCCGATCTTGGACGGGTCCAAGCGCAAGGGCGTCTTCATGGACACGGGGACGGGCAAGCCTGAGAGCGGGATGTTCGGAAACGTGCGGAAGTTCGCGGACGGCTCGCCGCGTTTTCATGAGGGCATCGACATCGCACCGGCGCAGCCTTGGCGGCGCGACGAGGACCCCACGGACGTGGTGCGGGCCGCGGCGGCAGGGCGGGTGGCCTACGTGAACCGCCACGCGGAGAATCCTTCGCTTTACGGCAACTACGCTGTGCTGACGCATGATGTGCCGGACTTCGGGACGATTTACACGCTTTACGCGCACCTGCGGCGTTTCCAGACGGGGCTCCGTGCGGGGCAGACGGTGACGGCGGGCACGCCGCTGGGCATCATGGGGCACACGCCGGACTTTCCCTTGGCGCGGGCGCACCTCCACTTCGAGATTGGGGTGGTGATGAACGTGCATTACCCGCTCATCGACCCGCAGCACGGCATTTGGAACGGCGCGAACCTTTACGGTATCGACCCCTGCGACGCCTTCCGCGAGCAGCGGGAGCAGGGCTTCTTCGACATCGGGACTTACCTGCGGTCGCGTCCGGTGGCCTATGCGTGCGTGGTGGAGGCCGAGGGGCGGGAGCTGGACTTCTTCCGGCGCTATCCCTCGCTCTGGCAGGGCCGATTCATCACGGGCGCGCCGACCTGGGTGGCCTTCTCGCGGGAGGGCATCCCCGTCTTGGGGCGCGCGCTCGCCGAAGGGGAGCCCAGACCTCGGGCCGCGGCGAACCGCACCGTCCTGAAGACGGGCCGCGATTGGTCGAAGCCGAAGCGGCTGGAGACATTGTTGGACAATCTGGCGGTCTCGCCCACGCGCCCGCCGAAACACCCCGTCCGCGTGGGCGAGGTGGGATAAGGAGCGAACCATGCGGATTCTTTTGGTGGATAATCTGCTCATCCGGCGTTATGGCAAACTGCGCATGGGGCCGGGACGGGCCTTGGCCTGCGGGGCGGTGCGCGGCAACCACCGCCTTTGCGAGTTTTCCGACCGCGATTTGGCGCGCTACATGGGGCTGGGCATCCGCGCGCTGGGCACGCACCTGGTGAACAAGGCCCTGCTCAAGACGGCGAAGAACTTCCGCCCCGAGGCCGTGTTGCTGGGCCATTGCGACTTCATCCGCAACGAGACGCTCGAGGCCATCCGCAAGGCCGTCCCCGGCGTGCGCATCGCCCACTTCAACGTCGACCCCATGTGCGACCCCCACCCGCAGGGCCAAATGCGCGAGCGCATGGAGAGTTGCGACGCGCTCTTCGCCACCACCGCCGGGGAGAAGTGGCTCAAACCCTTTGTCACGGGCCGCAACGTGGTGGCCTACATGCCCAATCCCTCCGACCCCGCCCTGGAGACGCTCGACAACAGCACGCGCCCGGCGGCGGACTTCGCGTGCGACCTCTTCTACGCCGGCCAACCTCGCGAGGGCGACCCGCGCCTGGCCTTCATCAAGCGCCTGAGCGAGGCCGTCGGCAAGACCGACCTCCGCTTTGACTTGGTGGGCATGGGCGGCCGCCCGGCGGTCGTCGGCGGCGCGGCGTATGACGACCTGCTGGCGGGGGCCAAGATGGGGCTGAACATCAACCGCTACTTCGGCATGAAGTGGTATTCTTCCGACCGCATCGCCCACCTCATGGGCTCGGGCATCCTCACCGCGCTCTACGACGGCGACGAGATGCAGCGCTTCTTCTCCGACAAGGAGGCGCTCTTCTTCCACGACGTGCCCGACCTGGTGGAGCGGCTCCAGTGGTTCCAGGCGCACGACGAGGCCCGGCGCACCGTCGCCGCCGCGGGGCGGGCGGCCTATCACGCGCGCTTCGGCGGCGAACGCGTCCTCCGCTTCATGCTCGAGACCCTCTTCGGGACCACGCACAGCGAGCCCTATGAATGGGCCGAGGAGACCTACGCATGATTGTGAATTCCCTTGACCGCGTCCTCATCGCGGAATGCCCGGAGGCCCACGCGCGGCTCCTGCTCGCCAACGTCACCGACACCGCGCGCACCCTGGAGCGCAACCACCTCTGCGGGCCCATCGCCGGACTCGTCCAGGCCGAGCTGATCGGTTCCGTGGCCTTGATGGGCGCCGACCGCCTGGAGGCCCCCGGGGAGAGCCTCTCACTGCGGGTGCGTCTGCCCGAGGGCGCGCTCGGCGGCGCCGTGCTGGAGTGTTCGCGCGACACCACGGGACTGTCCATCCGCGGCTACACCCGCCAGAAGGTGCTCCCCGGCATCGACGACGGCGACGATGCGGACGAGACGCTCTTCGACCGCGCCATGGGCCGCGCCGCGCACTGCGCCGTCGTCCGCGTCGACGCCAAGGGCGCCACCGAGGAGTCCCACTACGACCTGGACTTCGACGACCGCCTCACCGTCACCGACATCCTGGAGGGCTACTTCGTCTCCGCCCTCAGCCGCAACGTCCTTGCGCAGGCCTCCGCCGCCAGCAAAATCGGTTATGTGGAGTGTTCGCACGCCCTCTTCTGCGAACTGTTGCCCGAGGCCGACGACGGCGCCTACGACCGCGTGGACGAGCGCTTTGACGGCGGCGCCGTGCAGGACGCGCTGGACGGCGGCGCCGACCTCAACGCCTTTGCGCGCCTCTTGGGATTGGGCCCCGCAACCGTCGTGGCCTCGTTGCCCGTGCGCTTCGCATGCGGCTGCTCCGGCGCAAAGGTCATGAACATGCTCCGCGCCCTACCCCGCGCCGACCTCCTGGCCATGATTGAAGAACGCCGCCCCACCGACATCTATTGCCATATGTGCGGCAAGTGCTACACCGTCACCCCGGAACAATTGCAGGCCCTGCTGTGAAACCGCTGAATATCCTCTACGACCGCAACATGGAGCTTGGCGCCAAGCTCTTCCCCCGCCTCGGCAAGGCCCGCGCCATCGATGGCCGCCACCTCACGCACGACGACCTGGCCGACTGCGACCTCCTCTTCGTCCGCTCCACCTGCAAGCTCACCCGCGCCCTGCTCGAGGGCACGCCCGTCCGCTTCGTCGGTAGCGGCGTCGCCGGCACCGACCACATCGACTTCGCCGCGCTCCGCGACCTCGGTATCCGCGTGGAGAGCGCCCCGGGGTGCAACGCCGAGAGCGTGGCCGACTACTTCGTCGCCGCGCTCCTCGCCATCGGCGAACGCCAAGGCCGCGACTGGGAAGGCGCCACGCTCGGCATCGTCGGTGTCGGCCACGTGGGTTCCATCGTCAAGCGTTTCGCCGAGGAGGCCCTCGGCATGAAGACCCTCTGCTGCGACCCCCCGCGCAAGGACGACGGCGACTTCCGCGCCCGCGACTTTCTCCCCTTCGAGGCCCTCCTGCCGCAGGTCGATGTCCTCACCTTCCACACGCCGCTCAACAACGACGGCCCCTATCGCACGCGCGGCCTCTTCGCCGGCCCCGTCGTCCGCTCCCTCAAGCCCGGCGCCGTCCTCCTCAACTTCGCCCGCGGCCCCATCTGCGACGACGCGCTCGTCGCCACCATGCTCGGGGCCGGCCTCCTCTCCGACGCCGCCATCGACTGCTGGGAAGGCGAGCCCGACTATCCCGCCGAGCTCGCCAGCCTCGCCGCGCTCGCCACGCCCCATGTCGCCGGCCACGCCTTCGAAGGCCGCGCCAACGGCACGCTGGCCGTCTACCAAGCCGCCTGCGACTTCCTGGGCGTCGACCCCGGCCCCGTGCCGCGCTTCCCCCGCGCACCCGTGCCTACGCTCACCATCGACTGCGCCGGCCGCACCGACACGCAGATTCTCCGCGAAGCCGTCAAGGCCGCCTGCGACATCGAGGCCGACACCGCCCGCTTCCGCGCCGCCTATTCCTCGGATGAGGCCGAGCGCCGCGCCCGCTTCGATGCCCTGCGCCGCGACTATCCCCACCGCCGCCTCTTCCCCGCCACCAAACTCTCCCTCCTCCACCCCACCCCCACCATCCGCGCCAAACTCACCGCCCTCGGCTTCCCCGTCACCACCAAACGCGGGTGATGATTCTCAAACGTAGAGAAACCGCAGATTTCACAGATTTTGAGCAGATTAAGGGCGTGCTAGCGCACGCTGACTGCCAGAATAATTGAAATCGCAAAGGGAATTGACGGTTTAGTTGACTAGAAGCGTGTGGGGCGCCGCCCCACACCCGGCAGGGAGACGTTCTCCCTGCACCCCCGGCACGTCTGCGACGTGCCAAACAGGCACCACAAAGGCCTCCAGGGGATCAGGAGTGTCCGGAAAAATGGAACCGCCAAGACGCAAGGGGGGGGCGCGAACCGCTTCGGGCTCCATCGGTCGCTCTGCGGCTTCGCCGCTGACCGCGACCGCCGCCCTCCGTTTC
>CALXMT010000054.1 GCA_944389545.1 uncultured Kiritimatiellota bacterium | reverse complement strand
GGGGGGCGGGATGGTCTTCTTCTCTTTCTTCATGACAGGTCCTCTCAAAAGTGCGCAAACACATTGTACACTTTCCAGGGGCGGCATTGCCGTCCCAGAGAGTTGCGGGGGGTGGGGAAATGTGGTATACTGCGGCCATTCTTTTGCGCGATTGTAGCTCAATTGGATAGAGCGTTGGCCTCCGAAGCCAAAGGTTGCGGGTTCGACCCCCGCCATTCGCACCATTTCCCGGGAGCGTAGCCATGGCAGTAGACTTGAAGTCCGCGTATAAGACGGTGATGGACGACCATTTCGCGCCTACGATGGAGATTTCCTTCGTGGATGGCGGCAAGCGGCAGACGTTGGTCTACGAGAAGGTCGCTTGGACGATTGACGGCGTGCGCAAGGGGTTGCGCTACGGCGAGAACCCGGGCCAGGAGGCGGCGATGTACCGCCTGGTGAACGGCAATCTGGCGCTGGGCGACGTGCAGACCATCCTGCCCGGGCGTGGGTTGGTGACGGACGCGGAGCTCCTCCAGTTCGGCAAGCACCCCGGAAAGATCAATCTGACGGACGCGGACAACGCGTTGAACATCTTGCGTTTCCTCTCGGCCACGCCGTGCGCCGTCATCGTGAAGCACAACAATCCGTGCGGGGTGGCGAAGGGCGCGACCTTGGCGGAGGCCTATAACCGCGCGAACCAGGCGGACATCCTGGCGGCTTTCGGCGGGTGTATCGCGTTGAACCGGACCTGCGACCGCGAGACGGCGGAGCTGATCACGCGCAACTACGCCGAGGTGGTGGTGGCGCCTGACTATGAACCCGCCGCCCTGGAGCTTTTCCGCGCGAAGAAGAATCTGCGCGTGATGCAGATCGGCGAGATGGCCCGCTTGGAGACCTACGCCGCGGAGCGTTTTGTGGATTTCAAGAGCATGATGGACGGCGGCATCATCGCGCAGCTGAGCTATCTGCCCGAGGCGCGCACGACAGACGCCTTCATCACGCCTGAGGTCACGGACAAAGAGGGCAAGGTGCACCGTATCGCCCGCATGCCCACCGCGAAGGAGCTGGACGACCTGCTCTTCGGTTGGCTGGTGGAGAGCGGCGTGACCTCCAACTCCGTGCTTTACGTGAAGGACGGCGTGACGGTGGGCATCGGCACGGGCGAGCAGGACCGCGTGGGCGTGGCGGAAATCGCGCGCGACAAGGCCTATCGCAAGCTGGCGGACCGTTATGCCCGCGAGACCTTCAAGACGCCTTACAACGAACTGAACGACGCGGCGAAGCAGGCCGAGTGCGACGCCTTCGCCAAGGAGACGAACGGCGGGCTGAAGGGCGCCGCGATGGTCTCCGACGCTTTCTTCCCCTTCCGCGACGGCGTGGAGGTGGGCATCCGTGAGGGCGTGGCCGCCATCGTCCAGCCCGGCGGCTCGCTCCGCGACTGGGACGTCATCGACTGCTGCAACGAGAACGGCGTGGCGATGGTCTTCACCGGCCAGCGCAGTTTCCGTCACTGAGGTGCCCCATGCGCGCGTGGACAATCGCGGCTCTGTGCGTGGCCCTGCTTGGCGCAGGGTGCACGGCGACAATGGAGGGTTATGCCGATCCCGCGGCCCTCACCATGAAGAGTCCCGTGGCCAAGGCCACCTCGCTCGATATCCCCGTGCGTTTCTTCGATGAAGAGCTCCCCGGCCGCTGGCAACACCACGGCATGGGCATCATCAACGACCAAGAGACCTTTCAGAAGCTCTGGAAGATGTACGCCTCCGAGGTCACGGCGTTGCCGCCGGCGGTCGACTTCGAGAATTTCGCCGTCCTCTTCGTCTACGACCCCGCGCACTACAATCTGGTCAACATCCGCGGACTCAACGTGTGGCAGGGCATCGCCAACCCCATCGTTGAGCGCACGGATTGGAAGCTTGCCATCGGCGGCGACCCCATGATGCGCAAAATCAACGAACAGAAGGGCAAGCCCGTGCCGGAGGCGAAGGTGAACGTGGCGCTCCTGCCCATTCTGCGCAACTCCTCCAAACACCCCGGCGTGACCGCGCTTCTGGTGGAAAGCAATCCGGAGGACGAAGGCGCCAGCCTCGTCATCCCCGTCCCGGAGGCACCTTAAGGCCATGCACCGGCAGCTCACATTCCGTGAAGCCTGCGCCCGCCTGCGCATTCCCGAGCAACGCCTGCGCGACGCGGTGAAGTATGGCGAGGTCCCCTGCCGCAAGCAGGGCGACGACGTCGTCTTCGACGCGGACAGCCTCGATGCTTGGGGTTCCCGCCGCATCCTCTCCCTGCGCCAGCGCGACCTCCTGCCGGAACACCTCGCCGCCACGCGCCAGGATGTGAAGGTGCCGGCTGAGGACATCGTCCTGCCGCACTTGCTCAAGGCTGAGTACGTCGATCTCGACTTCCGTGCCAAGACCCGCGCCGGCGTCATTCGCGACTTGGTGGACCGCGCCGCAGAGCTGGAATTGCTCTACGACCCGGGCGACCTGCTCGCGCAACTGGAGGAGCGTGAGTCGTTGGCCTCCACCGCGCTTCCCGGTGGCATCGCCCTGCCGCACCCCCATCACCAAGACCCCTATCTCATCACCGAGCCCTTCATGCTCTTGGCCCGGACGCGCAAGCCCATCTGGTTTGGTGCGCCCGATGACGCCCCGACAGACCTCTTCTGCTTGATTTGCTGCGGCGAGAACATCCGCCACTTGCACGTCCTTGCGCGACTCTGCATGATGATTCGCGAGACGGACTTCTTGGGAGCCATCCGCGCCGCCGCCACCTCCGAAGAAGCGGTCGAAGCCGCCTTCGCTGCCGAGCGCGCCGTCCTCGCCACGTTGCGCTAGGGAGCGGCGTATCCGCCGCTCCCGGAGAACGGAAAACAGAGCGTGCAGGCCCGGAGGGCCAAACCTTCCACGGCTACAGAGCGTGCAGGCGCGAAGCGCCAAACCTTCCACGGCCACGGAACGCGCGGCAAGCGCGCGACGAACGTGGCCCGCTTCCAAACTTCTAAGCCTCCAAGCTTCCAAACTTCCACTTGGTACTTTACCGTTCGGCCCTGTGGGCCTCACTCCCTATCCCCATCCCTTGCGTCTCTGTTGTTTTCCCGGGAATCCCACCCGTCGCCCCGCAGGGGCGTTCAGTTTTCTGTTCTCTGGGGCGGCAATCGCCGCCCCCTTTTTTTTTGTCATCGCCTCAAGTCCCCCTCCGAGACCCTATAGTGGTCCGGCTTGAGACCCTATAGTGGTCGGAGGTGAGACCCTATAGGGGTCCATGGTCGACCCCTATAGTGGTCCGGGGCGAGACCCTATAGTGGTCCGAGCCCGACCCCTATAGTGGTCCAGGATCGCCCTTTATGAGGTTTCATGGGGAACGTCCCGGCGTCTTCCCGTTTTCTGCATCTTTCGTTAAAAAGTGCTTGCTTTTTGGGCAGGGGATATGGTATCTTATAACCACTTTCGTTTGGGGCGGTAGCTCAGTTGGTAGAGCATCACGTTCGCAACGTGGGGGTCAGGGGTTCGAATCCCCTTCGCTCCACCATCCGTAAAATACGGTTTGGGTCTCATACGGAAGTCCCCTTTTTCATAGTGTTTCCTTTCTTTGTTTTTGGCCCGTAGGCATTGCCGCGGGCTTTTTTGTGCCCCTTCCCTTGGAAGGTTTTCCCGCGAAGACGCCAAGGCGCGCGAAGCAGATGGGCTAAACGCCCGCTGATCACTCCCGCCCGCCCATTGTCTTCGCGTCTAAGCAGGGGTGTGGGGCAACGCCCCACCAAAACGCCAATCATTCAATTCAGTCAATCAGCAGTCGCTCCGACAGAGCAGATCGCCTACATCTTTGCGGTCCCTCTCTCTTTCCGGACACTCCTGGGGCGATGGGTGAAATCGTCGCGTGGCGAATCAGACTTTCAGGCATCCAAAGGGCTGCTTTTAGCCCTCTTTTTGAGACCCTATAGGGGGCGGCCTCGGACCCTTAAGGGTTTCGACCCCGACCCTTATAGGGTCTCACCCTCGACCACTATAGTGGTTGACCTCGGACCCTTATAGGGTCTCAGAAAGACCCCTTTTGGGGCCTTCGTAAGAGGGTGGGGCGGCCCTCTGTATCTGCTATATAATAAGGTAGGGGCGCAGAGGCGCCCCGGAGCGTGCAGCGGCGAAGCCGCAAACCTTCCACGGCCACGGAAAACGGAGCGTGTAGCCCGAAGGGCAAACCTTCCACGGCTACGGAACGCCCCTACGGGGCGACGGATAGACTTCCCGGGAAAACGGTAAGGCGCGAAACGGAGGGCGGCGGTCGCGGTCAGCGGCGAAGCCGCAGAGCGACCGATGGAGCCCGAAGCGGTTCGCGCCCATTGTTGCGTCTTTGCGGTTCCCATTTTCCCCGGACAGTGTTGAGGACATATAGGACATATAGGACCTATAGGACATATAGGACGGCGGCTGGCGCCGCCCTGCACAACGGCTTCGCCTGTCGCGCGCTTGCCGCGCGTTCTGTTTTCTGTTCTCTGTTTTCTGTTTTCTGTTCTCCGTTCTTTGGGCGGCCGATGCCGCCCAAAGAACTTTACGCTTGCGGTTGACGGGAAAATGGCCTATCATAGGCACGTCAATGTGAGAACGTGGTTGCGCGATGGCCTTGAAGTATAAACGAATCCTTCTGAAGCTCAGCGGCGAGGTGCTGAAGGGCTCCTCCGACTCTTGCCATGACGAGACGATTTTGGCCGAGGTGGCCCAACCCTTCGACGCACGCGAGGCCATCCGCCTCATGGGCCAAGGCACCGTGGCCCTCTTCGCCGGCGACACCGGCAACCCCTTCTTCTCCACCGACTCCGGCGCGGCCCTCCGTGCGGCCGAGATTGGCGCCGACGCCCTCCTCAAGGCCACCAAGGTCGATGGCATCTACTCCGCCGACCCCGCCACGGGCCGTATTGCCGAATCCGATGGCTTTGCGTGGGACTACCTCGCGGGCACAAACCTCAAATCCTCCCTCACCTATCCCAATGGGGCGACGGCTTCTTGGGATTATGAAGCCAACCGAGACTTACTGACGAAAGTCACGAATGCTCACGCCGATGGCACCGGGATTAGTTCCTATACCTATACGAATGACCTCCTCGGCCGCCGCACCTCGAAAAACGACGAACAGTACGGTTACAACATCCGTAATGAACTTATCTCTGCCAACGCAGTCTCTTATGCCTACGACGACATCGGTAACCGTACCACCGCCGAAGGCAAAACCTACACGGCCAACAACCTCAACCAATACACCGCCATCGATGACTTCGCGCCACA
>CALXMT010000053.1 GCA_944389545.1 uncultured Kiritimatiellota bacterium | reverse complement strand
GTCGCAGACGTGCCGGGGGTGCAGGGGAAAGTGGAAGTTTGGAAGCTTGGATGCTTGGAAGTTTGGCTTTCTCGTTGTACAACTATTTCGCCTGTCGCCCGCTTGTCGGGCGTTCTGTTCTCCGTTCTCTGTTCTCCGTTCTCCAGGGCGCGAAAGCGCCCTTCCCCTGCCGAGGTGTGGGGCAACGCCCCACCTCTCTTCCAATCAATTTCCCAATCCGCCAAGATACTTTTCTAGGAAACCACAGAGACGCAAGGGATGGGCACGGTAGTGAGGCGCGAAGCGCCGAACGGTGAAGTGCCCAGTACCTTGCGTCCCTTTGTGTCTTCGTGGAGAAGGGAGTCACTCGCCGGGGGTGCGGTGGCGGTGGTTTTGGCCGGCCAGGGTGGTCATGCGATGGGAGAGGGCGATACGGCGGATGGCGTCTTGCACCAGACGCTCCAACTTACCGCCGGCGGAGTAGTCGGCCTCCATGGCATAGTTCACGCGGTCCTCCTGCAGCAGTTGCTTCGCGGTCTGCGCACGACGCTTCTGATAGACGGCGATGGAGATGCCGCCCTGCAGACGCACCAGACGCATACACGGCACATCGGTGAGACCGTCGCCCAGATAGATGATGCGCGAGAAGGGAATCCGACGCTCGGCCTCGGGCACAAAGGCGTTCACCGCCGTGTTGTCCGTGTCGTCCGTGATGCCCTTGTTAATCCGGAAGAGGTACTGCGTCTTGGTGGTGTAGTTCACCACGTTCGCCGGCCAGACCGCGCAGTCATTGTTATCGTAGAGGAAGGAACAGGCGTAGATCTTCTTGAAGACCTTGCCGATGGCCGAACCCTCGATCAACTCCCGCAAGCCGGAAGAGACGATGTAGTGTTCCACCTCCACGCCCGCCTCCTTCCCGAAGGCCTGAATACGCGCGAACCAATCCTCCACCCCCGGGAAGAAGCGGACGTCGCGGCCATAACCCTGCAGGGCCTCATGCGTGGTCTTGATCTTCCCCTCCCGCGCCTTCTGGATCATCAGCATCATATAGCAAAGGATAGGGTCCGCGGCATTCTCCCGCGCCAGGATGGTCGCCTCCCGCCAAAAGGTCTTGGCGATGTCTCCCAACCCCGAGAAGAATCCATATTCCTGCATATTCCCGGGCGCGAGCGTCCCATCAAAGTCATAACACAGGGCAACGATTGGCCGTTTCGCTTGCATGCTTTCTCCTTTCCCGCCTCTCCATCAAGACGGTGCTGTCCATTCTACCATAATCCCCGCCCACAAACGGAAAAGAGCGTAA
This sequence comes from uncultured Kiritimatiellota bacterium, assembly GCA_944389545.1. Taxonomy (GTDB): domain Bacteria; phylum Verrucomicrobiota; class Kiritimatiellia; order RFP12; family DVOR01; genus Spyradenecus. Next base: position 6,776 of record CALXMT010000053.1, on the reverse strand, counting down.
ATCGTTCTGTCGTGCGGGAGGGTTAAATCACGATGAGACCGGACGCTGCGCGGCTATTACCGTGCAGGCCCAAAGGGCCAAACCTTCCACGGCTAAGAGCACAAAGAACCACAAAGATACACAAAGCACTGCCAGTGTGGGGAACGTGCAGAGGAACCACAGATTACGGAAGAACACAGAGTGGCACAGAGGATACAGAGGGGCACAGAGGCGGGCGGCGTGCCCCTCTGTCTTCTCTGTGTTCTCTGTGTTCTCAGGAATCTGCGGTTCCCATTCTGCGCTGTTTTTCGCCCCCCAGAAGGGTGCTTCGCGGACCCTTAAGGGTTTCGACCCCGACCACTATAGGGTCTCACCCTCGACCACTATAGTGGTTGACCTCGGACCCTTATAGGGTCTCAGAAAGCCCCCTTAAAGGGCTGCTCAGGACCTTCAGGAGATACAGGAGATTCAGGAGATACAGGAGGGCGCCAAGGCGCCCAATTCTAACAACATACTCGCAGTCCTGCCGGCGGTAGCCGGCCCATAATCGGCTCTAATCTGCGTAATCGGCGGTTTCCCCACACTGGCAGTGCGAAACGTCGCGGTAGGACCTATAGGACCTATAGGACATATAGGACGGCGGCTGTCGCCGCTTGGACTCCCCAAAAACCAAAGCGTGGCGTGCGAAGCCCGCCACGCCCTACAGGCCTCCGGGCCGGACGTGCGCCTTGCGCGCACGCACGGCCCGCCCCCTGCGTCGCCTTCCTTAACCGTGGAAGGTTTGGCCCTTTGGGCCTGCACGGTAATAGCCGCGCAGCGTAAGACCTGTCCAAGCCTCCAAGCTTCCAAGCTTCCAAACAAAAAAGCCCCGGGCGGGGGCCCGGGGCTTTTTTTGTGACGCTCCGTTTACTCGGCGACGATGGCGAGGCGGAGGGTGACTTCGACACCGGCCATGAGGGCGATGGTGAGGTCGGTGGTGCCGAGGTTTTTGATGGGCTCTTCGAGCTTGACCATGGCGGGGTCGACGGCGACGCCGGCCTCGGTGAGGGCCTTGGCGATGTCGGCGGCGGTGACGGAGCCGTAGAGCTTGCCTTCTTCGTCGCCTTCGATGGCCTTGACGGCGATGGTGAGGGTCTGGCCACGGAGCTTGGAGGCCTTGTCCTGGGCTTCGGCGCGGCGGATCTTGAGGAGTTCTTCACGCTCCTTGCGGATCTTGTCGAGCTTGCGGAGGGCGTTTTTGGTGACGGGCTCGGCGAGGCCTTTGGGGAGGAGGTAGTTGCGGGCGTAGCCGTCGCGGACGTGCACGGTGTCGCCGATCTTGCCGAGGTTGGCGACGTCGTCCATAAGAATGACTTGCTGGGACATGTTGGGGTGTCCTTTCGTTAGGCGAGGAGGCCCATGTTGCGGGCGCGGCGGATGCCTTTTTTGATGTGGCGCTGCTGGAGGGCGGTGACGCCGGTGACGCGGGCGGGGATGATCTTGCCGTATTCGGTGACGAAGCGGCGGAGGAGCTCGACGTCGTTGATGTCAACGAGCTCGGTGGGCTCGAGGGCGGCCTGGCGCTTGCGGGGCAGGACTTCGGCCTTGGGCTTGCGGGTGCCGGGGCGTTTGGGTTTGATAGGCATGGTGGTGTTCCTTGCGATTCAGAGTGTTTTAGAAGGGGAGGTCTTCGAGGTCGCGTCCCTCGGGGTTTGCTTCGGCGGGCGCGGGGGCGGCGGGGGCCGCTTGGGGCGCGGGCTGGGCGGAGCGGGGGGGCGTGGGGGGATTGTTGGCCGGGGCCCAATCACCGCCCATGGAGGCGCCGTTGGTGTCACGGCGGGCGCGCTCGGGGGCGTAGAGGAATTGGACGCGGTCTGCGCGGACGCGGAGGCGGCTGCGCTTTTGTCCGGAGGCTTTGTCTTCCCAGGTGTCGAGGACGAGGCGTCCTTCAACGAAGATGGGGCGGCCTTTGGTGAGGTATTGGCCGCAGTTTTCGGCGACTTTGCCCCAGACGGTGATGTCCACGAAGGTGACCACCTCGCGGGTCTCCCCGGTGGTACGGCTACGGAACTGCTCGCTGACGGCCAGGCCGAGCTCGGCGACGGTTTCGCCGGTGGGGGTCTGGCGCATGTCGGGGTCCCGCGTGAGGTTGCCCATGAGGAAGACTTTGTTGAGGGTGGCGGCCATGGAAGATTTCCCTTATCGAATTTAGGCCTCGGCGGGGGCTTCGGCGGCCTGCTGGGCGGCGGCTTCCTCGCGGGCTTTCTTTTCGGCGGCCTGCTTGGAGAGCTTCATCTCAACGATGGGATCGATGGCCAGGATCTGGAGGCGGAAGATCTCTTCGATGAGGGCGTAACGGGCGCGGAGCTCGTTGACTTTGGCGGGGTCCAGCTCGAAGCGGATGGTGAGGTAGGTGCCGGATTCCTTCTTCTGCTGGGGGCGGGCGAAGGTCTTCTTGCCGAGGTCTTCGGTGGAGAGGACTTTGCCGCCGATGCGGGTGATTTCGCCCTGCATGCGTTCGATGGTTTTCGCCCAGGCCTCGTCGCGGCCGGATTGGACGAAGATGAAGTGTGCGTCGTACTGCTTCATGGCAAGTGGTTCCAAGTGGTTTTAGCGGGTGGTTTCGGTGCGGGCCGCGTTGTGGCGGTTTTGGGCTTCGGCGATGCCGTGGTCGAGCCAGCAGAGGGCGGCGTCGGCGGCGTCTTGGGCGGCGGTCCGGGCGGTTTCGAGCTCCTGGGCGGTGAAGCGGTGGAGGACGAAGTCGACCAGTGCGCGGTGTTCCCCGGGTTCACGGCCGGCCCCGATGCGGACGCGTGCGAAGGCGTCGGTGCCGAGGCTGGCGATGAGGCTTTTGAGGCCGTTGTGGCCGCCGGGGCCGCCGGAGGGGCGGACGCGGATGCGGCCGGGGGGGAGGTCGCAATCGTCGCTGAGGACGAGGAGGTCACGGGGCTGGCCGCCGTAGTAGCGCAGGAACGGGGCGACGCTGTCGCCGGAGGCGTTCATATAGGTCTGCGGCTTGAGCAACCAGAGGGTTTCGCCGTTGCGGGTGGTCTTCGCGATGAGGGCGTTGAAGCGCTTTTCCTGTTTCCAGGGGCCGGCGCCGAGGCGTTCGCAGAGGACGTCCGCGGCCATGAAGCCGAGGTTGTGGGGGGTTTCGGCGTATTCTGCGCCGGGGTTCCCGAGTCCTGCGATCGCTTTCATCGTGAGGGTGCCAGTGGGTGGCCCGCGGGCCGTGCTTACTTCTTGGCGTCGGCGGCGGGGGCCGCGGCGTCGTCCTTCTTGGCGCCGATGACTTCGGGTTCGGCGGCGGTGGCACCGTCGGCGACGGGCGGGAGCTCGATCTCTTCGTCGGCGGCGACGCAGGAGGCCACGACGGCGTCGGCGTGGGTGGTGACGTGGTACTTGTCGCCCAGGTTGAGCTGGGAGGCGAGGAGCTTGTCGCCGATCTTCATGGCGGAGACGTCGATGTCGAAGCTCTCGACGATGTCGGCGGGGAGGCAGTCGACGTGGATGGCGCGGAGGTCCTGCTCGAGGACGCCGTTGGCGTTCTTGACGCCGTCGGGGGTGCCGACGAGGTTGATGGCGATTTCGACGCGGACGGTGTGGCCCATGTCGACCTCACCGAAGTCGGCGTGGATGACCTTGCCGGAGATGACGTCGTGCTGGAGCTCGCGGAGGAGGGCGGAGACCTTGGTCTGGCCGAGGTCGATGACGACGAGGAGCTGGTCGCCGTGGTGGCCGCGCATGGCCATGTCGTAGTCGTGCGCGTCGAGCTGGATGAGGGTGGCATCGCCGTTCATGCGCTTGATGATGCCGGGGATCATCCCGGCGCGGCGCAGACGGCCGGCGGCCTTGGATCCCTGCTCGGAGCGCACTTGGGCGGTGAGTGTGATCTGGTTCATGGATGTATCGTGTCCTTGGTTCTGCGAAAAAGCCCGGCTCCTCACGACAAACGGAAGAGGGAGGAGACGGACTGGTTGTTATGGATGCGGGTGATCGCCTCGGCCAGGAGGGGGGCGACGGAGAGCACCTTGATCGACGGCAGGCCCGCGATGGTCTCATCGAGCGGGATGGAGTCGGTCGTGATGAGCTCTTCGATGAGCCCGTCGTTGGCGCGCAGGCGGTCGATGCCGACCTGCGTGAGGGGGATGTGGCTGACGACGGCGCGGACGCTCTTGGCGCCGTGGGACTTCAGCAACTTCGCCGCGGCGCAGAGGGTGCCGCACGTCGTCGTCATGTCATCCACCATGATCACGTCACAGCCGTCGACGTCGCCGACGACGCTGAACGCATCCACTTCCGCGGCACCCAGACGCTGCTTCGCGACGATGGCCAGGCCGGTGCCCAGCATCTGCGAATAAGCGTAAGCCGTCTTGACCCCGCCGGTATCGGGGGAAACCACAAGCGGCTTATCCAGCTTCATTTCGCGCAGGTATTTCACCATTACCGGCGCGGCGTGAAGGTGATCCACGGGAATATCGAAAAAGCCTTGAATCTGCTGCGCGTGCAGGTCCATCGTGAGCACGCGGTTGGCGCCGGCGGCCACCAGAAGGTTGGCGACCAGCTTGGCGGTGATCGGCACGCGGGGCTGGTCCTTGCGGTCCTGGCGCGCGTAGCCATAATAAGGGAGGACGGCGGTGATGCGGTCGGCCGAGCCGCGGCGGGCGGCGTCGATCATGATGAGCAGCTCCATGAACATTTCATTGGGCTGCTTGCAGATGGGCTGGACCAGGAAGAGGTCGGCGCCGCGCACGTTGTCGCTGTATTTGACGAACGTCTCGCCGTCCGGGAAGTGCCGGATGTCAATGGCCCCGAGCGTCGTGCCCATGCACGCCGCAATCTTCTCGGCCAGGGGCCGGTTCGCGCTTCCGGAGAAGACTTGCAGGTTTTCCATCGCGTTCCCTTTCTTCAGACGCTGCATGGTTGCCCGACATGGATTCGAACCATGACTATGGGCGTCAAAGGCCCGTGTGCTGCCATTACACCATCGGGCAGCGTCTGTGTGCACGCCCGCCAACAGCCGGCCAATGCCGGATGCGCAAGCGCACGCTCCCCCTCCGCACGGGACCCGACCAGCCCGAAAACCGTCGCGCCGCTGCCGCACAGGGTCACCCCCATGCAACCCGCCGCCCGCAACGCTTCCGCTGTCTTGGCGACGCCGGGGAAAAGCCCCAAACACGGCTCCGAGAGGTCGTTCACGACCGCCCCGGCCACATCCGTGGGCCTTCCCATCCGAAGGAAGAAACCCAAATTATCCCATAACTCACCCGCCTTTGTCAAGTCGCACTGTCGCCCCGCAGGGGCGCCAGGGAAGTTTGGAAGCTTGGAGGCTTGGCAGTTTGGTTCTTTTGGTGGGACATCGCACTGGCGCCCTTCGGGGTCGCCAGGGAAGTTTGGAAGTTTGGAGGTTTGGAGGCTTGGTTCGCTTGGTGGGGCGTCGCACTGGCGCCCTTCGGGCGACACAGGAGATACAGGAGATTCAGGAGATACAGGAGTCGCCCCTTCGGAAGAGGGCTCCGCCGGTCGCCCCGCAGGGGCGTTCTCTGTTTTCTGTTCACTGTTCTCTGTTCTCTGGGGCGGCGCCAACCGCCCCTCCCGTTCTCCGGGCTTGGGATGCCCGGCATCCCAAGCACCATAGACCTGCGGCGTGGGGCAGTGGGAGCCATCGTTGGCGAGGACGAGCCAGAGGGGCGGGGCGCCGTCCATGGGCAGACGCTCGACGGTTTCGCCGCGGCCGGTCATCCGCACGGTGCCATCCAAGAGGAAGAGGGGAACGTCCGAACCCAGCTCCGCGCCAAGGGTGCAGAGGCGTTCGCGGGAGAGGCCCAGGGCCCAGAGGTCGTTCATCCCGCGCAGGACGGCCGCGGCGTCGGTGCTGCCGCCGCCCAGTCCGCCGCCCAGGGGAATGCGTTTGACAATGCGGATGCGCGTGGGCAAGGGGCGCCCCACCTCGCGTTCCAAGAGACGCACCGCGCGCACCGCCAGGTTGCGTTCGATGTCCGTCGGCAGGGCCCCGAGGCCTACGCCGTCATCCACCATCTCCAGCGTGGTCGTCTCGGCCGGCTCCAACTCCACGTCGTCGCCAAAGCCCAAGAGCGCCACCACCGAATCGAGCGCATGAAACCCATCCGCACGCGTGCCCAGCACGCGTAGCCCCAGATTGACCTTCGCCGGCGCAAAAACTTTCATAGCCTTAGTATAGCAGTTTTACACACGCGAGGAGGAGAACACAGAGCGACACAGAGGGATTCACAGAGGAACACAGAGAAGCACTGCCAGAATGGGGAAGCGCAGATTCCTGAGAACACAGAGAACACAGAGAAGACAGAGAGGCACAGAGGCGGGCGGCGTGCTAGCGCACGCTGACTGCCAGAATAGATTGGAAATCACAAAGGACACGAAGGACACAAAGGGAATTGGCTGATTAGCTGATTGGCTGATTGGTGGATGTGGGGCGCTGCCCCACGCCCCGGCAGGGGAAGGGGCGCTAGCGCGCCCCAGAGAACAGAGAACAGAAAACAGAAAACAGAGCGCGCGGCAAGCGCGCGACAAAACAATCGTTGTGCAGAGAAACCAAACTTCCAAGCATCCAAGCTTCCAAACTTCCAACTGCCCCTGCACCCCCGGCACGTCTGCGACGTGCCATAACACGACGCGGTAGGACATATAGGACCTATAGGACATATAGGACGGCGGCTGACGCCGCTCAGCAGAACGGTTTGCTGTCGCCCCGCAGGGGCACTCCTGTATCTCCTTATCTAGTCAGATGGTGTATTATTGGGGTGTCTTTTCTAGGTGGAAAGGACGCCCGTGGGGGT
>CALXMT010000052.1 GCA_944389545.1 uncultured Kiritimatiellota bacterium | reverse complement strand
TGGTTGACTCCTAGGATACAGCAAGGAGCCGACTTTTTCATCCCTTTTTTCTGGGCGCGCGCCGCCCCCCTAGGGGGCGCAGGGGAGGAGCCCTGGCTACTCGAGGTTACTTCCGGACTCGCATCCGCCCTTTTTGCGTCTGATACGTGGTGTGGGGTTGACAGGAACGCTAAATTGTGGGACATTGAAAGCGTCCGTGAGGGCCTGTCCGGTCGGCATTGCGTCCTTTTGGGTTTCGCGTGAGGTTACTTCCGGGAGACGCCCCGCCTCGACAATGTCTAGAATCTCAAGTGATCACCTCTCCGACAAAGAGCCCCGACCTTACGGCCGGGGCTTCGTATTGGAGGGCTCTTTAAAATTCAGCTCCTCTTCCAAAACTTCTTCGACAGAAGCCTGCGCCGGACTGTGCCAGGTATGAAAAGCCCCTGAAACTCAGCCATGCGGGGCCAGCGTTTGCCGAAGGGCGTGTGCGCGAGTACGGCGATGATGAGGCGCAGGAGATGGTTGTAGGCGCGTCCAAAGAGCCATTGCCAGCGCGGGATATGGCAGGATTCCGTCACGTTCATCCCAAGCGCAACTTGAACAAACTTCACCCACACCGCCGTTACGTCACGGAAGCCATCGCGTGTACGAAAACGCATCCGCGTGGGCAGATCTACGACATAATGAATCAGTGCGGGGAAATCGGCCTCGTTGAGACGTTCGCTGAGCACGCCCCAGGGTTTGGAGAAAAGGCCAATGTGCCCCTCGCAGAAGAGGTTGAGCGCGTCTTGATCGGGGAAAGGCGTGTCAGGGTGTGCTTTCAGGAAGTCCATACACCAGTGGATACCATCATGTGCTCGGAACCAGTCGAGGTTGATTAGAATGAAGCCGGCACAGAAGTAATGGGTGAGATCCTTCTGGAATCCTTTCTCGGTGAACCAGGCACGGCTCTGGGGAGAACATCTGTCTTCTGGTCCCACGATGGCGAGATTATCCGCGCAAAAGGTCAATGCCTTAAAAGGATTCTCCGTAAAAAGCGTGTCTCCATCTACATAAAGACACCACGGAGCCTCTGGAAGGAGTTCCGGCAAGAAGAGGCGCGCGTAGGTGCCGAGACTCCCATGCCATGATTTGAATCCCGCGAAGCGGGCCATGTCAATCACGTGACGCCGGAGGATGACGCGGGAGTCGCCTTTGCGCACGAGGGTACAGAAGCGTTCCCAATCGGCATCGTCCAAGCCACAATCGAGCAGGTGGATGACGAGGCGCTCGGGAGTGCTGGCTAAGCGGGCCGCGCTAGCCGCTGAGACGGCGGAGATAAAGAGATAACCCTTATCCGTCGCGTAGACCAGGTGTAAGTCTTCAACATGGGGGGGGGGGGTAGGTGTTTGCATGGTTGTAGTATAGCATTTCCTACTTATTATGAGGAAGGGTATTTGTGGCTTTACATCTTTCTTACACGACAAATGCAAGATTTTTCTTGACGCCGGGGAAAGGAATGAGGTATCTTAATGGCCAATGAAACGCACCGTCTGCATCACTGTCGCGCGATGGCTCTGGCGAGGGGACTCGCCGGAACGCCTTGCCGCGTAAGCAAGCAGACAGGACTGTAAAGGTTTCGGCGATTTGGGCTCTGGGCTTGGATCGCCGATTTTGTTTGGGCACACGCCGCGTATCCGGAAGGCAATCTTCTCGGGACGCGGCTTTTCTTTTGGACAGAGACGATGCAAGAGATCATGGATTATGAGCGCTTCGAGGCGCTGTGCGGGCAGGGACGACCGATCCCGCTGACGGATGAGACGCTGGCCGACGTGGAGACGCCGGTGAGCGCGTTGGTGCGGGTGGCGGCGGCGCATCCCGATTGCTTCCTGCTGGAAAGCTGCGGGCAGGGCGGCCGTTTCAGCCGTTACTCTTTCTTGGGGTGCGCGCCGCGCGGGGTCTTCACGGTGGAGGACGGCAAGCCCTTCCTGGACGGTCGTCCGCTCCCCTGCGACGGCAATCCGATGGAGGCCCTGCGTCCCTTGCTGGGACGGGCCCCGATTGAGACCGAGGGGCTGCCGACCCTCCTTGGCGGCGCGGTGGGTTATGTGGGCTACGAGATGGCGGGGCGCTTCGAGTCCCTGCCGCCGTCCAAGGGCCGCGCCGACACGCCCGAGGCCCTCTTCCTGCTGGTGGACGACCTCCTTGTCTTCGACAACCTGCGCCACACCATCCTGGCCGTGGCGACGGTCGACCCCGCGCAGTATGCGTCGCCCCGCGCGGCTTATGAGGATGGGTTGCGCCGTCTGGCCACGCTCAAGGCGCCATTCTTCCGTCCTCGTCCCCTCCTGCCCGAGACGACGCCCCAAGCCGAACCGCCGCGTCTGCACAGCAACCTGGAGCGCGACGTCTTCTGTGAGCGCGTAGAGGCCGCCAAGCGCGCCATCCGCGACGGCGAGTGCATCCAGGTGGTGCTCTCCCAACGCTTCGAGGCCGAGTGCGACACCGAGCCGCTTCAGCTCTATCGCGCCCTCCGCGCGGTGAACCCCTCGCCCTATACCTTCTTCTTCCGCCATGGGGACCTCGTGCTCATCGGTTCCTCGCCCGAGACGCTGGTGCGTCTGGAAAAGGGCCGCAGCACCGTCCGCCCCATCGCCGGTACGCGCCGCCGCGGCGCCACGCCGACCCAGGACCGCGCCAACGCCGATGAACTCCTCTCCGACCCGAAGGAACGCGCCGAACACCTCATGCTTGTGGACCTGGGCCGCAACGACTTGGGCCGCACAGCCGTGCCCGGCAGCGTCCACGTGGAGGACTTCATGCACATCGAACGTTACTCCCACGTGATGCACCTGGTGAGCGACGTCCATGCGCTGCTTGCCGAGGGCTACGACGCCTTCGACCTGCTCCGTACGGCCTTCCCCGCCGGCACCCTCAGCGGCGCGCCGAAGATTCGCGCGATGGAGCTGATCAACGAGCTGGAGGACGGGCCGCGCGGCGTCTACGGCGGTGCGGTGGGCTACTTCTCCAACACCGGCGACATGGATTTGGCCATCACCATCCGCACGCTCCAACTCAAGGGCCGCCGCCTTACCGTTCAGGCCGGCGCCGGCATCGTCCACGACTCCGTCCCCGAAAAGGAATACGAGGAGACCATCAACAAGGCCTCCGCCGTCTTCCAAGCCATCCGCCTGGCCGCCAAAGGCTTCGATCTCCGCTGAAAGGACCGCCATGATCTTCGTCCTTGACAACTACGATTCCTTCACCTACAACCTCGTGCACCTGCTCTACGCGTTGGGCGCCGAGGTCACCGTCCGCCGCAACCGCGAGGTCACGCCCGCGGAGGTGCTTGCCCTCCGGCCCGACGGCATCCTGCTCTCTCCCGGGCCCTCCTCGCCCGACCATGCCGGGTGCCTTTGCGACCTGGTGCGCGCGGGGGCCGAGGCCGGCGTGCCGATGCTCGGCGTCTGCCTGGGCCATCAAGCCATCGGCCAGGTCTTCGGCGCGCGAGTCGTCCATGCCCAACGCGTCATGCACGGCAAGGTCTCCGAGGTCACGCATGATGGTCGCGGCGTCTTCGCCGGCGTGCCCAACCCCTTCCGCGCCGTGCGCTATCACTCCCTCGCCCTCGACGCGGTTTCCCTGCCCGCGTGCCTCACCGTCACCGCCCGCGCGGAAGACGGCGAAATCATGGGTATCCGCCACACAACGCTCCCCATCGAAGGCATTCAATATCACCCCGAGTCCATCCTCACCGAGGCCGGCAAACGCCAGCTCTCCAACTTCATCACGGGGTGCCGCCATGCGTGAACTTGACCGTGCCTTGGCGGACGCCCTTACGCGTCGCGACCTCTCCGAGAGCCAGATGGGCGCCGTCCTTGACGAGGTCGTGCGCGGCGAGGCCGAACCCATCCGTTTGGGGGCGCTCTTCGTGGCCCTGCGCATGAAGGGTGAGGCCCGCAGCGAACTCGTCGGCGCCGCGCGTTTCCTCCTTCGCCATGCCGTTCCCATCGACGTGGGTCTGCGCCCCGTGACGGACATGGTGGGCACGGGCGGCGACGGCGGCGCGAGCTTCAACGTCTCCACCGCGGCCTCTTTGGTCGCCGCCGGCGCGGGCGTGACGATGGCCAAGCACGGCAACCGCGCCGTCAGCGGCAAATCTGGCGCCGCGGACGTGTTGGCGGCCAGTGGGTTCAACCTGGATTGCCCGCCCGAGGCTATGGAGCGCGCCATCGCGGAGATTGGGTTCGGCTTCCTCTTCGCGCCGCGGCTCCACCCCGCCTTCGCGAAGGTCGGGCCGGTCCGTAAGGCCCTTGGCGTGCGTACCCTCTTCAACCTGCTTGGGCCGTTGGTGAATCCCACCCGTCCCGCCGCAACCGTCATCGGCGTCTACGATGCGGCCCTCACCGAACTCCTGGCCGGGGCGCTCCACGACCTGGGCGTCAAGCGCGCCCTCATCGTCCACGGCCACGACGGGCTCGACGAACTCACCGTCACCGCGCCCAGCCGCGTCACGGCGCTCGACCCGGAGGGTGGGCTCCACACCCGCGAACTCTTCCCCGAGATCCTCTTCGGCCAACGCTTCCCCGCCGCCGACATCCGCGGCGGCACGCCCGAGGAAAACGCCGCGCTCATGCGGGCCATCTTCGAGGGACGCAAACGGGACGGCGCCCGCGCCATTGTCGCTCTCAATGCCGCCGCCGCCATCTTCGTCTCCGGCCTCGCACCGTCCATCGAGGAGGCCCTGCCGATGGCCGAGCGCGCCATCGATTCCGGTGCGGCCCTCGCCAAACTCACCGCCCTTGTGGAGGTCAGCCATGTTGCCTGACATCCTGGAAAAGATTGTCGCCGCCAAGCGCGAATCCCTCGTCGTCGCCAAGGCGGCCCTGCCCCAATCCGAGCTTGCGCGCCTCTGCGCCGACCTGCCGCCCACACGTGGTTTCGCCGACGCGCTCGACGCCCCCGGCATCCGCGTCATCGCCGAGTCCAAGAAGGCCTCGCCCTCCAAGGGCCTCATCGCCCCGGATTACGACCCCGCCCGGAACGTCCGCCGTTACGAGGCCCTCGGTGCCGCCGCTTGCTCCGTCCTCACGGAGGAGCGCTTCTTCCAAGGCTCCCTCGCCGACCTTCGCGCCGCCCGCGCCGCCACCGCGCTTCCGCTCCTGCGCAAGGACTTCATCTTCGATGCCTACCAACTCTTTGAGGCCCGCGCCGCGGGGGCGGATGCCGTCCTGCTCATCGCCGCCATGTTGCCCAACGCCCAGCTGGCCGACCTGACCGCGCAGGCCCATGCCCTTGGCCTTGACGTCCTGGGCGAGGCGCACGATGCCGAGGAGGTCGACCGCTTGGTCGCCTTGGGGCTGCGCGTCATCGGTGTGAACGCCCGCGACCTGCGCACCTTCCGCACCGACCTCTCCGCCGTTCATGGGCTCTTGGCGCGTATCCCCGCCGACCGCATCGCCATCGCCGAGAGCGCCATCACCTCCAAGGCCGACCTCGAGACCGTCGGAGCCCGTCGCTGTTTGGTCGGTGAGGCCCTTATGCGCGACCCCGACCTGCTCCCGAGGCTCCTGAAATGAAGGTGAAGATTTGCGGCGTGACGACCCCAGAAGACCTCGCGCTTGTGGACGCGGCGGGGGCCGACTTCGCCGGGTTTGTCCTCTGGCCGCGCTCCAAGCGGTATGTGGGGCTCGACCGTCTGGCCGAGTTGGCCCGCGTGCCTGTGCGGTTGCGGCGCGTCGGCGTCTTCATGGACGCCACGCCGGCGGAGGTCGCCCACGCCGTCCACATCGGCAAACTCGACATCGTTCAGCTTTATGGTTGTCCCTTCCGGCCCACGGGCATCCCGATTTGGCGCGCCACGCCTGGCCCCGCCGCCGAGGCGATCGTCTTCGACGCCGCGCCCGGCCAGGGCATCGTCGGCGACTGGACGCGGGCCGCGCGGTTGGCGCGCCGGTGGCGGTTGGTCCTCGCCGGCGGGTTGACCCCCGACAACGTCGCCGCCGCCGTCGCGGCCGTCCACCCCTGGTGCGTGGACGTCGCGGGCGGCACCGAGGCCACCCCCGGCCGCAAAGACCCGAACAAAGTATACGATTTCATTCGAAAGGCAAAACAATGACCCACATCGGACAATATGGCGGACAATACGTCCCCGAAACCCTTATGCCCACCCTCGCCGAGATCGACGCCGCCTTCCGCGCGGCCCTCGACGACCCGGACTTCCAAGCCGAATATCAGGCGCTCCTGCGCGACTATGTTGGTCGTGAGACCCCGCTCTACGAGGCCCGCCGACTCTCCGAGGCCCTCGGCGGCGCGCGCATCTTCCTCAAGCGCGAGGACCTCAACCACACCGGCGCCCACAAGGTCAACAACGTCCTGGGCCAAGCCCTCCTTGCCCGTCGCATGGGCAAGACGCGCCTGATTGCCGAGACCGGCGCGGGCATGCACGGCGTCGCCACCGCCACCGCCGCCGCCCTCCTCGGACTCCCCTGCGTGGTCTACATGGGGGCGTTGGACGTCGCGCGCCAAGCCCCGAACGTTGATCGTATGCGCGCCCTCGGCGCGGAGGTCGTCGCCGTCCTGTCCGGCTCACGCACGCTCAAGGACGCCATGAACGAGGCCATCCGCGACTGGGCCGCTTCCGCCGAGCACACTTTCTATGTCATCGGCACGGTCGCCGGCCCCGCGCCCTATCCTGAGATGGTCAAGGCCTTCCAGTCCGTCATCGGTCGCGAGGCCCGCCGTCAATGCCTCGACAAACTCGGTCGCCTCCCCGACGAGGTCATCGCCTGCGTGGGCGGCGGTTCCAACGCGATGGGCATCTTCGCGGGCTTCCTGGACGACCCCGAGGTTCGCCTCACCGGCGTCGAGGCCGCGGGCGAGGGACTTGCCACGGGCCGTCACGCCGCCAGCATCAACGGCGGCACCGTCGGCGTCCTCCATGGTGCCAAGACCAAACTCCTCCAGACGCCCGAAGGGCAAATCATCGAGGCCTACTCCGTCTCCGCAGGCCTCGACTATCCCGGCGTCGGCCCCGAACACTGCCACTTGGCCGATGTGGGCCGCGCCCGCTACGCCGTCTGCGACGACCTCCATGCCATCCACGCCTTTGACGCGCTCTGCCGTTGCGAAGGCATCATCCCCGCGCTCGAATCCTCCCACGCCCTCGCTGAGGCCATCCGCATTGCGCCGACCCTGCCCCGCGAAGCCGTCCTTATTGTCAACCTTTCCGGCCGCGGCGACAAGGACATGGCCAATGTCGCCGATTGGAAGGCCGCCCACCCGGATTATCACTATGAGGGTCCTCAATCCCCTAACGGCGGCACGCCCCAGGGTGACCAAGAGGCGGGGAAGGTGTGCGCGGCAGTGAGCGAAGCGAACGGTGAAGCGCACAGCCTTCCCCGCACCTTGGCGTCTTCGCGGAAAAATGGCCGCCTAAAAGCCGCCTTTGCCCGCGCCAAGGCCGAAGGCCGCGCGGCACGCGTCCTCTACATGCCCTGTGGTTTCCCCTCGATGGCGGAGACCGAGGCCGCGATGGAAGCGTTGATTGCCGGCGGCGCGGACGTCTTGGAATTGGGTGTGCCCTTCTCCGATCCTATCGCCGATGGCCCTGTCATTCAGGCCGCGGGCCAACAGGCCCTTGCGGGAGGCGTCAATCTGCCCAAGATTCTCGACCTTGCCGCGCGCCTCCGCGCCAAACATCCCGAGACCGGCCTTGTCCTCTTCTCCTATTATAATCCCATCCTCGCCTACGGCCCCGATCGCCTCTGTGCAGACGCCGCCGCGGCGGGCATCGATGGACTTCTTGTCGTCGATGTGCCGCACGAGGAAGAGGCCGAGCTGCGTCCCATCGCCGAGGCCGCCGGACTGTCGTGGATTCCTCTTGTCTCCCCCGCCACCACGCCCGAACGCGCCAAGGAGTTGGTCGCGGGGTGCGACGGTTTCGTCTATGTCATCACGGTGCGCGGCATCACCGGCGAACGCAAGGCGCTCCCGCCCGAACTCGCCGCACGCTTGGAGGCTCTCCGTCAAGTGACCGACCTGCCCCTTGCGGCCGGCTTCGGCATCTCCGACCATGCCACCGCGGAGGCCATCGCCGCCCACGCCGATGGCTATGTCGTCGGCTCCGCGGCAGTCCGTGCCCTCGCTGAAGGCGGCATTCCTCGCCTCAACGCCTTCCTCACCGCCTTCCGCGGCGCGTGAGGAAGGCGGTGGGACCTCTTGCAGGCCTCCTCCCGAGACCTTATAAAAGGACTTTCACACGTTTTTGAGGATTTAGTCGAGTTTTCAATGAGATAGTCGCAAAGGCTCATTTTTGGGT
>CALXMT010000051.1 GCA_944389545.1 uncultured Kiritimatiellota bacterium | reverse complement strand
GCCGCCCCCCTAGGGGGGCGCAGGGGGGAGGCCCACAGCCCCTCTCAGAGTGCGCGAAAACATCATACACTTTCCAGATGAAAAAAGGCTTGCGGCGCGCGCTGTTTTGCGCTATGCTATCTCCAGAAAGTAGCGATATGAGGACACCGCACACTTGGCTTTTGACCGTTCTTGCACTGGGCTTCGCCTGGTGCACCTTCCCTGCACACGCCCAACTTACTCCGGCGTATAACGAGTCCGCGCCTTACGGCTTTGCCAATGCGGGTTCCCTTACGCTGACAGGATGGTCTGTTCTCAACGCCTTGGACGAAGCCACGCAAAATACCCCGCTGAATTACACTGTTGCCTCGGACGAGGGCGGTAATTATTTGGATCTCTCTGCCAACCCGCTTGCCGCCTCCGAAAAGGTCTATTTGGCTTTGACCATCGCGCAGGAGGGGGCCACCAATCCCGGCATTCCGATGACGTCCTTCGATGCCTCTGTGCTTCGCCTCGATAACGTCTATGCCAAGGTGCGCTTTGAGGAGTCCGCCATTGCGCCGGAGTTTGAAGATCTCCGTAAAATGTATCTTCGGTATGATCAGCAAGGAGTGGACGGATCCGCCGTTGCCGCCAAGGTCGGACTCTACGTGGACGATGAGGGACACTTTTGTGTCGTGCGTCCAAGCCCTGGGGAGACCGGGGAACCTGACAGTGTCACCTTTGATTGGTGCCAAACCGGGACGACCTACGACTCTGTCGGCGGGGGAGCGGTCATTGTGCGTATCGAGTTTTGTACCTACGGTGAAACGGTGGATTCGCCAGCGACTCAAGCTTACCGAGTGTGGGTGCGTAATGCCAACCCCGACGGCGAAGGTGCACAGGAGGTTTGCCTGACCAGTGGCCTCGGCTACAGTTGGTTGAGCGGTCCGGGCAAGGGTTATGGCTTTGACTTTTCCTCGCTTGGCCAAGGCGATTGGTTCTACGCCATCGACATTGCTGAGGCTGGGACCGAAACAGGCTCGGCGAATCTCGATGCAGATAGCCTGAACGCCCTCAACCAGTTGGCTTTTTCCGCTTCGGGTGGCGGGTTCTACTCTGCGTGGCTGGATGTCAACAAACCTTCCACTGCCATCACGGATACCGCTGCGCTGGAGACGACCTACCAGTTGGGTGATTTTGCGAAATACGCCGGTGTCAACGCCACGCCCGCATCGCGGACGAAGTTTACTGAATGGATGTTGCGCTACGGCGTGAACTTGGATAAGTATCTCAAGAAAACGGGCGGCATCCAGACCATGAATGCCCAGGTTAATGCCACTGATCCCTCCGATGAGCTCTTCAATGACTTCCTCTTGGACGTTGACCCAGAGGCTAACGTGGAGCACCGCCTGATTGTCACTGGCATCGTGCCGGAGGCTAACGGCAAGGTTACGCTCACCGTGCGGGGGCCAGCTGGATGCGCCCTTCGCACAGCCGTCAGTGATAGCCGTGCGGGGCGTGTATGTGTCACGCGGGCCGCGACGCTTGACGAATTGCCCAACGCCAAGCCCGAGAACGTCAACAGTGCGTTGCGGTTCGACGACGCCAACACTGCCACCTTGGTGTTGGAGGGAGGAAAGACACCCTTGCCTTTTATGAAAGTGACGCTTCAGGGTGATGAACTTCTTTAACCGCTACGTAGCGGACGCAGGGGGCGCGCCAAGCGCCCTTTTGCTTGTGTTGTGCACCACATTTTGCGATAGTGTTGGGAAAGGAACCCTGTTATGCAACGACTCACCCATTCCCTCTGCATCAGCCTCACTTTTGTCGCCGCGTTTTGCGTGGCCGGCCTGACCTTCGCCGCGCCAACGCCCGAGGACCCCTTCCGCCCCGACGTCACCTATGCCGATGGCACCGTGACGGCGACCTTCCTGTTGCTCCAGGACGGTCAGCACATCTATGACGCGATGCTGACCTGTTCCCTTGGCGCTCCCGCGACCAAGCCGCAGATTTCCGGCAAGGATGACATGGGCGGCGATTATTATGCCAATCTGGCCGAGTTCACCTGGGCCGCAGCCCCCGGGCAGACCTTTACGCTCGGTTATCAAGGTTGCGATGCCACCATGTGCCATATGCCGCAGGAACTGACGCTTTCCATCACCGCCGATGGCAAGGTGATCGAGGGGGCCCTTCCTGCACCTGGTGCGGCGATGCAAGCGCCTGCCGTGACGGAACCCACGCCGGAGGCTTCGTTGCCGCAACCCGGTGCGGAGCGGAGCAAGGCGGGCTTCATCCCGCCGGAAGAGTTTGTCGCCTTCCTGCGCGGAGAGCAACCGGAGGAAACCGAAGTGTCCTTCTTGGATGACCCGCAGGCGTGGGTTGCGGCCAATGGCGTGTGGTTGCTCATCCTTGTCGTCTTCGTGGGTGGCTTGTTGCTTAACCTCACGCCTTGCGTTCTGCCCATGATTCCCATCAACCTGGCCATCATTGGCGCGGGTGCGGCGGGCGGAAGCCGTCTGCGCGGAGCCTTGCGCGGCGGGGCCTACGGATTGGGTATTGCCTTGGCCTACGGTATTCTGGCCCTCATCCCGGCCCTTACGGGCACGGCCTTCGGCGCCATTCAGTCCGCGTGGTGGTTCAACGCCGCCATCGCCATCGTCTTCATCCTCTTGGCGTTGGCCCTCTTCGACGTCTTCATGATTGACTTCACCCGTTTCGCCGGTCCCGGTAGCGGCAAGAAGGGAACCATCGCGGCCTTCGTGGCGGGTGCGGTCAGCGCCGTGCTCGCGGGTGCGTGCGTTGCTCCCGTGCTGTTGGCCGTGCTCTTGCTGACGGCCGATGGCGTGGCCACGGGGGCTTGGTGGATGCTCTGCTTGCCCTTTGTCTTAGGTTTGGGCATGGCGGCGCCGTGGCCCATCGCCGGCGCGGGGCTCTCCTTCCTGCCCAAACCCGGCGCGTGGATGACGTGGGTCAAGAAGATCTTCGGCGTCGTTGTTTTGCTCTTCGCCGCCTATTATGGGTGGGTCGCTTATCGTTCCTTCGCACCTGCGGAGGCTCCTGCCAACGAAGCCGGAATCGTCAATCTCGACGGAGCGGACTTGCCCGCCATCGAGGCCGCCGTCGCTGAGGCGCGTGCACAGGGCAAGCCCGTCTTCATCGACTTCTGGGGTACGGCCTGCAAGGCTTGCGACGAGATGGAGCGCGACACCTTCCCCGACCCGGCCGTGCAGGCCGAGCTCAAGCGCTTCGCCTTCCTCAAGGTGCGCATGGACCTCTCTGACAGCGCTATTCGCCCCACGCAGGAGCGCTTCGGTATCAAGGGCCTGCCCACCTACGTTGTCATTGAGTGACCGCGGCGCTCGGCGCGCATGAATCGTAACCAGCATACGCTCGACACCTTCCCGTCGCACCCGGCCATCGGCGAGGACCCCGCCGTGGCTCGGTTTGCCGCGGGGCTTCGCGCCGTCCGCGGGGCCAGCCCACTCACCGTCACCAACTACCTGCGCGATATCGGCCAGTTCGCCGCCCATCGCTGGGGCGTTCAAACCAAACCGCCCTTCGACTGGGCCGCACCGGATCGTTCCGCGGCGCAGGCCTTTCTCTATGACTACGCGCGCACGGGGGCTAAGCCTGCATCCACGTCCCGCAAGCTCGCTGCCCTGCGCACCTTCTACCGCTTTCTCGTGCAAGAAGGCACGCTGAAGGCCTCTCCCTTCGCCGGTCTCCGTCCGCCCCGCAGAACGCGCCCGTTGCCGACCCTGCTCACGGAGTCCGAGGTCGTTCGCCTCCTGGATGCCCCTGCGCAAGCCCTGCATGACGCGCCGTCCGATCTCGACCCGCTTCAGCGTTATCTTTTGTTACGTGATCGCGCCCTCTTCGAGACGCTCTATTCCACCGGTGCCCGTCTCTCCGAAATCGCTTCCCTCACCAACGCCGCCGTCAGTTTGGTCGAGGGTTCTTGCCGCGTCATCGGCAAGGGCGACAAGGAGCGGATTTGCCTCTTGGGGCGTCCCGCTTGCGAGGCCATCGCCGCCATGCGCGACCAAGCCCACTTACTTTGGCCTCGCTCTGATGCCCCCGAGCGTCCGGTCTTCCTCAACAATAAAGGTGAGGCGCTCACCACGCGCTCCATCGAACGTTTCATGAAGCGTTGGCTCGCCGTTGCGGGGTTGTCCCCCGACCTCTCCCCACACAAACTTCGCCATTCCTTCGCTACCCATCTGCTCACCCATGGCGCGGATTTGCGCGTGGTGCAGGAGTTGCTTGGTCACACCTCCCCCGCCACTACGCAGATTTACACCCACTTCGCGCCCGAGCGTGTCGCGGAGACCTACCACCAGGCCCATCCCCGCGGTCAATAGTGTTTCCACGAATACACGAAGGAACGCAAGGGCCTGGGCACTTCACCGTTCGGCGCGAAGCGCCTCACTACCGTGCCCATCCCTTGCGTTTCTGTTGGCTTCTTGGAAGAATCCCTCAGATAGGATGGATTGGGAGGAATCTTAGGCCCCATACGCCCGGAGAAAAAGAGATGGACCGCAAAGACGCAAATCTTACAGGAAAGTGGGGCGCTAACGCCGGGCGCACGGTCGTGCGCCCTCCCGCACCCCACTTTCCTGCGCCAAAAGGACTTCTTAAGACGGCCCAAGCGTGAAGACGATGGGCGGGAGGGAACAATCAGCGGGCGTTTAGCCCGCAAAGCGACCGGCGCTAGCCCATCTGGCTTCGCGCGCATTGGCGTTTTTGCGGAAAAAGGAGCCTTGCCAATTTCCCTGGACGCTACTGGCCCATTTTTTGCACGTCTGCCGTATTGCCTCGTTTTTGGTATACTGAAAGAAACGGAACACCATTGGAGACCGAAGATGAAGCGACTTTCCCTTTTGTTGTGTTGCGCCGCGGCTTGCGCGTTTGTCGGCTGCGGGGATGACTCCGTCGCCGAGAGCGAAGGGCAGGAGCGGGCCAACGCCCTCTTCACGCAGGCCGTTGCGGCCGCGGACAACGGCAACGCGCAGGAGGCCGAGCGGCTCTACCGTGAGCTGTTGGGCCAGGACGGCGACAATGCCTCTGCCCATCTGAATCTGGCCATTCTCGAGGACGACGTGCTGAAGAACTATCTCGAGGCCGTCCACCACTACCAGGTCTATCTGGCCCTTCAGCCCAATGCCGAGAAGCGGGGCATGGTGGAGGAGCGTTTGGTTGCCGCGCGAGAAAGCCTGGCCGCGCAGTTGGGCGGCGGGGCCGAGAAGGCCCGTGCCGACGAGGTCGAGCGTAAGCGTCTGGGTGCCGAAATTGCAACGTTGAAGGCGCAGATTGGCGAGCAGGAGGCACTCCTTGCCGAGAAGGACAAGACCATCAAGAGCCTGGAGGCGCAGGTCGCCACTTGGAAGCGTACCGCCGCGGAGATGGAGGCGGCAGAGACCGCTGCCACGCGCAAGGCCGAACAGGAGGCCGCCAAGGCCGCCGCCGAGAAGCTTGCCAAGGAGGCCGAGGCTACCTCCCAGAACGATGAAGACGCCATGCTCGCTGAAATCGCCGCCGCTCGCGCCGAGGCCGAGCGCATGATCAATGAAGAGGATGGTGGCGTCTCCGCCTCCAATGCCGCCACGCGCAAGGCCGTCGAGGGCCAAGCCGACACGCCTCGACTGGGTGCCTCGCCTGTCCCCGGGCAGGATTACGTGGTGCGTCCCGGGGACACCCTCTCCAGCATCGCCCGTGAGGCGTATGGCAGCGGTGCCAAGTGGGAGATTATCCTCGAGGCCAATCGCGCGACTCTTCCCCCGAATGGCCGCGACATCAAGCCCGGTCAGGTTCTCATCATTCCGGAGCAGTAAGGCCCATGCGTCTCTTCCGCCGTCGTAACGTCTCCTTCCACAGACCGGAAAGTGAGTCTTTCCGGTTGGACACGGGAGACGTGGCGGAAGGGCGACCTTTTTGGTCCAGACTCTTCCGTCGCCGCCGTCGTGATGTCTTTTCCCGTTACATCGCCGCAGGCGGCACGCGGGACGCGCGTGACGAGGGACAAGACGCGTTGATGCGCCGGTCGTGGCGCCGTTTTTCGTTTGCGCTTGGCGCATTGATTCTCATTTGGATGTTGGGAGCCTGGTTATGAACGCATTGCCTGAGACGCCCGCCTTTGTCGTTGACGTGGAGGCCTTGCGCCGCAACGCGGCCATCCTTCGTGAGGTCGCCGAGGCCGCGGACGTGCACGTGCTGTTGGCTCTCAAGGCCTTCTCCATGCCGGCGGCCTTCCCCTATCTCTATGCCGAGGGCACCTGCGCCAGCAGCGTCCACGAGACCATTCTGGGGGGGGAGTTCGGTGGCGAGCGCCACGCCTTTGCCGCGGCCTTCTCCGAGCGCGAGATGGTCGAACTCCTTGACGCCGGGCTCAACCACATCACCCTCAACTCCTTCGCGCAGTTGGCCCAGTGGCGCCGCGTGGCCGCCGCCCATCCGCGTGGCGCCGAGGTCATTGTTGGCCTGCGCATCAATCCCGAGCACTCCGAGGGCCAGGTGCCGATTTACGACCCCTGTGCCCCGCATTCCCGTCTTGGCATCCGCCGCGCCGCCTTTGCCGGGCAGGACCTCTCGGGTGTCACCGGGCTCCATTGCCACAACCTCTGCGAGCAGAACGCCGACTGCTTTGCCCGCACGTTGGTCGCCATCGAGGAGAAGTTCGGCGACCTGCTCCCGCACCTCTCGTGGTTCAACTTCGGCGGCGGCCACCACATCACCCGCGACGACTACGACCGCGACCTGTTGGTGCGTACGCTTCAAGGTTTCCATGAGCGTTATCCGCATATTCGGTGCTATCTGGAGCCCGGCGAGGCCCATGTGCTCAACGCCGGCACCTTCGTTTGCACCGTTCTGGACGTGGTGGACAATGCCGGCCCCATCGCCATCTTGGATGGCTCCGCCGCCTGCCACACGCCGGACGTCATCGAAATGCCCTACGTGCCGCGGGCCTTTGTCGACCCCGCGTGGGATGGCTCCGCTGTGCCCGGCCCCGGCGCGCTCCGTGCCGGCAAGCCTGGCGAGAAGCCCTTTGAGGTGCGTCTGGCCGGTCCGAGCTGTTTGGCCGGTGATGTCTTCGGCGATTATTCCTTCGATCGTCCCCTCGTGCCGGGCGACCGCGTGATCTTCGAGGATATGGCCCTCTACACGATGGTCAAGACCAACACCTTCAACGGCATTCGCCTCCCTTCCCTGTGGTTGCGCCAGGGACCCGGCGACTTCACCTGTGTGCGCAGCTTTGGTTACGATGCCTTCCGGTCGCGTCTGTGAGAGGAGCCTGCCATGAGAAAGATGCTTTTCTTCGCCCTTGCCTTTGCCCTTGGCTTGCCTCTTGCCGCGCAGGAGAAGGGGAAACTCGAAATCTCCGCCTTGGAGCATGAGCTGACCGCTCCCAATCATGTCTATGGTCGCGCCCTCGACCCCGAGGACTTGGGCCAGCGCGTTGTCGTCCTTTGGAACATCTCTCGCTTCATCGAGCCCGGCTACAACCGTCTCAAGGCGGCGGAGAGCGGCGACGATGACGACGACAACAACAATAACTATCGCAACAATCGCAACAACGACGAGGACAAAGAGGGCGGCCCCAAGGACCAGTTGCGCGAGGAGAGTCGTGCCATCCAGCGCGCCTCCAAGGGGGCCGTCAAGGATGGTCGTCTGCTGGTCATCGCTGTCGATGTCCAGCCGGCCGACCCCGAGCTCCGCCGGTTTCGTACCGATGCCATCCGCGAGCTCAAGCCTTACTTCCCGGTCTACTCCATCGACGCCAACTCGCAGTACTACGATGCTTCCGGCAAGCACCGCGGCATGATTTCCGACATCAAGACCTTCGCCGAGGGCAATCGCCTCACCGACCTCCTTGCCGAGACGCCGGACTATATCCCGGGCCGCATCATCACCTTCAAGACCACCAAGATGGAGTCCCTCTCCAAACGCTTTGTCGAGGGCAAGAACATCGAGCAACCCCTCAAGCAACTCCGCACCGCGGCCAACGGTTCCGGAGAGAAGGCCGAGGAGGCCCAGCGTATGCTTGCCGCAGTCGAGGCCCACCTCGCAGCCATGGCCGCCGACATCGATGCCGACCTCAAGGCCGCGCCCTCCCGCGCGCTCACGCGCATCGAGGTGCTCATGAAGACCTCGCCCTCCATGGGCGCCCGTTATGCCGGTGCCCGTCAGGCGCTTCGCAACAACCCCGCCGTCCGCCAGTTGGCCCGCGCCCGTGAGTTCCTCCACAAGGCCAACCACGGCGATGTCGGTCGTGGCGACACCGGCCGTCAGGCCGATGCCTTCGCCAAGGCGCTCACCGCCATGTCCAAGAGTGACAACGCTTCCATCGCCGCCGAGGCCGCCGAGCTCGCCGCCGCCATGGAGCCCTATTCCGCCGCCACCCTCGCCGCCCAGCAGGAAAAGCTCCATGAAGAAATCGCGGCCCGACGCAAGGCCCGCGACGAGGCCCGCAAGGAGCGCGAGCAGGAGCGTCGTGACCGTCGTTCCGGCCGCTCCGGAAAGGGGAAGGAAGAGGACGACCCGGATCCCGTCCAGCGCTTCGACACCGCCGGCGCCATCCTCGCCAAAACCTCCGGCGATGCCGCCATCGCTCCGCTCCGTGCCGAGCTTGACCGTCTTAATGATGCCACCTGCAACTATGAGCGCATCCGCGAGAATTATGCCACGCACGTCAATCAGCAGGGTGAGCGCGGCGCGGCCGCGAAGGCCGTCACGGATGCCATCAACGCCAACCGCCAGACGTATCTTACGGAACTTGAGGCCATCCAGAAGGAGAGCCGTCCCCTCGACCTCTACTCCACCCGCAACTGGGAACAGATTCTGGAGGTCAACTATCCCTCGCTTCAGCGCACCCCCGCCGGCTCCGAAGCCATGAAAATGCTCCGTGACTCCGAACTTCGCGCCATCTACGGTGTCTACGAGGATGTGCTTAAAGGTACCCCCGACCGCGAAGAGGACGAATCCAACGAGGATTACGCCGTCTCCACGAACCGTTATCGGCAGACCAAGCTCAAGGCCCTCCTCAAGTATCGCGGCTCACGCAGCAAGTATGGCCGCATGGCCGCCGCCCAACTCGACACGCTTGGTTACTCCAACGCCGGCATCCAACAGAAACTCAAAGACCTTGATGCTCAGCTCAAGGACTTGAAGAAGTCCGCCAAGGAGGCCGAAAAGGCTCGTGAAGAGGCCCAAAAGAACGCCCGCCGCAATCGCGACTGATTCATCTTTCATCGACCGCGACTGATTCATCTTTCATCGACAAAAATAGGCCGCCCTTTGGCGGCCTTTTTTTGTTATCGAGCCTTTCTCTATGAAGCCCTTTGGGGAACTTTGCGCGCCCAATCCTTTGGAGGTGCTTGTTGAGACCCTATAAGGGTTGACCTCCGACCACTATAGGGTCTCACCCAGGACCCTTATAGGGTAAGGACTTTCACACGTTTTTTAACGTGTGATTGGGAGACAGAGAATGGAGGCCAAGTTAATCTAGAAAGGGAACTTG
>CALXMT010000050.1 GCA_944389545.1 uncultured Kiritimatiellota bacterium | reverse complement strand
TTCCTCTAGAAGGTGCGGCTTCTTGCGAGCGTCAAACTTAGGGATTTCCTCTTCGGTAGAATGTTCGTTTTTCATACCTATATATTGTATCATATTTGCGCAGATAACGCAAATACTTTCTTGTCCAATCTATAAATGTGGACCAAGCGTGAAGACGATGAGCAGGAGCGGTCAGTAGGCTTTTAGCCCACAAAGCAATCGGCGTTAACCCATTTGGCTTCACGTGCCCTGGCGTCCTTGCGGAAAATAGTGTCTACCAATTTCCCCGGACCGCATCGGTTTTGAGGTGACGTCCCAAACCACGTGTGCCAGTAAAAAACCGTGTCACATTTTCCCGAATGGAACATATAACCATTATGAAAGCTCCTTCCAGCCTGTTGGAAGACTTTGCCGGGCGCTTGCGCTCGGGGCGACAGATGTGCTAGTATTCAAGCAGTACGTCTTCGGACGTCAAACGAACCGGGAAAACCTTGGAAAGTTTCTTGATTGGATTCGTTGACTTCCTAAAGCTCGCTCATTTAGGGCGCGCCTTGTCGTCGTCTTCCAACAGGTTTTCCAAGGACCTTCCCGGAGACACGGCAAGGCGCGCCTTGCTTTGCCTCCGCCACCAAAACGCGCGCAACGAGTAAACGATGAGTAAAACACCAACCATCGTACAACGTAAAAGGGCTTTACAATGAGTGGCAAATTGCGATTCCGATTTGGGCAACATGTTTGTGGCACCTGTAGATGGTGGCAAGGCCCCCGAGGCGTAGAATTCCATGGCCCCAGGCCTTACTGTCTTTGGGCAGAGGCGACAGTTGCGCCATGCCTCGTACGGCCGACCCCCTGTAGCCCCGGCAATGGGTGTTCCCGTTGGCAAGCGTGGGAGAAACTTTCCTAAGCGTTCCCCAAGGATCCTATTTCAACAAGCATCAACGACTGCTGAAGGGTATTCACATGGCGATTTACTCCATTGATGAATTGAACACGATCCTAAGCGAAGCCGAAGGACGCGGTGTCGTTTTCCCCAGAGAATTGAAAAATGCCCTTTCCTGTGCGACATCCCCACACTACAAAATCGGCGTGGTGGGGCGCTTCCAGGTCGGCAAGACGACGTTGACGAATCGCGTCTTTCTGAAAGATCAATTGCTGAAAGAAGGCGAAGGCCTTTGCACCACCGCCGTCTGTACTGAGGTGGCTTATGGGCCCACCCAAAAGATGATTGTTGTAAAAGATGGCGAGACTCGCGAGGTGGAGCAACCTTCCACCGCGGACATCGTGGCGACAACGACGGCAGAGACGGAAGAGGCGCGCTTGGTATTGGCGCAATCAATCACCCGTCTGCGTATCGAGACACCCAATGAAAGCTTGCGCCCATATACCATCTTGGACACGCCCGGCATCGATGATCCGAATCGTGCGCTTTTAGACATCACCACCTATCGTGAATTGCCGCAATGCGACCTCGTACTCCTGGTTGCAGAGGCAAAACAACTTTCGGAAGTCGACTTTGCGTTCCTGAACGGCTCTATTTTCAAAGCGGGCCTGACCAAGGTGATGGTGTTGCTCTCCTATAACAAGGATGACAGGCGTTTGGCGGCACCTGGACGCGCGATGGTGTTAGACACGGTCCGCGCCAGCTTAACCAATCGTGGGTTGAAAGATATCCCCGTGCGGATGGTGTGTTACGATGGTGCCGCGCCAGACATCTTGGATACGCCGGAAAAAGTGGAAGCTGAGGTACTGGGTTACCTCTCTCGCGAGGTGGCTCAGGGGCGTGTCATACGGCTTTATGCACAAGTGGCCGCAGCCATCGCCGCCCGTGCCCAAGAGCAACGTCTGTTGGGCGAGCTTGCGAAGAAGAATCGTGCGGAAATTGAGCAACTCAATCGCCAACGTGAACTGGAGGAGATTGAGTTGGAGGGACAGTTGGAGACCATCCGTGGCCGCATGACGCGTGATCTCCGCGCCGCCGCCAAAGAGGTACGTGGACTGGTGAGTCAGCGTTGTGCCGAGTTCAAGTCTGCAACCGCACAAGGCGATGCCGCAAACCTAGAGGAATCCGAGCTCCGCTCCCAGATTGACGCGTTGTGCTCCGATGTGTTGGCGCAAGCCCAACAGGCATGTTCGGAAGTCGCCCAACAGCACATGGCGGACGTAGCGGCGTTGCTCGATGGAATGGACGACTTTCTGGGCGAGGCCGCATCGGAAGCCGATGCCTCCATCCAACGCCCGACAGGTTCCACCACCAAAAAGACAAACCTCTTCACGGCCAATGTCTCCGATTTGATTGCCGGCGGCGGTCAAATGTTGGAAGAGGTCGGAGCCTGGGAGGCCATCATCTCTAGGCTCCCCGGACGCTGGGGGGCCATCGCAGCGACGGTGGTCAATGCGTTGCCGACCGTCCTGGGTTTCCTGCGCAATTGGATGGGCAAGGCTGAGGTTGAAAACCGTTTCGTAGAGGTCGAGCAACAGTTGGGCGAAGCCGTGGACGACCTCTTCGCACGTTTCAAAAGCGAGGCACTGGCGGTCATCGATGACCGTATTCAAGCCGAACGCGCACAATTGCAATCAGTCTTCCAACAGGCTCTGGACGACCAAGAAGACGATCCCGTGGCCATCGCGGCTGAGGTCGAAGCGTTGGAGGCGCTCATCGCGCGTTTGACAAAGTAAAGGATTTACAGAGGAATACGTATGAACATCCAAGAGTACAAGCAGCGGCGTCAACAGGTTCTGGAATTGGCAGACGAGCTGGCACAACAGGCACAAGGCTCGCCTGAGGCTACGAAGGTGACAGTACCCGGCCTTCAACTCACCGCGGATGACAAAACGGAGGTGAACGACACGGTTTCCGTGGCCAATGAGCTGAAGGCCATCCATGACAAGTTGTCTGAGGATACCTTCCGCATCGCATTGATCGCCGGTTTCCAAAGCGGCAAATCCACCACCTTCAACGCCTTTCTGGATGGACAAGAAATCTCCCCGCGCGGCAAATTGATTGCCACCAGCGCAGTGGTCATCCACGGCCAACACACCTCCAAGCCTGAGCTTCAAGGCAAGGCGGAGATAACGTGGAAAAGCGACCAAGAGCTCATCCAAATGCTTCCCCCGCCCATTATTGACCAACTCAAGAAGGTCCCAGAGCTCAAAACGCGTCTAAAGGACGTCTCAAATGTTGAAGAACTCTCCAACTGCTTCCGTTTAGACAACGCAAAAGATCGCGATTACCTTCTGACTGCATGTACAAAAGAGTGGGTGCGGTACACAGAGGATCGCTCGCGTTATGACAAGAACGACTTTGCCTTGTTGCGCGTGGCACTCGTGATGCTTGCGAAATACGACCGCCCAACCATCCGCGGTGCGCGGGCCCAACAGAAACCGCTTTTCCCCGTCGAGGAAGTCGCTAAATTTGTCTGCTTCCCGGATAAGTGGGAGCAGCATTTCGAGCAAGACAAGCCGACACTTCCTGCAGATGAAGCCTCTTTCTTCATCTTTGTGAAGAAGGTGACCTGTTATGTGAATTCGCCCGCATTGCAAAAAATCGGGTGTGTGGTGGTGGACTGCCCCGGCCTTTTCTCCTCTGCCTATGACACGAAGGTCGCCATCGAGGAAATCAAAGATTGTGACGTGGCGTGGTTTCTGATGGGCGACAAACAGGTGGCGGATTCGGAAATCAAGCAAATCCAAACCGTGGCCCAAATCAAACCCAATGGTCTTGTCTTTTCCGTGAACATGAAGGGCATCACGCACGAACACGCCGAGAATGCCATCATTCCCGCCGACCGTGCTCGTATCAACCAACAGGTTGAGCGTCCCGCAAAAAGCGCAAAGGATAAATCTGAACCGTTGGTGAGAGAGGGTGACATCTTCGCCTATCATGCGCGCTTGGCGCTTGTCTCTGAACAAGCCCAGCGCATCAGCGAAGGTACCCTCTCCACACACTCAAAGGAAGCCATCCTCGACAACGTCAAGGTCATGGTCGAAGAGACCGACGATGTCCACGAGGCGCTTGAAATGGAGGCTGAGGACGACCTCAAGGCCAGCGGTATTCCCCGCAGCGAGGTGAGAAAATTCGCACTCTTTGACGATGACGGCACAGTAATTCCTGAGGGTTTGGAATTGGTGCGCAAGCAAAGCCGCCTCGACACCATCATCGCCGCCATCGAGAACATCGTAGCACGTAACAAGCCGCGTATCGTCCTGCAGGACAATGGTACCGTTCGTATTCGCCGAGTCTTCAAGGCTGTGGCGCAATCCGTCACATCCAGTGCTAGCTCTCTGAAACAAACACAGGAGTCTGCCGAGAAAGCCGTCAAGGCGCAAGCCGAACGCCTCAATGCGTTCAGTGCAGAAATCGATGAAGTGCTCCATTCCGATAAATTGGACGTTGAAGAACTGGCGGATGCTTTGAGGCGTGATTTTGTCTCGTCTGTGATTAATCCTGCCAAAAACTCCATTGAATCGCACATTCGACTTCAAGCCGATGCGTTGATGAATAAAGAAGGATCTGCACTTCAGAATGCCGTCTCTGATATTGTCAACAACAATATCAACGTGTCCATCGCCGCATGGCAGGAAGTTGTCAAAGGCGGCAATTGTGAGGCCATCAAAGACTTCCAAGAGCGTGTGATGGAGTTGGTTGCGACTATCAATCGCAAATGGCATACTCAGGCCAAAGTCGGCGAAGTCGGTGCCACGAACGTCCAAGGCGTCAGCCTCTCCACGGGCACGGACATCGACATGGGATTCGATTGGCTTTCCGCGATTTCTCTGGGCAGTAACATTTTGTGGTTCATCCCTGTTGGCGGATGGGTCGTACGCGGACTCGTTGCCGCCGGTATTGGCCTCTTCAGCTGGCTCATCGGAAATGACATCCGGCAAGAGAAGTTCGCCAACGGCATGTGCGAGAACGTTAGTAAAGCGTTGAACACGTTCGTCGCAAACGAGCTTCCTGAAAAGATGATGACGATGGCCACCCAGATTCGTGATCAGATGGTCAAGCAAATCAAGAACTCCATCCAAGAGCGTATCAAGGCGGAACAGGCTGAATTGGAGCGTTTGCGCAAGATTCGTGATGCCGGCGACACCAAGCGCGAGCTCGCGCGATTGGAGGATTTCGCCAAGCGCTTGTCTGCCTACGACACGCAATTGACCGCTTTCGAGAAAAAACTGGACATCGAGCTTAAGCCCTAACCAAGACAACGGTTCTGTCCGATGGTACTCCATCGGACAGAACTTCAGGATTTCCCATGCAACCACTTGTCGCATCCCAAACGCGCCTCGCCCTCGCCGACCTGCTGGACCGCGCGCTCTCACTCCCCTTCGCCACCCAGACGCACCGCGCGGCTATGGACTCCTTGCGGCGGCGCCTCAGGGCAGGAGGTTTTCGTGTCGTCCTTCTAGGCAACTTCCAAGGCGGCAAGTCTACGACCTTCAACTTGCTCTGTGGTGGTCAAGAAATCAGTCCACGGGGGCAGAATATCAAGACCAGCGCCACATTGGTGGAAGCCTCTTTTGGGGAAGCGTCCGAGATTGGTGCGGAGATTGAATGGAAGAACGATGTGGAGTTGGCGGCGATGGCCAACGCCGTTTTCCCTGAT
Organism: uncultured Kiritimatiellota bacterium; assembly: GCA_944389545.1. Classification (GTDB taxonomy): domain Bacteria; phylum Verrucomicrobiota; class Kiritimatiellia; order RFP12; family DVOR01; genus Spyradenecus. The sequence continues at coordinate 4,620 of CALXMT010000050.1, read as the reverse complement.
GAACCGGCACGGACACTCACAGAATGGTGGACCGTCCGAGACAACCGGGGGGCGCTTGAGTCCATGCGCAAAAACCTCCCCCCGGAACGGCGAGACAACGCGAATGCCGCGTTGGCGATGTTGGCCTATGCCGCCAGTAGGGAAATCGCGGAAATCCGCGCAACAAAGCGGGTGTCACTGGACGAGTTGTCCCCATACATCACATTCCCCCAAGATTGGGACACCCGTTGGAACCAGGCAAAGCCGGGCGAAGTCCCCTTCACGCCGCAGGAATGTGCCTTCCTCTTCGTCCGTAAAGTGCGGTGCAAAGTCCCCTCCGAGCTTCTCCGTGACACGGGGATTTCAATCGTGGACTGCCCAGGCCTGGATTCCAACGCCTACGAAACCTCCATCGCCGAGGAGGCCATTCGTGATGCCGATGTCATCTGGTATCTTATGGGTGGCGCGAAAGACATTGAGAACCAAGAAGTGGAGCGTATCAAGGCTCTCTGCGCCACCTGTGGCAAGACTCGCCGAGACTTCATCTTCACGGTCAATCTACAGTCAAGCCTTAGCGTCGTTTCGGAGACCATTCTCCCCTCTTGCATGGCGAAATTCCACAATCTGGGCGTCTTTGATCCACCGTTGCGTGAAGAGGAGGTACTCCCTTACCATGCATTGTTGGCGTTGCAGTGCAAGAGCCTCGCCTTGTTGCGTGAGGGACATCTCCCAGAAGCGACGCAAAAGCATATTCTGCGCCTTTCCAAGCATCCCGAGGAAGGTGTAGAGGAAGCCCTCATTGAAGGCATCGAAAATGGACTCCCCATTCTCGGAGTTCCGCGAAAAGAAGTTAAAACTTGGGACTTCCAAACAGCCGATGGCATTGACGCCGCATTCCAGAAGAGTGGCTTCCCTGCCATCTGGGAGCGCTTGTTACGGGAATTCGCGATGCGTCAAACTTTCGCGACCGTGGCAGATGGCGGACTCTCCGCGCTAATCGCCACCCTTCAAGCTGCGCCGGAACTCGCCAATCTCCCCTCCAACCAATTGGATGAGGCTCTCTACAACAAAGATTGCGCCGCCTTGGGAGACCCCGATGCCCTCAATTCCGCCGAAGACGTGGAACGCTTCGTGCAATCGTTTGACCCGCGCAAAATATCCTCGCGTACCTATTGGAGCAAGGCGTTGGACTGTCTCAATCGCGACATCGCCAACCGCACTTTCGATGGCAGTCTCTATCCCACCCTTGCGGCCACTCAAGCCGCCCGGGATGAGCAGCAATTCCTCAACGACCTATCGTCGATTACTCCCGATGAAGCCTTTGCAAAATTGAAAACCTGGGATCCCAAGACTCCTTCTGCTTGGGCTCGAAAAGAGGAACTCAACAAGCAATTTGATGCAATGCGCACGGCCTTTGGCATTGTTTATCCCACCATCACAAAGCGCGACCACGCAGTCGCAGCATTGTTGCGTGCACGTCAAATCGGCATAGTCGTGGTCGGTGTTCTCTCTGGCGGTGTTGCAAACTTTGCTCTCCTCTTTATCTCCAAATCGCTATGGGGCGGGACTTTGATTCTCTGGGGCCTTTACCTCTGGCTCATGACCGACTGGTTCAGTCCTTTGTGGATTTTGGGTTTGTTTTATGTTCTCCAACTGCTGTGTGTCAGAGAGTATTGCGTGAAAGAGAAAAGCACGCCAGACAAGGATCTCTCTGACACGACCGCGCGAACATGGATCAACAAGCACATCGCTATCAATCATGGCGTCAAGTGGTACATCCGGACACGCCTTGTCCATTACATTCTTTTCCCTGTATTGGGATTCATAGGTGCCATTTTGACAATCCTCGCTACATGCTTCATGCTTTTTCGCTGATGTGAAGTAACCCCTGACGTACCTCCTTCAGAATTACGTCAGGGGCTCACGTAATACGAGAAGTCGATAATTTGCACCACTTGGACCAAAATCTCACCTAACCAGAGGAGGCTTTATGTGGCCTTTCAGAGAGGATCCGGGAAAATGGCGGCGGCTTAGCGGGATGGAGAATCCCGCTGGGATGACGCCTTATGAACAGGTCCGCGATGAACAGGAGGCGGAGGAAGTCTGGGCGCGGTCGCGCGGGCGGCGGTGGCTTGAGATTGCGCCTGCCGGGTTGATTTATCATACGCCCGAGCGGACGCAGACCTTCCCGTGGGACGTCGTGACGGCGAAGAGCTCCACGGCGAATTCCAGAAGATCCCCGCCAAGCCCATCGTCGTCCTCCAGAAGCTCGACGGCACCCTCGAGGTCGTCACCGGCCGACACCGCCTCGACCTCGCCAAGCGAAACGGCCTCGAGACCATCCCCGCCAACATCATCAAGGAGGCCGACGGCTGGACGCCCGAGACCGCCGCCCTCCTCGACGCCTTCGACAACATCCTCGACGAAAAGGGCGCCTACGCCGACTACGTCCCCTTCTTCCGCAAAGCCGGCATCCCCCGCGAAGTCGCCGAGGCCTACGGCCTCCTCGCACGACCCAAGGGCCGACTCTCCTTCGAGATCGCCATGAACGGCTGCGACGACCTCGTCTCCTTCGTCGCCGCCGGCGACAAGCGCGTCACCCCGGACGTCGCCGCCGCCATCTGCCGCGCCGTCCCCGTCCCCGCCGCCGCCCGCGAAGCCGGCGCCCTCACCGGACAGGCCGCCCGCTACGACGCCATCCAGCACTACGTCATCCGCGCCGTCATCGACGAAGGCCTCCGCGCCGACCAGGCCGAAATCATGGCCAACGGCATCCGCGCAGAATACGCCAAGCGCGCCGAGGCCAACACCATCCGGCAGGACGACCTCTTCGGCGCCGACGAGACCTTCAACACCGAAATGGCCCTCCGCGCCAAATACGCCGGCGACCAGATCGCCAAGATCAACCTCGACCTCCGCGCCCTCAAGATCGTCTCCGGCAAGCAGTCCGGCAACGTCGCCGCCAAAGACTCCCTCCTCAAGAAGTACAACATCAAGGGCCCCGACGACTCCGCCGGCATCGAGCGCGCCATCCAAGAGCTCGAGACCCTCCACCACCGCTGGCAGCACTACTACACCGACGCCGAGCTCTCCAAAGAAGCCGACGCCTTCGTCAAGAAGTCCCTCCGCCTCGACCCCGAAGACCAGCCCCCCATCCCCCTCGACCCCAAGGGCAACCCCATCACCCCCGAGCCCGCGCCGGCCGGCGCCGCCGCGCCAGCCGCACGCACTGCGGACCCGGTAACCGAGCCGGCACGCGCCATCGTGGAAGAGGACGAGGCCGCACAGGCGCGCGCCGCCAACCCGGACGAGCCGGTCGAACGCTACGTGGACATCCCCGCGCCGCGCAATGCGCCGGCCGCCGACACCGTCACAGGAGACCGCGCGTCGATCGTGCGCAACATCCAGGCCGAGCGCGCCACGCCGCTGGCCGGCCACATTTGGGGCGGCCCCGCCGGGGCGGAGATCCCGAGCGCCGGCGGTGAACGGATTGAGATCTCGGACAAACAGTTCCTGCCGCTCATGGGCAGAACGCTCGAGCGCACGCCCCTCAAGCCCGACGCCTATCCCGCCGACGCCATCGTGTGGGAGCCCGTCAAGCTCCCCTTCAAAGACATCCTCATCCCGAACACCGTCCTGGGCAAACGCATCCAACGCCCGGCAAACCTCTCCGACGAGAAGATCGCGGCCGTCGCAAAGGCCTACATCAAGGCCAACAACGCCTACGCCGACGCCGTCCAAGCGCTCGGCGAACGCCCCGCGACCGGCGCCGCCAAGCAAAAGGCCTGGGACAAAAAGATGGAGACGCTCAAGGCGAACTTCGAGAAACAGTCCCGGCCCTACGAAAAACTGGTCAAAGACCTCGAGGCCTTCGCCGAACCTTACGGCAACAACGCCGTGGGGCACTACGTCCAAGACAAGAGCGGCACCTATCGGATCGTCAAGCGCGGAAACGCCAGGCTCAATGGGAAATATCTCCAGCCCGACGGCACCATGCTCCACGTGCTCGACAGAGACCACGGCGTCTACATCGCGCGTACGCGTGACGGCAAGACCATCGAGGTCACCCACTGGACGCGCCCGAGCCATTGGAGCGAAGGCCAAGAGACCTTCGAGAACCGCCTCATCCTCAATACGCGCTATGCCATCGGGGAGGACGGCAGACCCGCCGAGCTCTTCGCTTACGGCGAAGACGGCCGCCCCACCGCGCACCTCTCCCTGCGCGACGGTGACCCCGTCGACCCGCGCTTCCCGGAACGCGTCCACATGGGCAACTACGTGGACGGCTACGACGGCGACGGCGTCTATCGCAACGGCCAACGCGTGGACACCCTCACCCCCGAGGAGCTGAACGCCGCCCCCGCAGAACCCGCGCCCCAGGCCACCGCCGACGAGCTCCCCCTCGGCAGCCCTGACGCCATGCCCAATCAGCCCGCCGGCGAAACCGTCGCACGGCCCAAGGTTGGCGACGCCATCGAGACGCCCGAGGATCAGCAGGCCGTCCGCGACAGCCTCATCGCAAAGCCAATTCCCCAAAACACCGCTCCGCTCCCCGCGGATGCCACCCCGCAGCAGGCCTTCCTGGCCTTCGAAAACACCCTCGCCGGCAAACGTTTCATCACCCCGCTCGGCGACGCCGTC
>CALXMT010000049.1 GCA_944389545.1 uncultured Kiritimatiellota bacterium | reverse complement strand
AGCCATCATCGGCTCCCTCACTCACCCCATCTTCCAACTTTTTTAGCACCAAGGGAGGAATATAGTTGACTGCGGTTTCTCCTCCCCAAAGCGTGGCGTGCGAAGCCCGCCATGCCCTACAGGCCCCCGGGCCGCCTTCTTCGTCTCCTTTGTGTCCTTTGTGATAGCCGCGCAGCGTGAGACCTGTCCAAACTTCCAAGCCTCCAAGCGTCCAAACTTTCACTCCCCACCCTTCCCTGAGACCTGTCATCCCCCCTCCAAAATCAACAACAACTCAATTTATCTAAGCGGAATACGTCATCTCCCAGGCTTGTCATTGAGTGGAAGGTTAGAAGTTTGGTCTCACCTCACTCGTCTCCAACAGAGGCGCTCCTAAACCGCTTGTATCTCCTGAACCTTCTGTGAAGGCGTTTCAGAAAAGCGATAGAAATATGGTAGTAAGGCGCAAAGGCCTAAACGGTTGCGCTTTACTGTGTTCTCAGCTAATCAGTAGGCGCTCTGGCGGAGCACCCACTGAAAACTTTCAAGCGGTATCGCCTACCTCAGTCTTGATTGACGCAATTCTGCAGTTCCTCGTAGTTGGCCACCAAATGATAGCGCACGGAGTCATCTGGGGCCAAAGCCCGCACCCACGCCTCCGCGCAGGTCTTGCGTAGCAACTCATTTCCGCGCAGATCCCAGTCGCTCGAGGAACCCTTGGTCTCCGCGAGGATGCAGACGTGGCGCACGCTTCCCTTCTTGAAGGCCACCGCCCAGTCCGGGTTGTAGGTCTCCCCATTCGGGAGAGGGATGTGGTATTCCGACGGCAACTTGACGAAGGCCTCCACCTCCTCTGCGCAATCCGCGGTCTTGGCGAAGGTTTGCTCGACCTTCGAGTCGGAGGCCAACCAAGGATAGAGGTGAAGGCGCAGACGTTCCTCCTTGGAGCACCGCTCCGTAGGCAAGGAGGGTGCCTCTTCCGTAAAGAAGTCATTCCCGTACCGCTCGTCCGTCATGCGATAAGCGATGGTCTCCAGCACCTGGCGAGTCTTCTCTTCATTGATGATGCGAGCGACCTCCGCAATGAAGACCTCCGGATTCACCGCGTAGAGGGCGCGTACCGCCGGCTCCATGCCCCGCAGGATGGCCACGATGGTGCGACGCGTCAGCCCTGTCCGCTTCGGGTCGGCCAGCTCTCCCACCAGGTCATACGCCACCTTGCCGTTCACCCGGATGGCTTTCGGTTGCGAGGTCTCGCCATTCTCAAAGGAATTCCCGGTCCGCACGGCTGTCGACGTCACTTTCTCCTTCTGTGTTAACCGCTCGATAATAACCTCGGGCTTGACCACCTTGGGCCCCGTTTCCGTACTGTTGAGCATACGAATACAGGAGTCGATGAGTTTCGGCGTGTCGATACTGACCTTGCACACCGTCTTCCGCCGGAGCTTCTGCCACAGCTCCTGAAACCCGGGCTTGTGCAGATTCTCTTGGTTGACCGCCATCTGCTTGCGGGCACGGCCATTCGCAATCTTGATGGTGCGCCCGGCGGCCAACGTATCCAGGATATCCAGCACCGCCTCGCGCACAGGCTCCAACTCACGCGGGAAACCCTCCGCCAACGTTCCCGCCGCACGGTCTTTGCGGAAGGTCTCGTTCAACGCCTCCTCCTTGTCCAGGTAGTCGTTGTTGAAGAGCCAATTGTAGACCTTCTTGGACTGCTTGCCGTCTATCTGCATCGTCAACCCGGTGGGCGTCGTCAGTTCGCGCCCCTTCAGGAAGTCGTCCTTGATGGCCCACGAACGGCTCTTGATGGCCTCAGCAAACTCCTGCTGCAGATTCTTCACGAAGTCTGAACACGCCTCATCCGTCACCACGGTCAAGCGGTTCACGTCATGCGTGTCGCCGGTCGCCCAGCGCGCCCCGTCCTGCGTCACGCACAGGCGCAGGCCGCGCCCCACCTCCTGCCGCCGCGAGACAGCGTTGTCCGTGTGCTTGAAAAGGCAAATAACAAAGACATTCGGGTTGTCCCACCCCTCCCGCAACGCCGAGTGCGAGAAGATGAAGCGTACCCGCGCCCGCTCCGTGTTCTTCAGCGACAGCAAACTCTCCTTGTCACGCAGAATCAGGTCATAGTCCTCTCCGCCCGACTTTTCGACCTCTTTTTCTGTACGGTCGATGGCGTGCTCGCTCTTCTTGTCCTGACTGAAATAGCCCGCGTGCGTCTCCTCCGCACGGATACCACGCAGATACTTCTTGTAATCCTCCGAATACGCCAGATTATCGAGGATACTGTCCACCTCTTCTTGATAGATGCGCTCGAAGGTCTTCGCCAACGGCCCGCGGTCGTCTTCCTGACCATAGACGCGGTAGTCCGCCACATGGTCGATGAAGAAGAGCGAGAGCGTCTTGATATGCTTGGGGAAATTGGTGGCTTCCTTCTGCAGGTGCGCCTTGATGGTCTCGCGCACCTGGATTTCCCGGAGCGCTTGAGCCTCCTCATTGCCCACCACGTCGCCGGCGTAAAGCGTCAGGCCGTTGTCGAAGCGCACCCATCCCCCCTCATTGTCCACGCACAGCTCTTGCAGCACATATCCTTGCGCGTACTCCGCCATCCCGCCGGAGAGCTCCGCGAGGTTCTCCGTCCGCCCCACCAGCTTCGTCATGCGCCGAGCGGTCCCGCTCTGCGTGCGCCGCTCGAACTCCAGCCGCGCCTTGGGCCCGCCCGTTGCCTGCGGTTCCACCCCCATCAAATAGAGATAGCCGGACTGCCCCGGCAGGTTGCGCACGCGTAGCCCCGTCACCTCAATCTTCTTCACCAACTTCTGGTTATACGCGTCCAACGCGTCCAGACGGTAGACCAAGTCGTGCCGCGTCTTGTGCGTGGCCGAATAGCGCAACAAAAAGAGCGGCTCAAACTCCTTCAGCGCCTCCGTCGTCGCCTTGCCCTCCATCTTCTGCGGCTCGTCAAGGATGAGGATGGGGTGGCACGCCGCGAGCAACTCCAGGGGCGAGTTGGATTCCGCGTCGTCCTGCCGCAGGCGGATGCGCCGGTTGGCCTCGCCCCGCGCGTTGAAGGCCTGGATGTTGATGACCAGGATGTTCAGCCCCGGCGAGTTCGCGAAGTCGGAGAGGCGCCCTGGCTGCTTGGAGTCGTAGACCGCCACCCGCGCCCGCACGCCGTACTTTCCGAAGAAGTGCCCCGCCGTCGCCTCGAGCGACGCCTTCACGCCCTCGCGGATGGCCACCGTCGGCACCACGACGACGAACTTCCCCCACCCATACCGCTTGTGCAGCTCAAAGGCCGTCTGCGTGTAGACATAGGTCTTCCCCGTCCCCGTCTCCATCTCCACGTCTAGGTTCACCGGGCACTCTTCTTTCGTGCCCTGCCACAGCTTCTTGGACTGCGGCAACCCCTGCAACGCCTGACGAGCCTGCAGGTTCATCCGCAAAGTTTTCTCGCCCAACGTCAACCCGGCGTTCGCGAAGACGGGGATTCCGAGGTCGTCGCGTCGCACCGTCTCTTGTTTCGGTTGTCCCTCGAAGACGGCGCACACCGCCGTCGTCGCGTCCCACTGGTAGGGCAGACGGTCGAACTTCAGTTCCAGTCGCTTGGCCATTGTTCCATCCTCCTCACAGCACCCAGAGCGTCGCCTTGCACCCGGCCTGACGCAACCCCGCCTCCACGTTCAGCTTCACGCTGTCGTCCGCGAACCCGGCCTCACGGAAGGCCACGTAGCTCGGCGAGACGGCCTGCCCCACGATCCACCGCGTCACGGCCTCGGCCTTCGCCGCCGTCAGCTGCCCCTCCCCGGCCAGGCACGCCACCACGAAGCCGTCGGCCACCGACCACACGGTCAGCCCGGCCATCACCTCCCGCTCGATCCGCTCGACCAAGAGCGGCTCCGTCACCCGCAAAAGCGCCTGAAAGAGAAGATCCTCCTCCGTCCGCCCTTCCTTGATGGTCTCTTCCTGCAGGGCGGCCTCCCAATTCGTGAGTGCGTCATCGGGCGTCTGCGCGACCTCTGCCTCGTTCTTCTCGTCCACCCGCAACACGCGGAAACCCACATCCAACTTCCCGCGCAGTTCCGGGTACTCCTCAAGAATCTTCTCCCCGGCCCGTCGGATACGTTCCTCACCGATGTCACAGATGTTCTGGAACCCAGCATCCATCGCCGCGCTCCCTAGTTCCGCCGCCTCTGGTAACTGTACCATAATGAACTTCCGCGTTCCGCCATCCTCCGCATTCAATGCCATCACCGCGTGCGCCGTCGTCGCACTACCAGAGAAGAAGTCCAGAACCAGGTCACTTTCTTGTTTCTCGCCTGTACTTTCTCTTGGCAACAAATTCCCCATCGCCATCAAACGTTTGATAAGCGATGTTGATTTAGGAAACGAAAAGGGAGAACGACCAAAAAGTTTCTTCAACTCCTCGGTTCCATTCCCGATATCATCAATCCACGTTGTATATTTTTGCGTTTTTTGTTCCCCCTCCAAAGGTTCGAAAATCTTTTCGTACGGGATCCATTCTCCAAGTTCATTCTTCGTGAATTCAACACGGCCATCCTCGATGGCCGCGAAAAGGTTGCTGGCGCTCCAGCGCCAGCAACCTTCGGTCTTACGAACGAAGGTTGCTGGTTGTATACCGCCTTTGCCGACACGCTCGTAAATCATTGGATAAACATCCGTTCCATCTGGTGCTTTAATAGGATAGAAGAGATTAGGGCGATCTGTTCTAAGACTATTAGACCCCCACTTCCGTAATAGTTGCGTCTTATAGCGACGCTTCTTTACCTCATCATATTTCGGGTAAACATCTCCTTCGCGTATCCGTTCACCTGCTTGAAACTCATATGACCTCGAATAACATAGAATGTATTCATGAAGAGCAGCAAAATGCGTACTATCCTCGCGCCCACTTCGAGCTTTCCAGTTGATTTGAGCGACAAAGTTTCCTGCGCCGAAGACTTCGTCGCAAAGGCGCTTGAGGTTGGCCTGCTCGTTGTCGTCGATGGAGATGAAGATGACGCCGTCGTCGGTGAGGAGGTCGCGGGGGTACATCATGGTGAGCCAATCGGAGTGGTAACGGCCATTGGTCTCATCATTCTTTTGGAAGGGGTCCTTGTCCTCGGTCTGGCGGCCCTCGTCGTCGAGGAGGCCGGCCTTGTCCATCTCTTCGCGAACGGTACGAACATACTTGTCGTGATAGATGAAGTCGTGGCCGGTGTTGTAGGGCGGGTCGATGTAGATGAGCTTGACCTTGCCGGAATAGGCGGTGCGCAAGAGCTTGAGGGCTTCGAGGTTGTCGCCCTCAATGTAAAGATTCTGCGTCGTGTCGAAGTCCTTGGAGCGTTCGCGGACGGGGCGGAGGGTGGAGGCCGTGGGTGCGTTGGCGGCATAGCGCGCGGCGCGCTTGCCGGGCCACTCCAGACGGTAGCGCTCGTTGGGGCCCTCGACGACCTTCTCGGGGGAGAGGGCGCGGCGGAGCAGGTCGAAGTCCACGGTCAGGCCGTCCTGCCCCTCGGTCACGCACTCGGGGAAGAGGGCGCGCAGTTTCGCCATCTGTTCCTGCGCCAAATCCGCCGTCGTCTTGGGAAGGTTCTCAAAGCCCATGATGTCCGTCCTTTCACGCTTCCAACTTGCTCTTCAGGGTCTGTTTCTCGTCCGCCAGTTCCCTCAGCCGCCGATGGATTTCCATCCGCTCGGCGTCCGTCCGCGCCCGGTCGCGCTGTTTGTTCAACACATCGATTTCCCGGTCAATCTCTTCGATCCGCTCCTCGTTTTTGAGATAATCGAAGGCCGCCTTGGCCCAGGCCAACGCCGTCGTGGCCTCCTGCGCCGCGCTCGACCAAAACGCGGGGAGGGGGGAGATGATGCCGCAATGCGAGGTGATGGCGCCGACGGCCACGTCGCCCCCCGGCACGATCATCGCCGGGCGGATGTCGATGCTGTAGTCCAGCAGGTGGACGAAGGCGACCGCCACGGGGTTCAGCGTCAGGGCCTTGCCCAGCCACGCCGCCACGCGCCGGATCTGCGCCGTGTCCTTCAGCGAGTCGCCCCACGCCACCTCCACCACGTCCACCCCGCGCACCTTCCCCTCGGGGGCGAAACGCTCGCCCACCGTCGCGTCCAGCCGCGTCAGGCAGGTCACGCCCCGGATGACAGGCCAATCCTTCTCGGGGAGCGCCGCCCCACCCCGCCGTTCCACCGCCTCGGCCAACGCCTTCTTCGTCAACCGCACCTCCGCGCTCTGGGGATCCATGATCCCCAGCCACGCGATCAATCCACTGTCGTCCATCTCTGCCCCCATGGCTTACGCCCCAAACAGGAACCGCCAGACCCGCCGCAACAGGCCCTCTTCGCGTGCCGGCCGCCGCAACGGTTGCCGCCTCGCGAACGTTTGGGGCGGCGGCTCGAGACAGACGTCGCGCTTGGCGATGGAGAAGCGCGTCTGCGACTTCTCCTGGCCCAGCTTAAACCTCACGTCCGGCGAGCGCTGCGGCGGCGTGGCGGCGCGACGGGCCTCTGGCACCGCCTGGGGGCGCGGGGCGGCGGGCGCGACCTTGGGGTGGATGACGCCGTAGTGCGCCGCGGCGTCCAAGTCCACGTTCGGCAGGAAGGGAAGCCCGCCACGCGCCACCGCGCGAGACAAGGCCTGCGTGTTTAGCGCGACATCCCTGCGACCATGTGCGACAAAGGCCGCGATGGTCTTGTGGTTGTCCGGCGTGCGCAGGCGACGTTCAATTGACGTGATTACCTGCATCAATCGGCGGTTGCGGCCATTGATCTCGCCCGGATCCTTGCGGCATTCGCGCACCCGACGCACAAAGTCCGTCTTGTCCGCCCAGGCGGCCGGCAAGCCCCAGGACTTCGCCTCCTTGAGCAATTCCCCCGTGAGCTCGACCCGTTGCCCGCTGGGCAGGGCGGCATACTCCGCCTCGAACCGCGCCTCGTTCGGCAAGACGTTCTCGTAGGGGACGTAGTCGATCCCGGGGATTTCCTTCGGGGTCCACGAGGCACGCTTCCGGAGCTTCCAGATCAGCTCCAGGTAGTCCTCGTCGTGCCAGACCGCAAGGCCATACGATTTGTCCAACTCTGAGTGGTTCACGGCGTTTCCTCCGGGAGGATGAGGGCGAAGGTGAGGAGGGTGAGGGCGGCGCGGTCGTCAGTGAGGCCGGTGTGGAAGTCAAAGGGTTCGTCGCCGAGGAGGAGCTTGGCGCGGTTGGTCTCGCGGGCGACGCCGAGCTGGCGGAGGGCTCCTTCAAGGGCGGGGGTGAAGGCCTTGGGGTCAAGGTCTCCAAGACGGGTGGCGAGGACGGTGTCGGCCTTGGCCCGGTCGCGGCAGAGGGCGCGGAAGAGGGCGAGGGTCTCTTCGGGGGAGAGTGGTTGCAACGCGCCGAGAGGCTTACCATCCTTGTCCGCCGCAAGTAAGAAGCAGTCACGGAAAGGATTGACCTTGATTTCCTCCTCAGAGAGGCCGGCGCGACGCAACAGGAAGAGGACGCCGCCGCGCGTGGGCACGGGAAGCCCGCTCTTGGCGAAGGTCTCGGTGAGGGCGGCGGGGGTGACGGCGCAAAGGCCGAGGGGCGCCTCGGCGCACCGCTTTTCCCGAGCCTTGTCGGCCCGGAGCCACGCATCGAGTTCGGCAAGGTAATCGTCGAATTCGCCTTGGTTGCCGGTGAAGAAGGCATCCATGTCGAAATGACTGTGCTGAATGGCTTGGAGTTGGCGCTCGCGGTAATCCAAATCTTGTTTGACCTCGTTGCCGAGGGCGGCGCCGTCAGGCGCGACAATGGCACCAAAGGCGATTTTGGTGCGGACCATGCGCTCCAGACCAATATATTGGTTGAGGTCCTTGCACGGCCAAAAGAGGACATTACGAATAAACTTATTGCGAGAGCCGATACGGTCGATACGACCGATGCGCTGCGCGAGCCTCAAGGGATTCCAATGGATATCGTAGTGGACGACCAAATCGCAGTCTTGGAGGTTCTGCCCCTCGGAGAGGCAATCGGTGGCAACGACCCAATCAATCTCGGGTTCCTTCTCGCGGCGCGGCTCACCGCTCTCCGGATCCCTGGGGCACTGGGCATAAGGGGCGAAACGACGGAGGATTCTGCCCATTTCCTGCGATATGGCCTTGCCGGCATGCCAGACAACGCCCCTGGAGCCGGTGACGCAGGCGATGTAACGCTCGGGATGGTGTGCCGCAAGGGCCTTGGCGACGTACTCGACGGTATCGGCAAAGGCAGAGAAGATAAGCGCTTTTTCGTTGCCGGGATTGAAGGGCTCAGCCACCTTCTCTCGCAACACCTGCTCCAATTCCGCCAACTTGGCATCACGCGCAGACACAACAGGCTCGACATCACTCAGAATATCCTTGAGAATGCCCAAGTCTTGTTTTAAGTAGCGCCTGAGTGCGTTGGTATCGAAGTAATCCTTGGCGGGGAGAAGAACTTCCCGCGACAATCCCTCGGCCAGGGCCTCATCATCCTCATCCAAGGTATCTGGATCAATACCAAGCTCGGCCGCCTTGGCCTGGCGACGGGCCTCTGCCTCGCCAAGCAGGGCCTTGGCGGTGACCCACGGTACGCGAATCTTCCCTTTGGCAAGCGCCTCAAGTTGAGCTTGTGTACGGGCCAGAACAGCGTCTCGCACCGTCCGGCGGAAGGAGTCCACGGAACTCTCCAAGCGCTTGAGCGCGTTGATACGCATGAGGGCGGTGAGGGACTTCTGGCGGTTCTTGTCGAGAAGGGTCTTACCTTCCTCCTCTTCGTGCCACCGGATACCAGCGCGCAGACAGTGGGTCGGGTTATAAGCGACGAGAGAAAGGTCGTTGAGGCGGTCGCTGAGTGTGGTGACATCGACTCGACCAGACTGAGTGTCAATCTCAGGATAACAAGAGAAGGACTTGCACGTTGGGAAGACGCCGATTTCGGTCTCCGCATCATCGTAGAACTTCGAGATACCGCTCCGGCTACGGGCGATGGTATAACGCTCAAGCAGACGAAAGTAAGCCGTCGGCAGAACATTGGCCAACGTGGCAGCGGAAAGCGCCTCTGGGTCGTCCGCGTGCGCCCGAGACCATTGCGTGGCAATGCGTTGAGCGGCCTGGACAACGGCGACGACCTCGCGCAGGAAGGGACCGCTCGGCGGCTCGTCCCCACGATAGACCAAGCCCAATTGATGGGTGAGGTCAGCCAAGCGGTTGCTGACGGGGGTGGCCGAGAGCATGAGAAGCTTGGTCTTCGGGTGCGCCTTCAAATAATCAAGGAGGAACTGGTAACGCTTGCCGCCGCGATTGCGGAAGTTATGGCTCTCATCGATGACGATAAGACCAAAGTCCCTCCTAAAGAAGTCCTCTCGATTCACCCGCATCCCGCGGCCTGGGTCAACCTGTTCAAGCGAAAGGTCGGTGTGGTTGAGCAACGCGTAGAAGAAATCTGAGCGCCCATTCAATGTTGGGAGCGGGTTATAGTCGTCATCCTGCAAGAAGCGCGCCCAGTTCGTACGAAGTTTCTTGGGGCAAAGCACCAGAACGCGCTGGTTCATGCGTTCATAGGCTTTGATGACGGCGAGGGCAGTGTAGGTCTTGCCGAGGCCGACGCTGTCGGCAAGGATGCAGCCGCCATTTTTCTTGAGCTTGCAAAGGGCGGCAATCGCACCGTGGCGTTGGAAAGCATAGAGCGCCTTCCAAATGGGGGTCTCTTCCAGACTCCGGTCATTGTCGATAGAGCCACGCCAATCCTTAAGACGGTCCTGGAAGAGATGCCACAGGGAAAGAAAGTAGATAAAGCGCGGGGCATTGGGCGCATAGAGAGCGGCCAGAGTGGCGCGCAACGCGCCCTTGACGTCCGTTCCTTGGGCCCAGAGGCGTTCATAGACTACGCCCAAGGCCTCGCGACTCGCCGCATCGGGGGCGAAGAGGCCGGCCTGGGGCATGGCGTGCGTGGGGGCGAGGCATTCGCGCGTGAGTTCGGCGTTGCCAACCAGAAGCGCCCCATTCACGGCGGCCATCCAGGGCAGGGCGGTGTCGCACGCGACGGTGCGGATCTCGATGGCATCGGAGGCCAACCAACGATGCAAACGTCGCGCGTCCACGCCCTGCGTCAGTTGATTGTCGAGGATGAGCTCGGCGGGGGTGGTGGCAAGCAGACGGTAGTGCGGGGCCTCGGCGGCGTCACGCAATACCGGCCCGACCGGCAAAAGAATACGCAAACGGGCGGGACGCATGAACCGATCGCGCAGAATCGCCAGGCCGCCGAGGGTGAGGCGGGGGACAAGGAAAGAGGCGTCTGGAAGGAGATTCTCGGCTGTGGCGGAGGTCAGCCAAGCGGCGAAGGTGCGCGGCGGCGCGCCATCTATCCAAGAGGAGCTACCCCCCCCCCCGTAATCAGATTCTGCAAATGACCATCACTCATGGAACGTCGCTGCTTCCTTTGTGTGCACCTGTGCCGACCATCGGGGCGGCGCATCTTGCCCGCGCCCAGACTCACAATACTATTAGTATACCCCTTCCCAGGCCAGTTCGTCAAATTTTCTGAAAAATCACGGCAGTGAGAGAAAGCTCCGGAGGGGGCTTTTCGAGGGGCATTCAGGGGGCTTTTGGGAAGGCCGCGGGAGGGGGCTTTGTGAGACCCTATAAGGGTCGACCTCGGACCACTAAGGGTTTCGACCCCGACCACTATAGGGTCTCACCCTCGACCACTATAGTGGTTGACCTCGGACCACTATAGGGTCTCAGAAAGGGGCTTTAAGGGGGACCAAAAACACCCCTTTTTGGCCCTCCGGAGCTCCGGCGTATGTATATATAATAAGGTAGGGGCGCTGAGGTGCCCCAGAGAACGGGAGGGGCGCTGAGGTGCCCCAGAGAACGGGAGGGGCGCTGACGCGCCCCAGAGAACAGAAAACAGAAAACAGAGAGCGCCCCTGCGGGGCGACAGGCGAAACCGCCGGACAATCAATAGTGGTCAGGGAAATGGGAACCGCAAAGACGTAGGCGCTCTGACGGAGCGCCTGCTGATTAGCTGATTGGCTGATTGGAAGGCTTCGCGGTAGGACAAGGGGCGGCTGTGCCGCCCCCCTCCCCAAAGCGTGGCGTGCGAAGCCCGCCACGCCCCTACAGGCCTCCGGGCCGGACGTGCGCCTCGCGCGCACGCACGGCCCGCCCCCTGCGATGTGCTCTTTGTGTCCTTCGTGGTTCTTCGTGTTCTTTGTGGTGAAACTATTCTGGCAGTCCTGCGTGCGGTAGCCGTTGCCCGCCTCTGTGGTCCTCTGTCGTCTCTGTGAGTCTCTGTGTTCTCAGAAATCTGCGGTTTCCCACCCTGGCGGTCTTCAGGAGATTCAAGAGGTACAGGAGATGCAGGAGCGCCCCTGCGGGCGACAGGCGAAAACGCCGCCAAACTTCCAAGCCTCCAAGCTTCCAACTTTCACTCCCGCGTCCTGCGTGCGGTAGCCGTTGCCCGCCTCTGTGGTCCTCTGTCGTCTCTGTGAGTCTCTGTGTTCTCAGAAATCTG
>CALXMT010000048.1 GCA_944389545.1 uncultured Kiritimatiellota bacterium | reverse complement strand
CCCCGATCCCCCTCCTTTTCCGTTCCCCTCAATTATTTTTCTCTACCCCCAAAAATATAGTTGACTGCATCTCCTGTAAGGCGTTTTGAGGGGCGCTTCTCAAGAAAGTCACAGAAACGCAAGGGATGGGCACGTTAGTGAGGCCCGAAGGGCCGAACGGTGAAGTGCCCAGGCCCTTGCGTTCCCTTTGTGTCTTTGTGGAAAAGGGAAGCAACCAAGCTTCCAATCCCACTTTTTTACACCGTGATGGTTTTTTGTCTTGACGCGGGACGTTAGGATATGGTATCTTACGTCCCGTTTTCCCATGGGGGATTAGCTCAGTTGGTTAGAGCGTCTGCTTGACATGCAGAAGGTCACTGGTTCGAGTCCAGTATCTCCCACCAAAACGGACCGTAGCGCAGCCTGGTAGCGCGTTTGCTTGGGGTGCAAAAGGTCTCGGGTTCAAATCCCGACGGTCCGACCATTCCTTTCCAGGCCTCGCCGCAAGCGGGGCCTTTTGTTTTGCCGAGCCCAGGCCAGGACGCGACATTGGGACGCACCGCCGACGCGAAGCAAGGGGAAGTCGCGGAAAGGGTGCACTTTACGGTATAATAGAGGCATGGATAAATTTGGGAAGGACGCGCTTGGAATCGCGGTGGCGGTGAACATCGCCATCTTCGCGTTGCTCGGCTCCATCTCCTTCGGCGGGTGCCTCTCCGACGAGGCGAAGCCCAAGGACGAGGTCATCATCCCCATGGATTTCACGGTGGTGACGGAGGAAAACGCGGCGGACGTCCTCGCCGAGACGCCCAACGAGGCCGCAGAGGCCGAGCCGCCTCCGCCCCCGAAGCCCCAGCCAAAACCGGAGCCCAAGCCCGAGCCGAAACCCAAACCGGAACCCAAGCCCACCCCCGCCCCGGCCCCGAAGCCTGAGCCCAAGCCCGCCCCGAAGGCGGAGCCGAAACAAGAGGCCAAAAAGGAGCCGGAGAAGCCGAAGTGGAAGGCCACCTCGGCCAAGGACATCAAGAAGGGCAAGCGCGTCGGCCCCGTGACCTCGGGCCGCAAGGACCGCACAAAGGCGCCGACCGCCAAGGCCCTCTCCGCCGCCGAGATTCAGCGCCTGCTGAACGCCGGCGCGCGCCCGGGCAACAAAAACCAGATCCCCACCAACGAGGCCAGCCGTTGCTACGGCGTCATCCAACGGGCCTTCCGCGAGGCGTGCGAGGGGCTCGAGGCCTCTCCCACCGGCGAGGCGCCCATCCTGAAGGTGACCTTCGGCGCGGGCGGCACGGTGCGGGGCATCACGGTGGCGAAATCCAGCGGCGACCGCGCCTTCGATGCGCAGGTGTTGGCCGCGTGCCGCAAAGTGCGCCGCATCAACGGACTTTCCAGTGGATTTTTGGACCAGCAAGAATATGTTGAGGTCCGCGTGGATGTTTATTAAACATGAGGTGAGGACATGAAAAAGACCCTGACGATCACAGCAATGTTTCTTTGCGCCTGGGCCTGGGCCCAGCAAGCCGCGCTCTATGTGGGGAGCGATTGGGACGAGGCGAGCATCGCCCTCCGCGCCGCCTGGGACAAACCCGATTTCGCCAAACAGGCCGGCGTGACGCTCACGGTCGTCGACCAGCCCGAGCACGTGGACGCCGAGGTCCAAGCGAAGTGGAAGCAACAGCAGGCCATCCGCATCGAGCCCCGCGCCTATCCCGCCTTCGCCTACTTCGCCAAAGACGGCACCTGCACGCTGATGCGCGAAGGCGTCCGCGACCCCGCCGACCTGCCCGCCCTCATCGCCGAGGGCAAGGCGCGCGACAAGGCCGTCGCCGCCGCCCTGAAGTCCGGCGATCCCGAGGCCATCGGCCGCGCCCTCGCCCCCCTCGTCGAGGCCCTCGGACAGAAGCCCTCCAAGGAGCGTTGCAAGGCCCTCTGGCAGGCCCTCGAAAAGGCCGACCCGCAGGACAAGACCGGCTGGGCCTTCGCCTTCTCCTTCGACCCCACCGAGACTTGCTACAAGGTGCAGGACTTCGCGAAGAAAAAGGATTACGCCGGCGGCGAGGCCTTCATCAAGGACCTTGAGTCCAAGCCCCAGGGGCACCTCTCCAACAACCAGCGCCAGGGCCTCATGCTCCTGCGCTACGTGCTCCACAAGGACAACCCCGCCCAGGCCCAGGCGTTGGACGACCTCCTGCGCCGCACCCTCGCCATCGACGCCACCACCCACTTCGGCATCGCCGCCCAAGGCCTCCTCTGCCTCCGCGGCCAGGGCCCCGTGGCCATCCCCTACGGCTGGCGCGCCAAAGACGCCCAGTCCGGCCGCCAGAACTGGATTGTCTCCGTTGGCGTGGCCAAGGTCGTCCGCGGTCCCGGCCACTATGAGCTGACGGTGCGCCGCGAGAAGGGCCGCGGCGCGATGACCCTCCACGGTCTCTCCGTCGGCGGGCGCCGCTTCGACCAAACCCTCACCCTCAAGCCCGGCGAGTCCGCGACCGTCGCCTTCGAGGTCGCCGCCGCCACCCCCGAACTGACGCTCGACGTCTCCTTCGAGAACCCCGACGCCGCCGAGCGCGGCACCCTCGCCCTCCGCCGCACCCTCCCGCCCCGTCCCGCCGCCGCCCCCACCACCGTCTCCGGCCCCTCTGGCCACTGGGCCAAGGGGGAGGACGACTTTGTCATCCCCCGCGAGGTTTACGCCGAGATCCTCGCCAAACAGGGCGGCGCCGACTTCCTGAACGCCTTCTTCTCCGACAACGAGTGGGTGCTCGACTTTCTGACCTCCGGCGATCCCCTCACCGACTGGCCCACCTCGCTCCGCGCCCTCGACACCATCTGCTGGCTGTGCCCCGAGGTCTACGACTCCCCCATCCTCCGCCGCTGGGCCACCGCCGCCGCCCTCAACGCCGCCGCCGACCCCACCGACGTCATCTTCCTCCTCCAAGAGATGCTCGCCATCCGCCGCGAGGGCTTCCTCTGGCGCGGCGCCGACGACCTCCGCTGTGACCAGCTCCGCTACACCCTCATCCCCGCCCAGTGCGACGCCGACAACGCCCGCTGGCTGGCCCCCCGCCACAACGTCCCGCCCCGCCAGTACGGCGGCGTCTGCTGGGCCGCGCCCTACCGCCTGAACAACTTCTTCGGCGACTCCATCCACGGCAGCGATTACTACAAGCCCTGGGAGCACGCCTACCTGCGCCACGAGGCCTCCCGCAAGGTCGGCGCCGTCTGCGGCGGCCTCAGTTACTATGGTTCCGCCGCCGCCAAGACCCACGGCCTTCCCTCCACCACCGGCGGCCAGCCCGCCCACTGCGCCTACCTCGTCTGGGCCCCCGAACAGAAGCGTTGGACCATCTGCTACAACGTCTCCCCGCACACCGGCTCGCACTTCGCGCCCCTCAGCGACGTCTGGAAGTACTCCTACCACGAGCTCTTCGCCGACGCCTTCGCCCGCCCCGGCCTGCGCGATTCCTACGGCCCCCTCTGGGAGGCCCGCCACCTCCGTAACAAACTCGCCCCGGCCCCCCGCCGCTCCAAGATGACCTGCGATGCCTACGAGTGGGGTGGCACCAAGCTCCCCGCCGACCCCGCCAAGCTCAAGCGCATCGGTTCCTGGCAGGACCTCGACACCCTCAACCTCGACCAGGCCGGCCGCAAGGAGCGCGTCCTCCTCGTCTGGACCGGCTACATCGAGGCCCCCCGCGACCTCCAGGCCGCCCTCACCGTCCGCAGCGACGACGGCGCCGGCCTCTGGCTCGACGGCCGGCACGTCGCCGGCAAGGACGGCCTCCACGGCCTCCAGGGCACCACCCACCGCGCCGCCCTCACCCAGGGCCGCCACCCCTTCGAGCTCCGCTACTTCAACAACACCGGCGGCCGCGCCCTCGAGTTCACCCTCGCCCCCATCGAACAGCACAATGCCGAGGTCGAGGCCCTCTACCGCCGCGCCGCCGAGGCCTGCCCCCAGAACCTCTCCGTCTGGCGCGACTGGGCCGACTGGCTCCGCGCCCAGGACGCCCCTGCCACCGCCTGGCGTGACCTCGGCGATTGCGCCGCCAAGGGCCTCCGCGACCACGTCGAGCCGGCGTGGGACTTCCTCCAGGCCCAGGTCCTCCCCAACATCAAGGCCAAGGCCGGCAAGGACGCCCTCCGCGACGCCCTCGTCGCCTGGCACGGCGTCATCCGCCAGGGCCCCCAGAAGACCGCAGAGTTCTGCGACTATCCCGCCCTCCTCGACGCCCAGGCCAAGCTCGCCGACAACGACCCCGAGGTCGCCTTCGCCATCTTCGCCGCCGACCTCCCCACCCAATACGGCACGCCCGACGCCTTCGGCGCCCTCATGCGCTGGGGCGGGACCCGCTTCCTTGTCAGGCACCCCGCCTACGCCGAGCGCTACGTCGCCGCCCTCGAGGCCCTCGTCAACAAGGGCGGCGACACCGGCGGCCTCGCCAAATACCTCCGCGAAGCCATCCTCGCCGCCTCCACGGCCGAGAACGCCGACGCCTTCCGCGCCCTCTGCGCCCTCCAGAACCTCCTGACCCCCGTCAACCGCACCTTCCTCGACCCCAAGATGGAGGGCCGGCTCCTCTCCGACCGCGGCCTCCTCCGCCTCTCCTCCACCAGCCGCTGGGACAACCCGCAGGCCTACCTCGCCGTCATCGACGGCCTCTCCCCCACCGACTGCTTCCACACCTCGCAGGAAGGGCAGCCCTGGGCCGAGGTCGTCCTCCCCGGCATGGCCGAGGTCTCCGGCGTCTACCTCCTCAACCGCGGCGACCAGAACAATGGCCGCCTGGTCCCCGCCGTCGTCGAGGTCAGCGAAGACGGCAAGACCTGGCGCAAGGTCGCCTCCATCGACAAAAACCAGGGCGATTACCACCTCACCTTCCCCGCGGTGCGCGCCAAGCGCGTCCGCATCACCTGTCACCCGCAGGACCGCACCTTCCTGCACCTGCGTAAATTCTGCGTCTTCGGCAAACCCCTTTATTAAGGAAA
Source organism: uncultured Kiritimatiellota bacterium (assembly GCA_944389545.1). Taxonomy (GTDB): domain Bacteria; phylum Verrucomicrobiota; class Kiritimatiellia; order RFP12; family DVOR01; genus Spyradenecus. Next base: position 6,820 of record CALXMT010000048.1, on the reverse strand, counting down.
GGACCCCCATGAACCAAGACACCATCGCCGTCATCGACCTCGGCAGCGCGCGCACCACCGATCTCGCCCGCGCCGTCCGCGCCCTTGGCGTCTACACCGAGCTCCACCCCCACGACCTCACCGCCGAGCAGCTCGCCGCCATCCCCAACCTCCGCGGCATCATCCTCGCCGCCGGCCCCCGCCGCGCCTTCGAGGGCCAGACCCTCGACCTCTCCCAGCCCCTCCGCGACGCCGGCCTCCCCACCCTCACCGTTGACGACGCCGACGCCACCCAGCCCGACCTCGACGCCTTCATCGCCCGGACCGGCGCCAAGCGCAACTGGAACATGGACAACTTCATCGCCGACCAGATCGAGGCCATCCGCGCCCAGGTCGGCGACAAGAAGGTCCTCCTCGCCCTCTCCGGCGGCGTGGACAGCTCCGTCGTCGCCGCCCTCCTCATCCGCGCCATCGGCAAGCAGCTCACCTGCGTCCACGTCAACCACGGCCTCCTCCGCCAGGGCGAGCCCGAGCAGGTCGTCAAGGTCTTCCGCGAAGAGCTCGGCGCCAACCTCGTCTACGTCGATGCCGTCGACCGCTTCCTCGACAAGCTCGCCGGCGTCGCCGACCCCGAGCAGAAGCGCAAGATCATCGGCGCCGAGTTCATCCGCGTCTTCGAGGAAGAGGCCCGCAAGCTCGATGGCATCGCCTTCCTCGGCCAGGGCACCATCTACCCCGACATCATCGAGAGCGGCACCAAGACCGCCAAGGCCGTCAAGAGCCACCACAACGTCGGCGGCCTCCCCGAGGACCTCCAGTTCGCCCTCGTCGAGCCCCTCAAGATGCTCTTCAAGGACGAAGTCCGCGCCTGCGGCCTCGCCCTCGGCCTGCCCGAATCCATGGTGAACCGCCAGCCCTTCCCGGGCCCCGGCCTCGGCGTCCGCTGCCTCGGCGCCATCACCCGCGACCGCCTCGACGCCGTCCGCGCCTCCGACGCCATCCTGCGCGAGGAGTTCACCGCCGCCGGCCTCGCCGGCAAGGTCTGGCAATACTTCACCCTCATCCCCGACGTCCGCTCCGTCGGCGTCCGCGAGGGCGTCCGCGCCTTCGAGTGGCCCTGCGTCATCCGCGCCGTCAACACCATCGACGCCATGACCGCCACCGTCGAGCGCCTCCCCTGGCCCCTCATGGAGCGCCTCGCCGACCGCATCACCCACGAGGTCCCCGGCGTCAACCGCGTCCTCTTCGACCTCACCCCCAAACCCGTCGGCACCATCGAGTGGGAGTGATTTTTTGAAACTCCGAACCCGTTGTGGCACAACGATTTTACGGTTTTATATCTCTCTTTTGATAACGATTTGATAACGCTCCCCATATACCGTATCATTCTATATTCCCACTGGATTGCGGGTAAAGAATGCTTTTTTACGGCTTATAAGTGAGGACAACCATATTAGAAAGCCCTTACCGATGGCAACGTCGGTAAGGGCTTTTGCTGTCTATTCGTCTATGTCAAGCCTGTCCCGGAACGCTTCTACCAGAAAATCGCTCAACTCTTTGGAGGGGACTTTGGCCCAGCGGTGAGTGGTGTCGTACTTGGGGTAGTTGTACCGCCAGCGGTCATAGTCTTCCCTGGTGATCTCCCCGGCCTCCAGCTTCTTGGCCTGCTCCGCCCAGGCGGACAGCATATCAAGCATATTGGTATAGGTCTTGCCTTTGGATTTGTCCAGACGCAGACAAACCTCGCCGTCAATCTCCCCAATAGTCAGCCCCCGAATATCCTCCAAAGCAAAGAGGGTGTGCATCAGGCCGATGTCGGTATCTATGTCAGGGACGGTCAGGGCATCAGGGGAAATATCAAAGAAGTCAGCCAGTGTCTTTGTCAGGTCGGCCTTGGGGGTGCGGCTCCCGGTTTCATACTGTGCCATACGCACATCGGCGGAGCGTTCCGGGAAACCCACCACCATGCCAAGATACTTCTGTGTGATGCCCTTCATGTTGCGGAAGAAACGAATACGTTCACCAATCGCCATAACTGCCAACTCCAATCTATGTAATGGGGACACTTGAAGTATAACAGATATGTTTAGACCAGTCAAGAGAAAAATAAATAAATTTGTTTATATTTTCTCGTTGGAAGGTCTTGACATAACGGAATAGAGTTAGTATAATAGGACTACGTTAAGCAAATAGCGTTAAATCAAAAGAAAGGAGGAATCCATATGGAGAACAGATTCATCCGGGCGGAAGAAGTTGCGGACGAGCTGGGTGTATCGAAGCCCTACGCCTATAAACTCATCCGGCAGCTCAACGAAGAATTGAAGGACAAGGGCTTCATCACCATCGCAGGGCGGGTCAACCGCCAGTATTTCAACGAACGGCTCTACGGGGCCAGAAAGGAAGGGAACTAAATGCCAGTCTTTAAGGACGAAGCAAGAGGAACATGGTACGTCATGGTGCGGTATCAGGACTGGACGGGGGAGCGCAAACAGAAGTGCAAGCGTGGCTTTGCCACCAAACGGGAGGCCCAGGAGTGGGAGCGCAGTTTCCAGATGCAGACCTCCGGCGACCTGGATATGACCTTTGAAGCCTTTACCGAGCTTTACACCAAGGATGTGAAACCCCGGCTCAAGGAGAACACCTGGCTGACCAAGGAGAACATCATCCAGAAGAAAATTCTGCCCTACTTTGGCAAGCGGAAGATTAGCGAGATCACCACCAAGGACGTGATCGCATGGCAGAACGAGTTGCTGGCCTACCGGGACGAGAAGCGCAAGCCCTATTCGGCTACCTATCTCAAAACCCTGCACAACCAGCTTAGCGCCATCTTCAATCACGCCGTCCGCTTCTATGAGCTGCGCTCCAATCCCGCCGCCAAGGCTGGAAACATGGGGTCAGAGGAACGGAAGGAAATGCTGTTCTGGACGAAAGCGGAGTACCAGAAGTTTGCGGACGCCATGATGGACAAGCCCGTTTCCTACTACGCCTTTGAAATGCTCTACTGGTGTGGTATTCGGGAGGGGGAACTGCTGGCCCTGACCCCGGCAGACTTTGACTTTGAGGCCGGGACGGTGAAAATCAGCAAGTCCTATCAGCGGCTCCACGGCAAGGACGTCATTACCACGCCAAAGACGAAGAAAAGCAACCGCACCATTAAAATGCCCAACTTCCTCTGTGACGAGATGAAGGACTACCTGGGGATGCTCTACGGCATCAAGAAGAAGGAGCGCATTTTCACCATCACGAAAAGCTATCTCCACCATGAGATGGACAGAGGGGCGAAGTCGGCAGGGGTCAAGCGTATCAGAATCCACGACCTCCGGCATTCGCACATCTCACTTCTGATTGACATGGGCTTCTCCGCTGTGGCGATTGCTGACCGCGTGGGGCATGAGAGTATCGAGATCACCTACCGCTACGCCCACCTGTTTCCGTCCAAGCAGACGGAGATGGCGGACAAACTGGACTTTGAAAGGATGGGAGCGTAATGTCAGCTAAGAATTTGGACACTCACAACCGCTGGAGGAACAAGACCGTGGCCTTCCGGGTATCCCCGGAGGAAAACGAGCAGATCGACGCCGCTGTGCGGCTCTCTGGCCTGACGAAGCAAGACTACATCACCAAGCGGCTCCTGTGCCGGGACGTGGTAGTGCAGGGCAATCCCAGGGTGTATAAGGCCCTGCGGGACGAACTGGCCACTGTGCTGGCCGAGCTGTGGCGGATCAGGGACGGGGCCAACGTGGACAGCGAGCTGCTGGACACCATTCGGATGATCGCCGCTATCATGGGCGGCATGAAGGAGGATTGATAGATTGATGGATTCCAGAGAAACGAAAAGGACTGTCCCGGTTCCGTCTGCGCCAACAGACGGGGAACAGCCCATTTCACAAACAACTGCCAAAAGTATAGCAGAGGAAACGGCTGAAAACAACCCCCAAGAGGAAAGTTTGGAAGAAATGCTCCGAGATATGCGGCGCATGAGCGACCCGGCCTACCTCCACACGGTTTCTATGAACGACCTTTACCAGAACATCTACCAGAGCAGACCGCCCGTCATTGACGGTCTGCTCTACCCTGGGACATACCTCTTTGCGGGAGCGCCCAAGGTGGGCAAGTCGTTCCTGATGGCTCAGCTTGCCTACCATGTCAGCATGGGCCTCCCCCTGTGGGGCTATCCTGTTCACAAGGGGACTGTCCTCTACCTGGCGTTGGAGGACGACCACCGCCGCTTGCAGGGGCGGCTATACCGAATGTTCGGCACAGAGGGCACCGACAATCTGCTCTTTGCGGTCTACGCCAAACAGCTTGGCGTTGGCCTGGAGGAACAGCTAAAGAAGTTCGTCCGGGAACACCCGAACACCAAGCTGATTATCATTGACACTCTCCAGAAAATCCGGGAGGCTGGCGGGGATAAGTACAGCTATGCCAATGATTACGAAGTGGTGGGGAAACTGAAACGCCTTGCCGATGATTGCGGCGTCTGCCTCCTGCTGGTACATCACACCCGCAAACAACAGGCCGATGATAAGTTCGATATGATTTCCGGCACCAACGGCCTGCTCGGAGCGGCGGACGGGGCCTTTCTTCTTCAAAAGGAGAAGCGGACAGACGGCAGCGCCGTTCTGGACGTGGCCGGGCGTGACCAGCAAGACCAGCGATTCTATCTTACCAAGGACAAGGAACGGCTGATATGGACGCTGGAGCGTACGGAAACGGAGGCATGGACAGAGCCGCCCGACCCGGTGCTGGAGGCCATAGCCGCCCTTGTGACGGTGGAGAAGCCGACCTGGGGTGGTACGGCCACCGAGCTGGTAGCGGCGCTCCAGACTGACATGAAGCCCAACGCCCTGGCGATGCGGCTAAACGTCCGGGCCGGGAAGCTGCTGACAGACTACCACATCCGCTATGAGAACAGCAGGAGCCACGCCGGGAGAAGTATCAGCCTGACGCTGGAACCGTCCCAGGCGTGACGACCGTGACGGCTGTGACGGCTTTTTTGAGAGTGGCGGCGGTGTCTGAAACATCGTCACGGTCGTCACGGCTGTCACGGGGAGCAGCAAAGTTTAGGCGGGGTGCAGGGTGCCCTTTTCAAAGGGCGGCCCTGCTGGGGGAGGCAACCGCAGTTGCCGGGGGCAAAGCCCCCACACCCCCTCGGAGAGCCCACGACACTTTGCAGACCGAAGGGATGAAAGTGTCATAGTGGGTTATTACACTTCCCGCAGGAAGTGCCTCCCCCGAACCCCCGTCCTCTTTCAACAACCCAACATCTGAAACAGGAGGATTTTTGCCTATGGCGAGAGGCGACGGTATTGACCGTACCAACGCAAGAAATATGAGGCTGACCGAAACCAAGATCGGTAACACCCAGCAGCACAACGAGCGTGAGAAGGATTCCTATGTCAATCAGGACATTGTACTGGAGCGGACGCCGCTCAATGTCCATTTCAAAACCCCGTCTGCCGGGTATCGAGAGATGTTTGCTCGAATGGAGGCTGATGGCGTGATTTCCACTCGTGGTATCAAGGAGGATGCCTTTCGATATGGTGAGCTGGTCTTTGACGTAAACTCCGCTTACTTCTACAACCACGGCGGCTATGACTTTGCAAAACAATTTTACACCGAAGCATACAAAGCCGCAATCAAAATCGTGGGCGGAGAGCAGTATATTTTGTCGGCGGTCATGCACGCTGACGAGCGCAACCGGGCCATGTCCGAGGCGCTGGGGGAGGACGTGTACCACTACCACCTCCATGTGGTTTATATCCCGGTAGTGGAGAAGGAGATACGCTGGACAAAGCGGTGCAAGGACAAGTCCCTGGTGGGCAAGGTCAAGGAAACGATCATGCAGGTGAGCATGAGCAAGAAGTGGGCGTCCAAGCCCATTCTGGACGAAACCACCGGGGAGCCGTTACGCACAGCTAAGGGCAAACCCGTTCTACGAAAGTCGTACAGTGTCCTGCAAGATGATTTCTTTGAGCATATGCGCTCCGCTGGCTATGACGATGTAGAGCGTGGGGAACGTGGTAGTTCCGAAGAACATTTGACTGTTACGCAGTTCAAGACGGAGCGTGAGCAGGAACGGCTTGCACAGCTTCAAGAGGTGTCGGCGCTGGCCCAGGTTGAGGCCGACAAAAAGAATAAGGAGGCAGCATCAGCTGAGAAGAAAGCGGCCCAGGCCAGGGCTAAGCTGGACGATGTAGCGCCCTTGCTCAAGGGCATGGAGAAACTGGCGGCGGACTTCTCCGACGACCCGGAGCGGACGCTGCCGGAGGCGGGGCCGCTGGAATCGGCCAAGTCCTACCGGGAGAAAAAGGCCAAGCCCCTTTGGGAGAAGATCGTCAAGGTGCTGCGCTCCGTCTACCGGGCCTACTTCGACCTCAAGAGCAAGTTTGAGCGGTTGCAGAGCGCCTATGATCGTGAGGTCAGTAAGAACGGCTCCCTGTCAGCCAGGATTTATGAGGTTTGTGCCGAGAGGGACGGCTTGAAAGGGCAAGTCAGGGACTATGAGCGGGTCAGACGGGCCATTGGCCCGGAACAGGCGGACAGGATACTGGAGGCAGCTTACCAGCAGGAACAGGTCGAAAAGGAGCGGAAATGGGGTGCAAGGTCAAAAATAAGGGTAGGCGCACGATAATCACAAAAAATGGAGGTAATTTCATGGAAAAGTACATCTTTGACGAGGGCAACGGTCTGTGGTATGAGTTGCAGAGGGACTGACAATATTCGGGCGTGTGCGGCGGAAATCGTGGACACAGAAATTATTTGCGCATGAGGCCCCAAATCGGAGGGTGTCCCGGTGAATGCCCTCCTGATTTATTTGGGACAGCGGGTAAAAACTTCT
>CALXMT010000047.1 GCA_944389545.1 uncultured Kiritimatiellota bacterium | reverse complement strand
TGGTGGCAAGGGTCGGGATCGAACCGACGACACGCGAATTTTCAGTCCGCTGCTCTACCAACTGAGCTACCTCGCCAGGCAGGTCAAGTGCGTATAAGATACCAAAACCCAAATACGGAATGCAAGCAAAATCTTTTTGGCGCCCATTGAAGCGCCAAAAAGATTGCCGATTGGCTGATTCGCTGATTGGCTGATTGGAACACACCGCAAAGACTGCCAGTGTGATGGAACCGCCGATTTCGCCGATTGGAGCCGATTAGGGGCCGGCTCCCGCCGGCTGACTGCCAGAATGGGAAACGCAGATTGTTCCGTCGCTTCGCTAGGAAGACCTTCGGTGACACAGATTGTTGCAGATTTTGGCGTGCTGGCGCACTGAAAAATGACAAATTTCCTGGAGGCCGGGAAGAGTGCGCTACAATAGGCACCGTTCTTTCACACAGAAGAAGGAGGTCGTTGCCATGTTCATCTACACCGCTTTGGAGATTGGCTTCAAGAACACCATGCTTGCCGACTTGACGCCGGCAGAGGGGGGAACGCTCTACAACGCCGCCATCGCGTTCCTGGAGAACGGCAAGTATGCCTATGACGTCGAAGGCGACCTCGCGGACGGCCTCGAGAACGTCCGCTTCAGCGTCTTCAACATCTGCCTCTCGGGCTGCAGGCGCCTCGCGACGTTGATGCTGCAGCACACCTTCCTCTATCGCGACCTCACCAAGGGGCCCGAGTGGTTCGCCTACAGCACGAAAGAGGCGTCCCAGGAAAAGCTCCGGAAGAATCTGCAAGCGATGACCCTCGAGCAATTCCACAAGCTGGCCTATCAGCACTACCGCCTCTTCTACAGAAAGGCCCAAACGCCCCTCCAAGAGCTGGACGGGCGGATGCAACGGCTCAATCAAGCCCTGCTCGCGGACGAACAGGCCACCGAAGCCTGGAGCAAAGCCAACCAGGAGCGCGCCAAAACGATCAAAGCTGAGGTCCTGTGGTCCCTGGATGAACGCAACACGGGCTCCTCGCGCTATTTCGCCCGCGGCAAGCTGTGGAAAATGGGCGCTTATCAGAGCCCCAAAAAGATTGCTGATTGGCTGATTCGCTGATTGGAGCGCACCGCAAAGACTGCCAGCGTGATGGAACCGCCGATTTCGCCGATTGAAGCCGATTAGGGGCCGGCTCCCGCCGGCTGACTGCCAGAATGGGAAACGCAGATTGTTCCGTCGCTTCGCTAGGAAGACCTTCGGTGACACAGATTGTTGCAGATTTTGGCGTGCTGGCGCACGCAGGACGCGCAATGGAAGCTTAGAAGTTTGGAGGCTTGGAAGTTTGGACAGGCCTCACGCTGCGCGGCTATCACCGTGCAGGCCCAAAGGGCCAAACCTTCCACGGCTAAGAACACGAAGAACCAAGGGGCGGCGTTGCCGCCCCAGAGAACGGAGAACAGAGAACGGAGAACAGAACGCCCCTGCGGGGCGACGGTGAGGCGTTGTGTAGAGCGGCGTCAGCCGCCGTCCTAGTTGTCCTATAGGTCCTACCGCGATGTCCTTTTGGCACGTCGCAGACGTGCCGGGGGTGCAGGGAGAACGAAGGGGCGTGGCCCTGCCACCCCTGCCGGGGTGTGGGGCAGCGCCCCACGCCAATCAGCTAATCAGCCAATCAGCCGGGCGCTCCGACAGAGCGCCCGTGTCTTCGTGGAGACGACAATCAAGCCTCGGGGGCGGGGGAGACATCCGGGGCGGGCGCGGGGGCGGGCTCCGGCGTCGGTTCGGGCGTGGCCGGGATGGAGGCCTCGTCAGGCGCGGCGGGGGCGGCCTCCGGGCGTTGCCCACCGGGGCGGGGGCGACGGACGCGTTTGGGCGGCGGAGGTTCTTTGCCGGCCTCGATGTCCGCGGCCATCTGCTCCAATTGGGCGGCACGGGCACGGAGACGCGCGGCGCGTTGGGCGGGGGTCAGCGGTTGAGGCATGGCCTGGCCATCTTTCACGGGACGGGGCCGTCCACGCCAGTGACGGGGCTCGGGGTGGTGACGCGGCGGCATGGGTCGGGCCACGCACGCGCCATCGGGGCAATCGACCGGCACGGCGCGGCAGTTCCGCCCGGGGCACTCGGCCGGCACGGCGTTGCACCCGCGCACAGGACAGGGTTGGGCCACGCATCCGCCATCTGGGCAGTCGGTGGGACAGACTGCCGGTGCGGCGGGTTGTGCCTCTTGGGCAAAGGCCGGCACGGCGGCGAACAGGAGGGTTGCAAGGAGGAGGGATGTTCTCATGGCGGTATTCCTTTCTGTAACCCTAAGATAACACACCGCCACCCCAAAAACAAGAGACTCAGAGAACAGAAAACGGAGAACAGAAAACAGAATGCAGGAGGGGCGGCAGGGCCGCCCCAGAGAACAGAGAACAGTGAACAGAGAACAGAAGCGCCCCTGCGGGGCGACAGGCGGAGGAACAGGCGAACTGTGGAGGGTTTACCCTGCGGGGCTGACACGAAGAACACAAAGGTCCACAAAGGTGCACAAAGACTGCCAGGGAAACCGCAGATTTCACAGATTTTGAGCAGATTGAGGGCGTGCTACCGCACGCAGGACGCACAATGGAAGCTTGGAAGTTTAGAGGCTTGGAGGTTTGGAGGAGCCACAGAGGTTGAAGCCCGGGCCGCCGCCCTTGGCGGCGATGAAGCCGAACGTTGCGCGGCACAAGGGGCGTTGCCACGCCCCGGAGAAGGGAAGGGCGGCTGTCGCCACCCCAGAGAACAGAAAACAGAGAACAGAAAACAGAGCGCGCGGCAAGCGCGCGACGGATAGACAGCGGGGTGTGGGGTGGCTCCCACCAAGGAAGCCAAGCTTCCAAGCCTCTAAACTTCCAAGCTTCCGGTGTCAGAGGAGGCGGGGAGGGAGGAGGAGGCGGGTGGGGATGATGGGCAACCTGCAAAGCGATTGGCGTCTTCGCGGTCCACATTTTCCCGGACACGACTGGGGGCGCGCCGGCGCTCCTTCCCCCTACCTTATTATATAGTACCTTCTGGAGGCCAAAAAAGGGTCTTTGGAGAGACGCTAAAGGGGGCTTTCTGAGACCCTATAGGGGTCGAGGTCGAAACCCTTAGTGGTCCGAGGCCGACCCTTATAGGGTCTCTCTGAGGGGCGGCTGAGCCGCTCTTTTGAGGCGCTCAGGAGATGCAGGAGATGCAGGAGATACAGGAGCGCCCCTACGGGGCGACGGACGAAACTACTGTCCTAGAAGTCTACGTCGCCTTGGGCACGTCGCAGACGTGCCGGGGGTGCAGGGGCAATTGGAAGCTTGGAAGTTTGGAGGCTTGGAGGCTTGGCTTTCTCGGTGGGGCTCCGCCCCACACCTCGGCAGCTCCACCCGTCGCGCGCTTGCCGCGCGTTCTGTTCACTGTTTTCTGTTTTCTGTTCTCTGGGGCGCGTAGCGCCCCTTGTCCTGCGTGCGATAGCACGCCCTTAATCTGCACCAAATCTGTGAAATCTGCGGTTCCACACTGGCAGTCAGCCGGCGGGAGCCGGCCCCTAATCGGCTCCAATCGGCGGAATCGGCGGTTTCTTTGCGGCGTTTTGCGGCGGTTTCCAATCAGCCAATCAGCCAATCAGCCAATCAGCCACACAAAAAGGGCCCCGAAGCTCGGGCCCTTTTTTGTGGTGTCGCGCAGCGGCTTAGCCTTCGAAGCCGTGGAGGGCGAGGAAGTCGGTGCGGTAGCCGGCGATGTCGGTGGTGGCCTCGACGTTGTCGGGGGTGAGGGCGGCCATGAGGGCGTCGACCTCAGCCTGGATCTCGGGGCGCATTTCCCAGTCATCGATGCGGATGCGGCCGGCTTCGTCGACGGGCATCTGGCCATCGGGGGCGTAGAGGCGCTCGCGGAGGAGACGGTCGATCTGGTCGAGGCAGTCTTCGTGGAGGCCATGGGCCTTCATCACCTTGAAGAGGCAGGAGATGTAAGGGGGCATGGCGGGGATGACCGCGGAGGCGCGGGTGACGAGGGCCTTGTTGACGGAGACGACGCCGATGCCGTTGAGGGGCTTGAGGGCCTCGGTGATGGTCTTGGCGGCGGCTTCAAGGTTCTCTTTGGCGCGGCCGAGGGTGCCGGAGCGGTAGATGTCCTGGGTGCACTTGGGGCCGATGTAGGAGTAGGCAACGGTCTTGCAGCCGGGGGCGAGGAGGCCGCGGTCGCGGAGGAAGTCCATCCAGATGACCCAGTCTTCGCCGCCCATGACCTTGACGGTGGCCTCGATTTCCTCGGGGGTGGCGGGCTCGACGGAGACCTCTTTCATCTCGCAGGTCATGATGTCGAGGGTGCGGGCGGTGTGGGGGGCACCGATGGGCTTGATGGCGCTCTTGTAGAGGATGCCGGTCTTGGGGTCGGTGCGCATGGGCGAGGCGAGGGAGTAGACGACCAGGTCGAAGGGGGCGAAGCCGTTGTCCTTGGCGAGCTGGGCGACGGTCTCGCGGGTGGCGTCTGCGAAGGCGTCGGCGGAGAGGGTGACGGCCTTGAGGCCTTCGGCCTTGGCGGCTTCGTCGAAGGCTTCGTTGTTGTACCAGCCGGGGGAGCCGGCCTTGCGGTCGGTGGGGGCGCGCTCGAAGGAGACGCCGAGGGTGTCGGCCTTGGGGCCGCCGAAGGCGACGGCGATGCGGCTGGCGAGGCCGTAGCCGCCGGAGCAGCCGAGGACGAGGACGCTCTTGGGTCCGTTCTGGATGGGGGCTTTGGCCTTTTCGCGGGCGATGTCGCGGGCGACGAAGCGCTTGCAGCCTTCGCCGTCGACGTTGAGGCAGAGGCCTCCGCGGACTTTGGGTTTCTCGGACATGGTGTCAGCTCCTTGTCATTGTGCGGTGACGGCGGATTCCGGGACGACGAGGCAGAACCATTGGGCCTCGACGGCGGTGAGGGGGCGGCCGTTCTTGTCGGTCTTGCCGACGATGATGCCGCGGCCCTTCTGCTCGAGGCGGCGGCCGGTGGCCTTGAGGGTCTCGATCTCGTAGCGGACGGTGTCGCCGGGGAGGACTTGGTTGACGAAGCGGACTTCCATCAGCTTGGCGAAGAGGAAGAGCTTCTTCTCGTCGTTGGGGGTGGCGAGGCGATAGCCGGCGCCGCCGCACTGGGCCATGGATTCCACCAAGATGACGCCCGGGCACACGGGATGGCCGGGGAAGTGGCCCTTGAAGAAGTAGCGGTCCGGGCCGTAGTCCACCTCCGCGACGGTGCGCTCGGGCGAGCACTCGAGGATGCGGTCGCAGAAGAGGAAGGGATCGCGGTGCGGGAGGACGGTCTTGATGGTTTCCTGGTCGTACATCGCTTCTCCTTTATGCGTAGCGGCGGAGGATGAGGGAGGAGTTGTGACCGCCGAAGCCCAGGGTGTTGGACATGGCGATATCCAGCGGGGCCTCGATGCCGACGTTGGGGACGCAGTCGAGGTCGCACTCGGGGTCGGGGGTGTGGTAGTTGATGGTCGGCGGGTAGAAGTTGTCGCCGATGGCCAGGAGGCAGGTCATGGCCTCGAGGGCGCCGGTGGCGCCGAGGAGGTGGCCGGTCATGGACTTGGTGGAGGACATCTTCAGCTTGTAGGCGTGCTCGCCGAAGACGGCCTTGGCGGCCTTGGTCTCCATGGGGTCGTTGAGGCCGGTGGAGGTGCCGTGGGCGTTGATGTACTGGACGTCTTCGGGCTTGATGCCGGCGTCGGCGATGGCCATCTTCTCGGCGTGGATGATGCCGCTGGCCTCGGGGTCGGGGGCGACGATGTGGTGGGCGTCGCCGCCGGCGCCGTAACCGGCGACCTCGCCGTAAATCTTGGCGCCGCGGGCCTTGGCGTGCTCCTCGGACTCAATGATGAGGATGGCGGCGCCTTCGGACATGATGAAGCCATCGCGGTCCTTGTCGAAGGGGCGGCAGGCCTGGAGGGGGTCGGGGTTGGTGGAGAGGGCGTGCATGGCCTGGAAGCCGCCGATGCAGTATTCCTCGATGGTGCTCTCGGCGCCGCCGGTGATCATGACGTCGGCACGGCCGGAGCGGACCATGTCGAGGGCCACGCCGATGGCGTCGGTGGAGGCGGAGCAGGCGGTGGAGACGGTGAGGACGGGGCCTTTGGCCTTGAGGGCGATGGAGACGTTGCCGGGGCCTTCGTTGGCGATGAGCATGGGGATGGTCATCGGGGAGAGGCGGCGGGGGCCCTTCTCGAAGAGGGTCTTGTAGCTGGGGCCGTCAACTTCCTTGCCGCCGATGCCGACGCCGAGGATGCAGCCGACGCGCTCGGGGTCGACGCCCTTGGGGGGCTCGGTGCCGACGGTCTGCCAGGGGTTGTCGACGCCCTCGGGAAGGGTGGCGTAGCCGGCATCGACCCAGGCCTGCTTGGCGGCGGCGACGGCGTACTGGGCGAAGCGGGCGATGCGCTTGGCCTCCTTGGGGTCGATGTACTGGCCGACGTCGAAGTCGCGGACCTCGCCGGCGACCTTGACGTTGAGGCGGGAAGTGTCGAAGCGCTCGATGGTCTTGATGCCGCAACGGCCGGCACGGATGCCTTCCCAGTAGGTCTTCACATCATTGCCCAGGGGGGTGATGCAGCCCAAACCGGTGACGACGACTTTCTTCTTGTCCATGGCGTGTTCCTTTCAGAGTGTCACTTGGTCCATTCCACGGTGATGCCACCGTAGACGAGGCCCGCACCGAAGGCGGCGAAGACGAGGCGGTCGCCGCGCTTGATGAGGCCATCGCGCTTCATCTCGTCCAGCGCGATGGGGATGGAGGCGCTGGAGGTGTTCGCGAAGCGGTCGATGTTGACGTAAAACTTTTCCTTCGGCACGGCGATGCGCTTGACCGCCGCATCGATGATGCGGGTGTTGGCCTGGTGGGGGACGACCCAGGTGAGGTCCTTCTCGGTCCAGCCGTAATGCTCCATCGTCTGCGCGATGATGTCGCAGAAGGAGCGGACGGCGAAGTTGAAGACGGCGCGGCCGTCCATCTTGAGGTCGCCGGGGGCGTTGCGGGCGGTCTCATCGGTGCGGACGCCGCCCTCGCGGTGGATGGCCAGCGCGCCCGTGCCGTCGGCGCCGAGCAGGTGGAAGCCCAGGCCGCCGGGCTCATCGGTGTTCTTCAGCACCACGGCGCCCGCGCCGTCGCCGAAGAGGCAGCAGGTGTTGCGGTCGGACCAATTGATGGTGCGGCTCATGATCTCGGTGGAGACCACCAGGATGGGGCGGGGGTCGACCTGCATCATGCCGCGGGCGACGACCAGGCCGTAGACAAAGCCCGGGCAGGCGGCGCTGAGGTCAAAGGCCGCGGCGTGCTTCGCGCCCAGCATCCCCTGGATCTCGCAGGAGACCGAGGGATAGATCGCGTAGTCGGGCGTGGTGGTGGTGACGATGATGGTGCCGAGCTCCTCGGGGGCGATGCCGGCATCCTCAAGGGCGCGGCGGGCGGCCTGGCAACCGAGGGTCGCGGCATTCTCGTCCGGCCCCACCACGTGGCGCTGGCGGATGCCGGTGTGCGAGACGATCCACTCGTCGCTCGTGTCCACCATCTTGGCCATGTCGTCATTCGTCAGAATGCGTTCGGGCACGGCCGAGCCTGTTCCTGCGATGTGCGTAAACACGTTCCTAGCTCCTTAACGTAAAACAAATCTTCCTATAGTATTGCACAATTCCCCCCGCTCTGCAACCCAGGGGCTTGGGCGGCCGGGGCCGCCCCAAGCCCCAGAGAACGGAGAACGGAGAACAGAAAACAGAACGCGCGGCAAGCGCGCGACGGGTAAGGCACTGGAAGGGTGTGGAAGGTTTACCCTGTGGGGCTGACACGAAGGACCACGAAGATACACGAAGGACTGCCAGAATGGGGAACCGCCGATTACGCCGATTAGAGCCGATTAGGGGCCGGCTACCGCCGGCAGGACGCCAGTGTGTTTGGGAATCACAAAGGAAACAAAGAACACGAAGGGAATTGGCTGATTGGCTGATTAGGAGATTAGCTGATTGGCTGTGGGGCGCTGCCCCACGCCCCGGCAGGGGAGGGGCGGCTAATGCCGCCCCGGAGAACGGAGAACAGAGCGTGCAGGCCCGGAGGGCCAAACCTTCCACGGCCACGGAGAACAGAGCGCCCGGTAAACGGGCGACGGAGGAATTGTAGGGGTGTGGGGCGGAGCCCCACCGAGAAAGCCAAGCCTCCAAACCTCTAAACTTCCAAGCTTCCAATCTCCCCTGCACCCGCAGGCACGTCTGCGACGTGCCAAGGAGCACACCCACAGGAGATTCAGGAGATGCAGGAGATACAGGAGCGCCCTTGCGGGCGACAAACAAGCCGCCGATTTATCCGTCGCCCCGCAGGGGCGCTCTGTTCTCTGTTTTCTGTTCTCCGTTCTCTGTTCTCCGGGGCGGCCTTGCCGCCCCACCCAATCAGCCGGGCGCTCTGCAGAGCGCCCGTGTCAATGCTGATGGATGTTGTGGCGGGGGCGGAGGGTGAAGGGAAGGAGCAACAGGGCGGTTTCGAGGAGGAGGGTGGAGGCGGAGTCGAGGGTGGCTTGGGCTTCGTAGATGGAGCCGGGGAGGGTGAGGGCGGTGGCGGCGGCGAGGTCGACGAGGTGGAGGATGGCGGCATTGAAGCAGTTGATGGCAGTGGCCAGTCCGGGGAGCAGGCCGCCCAAGAGGGCACTGACGAGTCCGCCCCAGACGACGGGGACGGTGAGGGCGGGGAGGACAAGGTTGAGGAGGAGGCCAATGAGGGAGAGGCGGCCGAAGAAGCAGAGGCAGAGGGGAAGGGCGGCCAGCCAAGCGGCGACGCTGACGGCCAAGAGCAGGGCGAAGCCGCGACGGAGGGCGAGGCCGAGGGGCAAGCCGCCACGGACGATGTCGGGGATTGCGGCGCGGAAGAGGCGGACGAAGGCGTCGGCAAGCGGGGGCATCCAGAGGAGGATGCCGCCCATGACGACAAAGGAAAGGAGGGCGCCGACATCGGCAATGAGGGCGGGTTCGAAAAGGAGGAGCAACAGGGCGGTGAGGAGAAGAGAACAGAGGGCGTCGGGCTTGCGGCGGAAGCAGGG
This sequence comes from uncultured Kiritimatiellota bacterium, assembly GCA_944389545.1. Classification (GTDB taxonomy): domain Bacteria; phylum Verrucomicrobiota; class Kiritimatiellia; order RFP12; family DVOR01; genus Spyradenecus. Next base: position 3,146 of record CALXMT010000047.1, on the reverse strand, counting down.
CCCGAGGCACCAAATCACGGCCATGAGGGTGGCGCGGGAGGCCGCGGGCGGGGCGCCGATGAGGAGGAGATAGCCCACGAGGGCGGGGATGAGGAGGGCCGCGCGGAGGCGGGGGCCGAGGCCGAGCCACCCCAAGAGGATGTGGAAGAGGGCGGCGACAATGCCGACGTGGAGGCCGGAGATGGAGAGGATGTGGACGATGCCGGCGTCGGCGTAGCGCTGGAGATCCTCGCGGGGGAGGGAACGGTCGGAGCCGAGGGTCATGGTCTGGACGACGTGGGCCTCTTTGGGGGAGACACCGAGGGCGAGGTTGGCGGCGAGGGCGGCGCGGAGACGGGCGAGGCGTTGGCCGAGGGTGGGGCCGGAGACGTCGCGGAGGAGGGTGGCGGTGTCGGTGTGGGCGGTGGCGGTGAGGGTCTTGGAGCCGGGTGTGCCGTAGGGTTTGGCGGGGATGAGCCAGGTCTGGCCGGGCTTGGGGAAGGCGCCGGTCTTGGAGCGGTCGTACCAATTGACCATGAGGGTCTGGGGAAGGATGGGGGTGCCGTCCTCGAAGGCGGGATTGCGGGCGGTGAAGCGGGCGTAAGGGAAGCGGTTGCCGGAGGTGATCAGGCGGAAGTCGTTGCCGACGGTGAGGCGGATGGGGATGGCGTCGTCGGTGGCGCGGAGCGTGTCGAGGACGGACCGGAAGCGCGCGGCGTGGGCATTGGCCTCGGCGGCGCGCCAGCCAAAGAGGCAGAGGCAGACGAGACAAAGCGCGGCCGGCGCAAGACTTCTGCGCGCCCAGGCGACCGCGAGCGCGACGGCGGCGAGGCCCAGCCAAAGCCACCACGCCCCACCAAGGAACCATCCGAGGGCCGTGCCCCCCACCCCGGCCAAACACCAGCCGTTGAGCGGACGGAAGCGCAGGACAGGGTCAGCCGAGAAGCGCACGGAGGGAGGCCACCCCTGCGCGGCATCAGATTGACTCGACGAGGGCATCGTCAAGGGAGTGGGTTTCGGACTTGAAGTTGAGGCCGATGAGGTGGATGGGCTTGCCGAGGGCGCGATAGGGTTCGGCATAGTCCGTTTCTTTGATTTGGGCGATGGCCTCGGCGGCAGACTTGTCGACCTTGAGTTCAAAGATGAAGACGTTACGCTGACTTTCGACCACCAAATCGGCTCGTCCCTTGGCCTGCGTGTCCTCGGCAATCACGCGGAGGGCGGGATGCGAGGCCAACAGGGCGTAGAGCGGGCGTAGGTAACTGGATTCGTGCACGCGTATCTCGGTGGAGCCATAGGTCAGGTGTGCATAGAGCGCCTTGAGCTTGGCGAAGAAACCTTGGAAGTCGCATTTGCCGAGAAGCGTGCAGAGCGAACCGTGATAGTCGACCGCAAAACCCTTGGTGGCATACTGAGCCAGGAGCAAGGCAAGGCCACGACGGACCTCTTCGTTGGGCACGCCGAGGGTAAAGCCCCATTCGGAGTAGTCCTTGATGGTGAGATAACCGCTTTGATAGAGGATGGAAACCGGCAAGATGGCCTCCAAGCGACAGATGTCGAGGTCATCTTCGGAGATGTTCTCCACGTTGTCGTAATCCGTCTCCGTCAGTTCGCGTTCTGACAGATAGTTGATCAGCGCGGAAGGAGTCCCGGTCTTCGACCACGTGGGCGCAAAGGTCTTCCGTTTCGGGCCGAGGGTCTTGGCAATGGCAACGGGGTTGTAGACCCGCGTCTCGCTATCCGGCGAGAAACGATAGCCGTTGTACCAACGGCGGAGTTCGGCTCGATAATCCTCGTAAGGAAGACCCATGATGTCTGCGTGCGCGTGCAGGGAAGGGCTAAAGTTGGCCTCCAGTTCTTCTTCCGTGTAACCCAACAGCGTGGCGTAACGCGAATCCATCGTCAGGTCGTTGAGATTATTGAGCGCGGAGAAGACGGAGAGCTGCGTGAAGCGCGTCACGCCCGTCATCATCATGAAGCGGACGTCAGCGGCGTTGTTCTTGATTTCGCCGTAGAAAGACGAGAGCGTCGCGCGGATGGCGGTGGCCTTCGCGGGATCACTGAGCGCGGCACCGACGGGCGCGTCGTACTCGTCAATGAGTAAGACCACGGGTTTCCCGCGCTCTTGGGCCAGGAAACGAATGGCATCGGCAAAGTTGGTATCCGGGGTGACTGCGGGGTTGTAGGTTCCTCCCGCAGCCTCAATCGTCCGGGAGACGCGCTCCACGAATTGTTGCTCGAAGAGCGCAAGCGTCTCCACCTTCATCGTGGCGAAATTGAAGTGAAGCACTGGATACTCCGCCCAGTCGTAATCCATCTTGTCGATGGCGAGGCCTTTGAAAAGCTCGCGCTTACCCTGGAAGATGTACTTCAGCGTGGAGAGCATGAGCGACTTGCCGAAACGCCGCGGGCGGGAGATGAAAAAGAAGGAGTCGCTCCCTCGCGTCAGCAAGGGATACAACAACGCGGTCTTGTCTACATAAATGTAGCCATCCCCCCGCAAATTACGGAAGTCATAGACGCTCTGTGCGATCTTCTGTTCCATGTCGCGCTCCTTTGCCGTCAGTATAGCAAAAGGGGCGCTAGCGCGCCCCGGAAAACGGAGAACGGAAAACGGAGCGTGTAGCGGCGAAGCCGCAAACCTTCCACGGCCACGGAGCGCGCGGCAAGCGCGCGACGGGTGAGGCCGATGGGAAGGCGTGAAATGTTTTGGAGAGAACACGAAGGACACGAAGAACCACGAAGGCACACAAAGGGCTCCAGAATGATTAACATCACAAAGAGCACAAAGGAGCACAAAGAGCGCAAAGAAGATTAGCTGATTGGCTGTGGGGCGCTGCCCCACGCCCCGACAGGGGAGGGGCGGCTAATGCCGCCCCGGAGAACGGAGAACAGAGCGTGCAGCGGCGAAGCCGCAAACCTTCCACGGCCACGGAGAACAGAGCGCCCGGTAAACGGGCGACGGAGGAATTGTAGGGGTGTGGGGCGGAGCCCCACCGAGAAAGCCAAGCCTCCAAACCTCTAAACTTCCAAGCTTCCAATCTCCCCTGCACCCCCGGCACGTCTGCGACGTGCCCATGAGCACACCCCACAGGAGATGCAGTCAACTATATTTTTGGGGGTAGAGAAAAATAATTGAGGGGAACGGAAAAGGAGGGGGATCGGGG
>CALXMT010000046.1 GCA_944389545.1 uncultured Kiritimatiellota bacterium | reverse complement strand
ACCTCAAAAAGAAAGACGCCACAAAGGTTTAATTCTCCGCCTTAAAACCTGCGCAAAAACACTTGCATTCTCCAGCGGCGTTGCCGCCCCGCTGATTAGCTGATTAGCTGATTGGCTGATTGGAAACGCCCCTGCGGGGCGCCCGGCGAAGTCGTCGTGCAAAGCGGCGCAACCGCCGTCCTATTTGTCCTATATGGTCCTATATGTCCTACCGCGACGTTCAGCGTGCGCTAGCACGCCCTTAATCTGCTCAAAATCTGTGAATTACCGAAGGTCTTTCGAGCGAAGCGAAAAAACATCTGCGTTTCCCCATTCTGGCAGTGCTTTGTGCTCTTTGCGGTTCTTTGAGCCTTTGTGGGTGCCGCGCAGCGTGGAGACCGTCAGCGCACAGGTTCAACGGCGGTGTCGAGGAGTTGATGGGTTTGGGGGTCAAAGACCAGGCCGATACGGTGAATGGTCTGGGCGGAAGCGAGATAGGGCAGGTCGTAGCGGCGATTGCGGATTTGCGCGAGGGCCTCCTCTGCCGTGCCGCCAACCTTGAGCTCGAAGATGAAGACGCGCCCAAAGGCATCGGCTACGAGGTCGGCACGCCCCTGCGCCTGGGTGTCCTCGGAGACAACGCGAAGTCCGCCGGCGGTGAGCAACACGAAGAGACTGCGCTGATAGGAAGCCTCATCCACGCGCCCCTCCTTCGCACCGTAGGTGAGACGGGCGTAGAAGGATTTGAGGCACGTAAAGAAGGTGGAGAAGTCATACTCCAACAGCGCGACGCTGGCCTTGTTCCACCCCAGGTCGTCGTCTCCCTGCATAGCCTGGTCCACGAGAATTTGGTTGAGATCCTGGCGAATATCCTCATTGGGAATGCCGAGGGTGTAGCCGCTGATGGGGCTGAAATCCTTGATGGTGAGATAACCGCCCTGGTAAAGGAAGGTCTTGTACCCGATGTTGTCCAAATCGTAGACATCGAAGACGGCACGCGTGACTCTCGGGATGCATTCGTAGTCGCGGGCGGTGAGGGGATGGGTGGAGAGATACTGCATGAGGGCGGTGGAGTGGCCGGTCTCCGACCAGGTGGGCTCGAAGAATTCGCTCTGCCGAGACAATGTACGGCCGATGGCCAGAGGGTTGTAGACCTTGGTCTTGCACCGCGGCGAGAAACGATAGCCGTTGTACCACCAGCGGAGTTGGCCGCGATAATCTTCGTAGGAAAGGCCCATGACCTCGGCGTGGCGATGCAGCGACTTGCTGAAGTTGGCCTCCAACTCCTCTTCGGTGTAACCCAGAAGCGTGGCGGCCTCGGGCTGAAGCGTCAGGTCAGTGAGATTGTTGAGGGCCGAGAAGACCGAGAGTTGCGTGAACTTCGTCACGCCGGTCATCATCATGAAGCGGATGTTGCCGACATTGTTCTTGATTTCACCGTAAAAGGCGGAAAGTTTGGCGCGGATGGCCGTGGCCTTCTCGATGTCGTTCAACGCGGCACCGACGGGCGCATCGTACTCGTCAATGAGGATGACCACGGGCTTGCCACGGTCCCGAGCGAGGGCCTTGATGGCATCGGTGAAGTTGTCGTTCGGCGCTTGTGTGAAGTCATAATCGCACCCGGCATCCTCTAAGGAACGCCGTACACGCGCCACAAAACCGGCCTGGAAGGTCTCAAACGTCGTCACATCCATCGTGCCGAAGTTGAAGTGGAGAACGGGGTAAGATTCCCAGTCGTAGTCCATCTTGTCGATGGCCAGGCCCTTGAAGAGTTCGCGCTCACCGCGGAAGAGACACTCCAGCGTCGAAAGCATCAGCGACTTGCCGAAACGCCGCGGACGGGAGATGAAGAAGAAACCATCGCCATCGCGTGTAACGAGCGGGTAGAGCAACGCGGTCTTGTCTACATAACGATAGCCCTTCTTCCGCATAACGCGGAAGTCATAGGTCCCTTGCGCAATCTTCTCTTCGTCCATAACCGAACTCCTTGCCCACAGTATACCATAAGGGGCGCTCCTTCTCCACGAAGACACAAAGGAACGCAAGGGCCTGGGCACTTCACCGTTCGGCCCTCTGGGCCTCACTACCGTGCCCATCCCTTGCGTTTCCGTATTTTCCTGGGAAACGCCCTCAAGCAACGCGGTAGGACATATAGGACAAGGGGCGCTGACGCGCCCCAGAGAACAGAGCGTGCAGGCGCAAAGCGCCAAACCTTCCACGGCCACGGAGAACAGAGCGTGCAGCGGCGAAGCCGCAAACCTTCCACGGCTACAGAGCGCCCCTGCGGGGCGACAAAGTGACGGATGGCCTCTCGTGGAAGATTAATCCTGCGGGGCTCCACCGAAAGACTCCCAAACCCAAAGCATGGCGTGCGAAGCCCGCCATGCCCCTACAGGCCCTCCGGGCCGGACGTGCGCCTTTGCGCACGCACGGCCCGCTCCAGCGTAGCCTTCTTTGTGTCCCTTCGTGGTCCTTCGTGCACCTTCGTGCCAGCCCCGCAGGGCAAACCTTCCACACACTCCCATCGCCCCGCCCGTCGCCCCGCAGGGGCGTTCCAATCAGCCAATCAGCCAATCAGCTAATCAGCCGGGCGCTCCGGCGGAGCGCCCGTGTATTCGTGGAAATCAGAGCCGCTTCGCGTAGGGCGAGGAGGCCGAGGCGCGGAGGCGGATGTTGCCGTCCTGCTTGACGAGCTCGCAGTCGAGGAGGTCCTGGTAGGGGATGCGGAACCAACGCTTGCCGGGGGTGGGGGCGAGGGGCGTGCCGTCCATGCCCGTGACCTCATCGATGGAAATCTTCAGGCCGTCCTCGCCCAGCGGGTGGGCGTGACCGTTGGCGTCAATTAGGTCGAAGGAGAGTTCGGTGGAGCTGTTGAAGTCGGCCACGAAGGCCTTCTGGGCGGAGGAGAAGATCACTCCCTTGAAGGGATTGTCCTCGTCATTGAAGACGCTCTCGACGGAGACCTCGAGCACCACGTACTTGGTGTTGCCGATCGTGACGAGGGCCTGGCGGCTGATGCCAAACTCATAGGCGACGTAGAAGTTGGTGCCGTCCACGTACTCGCGGGTGCCTTGGGTCTTGGAGGCGGGGACGAAGGCGGAGATGTTGGTGAAGCAGAGGAGGGCGTCGCTCAGCTCGGTGGGGTCCAGCGCGTAGGTGCCGGCGCGGGTGCGGCCGAAGGTGGCGCCGATGTAGGCGTGGCCGGCGTTCTGGTACTGATTGATGAGGGGCTCCTCGATGGTGCCCGTGATGGTGGTGGGCGACTCATCCTTCACATAGTCTTTATAGTCGGTGGGAGCGGGGACCTTCGGCGGACGGGCGGCGTAGGAGGTGGCGGTGGCGCCTGCGGTGTCCGTGTCGATCCAGGCGATGGCGTCCCACCGCTCGCCGTCCTTCCCGGGCAGGAGGCGGCGGCGGACGTCGCGCTCCTCGCGGTTGGCGACCAGATAGGGCGTGCCGGCCTTATAGTCCCCGGGCAGGGTGACGGCGATGTCCGCCGCCAGCGAGTCGTCGGTGAAGATCCCCTTGGCGGCGGTGAGGTACTCGCCCTGCTTGGCGACGTAGGTGGCGCCGCCCTTCAGGCCGAGCCTGCCCACGACGGTGCCGCCGCCGGAGAGGGTCTGCTCATCGGGGATGAGGGCCAGCCGGAGGTTGGCGCCGCTCATGCGGCCGCTGTCGGCGAGCGTCGCGTCCTTCTTGACATGGAGCCCCTTCGCCCCGACGGGGGTGTTGGCGGCGGCGGTGACGGCGAGCGTGCCCTCCTCCACCGTCACCTTGCCGGTCACGCTGGGCGGCGTGGTGGCATAGAAGGTCATGGCGCCGGGGCCGGTCTTCCACAGGCGGAAGTCCTCCTCGCCCGTCAGGGTGGCGGTATGGCAATGCCAGTCGACGTGATTCTCGTTGCCGTCCGCAATCTGGTGGCTGGGGGCGTCGACGATCAGGGTGACGCCGGGCTTCGTGGCGCGGATGCCGCCGGCGGCGATGAAGTGCGGGATGCGCAGCTCGGGGTCCTCGACGTCGGGGTTGTTGTAGTCGGCGCGGAGGGTGGCGTTACCGGTGAGGCGGAGCTCGCCGGACAGGACGACGCCCTCGTGCTGGATGTCGGCGTCGGTGGCGTTGGCCTCGGCGTGGAAGCCGAAGATGGCGCCCTCGCCCAGCTCAACGTCCATCCCCAGGAAGGGGTCGCCGCTCATGTGGTGGATCCAGGCCGCGGTTTTCAGGTCGTCGGCGGTGGGGCCTTCGTCGCCCGTTTCCTTCGGAAAGGTGCGTTCACCCTTGCCCTGGGCGACGACGGTGGTGCCGTGGGTACGGAAGTCCTGCCCCACGGTGAAGCTGAGCTCGGCCCCGGGGACGACCTCCAGACGCGGCACGGAACTCGCCGCGCCGAAGTCCCAGTCCACCTGCGTGGTGCCGACGATGTAGGCGCCATGGTTGTGGGAGGTGTTGCCGCGGTGGACAGGCGTGTGCAGGCCCTCGCCGGGGCACAGGTTCAGCGCGTTGACCCGCTTGTCGTTGGAGACGTCGAGGCGCGCGGCGGCAACCACGGTGTCCCAAATCGGCAGGGGGTCGACGTCCTCATCGAGGGTGAGCTTCAACGTCAGCGGGTCCACCGTGCCGGCGGCCTCCTCCACGTGGAAGGTCTGCACGCGGGCGCCGGGGATCCGGTCGATGGTCAGCGTCACCTCGTTGCCGACCGTGGAAGAGAGGCGGATCTGGAAGGCCACCGCCTGGTTGTAGTCCGTCCCCGACGCCCGTTCGGGCACCATGTTGGCATTCGTGGAGGCGGTCTTGTTGCCCTCGTAGCCGTAGCGGTACCACGCCTGCGCGGAGAAGGCCTGCGTCGTGCCATACTTCGCGGGGCCCTCCGTGGCGGTGAAGTCGAGGTAGAGGCGGCCGGGGGTCTGCACGCCGCGAGCGAAGAGGCCGCCGCGGGTGGCGTCCTCCCCGACCTCGCCCGCGCCAAGGGCACCATCGGCGTTCTCCGCCCCGCCCTCGACGCGCGTGTCGTCGTAGAACTTCCACGTGGAGTTGGCGGTGAAGAAGGGCACCCACACGTCCTCGGAGGCCTGGTCGTTGTTCGGGTCCTGCGTCTTCAGTTCGGGGTGGCCGAGGACGTAATCCCTGCCCGGCTCGGCCGTGCCCTGCACGACGACGGGGCCGGTGAGCTGCCAACGCGCCACCTCGTCCATCACCCCGCGCGTCAGCGCCATGCCCGCCACCGCCTGAAGCGTGTTGACCTGCTCGCCAACATTCAGATTACCGATGGGCGTGAAGGTGGACAACGACGTCTCATCCGTCCAGTCATAGGAGTAGCTACCCCAAGACCTCGTCCACGTGCCAGAGCGTTGCAACGTCTCCGTAGCCGTCCGGGTACCGGAAGTGGCGGCGTTGACCACCATATCGGCGTACTTGGAGAAGTAGCTGACGCCGCCATCGAAGATTAAGCGAACGGCCTGGTTGGGGTCGGCCGAGTAGGTGTAGATCAGCGTGCGCGTACCCGTCTGCGTGCACGTACCTTCACTACCCCAAAAGTCAGTTGCTTCACGTTGGATGGAGTCATTCCAGTTAATCGCGCCGTCCTGGCCGGAGACGGTGACGGTGGTGGTACCGCCGGGAATGAGGTAGGCGGAGCCGTAGAAGTTGGTGGCGGTGGGGTCGCCTTCGGTGATGGGGTCGTAGGCGCCGCCGGTGAAGCGAAGCTTGCCGTATTGGAAGCCGGTGCGGTTGGCGGCGGTGCTCGTGGCGGTGGTGGTGTACCACGCGCTGCCGGTGACGGCATCATCGATGGCCTGGGTGAGGGCGTCGCCTTCGCCCTTGTTGGCGGGGTTCACGCCGTAGGGGATGAGGCGAACGGTGCCGGCGGCGGCGTTGCCTTCCTGCGGCTCGACGACGAGGGCGGCGTAGTTGCGGTCGGGGGAGTAGAAATAGTTGCCCGGGGGCACGATCTGCCCGGTGCCATCGGTCTCGCCGGCGACACGGCGCTCGACGTTGACCTGCAGGGCGTGGTCGCCCTCGTCGACAAGGAGGCGGATGTAGGCGCCCTCGGCGGGCTCGTCGGTGTAGCGGTTGGTGGACTCCCAAGCGGAGCCGTTCCACGTCTCTTCCACCCACGCGCCGTCCTGCCGCCAGGTCTCGCCGGTGGCGGGGGCGGGGAGGCCACCGCGCGGGTCGGTGGTGATGGGGACGTAGCGGACGTAGCGGAGGTTCTCGCGGACGGCGGGGGTGCGGTCGGCCATCTCGACCATCGCGACGTCGGTGAGGACGCCCTTGTAGAAGCGGAGGTAGTCGATGACGCCGCCGGTGGTGGTCTTGTCGGCGGGGAGTGCACGATCCCAGAAGCCATGAGGGACGCCCTGCTCAGGGGTACCATCCGAACTACGCGCGCCGAGCTGGGCACCCACCTGCAAGCCGCAGCCGAGGTTCCAGCCGTCGGGCAGGGTGGCGGACTTCAGCCACGCACCGTCCATATAGAGGCGGAGCTCGCGGCCCTCGCAGACAACGGAGAAGATGTGGGCGGTGTCCTGGATGTCGGGGAGCGTCACGCGGAAGAGCTCCTCGATGGCGCCGGCAGTCGCGGAGGTGCCGGTGAAGCGGTAGCAGACAATCTCATCGGCCGAGTCACCGGTGGCGAAGACGATGGAGTTGACGGTCTTCTTGGTGTTTGCGTTGACGAGGGTGTTGTTGCCAAGGGCCAGGAGGCAGATGTTACCCTTATTGGGGGCGGTGAGGCGCACGGCCACGCTCCACTCCTCGGGATAGTCCAAGGAGCCGAAGGAGACGTAGGGGCGATACTGGAGGGCCAGGCCGCCTTGGGCGTCGGCGGGGTGGGCCACCGCGGAGAAGTTGGCCGGGTTGTCCATGATGTTGTCGCGCGGGTCGCCGTTCTCCAGGAGAGAAGAGGTGTCTTTACCATCGCCGCGGAGGAGGCCGTTGGCCTTATTCTTGTGGTTCTGGTCCCAGAGGGTGAACCAGCCGGTGTTCTTGGTGTCGCCGTTGAACTCGATGTCAATCCAGGCGCCCTCGCCGGTGAAGACGGGGTTTTCCCAGACGAGGGTGTCGTTGACGCCGTCCTCGGAGTGGCCGTGGGTGTAGCCGTCCGTGCGGACGGTGTAGCCGAGCGGGGCGCTGGGGTCGAAGTAGGCGAACTCGAAGGTCACGCCGGTCTTCTCACCCTCGGTGTGGGGGAAGTGGGGGAGGGTGAGCTCGCCGCCGTAGGCGCCGGACTCGATGAGGGTGAGGGTGATGCCTTCGGGGTTGTCGGGCCAGCGGATGACGGCGTCGGCGTACTGGTCCAGACGCATGACGATGTGCTGGTGGTTGTTGATGCGGAAGGCCATGCCCAGGGAGGTCAGCTCGTCCAGGTTCGTGAAGTCGAGCTTCTTCTGATCGTCTGCGGTGCCGGCGGTGAAGCCGATGGTGCCGGCGAAGTCGGACGCGCCGTGATAGTCGGTGCCGTCCTCGGTCCAGCCGGTGAGGACGTCGCCCAGCTTCTTGCCGGTGGTGGCGGCGAGCCAGGTGTCGCCGAGGGTGACATCGCCGAGCGTGCCCTCGATGGCCTCGAGGCGGCCCGCGCCGGAGACCGTGCCCGTGAAGTCGCGCAGGGTCTTCAGCGTCGCGTCCGCGCCGAGGGCAAGGTCGCCCTGCCCGGCGGCGGCGTCGACGACGAGGAGGCCCGTGAGGGTGCCGCCGCCCACGATGTCCAGCAGGCCCTCGCCGTCCGACGTGCCGCCGTCCCCGCAGATGACGTGGACCACGTCCGGGGACGGGGAGACGACGGTGGATTCGATGGTGCCGCCGGCGAGAGTGAGCGTCCGCCGCAGGGCGGGGGTCATGGTGAGGTCCTCGGTGAGCCGGAGGGTGCCGGCGACGGTGAGGTCGAGCGTGGCGGTGGTGTCGTCCGCGCCCGCGGAGAGCCCCCCGACGAGGGTGAGCGTGGCGCCCTTGTCAATGGCGATGTCGGTGGAGGTGCCCTCGGTGGCGACCTCCAAGGCAGAGGCGCAGGTCATCGTGCCGCCGCGCACCTCGATGACGGTCTCCTCGGCGCCCAAGCCAAGGGGGGCGACGGTGGAGGAACCCAAGGTGAGGGTGCCGCCCTCTTGGATGAGTGCGACGCGGCTGCCTTGGGTCACAATGCCGGCGGCGCGGCTGGTGCCGGAAAAAGAGTAGGCGTGGCCGTCGCGCAGGATGAGCGTGGTCTCCAACCCCTCGTCGCCGAGGGTGAGGGAGGGCAGGGTCACGTCTTGGTCGAAGACAAGGGTGCCGGACTGCATCGTCATCAAAAAGGTATACTTGATGGGCGGCGGCGGGTTGCCGGCCAGGGCCAACTCAAGGACGGAGTCCGCGGCGGCGAAGGAGAGGTTCGGCAGGGCATCGAAGTCCTCCACCTTCTCTTCCAGCTCGATGCGGAAGGTGCGGCCCGCGGGGATGGGGACAGCGTGCGTGGCGAACCAGCCGTTCTCCCTGGTCGGGAGGGTGGTCTTGAGGGTGGCATCGCAGAGGAGCAGCAGGGCGGCGGGATCCCAGACCAGGGGCTGGACATCCGTCGGGTCGGGGCCGTAGACGGAGACGCCGCTGCGGGTGGCGCCGTCGCGGGTGGCGCCGTCGCGGAAGGTGAGGGGGCTTGTGACGGTGGCGCCGCCGCAGAAGTGGATGGCGGCCTGCTCGGGCTTGACGGCGGAGCCGAAGATGAGGGGGGAGGATTCGATGGTCGCGTCCAGGTCGACGGCGCCGCCATTCCCCTCGAAGTCGACGACGACGACGGTGTTGGCGTCGTCCTTGAAAGACTCGGACTCGTCCTTCAGGAGCGCCGCAAGGGACTGGGATTCTGCGGAGGCCTGCTGGTTTATCTTGAAGACGTGGTGCTTGATCTTGGCGGTGCCGGAGAGGCGGAGGAAGGGGGCGCCGTCAAGGAGGTAGATGGCGCGGTTCTGCTGTTGGCCGGAGGCGTCGGTAGCCGGGAAGGCGACGGTGAAGGAGGCGTCCGCGCCCGCCAGGGCAATCGCGTCGTCCGGGGCGTAGGTGTGGACGGTGCCGCTGCGGGTGCCGGCGACGCCGTCCCATGTGCCGCGCAGGGTGACGGCCTCGGTTTTGTCGGTGTGGGAGAGGGGGTAGGCCGTCTCGCCGACGGTGAGCGTCAGGGTCTTCGGGGCCGCGTCGCCGGGGGTGACGATGGAGACGGCCGTGACGGTGAGGCCGTTGGGGACGTAGGAGATGGGGCGCAGGGCCTCCCCCGCGAGCAACCCGTCGCCGACCAGCGCGTCCAACGAGACCTGCTTGTCGAAGAGCGGCGTCTTAAGCGTCGAGGGGCGCCCATTCGGCCATGTGATCGTCCTGCTTAGTTCTTGGCCCAGGGTATACGTCCCCTTGGCCTCGCCCTCGGTGCGCAGGGTCATCGCCCCCTCGCGCGCAAAGGAGGAAAAGGTAAACTCATAGTCCGTGGCTTGGTGGACCTCCGCAAAGACGGGAATGGCCATCATGGCCACCACCTGGAAGGTAAGGCTGCGAATGCTCATACGAGAGACTCCTTGTCTTTCTCCCGGGAATTTGTCAACACACTATTCCTCAAGGAAAACGCGCGCATAGGATACCACAAGTACCCCCCCCCGTCAATGTTAAAGATTTATTAAGAAAATGGTAGGGTATCTAAGGTGCGCGACGGGCGAGGCGATGGGAGGGTGTGGGAGGTTTGCCCTGCGGGGCTGACACGAAGGACCAAGGGGCGGCTTTTGCCGCCCCGGAGAACAGAGAACAGAGAACAGAGAACAGAGAACAGAGAACAGAGAACAGAACGCGCGACAAGCGCGCGACGGAGAGAACGCTGGGAAAAAGTGGAAGGTTTTGAGAAAAACACAAAGGACACCAAGGACCACGAAGGCTCACAAAGACTGCCAGAATGGGGCGTGCAGGTGCGAAGCAGCAAACCTTCCACGGCTACCGCCGATGTTTCTTCGCTTCGCTCGAAAGACCTTGCGGTAGTCCACAGATTAAAGCCGATTAGGGGCCGGCTACCGCCGGCAGGACTGCCAGTGTGAATTTACCACAAAGAACACAAAGGACCGCAAAGGACACAAAGAGGCAAACCTTCCACGGCTAGGGACACAAAGGAAGGCGACGCTGGGGCGAGCCGTGCGTGCGCAAGGCGCACGTCCGGCCCGGGGGCCTGTAGGGCATGGCGGGCTTCGCACGCCATGCTTTGGGTTTGGGAGTCTTTCGGTGGAGCCCCGCAGGATTAATCTTCCACGAGAGGCCATCCGTCACTTTGTCGCCCCGCAGGGGCGCTCTGTAGCCGTGGAAGGTTTGCGGCTTCGCCGCTGCACGCTCTGTTCTCTGGGGCCGTGGAAGGTTTGGCGCTTTACGCCTGCACGCTCTGTTCTCTGGGGCGCGTCAGCGCCCCTTGTCCTATTGGTCCTACCGCGTTGTCCTTTGGCACGTCGCAGACGTGCCGGGGGTGCAGGGGCAATTGGAAGCTTGGAAGTTTAGAGGCTTGGAGGCTTGGTTTTCTCGGTGGGGCTCCGCCCCACACCCTACAACTTCTCCGTCGCGCGCTTGTCGCGCGTTCTGTTCTCCGTGGCCGTGGAAGGTTTGGCCCTCCGGGCCTGCACGCTCTGTTCTCCGTTCTCCGGGGCGGCATTAGCCGCCCCTCCCCTGCCGGGGCGTGGGGCAGCGCCCCACCAATCGAGCCAACCCTCAACCCCTCCACTCAGCTAATCAGCCCGTGCAGGCGCAACGCACCAAACCTTCCACGGCTACCAGCGGCGGCGGCAATAAGAATAATCCAATAAAACGCGCCACCAAAGATGCTACAGGCTCAAATTTGCAAGTTTTTCACAAAATACTATACAAAGTTCTCAAGTTTTGTTATTTTTATCTTATTGTCTTTTAGCTGTCGAAGGGATTTGCTCCTATGCTCTTGCGCTTTTCTGTTCGGAATTTCCATTCCTTCCGTGAAGTACAGACTCTTGACCTTTGCGCGGTGGCCTCTTGCAAAGAACGATTGGAGGAAAACACCGCCTTGACGTTTGGGGGGCGTACGCGGGCGCTCAAAAGCGCTGTGATTTACGGTGCAAACGCCAGCGGAAAGACGAATCTTTTTGTGGCCGCACGCCTCTTCCGCGCACTTGTCTGCCAATCCTTCCCGCTGGATGCCTTCATCCCCGTGGCCCCCTTTCTGTTCGACGCCGATTCCCGCACCAAGCCAACCGAGATGGAGGCGGTCTTCACCATCGGCGACATCCGTTATCGTTATGGGTTTTCCGCGACTCGGGAAGCGTTTCTGAAGGAGTGGCTCTATGCCACGTCTGCCGACACCAATCGAACCAGGACTCTGTTTCTGCGAGACGGTTCTTCAGAGACCCCAGTCATCGACGTAGGGGCGTCATTCCCTAAGGATGCCAACGTCCTTGTGGAACGCACACGCCCAAGCGTGCCCTTCCTCTCGGTTTGTGCGCAATTTGCCATCAAAGAGGCAGAATCCATTGTCTCCTATCTCATCAACAACCTTCTCTGGATTTCATGGGACAAAGATTTGCACGATGGCGCGCGTTACACGATGGATTGTCTCGCCAACGGCAGGGAGGTGGAGCCTATCGAAACCTTTATCCGTCAAACAGACCCGGCCATCCAGAGAATCGAACTTCAAGACCTCGGGACAAGCGATGCCACAGACGTTTCCCCGTCCAAGCGTAAGAGATTATGCTTCCTCCCACCCTATGGAACAGAGGTCTTGCCGATTGAAAAGTTCTGCTCGCTTGGGACGCTTAAATCCATCCAACTCGCGGGGCCTATCTTCCATGCCCTCAAAACCGGAGCGACCCTCTTCGTCGATGAATTGGATGCACGCCTTCACCCAATCCTCTCAAAAGCAATCATCGAACTGTTCAATAGTGCCCAGACCAATCCCAACTGTGCGCAAATCATCTTTACCACCCACGATACGAATCTGTTGTCCGCCTCCGTCATGTCTGCAAGCGGCGAAAAAGAGCGCCTTTTAAGGCGTGATCAGATTTATTTCATTGAACGCGACGCCGCCTTCGCCTCTCATCTTTATTCCCTCATCGAATTCAAACGCCAGGGCAATGGAGTGCGTAAAGACGCCTCCTATGAAAAGGACTATCTCGCCGGACTGTATGGCGCAATCCCGTATCTTGGAGCCTTCAACCTGAGGAAGAAAGCGCCATGAAAGCCAAAGCGCGTCGCCTCTCCGAGAAGGATTTCCCGCCACTGAGCCCAACAACGCGTCGACTCATAGGCAAGCGTCCGCCGCGGCGCCACTTCCTAATCGTCTGCGAAGGGGAAGTGACCGAGCCTGCCTATTTTGAGGAATTGCGTAACCGTCTTCCGCCAGAAATGGTTGAGCGAATTGTCTTACAAGGTGTTGGCCGGGGAACAACCCAACTCCTCAAAGAAACAGAGGCATTGGTCGAACGGCGCAAATACGACAACAAGCCTCCTTATTATTACGTCTGGCTTGTCTTTGACAAAGACGACTTCCCTGATTTTGACAAAACAATCCACGCAATCGAAGACAAAAACGCCGCCGCGAAGGCATCAAAAACGCCCCCTTATTGGTTCGCGGCATGGAGCAATGAGGCCTTTGAATTGTGGTATTTGCTTCATTTCCAAGATGCTTCCGGAGGCGCCTTGCGCCGTTCCCAATATTGCGAACGCCTTTCCCAATGGCTTAATCGCCCTTATAAGAAAAACGACCACGCACTCTTTCAATTGTTGGAGGACCACATGGTTGGCGCAATCCAACGCGCCGATTCACTGCTCGCCAAATATGACCACACAACTATTCCCTATTCACAAAGAAATCCCGCCACTAACGTTGTGACCCTTGTAAAAGAACTACTCCGTTATAGACAATAAGCATAAGGGCGGCGTTGCCGCCCCGCTGATTAGCTGATTAGCTGATTGGCTGATTGGCTGATTGGAACGCCCCTGCGGGGCGACGGGCGGGGCGATGGGAGTGTGTGGAAGGTTTGCCCTGCGGGGCTGACACGAAGGACCAAGTGGCGGCTTTTGCCGCCCCGGAGAACAGAGAACAGAGAACAGAGAACAGAGAACAGAGAACAGAGAACAGAGAACAGA
>CALXMT010000045.1 GCA_944389545.1 uncultured Kiritimatiellota bacterium | reverse complement strand
GCCTACGCCGCCGACAAGCGCCGCGCCGCAACCAAAGACCTCCAGCGCGTCAACGCCGCCCTCCAGAAGGGCGACGCCCTCAGCCTCAAAGGCGACTTCGCCAAGCGCATGGGCATCACCGACCCCAAGGACATCACCCAGCTCCAGGCCGCCGCAGACCGCCTCCGCCAGACCATCGCCGCCTGGGAACACTACTACCTCGACCCCGCCCTCAGCGCCGAGGCCAACGCCAAGGCCCGCGAAATCCTCGGCCTCGAGGCACTCCCCGTCCTCACCCAATCCGGCGACGTCCAAACCGCCGCCGAAGCCGGCGTCAGCGCCCGCACCCAAGAAGCCCAGCCCGCCACGTCAGACCCCGCCCAGGACGACCTCACCGACTCCCTCTTCTCCCCCACCGCCCCGGACGACGGCGCCTCCCTCGGCAGCCCCACAACCCCGGGCGGCGAAGCCGCACAGCCGGCAGCCGTAAAACAATCCAAACGAGAAGCCCGAGAGGCGCAGCGCGCACGAATGGTTACGACGCACGACCTCGGCCTCGGTGGATTGACGGACGAGGAAAGCAACGGGCCGGACTTCACCCCGCTCGCCGAAGGTGAGAACTTCGATTCAATCCGGACAGCCGTCGACACTATGCGGAAGGGCGAAACGTCCGTTAGCGACGTCTTCGGAATAAGGTATAAGGTCAAATCCGGACGCGATGCCGGAAAGACAGCGAACTACACCAAAGAAGGCGAAGATGCCCGCGCGCATCAGTATGCCGCCAAGAACGTGATCCAATTGGCAAAACGCGCGGGCGTCGCGGTGCGCCAGGACAACTACAAACCGAACAGCCCAAACAAAACCTACGTTCGTCTCTTTGCCCCTTACTTCTTTGAGAACCGCCTCTATATCGCCGTCATCGCCCAATACGAGGCTGACGTCAATGGCGTTCACGCGGTCGAGGCCCTGGACGTAATCAGGGCGGACGTGAATCCGGAAGTCATCTCGCGCGACCCGCTAGCTGGCCTCGCGCCGACCGGAACACAATCCGCCCTTGACACCATCAGTATCCCACAAAAGGGTCTGACTGTCAATGAGCTTTCTTTGGAATCCATCCAGCGCGTCATCGACAACCCCAAGAAGGGCGGTAACCAGCACCCGCGCCTCCTCGACCCCGACGGCAACGGCGGCCTCACCGAAACCCCCTGCACCGCGCAGGACGTGGCCGGACGTATCCTGACGGACATCGACGCCTTCGTCAGGCGTGCAAAGACCATCGCCAAGCATCGCCTGCAACCCGGGCAGGAACTCGGCACCTACACCCTCGCCAACGCGCCCATCCACGTCGCCCTCCAGGAGGGCCGCGCCATCGTCACCGGCCTCGCCAATATCCCCCAGAGCCAAGTCGCCGACGTCCTCACCGCACTCGACGCACAGCTCGGGCCCACCCTCCCCATCGTCCCCTCCGACAACCCCGCACCCCTCGTCCAAAACCTCATCCAGGCCCGCAACAGCCAGGCCGAGGCCCACACCCTCCGCACCGCGCTCGACACCGGCGCCGTCAAACTCGCACGCGGGCCCAAGGGCATCCGCGTGGAGGGCGTGCAGGCGCCCTCCGCCAAGGACGTCTTCACCATGGACGACGCGCAGATCGACGCCCTCGCCGCCCTCGGCGACAAGGTGGACGCCAACCCCGCCTGGATCAACGCCCCCTGGGAGAACCCCGCCCTCGGCCAGATCGTCCGCAAGGCTCAGGCCGCGCGCGAACGCCGCAAGGCCGACACCGACCCGCACTGGTATCGCGCCCTCCCCTGGGAGCGCAAAGCCCAGAGGGCCGTCACCCAAAACCGCAGCCGCATGGGCCGCGGCACCGACAACATCAAAACCCCCGAGCGCCAAGCCCTGCGCCGCGACATCGCACAGAAGCTTTACAACGGCGGGTCCGCACAGAAGGGCCGCCAGCTCTTCATCGTCATGGGCCTGCCCGGCAGCGGCAAATCCTCCGCCGTCGTCAAGAACCTCAAGGCCGAGGTCGGGGACCTGGTCGAGGTCGACGCCGACGAGGCCAAGACCTTCCTGCCCGAATTCAACGGCGGCAAGAACGCCGACATGGTCCACGCCGAATCCGGCCTCATCGCCGAATACTTCCTGCTGCGCGACCTCTGTTTCGCCAACGGCGACAACGTTGTCTTCCCCACCGTCGGCAAGAACGCGCAGAAGCTGGAGCACCTCATCCTCGAGTCCAAATCGCACGGCTACAGCGTCTACCTCTACAACGTCCGCATCCCCGTCGCCGAATCCGCCTATCGCGCCCTGCGCCGATTCGTCGAGACCGGACGCTTCGTCCCGCCGGATTATATCGTTGACGGCGTGGGAACCAAGCCCGACGAGACTTTTGCTATACTCAAGAACAGAAAGGACCTGATCGATGGATACGCCGACCTCTCAAACGACGTCCCCTTCGGAAGCCGACCCCAAACCCTGGAAACATCCGATCGACCCCCTGCAGGACTGGGACAACGAGGACTATCTGTACATGTGGGGCCTGGCCAGGGAGTACCTGACCAAGCAGCTGGGGCGGGTGCCGACGGACAAGGAAGTGGCGGACGAAATGGGGTGGTGACCCTCGCCAACCCCGCACCCGAAGCGCAGGGACGTGGGGAAGCGCCCCACCAACCCGCCAATCAGCCAATCAGCCAATCAGCCCGCGGCAGGCGGCTCCGCCGCCAGCCGCACCATCGTCCCCCCCGAGCGCATCGTGGGCGGCGTCCGCGTCCTCACCACCTCCGTCTACCCCATGCGCGGACAAGTCGTCGGCCGCCTCGGGCCCCTCGGCGGCGCAGACGGCTCCCCCGCGCGCGCCTTCGGCCGAAAGCCCCTCACCACCTTCGACCTCGCCCTCCTCTACCGCGACCTCACCGGCGGCGAACTCCCCACCGTCGTCCACAACCGCGCCCAAATGGGCAAGGCCCTCGGCCGATACTACGTCGGCCAAAACAAGATCCGCATCGCCGCCCAAATCTTCGGCCTCATCGACGAATCCGACATCCGCGCCCTCCACGACACCCTCGCCAAACGCGGGTTCTTCCTCCACGAACGCCCCGAATGGGCCGCCACCAAAACCAAAAAGCAACTCCAGGCACAGGCCGAAGTCTCCGAAAAGGCCCTCGAACGCGAACTCCAAAAGCTCCTCAAGCGCCGCATCCGCTCCGGCGCCGAGCCCGGCCTCCCCGCCCCCAAGGTTCTCGCGCACGAACTCTGGCACCTCATCGACGACCAGGACGGCGGCCTCGTCGGCCGCGGCAACCTCGTCGGCCACCTCGCCGCACTCAAGCGCTACACCGCCGAGGCCTTCCCCGTCGCCGGCTTCGCCGGAAACACCGAGCTCAAGGCCGAGGCCAAGGCCTTCATCACCTGGTGGCGCGGCATCGGCAGGGACGAGCCCTACTTCGACAAGCCCGAGGAGATGTACGCCGAGATCGGCGCGGCCTACTTCTGCGCACCCTCCGTCCTCCAAGAGCGCGCCCCCAACTGCTTCGCCGCCTGGGACCACGCCATCCAGAACCACCCCCGCGCCGCCAAGGCCTACGCCGACGCCGTCGCCTACATCGCCAACGGCAGCCGCCCCGACCTCATCCACAAAACCCTCGGCGAAACCTGGGGACGCGAACACGACCAGGCACTCCGCCGCCTCAACCAGGCCGTCCAGGGCTTCGACAACTCCCTCACCGCCTGGCGCCGCCGCATCATCGCCGCCCTCTGGGACGACCGCGGCCCCGCACTCGACCTCGTCCGAAAGGCCTACAAAGAGCGCCTCGCCGAAATCCAGGAGGTCCGCCGCAAAGGCGGCGCCTCCGACCTCGCCCTCAAACTCCAGGAACGCCGCCTCAAGGCCCTCCTCGACAAGGTCCGCCTCAGCCACGTCCTCTACCGCCGCAAAGGCCCCAACAACGCCAGACTCTACCTCGCCGACGTCAAAGGCGAATTCCTCGAGCGCCTCACCGACATCGACCCCAACCCAGACATCGCCCGCTACCAGGTCGAGCTCTACGCCACCTACCACCGCATCATCGAGCTCGGCGGACGCGCCGCCGCCTACGGCGTCGACCCCGTCCAGGCCCGCGGCCAGCTCGCAGACCTGCACAAGACCCTCGGCCAAGACACCTTCCGCAAGGTCGTCCGCGCCTGGAACATCTTCCGCGCACTCTACGAGCGCGACGTCATCGAGCGCCCCGCCACCACCGAGCTCCTCGGCAAAGACTTCGTCGAGCTCATGCGCAAAAACACCCACTACGTCACCACCAAGCACACCGTCACCCCCGAACGCCTCCAGGCCCTCCTTGACGGCCTCGAACACGGCAAGGGCGGCGCACTCGAGCTCGCCGCCGAGCAGCTCATCAAGCGCTCCGGCGAAGACACCGACGTCGGCGCCTTCCTCAAGGAATACAAAGGCTCCCTCGACCCCACCAAGAACCCCCTCCTCGAAACCATCAAGACCGCCGTCTCCATCATCACCCTCGCCGAACGCAACCAAACCGTCCTCGACTGGGTCCGCGCACTCCGCGCCCTCCGCTCCGACGAAGTCCAGGAACGCCCCTACGCACAGCGCGTCCGAAACGACCGCGTCGGATACGTCGAGTTCTACGAAAACGGCGAACGCAAAGTCCTCATCGTCCCCCGCTCCGTCGCCGCAGGATTCGAGCGCGTCGACTCCACCTGGCTCACCGCCATCACCCACACCACCCGCGTCATCAACGCAGCCCTCACCACCAACAACTACGGCTTCATCCCCTTCGCGCAGATGCGCGACCTCTCCTCCGCCGTCTACAACACCCCCGGCCTCCACCGCTGGACCGCGCACTGGCTCTTCCCCGCCCTCGGCGACCTCGCAGCCCTCGGCGCACAGTTCGTCCCCCCCGCCGCCCTCCGCGCCCTCGCCGAACACCCCCTCGGCAAGCTCCTCATCAACAAAAACACCATCGAATACTGGTCCTCCTACGGCAACCGCGCCGCACGCCTCATCCACTCCGGCGACTTCCAGGGCGAACTCGAACGCGCCCGACAAGACCGCCTCGCCGGAAACGAAGCCTCCGCCCGCGACCGCGAATTCATCGTCCAAATGGCCCGACAGGCCCTCCGCGACGGCATCCTCCTCTCCATGGTCCAGCTCCGCAAACAAGACTACAACGAATCCGAATGGCGGACCCTCTTCGCCAGATACAACCTCGACTTCGACGACATCCCCGCCAACGAATCCCTCCTCCTCAAAGGCGCCAAGCTCCCCGCACGCGCCATCGCCGCATACTGGAACGGCGCCGGCGCACTCTCCGAGCTCGCCTCCGCCACCGTCAAGCTCGCCGCATACTGCTACCTCCACCAAGACGCCCTCCGCCCCGGCGCCATCGCCCTGGACAACCGCCCCGCACCCTCCCTCTCCTCCCACGCCGCCTCCCGCATCGCCGACGGCGCCGCCCCCGCCTCCCCCTCCTTCGACACCCTCCAGCAGATCGCCAACGCATTCCGCGCAGCCGTCCTCGCCGGCGACCCCACCTTCGACATCCGCGGATACCTCATGACCTACTTCGAATGGATCTCCGGACCCTTCCTCAACGCACGCCTCAAAGGCACCTTCCGAATCTTCCAATCCATCGCCGACGACGCCCCCAGGTCCCGCCGCCTCGACGGCAAACGCCCCTCCTCCACCAAGCTCGGCCACACCGCCGAATACGCCGCCAAGCTCGCCGCCAAACTCACCTCACGCAAACTCTTCTGGTTCGTCACCTCCGGCGCCGCCGCCACCGCCGTCCTCGAACTCTACCGATACCTCACCGACAACCCCCAAGCCACCCCCCAAGACATGGACGGCACCCCCCTCGGAAACCTCCACGGCACCCTCGACTGGATCGCACGCGCCAACCGAAACATCTCCCCCTACTTCCTCCAAAACTACAACAACTGCCCCCTCGCCACCTTCGGCGACGTCACCCTCCACATCGCCGTCCCCATCGCCGACGAAGAGAAAATCCCCATCCGCCTCTTCGACGCCCTCATCAACGCCACAAGCCCCGACTGGTCCCCAAACCCCGCCACCGGCCCCGCCGACGTCGCCGCGGAAGTCTTCTCCACCGTCGCAAACTCCCCCGAATCCCGAGGCACCGTCATCGGCCTCGCCGCACCCCTCACCCCCTGGATCTTCCAATCCAACCCCTACGACCCCTTCCGCCAAACCAACCTCCTCACCGACGAAGAATTCGCCGCACGCTGGACCAACCCCGCCGCCATCCAAACCGCCTCCGGCAGACTCATCGACTCCACCCCCCTCGCACTCATCCTCAAATCCACCCCCAACACCACCCCCGAACGACAAGCCTCCCTCAACCAATCCGGCTGGCTCGGCGACTTCCACGACACCATCACCCGCACCCCCATCATCTCCAACGTCGCCGGCCGATTCCTCCGCGTCTCCGTCGGCGGCGAAACCGACCGCAGACGCAAACGCCAACAGCTCGACCAACAACAAGTCCTCGCCGTCAGACTCCTCGCCAAACAAAACGCCGCCAAATACGCCCGCGGCGAACAGCCCGACGAACCCGACATCGACCCCGTCTACGCCCCAGACTACATCAAAGCCTACATCGACGCCCTCCAAGACCGGCCCAACCCCTCCACCCCCGCCCGCGCACGCCTCCAAGAACTCCGCTCCACCCTCCGAATCCGAGACCCCCGCCTCCGAGAACAAAACCTCCGCTCCCTCCAACTCAACCCCTGACCTCCCCACGCCGGCCCATCCCCGGTCCGGTGGCAGCCCTCCGCACCTCCCCTGCGCCGGCAGGCCCCATGTCCACGAAGCGCACGTCCTTGAAGGTTAGCGGGCACCTCCCCTGCGCCGGCAGGCCCCATCCCGCCGCCCTCGCCCCCGTCCGCCCTCCCCGGCGGGGGCTTTCACATCCCTCACCCCTTACACAAATCCTATTACACCTCACAATATCCCCTTGCCAATCAATCTATATAAACTCACCAATAGTATCTTTAAACGCAAAACGCACGCGCCGCATTGCTCCGTCAGTAGGATAGGCGGAGAAAAGAGACGCGTATTACGGCGTACAAGATGCAACCAAAGACACGTCCCCGAAGAGCACACCGTTCAGAAAATCATAAAGCGGGTCAAGCACCGGAGCATACCAATCCCACAGGCCGCTCACTGAGAACGCACGGTTGATGCCGTTATGCTCCCAAGCCCCATCATAGAAGGCTGCAGTGTATTCGTTCATCATCGACTTCCGACTCACCGGATTGAAGTGAAGCATCTTTACCGATGTATCGAATGGGTCCCAACACTTGTCAAAGAAGTCCCGGTGCTCTTCCGTGTCCACGACAATCTGACGCATCAGCGTCTCAAGGTCTCCATCGCCATGATTGTCCGGAAAAAGGAAGAGACCATCACCGAAGACCTCTCTCCCGCCTATCTTCTCCCCAAGTCTCTCAAGCAACAATCGCCTCCGCTCGGCATGACCGCCTCCAAGCGATTCGGAGCGCCGTTCCGGAGAGTCTGCGTCGGCGATAATGACAGACGCGAACCTGTCCTGCGGAAGCAGTCCTTTCGGACGGCAGATATTCGGGCCAGCCTTAATGAAGTTGTCGACGCCATTGACCCAGGTGAATCGGACTTCAAGTGCCTCCGCATGGGCTTCGACCACGTAGGGGCTTTTCGGCTGCTTGATCATATCAGACAGCGCGGCGACATCACAAAAGAGCTCCCTAAATCGCTGCCGGATGAATTCATGGAGGAAGTAGAAGTCCTTGGCCCCCTCAACCAGGATGTTGACCTGTTTCATCGGATTTCGATTCCTTCCTCGATGTGCATGCGATACTCATCTTCGGTGTAGGGAGTGGCCACGACCTCTCCGTCACGGCGCTTGGCGATACGGATGAATGCGAAGGTCTCTTCGTTCTCCCCGGACACGGCCCCGATAGCCTCCTGAAGCATCTCCAAGTTATGCGTAGTGGCAATGACCTGCACGTCGTGCTTTCGTGCAAATGCCAACAGCACCTTCCAGAACGGCCGCATGGCCGAGTAGTGGAGCCCATTTTCGATTTCATCGATGCAAAGCAGCCCACCCTTGCAATACGTTGCGGCAATAAGAATATTGACAATTTTGATGACACCGTCCCCGGCCACCTGCAGCGGCAACCGCGCCTCTGCCGTATCCACCATGATGTCAGAATCAACGGATAGAATGTTCAGGATTGAAGAATCAACGCCTTGAATAGCCTTTAGGACATCATTTTCCAAGCGATCCTTGAAAAAACGACTCATCAGTCTAGGATTGACGACGGATGCGTTATTTTTGGAGTTAAGATAGATACTGGGCCAAGGATCAGCATAGGCTGGACCTTTAAGCATTCGGATGTTTTTCTCTTTATCTGTCAAGGTATTTATTTCACCAGACAAAGCGTTTCCATCCGCTTGCTCAATCCGGTAGGTCTGTATGATTGCAGGGCAGAGAGGCTCATTTGAAAGGGTGCCGGCCCCATCGGAAAAGTCATACGTTTGGAATGATGACTCATCCTGAGGTTTCATGCGCAGTTCAACACTGCGTGTCAGGCCGGAGTCGGACCATCCCTGTACTTTTATGGAATGTTGTATATCTACATTACGGAAGAGTGATTTGATGTCATCGGCTGTCTTAACCTGCAACATGCGCGAGAAGTTCAGCATCTCAGGGACGTCTCGACGCATTGCTGCGGCGAGAAAAAATACCGCCTCCACGAATGAAGTCTTACCCGAATTGTTCGCTCCCGCGATAAGATTAATGCGCTTCAGCCCCGTCACAGCAAGATCACGGATGGCACGGAAATTCTGAATGTGGACGGATGTTAACATACCAAATTACCCTAAAGCAGGAGAATGTCACAATTCGTTTTTCAATTATACATCACGTTTATATATGATATCAAAAATCGTGCGTTAACGTTTGCACGACAAGTTCCTCCATTAGGGAATCATGGAGCGTAAGGTAAAAAATCAAAGGAAAGTTTAGCAAAGATGGCAGAAACGCCAAAGTTTTGGCTGCCCCTTAAAATCCTACCGCAGTTGGTCATAATAAACGACACCGAAAAACGAAGAAAGGTGGCCTTTAGGGAAGCCCGTTGTTCATATGAAACGACACTGTACAATAAAGGCATGAAAACCATGAGCATCCCTTCCGTAAAAGAGTACATTCGCACCCAACAGTTGAACTGGGAGCGTAAAAAACGGCTCGGTTTGGCGACCAAAAAGGCTCGTTCCAAGCTCATCACTGATGTGGTAGATGTCCTCCATTGCTCTCGAAAATGGGCCATTCGTCTTCTGAATGGGCGTGTCGTTTTCAAGGGGCGAAAGGGGCGGGGAAGGACGTATCGAGACGCAGAAATCGAGGTCATTCGCGCCCTTTGGAGAGAGCTTGGAGGCCTTTGTGCACCCTACTTGCACGCCGACCTGGCCCGCTTTCTGCGCGACTACCAGGAGCTTCATCACGTCCCACAGGACGTCGCGGAACGCGTCCTGCGCATGAGCGTTTCGACCATTGCCAGGGCCATTCGAGGGCAAGAACGGTCAAACTCGGTCTGGTCCAAGCCCCGCAACAAGCGCTCGGGCAAAAACGCCATCCGCGCCCTTGTCCCCATCGAGTCCGGCGAGGATCGTCCCGCGCACGAGATTCCCCCCGGCGACATCCAGGCTGACAGTGTGGCCCTCTGCGGCGGCAATCTTTCCGGGGACTTCTTCTGGGTCTCGACCACCGTAGACCGCCGTCTCCAATGGATTGAGGCCCGTCCCAGCTTCAATCTCTGCGCTGCCAATTACCTCCCTGCCCTCGAAGGTAATCTTTCCGCCCAGCCTGCCCCCGCCAAACGCCTCCACACCGACAACGGCAACGAATTCCTCAATGCCATCATCTACTGTCACCTCAACGGGAAATGGCCTAACACCCACCTTAGCCGCTCCTTCCCCGGACATAAGAACAGCAACGCCCACATCGAGCAGAAAAATGGCGCCGTCATCCGCGAACACCTCGGCGACCGTCGAATCAGCGCCCCCTCCCTTCAGCCCCGTCTCGACGGCTTGCTCCGCCACATCTGCGACTTCAATAACTACTGCAGGCCCAGTAAGATGCTCATCTCAAAACGCAAACGTCCAGACGGCAAAGGCTTTACTTGCCATTACGACACCCCTCAGACACCTGCTCAACGCGCCCTTGCCGCCCCTTCCATCAGCGAACGCGTCAAAGCCCGCATCCGCAAACGCATGGCCACCATCAACAGCGTCCACCTTTACCGCCTTATCGTCAAAAAACGCGAGGCACTCTTCCGTCTTCAAGCCGCCTACGAAGCACGCCAGAAATGACTCTCCCCATCCCATTCTCACCCTCTCCACCCTGCGGGCCCCTCCGTCGCCTCGGCGCTCCGCGCCGCCCCTTTGGGGACGGCTCCTCCGGGGCCCGCAGGCGTCCCTTTTCCCCCAACCTTCGGTGCCCAATCAAATGAACAACGCAAATCCAACTTTCTTTTCGTTCGGTGTCGTTTCTATTTGACAAACCGCGCCTACCACCGAGTGGCAGCGTAAAGATTTCCTGAGAATACGCCATAACGTCATGCAAGTACAATCCTCAACTACAAAATGTTTTTTGGCATAGTCCAGGAAAAATGAATTATGTTATAGTCCAGGAAATAATCCCACTCCGTGACGCGCTTCCCGCTCGCATCCGTCCCCAGCGTCTCCTTGACGGCCACCGCGCCGACGTTCCACCCATAATCCTTGAAGTAAAACGCCTTTTGGAAATAGATCGTCTGCCCGTCGGCGCTTTTCTTGACGGCCACCTGCATGCCGTCGTCATCGTCGCCGGAATAAAAGGACTTTTCCTCAACCAAACCGTTCGGCCGCGTCAGTGTCCAATCCTCCACATCGGGGACATAACGATACGTATAGGTTCTAGGATCGCCATTTCCCTTGCGCTGCGTCGCCAGGAGCAAATGGGCGTCATCGCCGCCGCGCTCAATCCGCCACGACTCCACCGGCGTCACTTCCGGGATCACGTAGAGCCCTTCGGCCATTTCCGGCTTCTGGGCGAAAGGATAGACGGTGACCGTGTAGGTGTGGTCATCCTCCGTCACGATATCCGCCAAGCGCGTCGCCGTCAGGATTTGCCGCAAGAGCCCATTGGGCGCACGCACCACGTCAATCCCAAAATCCTCCGCAGTGACCACGCGCCCACGCGCGTCCGTGAAAGAGACCAGATCCCCGAATTTTCCCGTGACGTCCGTGGCGTAAAACCGCCACTTCGTCCCGTCGCCCGGGTAAAGATCGTAATAGGCCGGGTCCTCCGCCGTCGCCCATCCTTCCGCGTCCACCATCTGCAGCCGTTCCGTGCTGATGGCCGTGCTCGCCGCCTCCATCGTGGCCAGGGACTCCCCGTCCTCAAAGCGGAAATGCAGCCGCGCCCCCAACTGATTGCAAAAAACCACCTCACGCGGCACACCTCTGTTGGTCCTGTCGCCGCCGACATAGGAGAAGGTATAATCCATCACGAAGTTCAGCGTCTCCGGCGTAAAGATCGCCGGCGAGGCCTCCGTCTCAAAGACCTTCAGCCAACACCGCCGCCGATCCGACAGCACCGACGTCCGCCCCAGGTCAATCTGGATATGCACGCACCCATTCTCGGCCCCATCCACCGGACACTTCTCGCACGTCGAGGCACTGTTCTGCCCCTCGTCCAACTTGCAAGGCGGATTACGCATCATGTCCGCCCAAAGCCCCCCGAGGACGGAAAATGCCGCAAGCATGAATACAGCACGCTTTTTCATTGCCACATTATAACATTATGCAACTGTAATCCTCAACCGCGAAATGTTTTTTGGCATAGTCCGCCTTTTCAGAAATTATCACCCGATTCAAAGCGATAAGAAGTTTTATCGCTTCCTTGGCTTCAATCGAGAAATGATTTTTTAAATATTGGAGCATAATTCCATCCAATACTGGCAAGGAACATACTTTTTCCCATGTCTCCTTAGCGGTGGAATTGGGAAGACTTGAGGTGTCGACTTCGTTCAACCTCCGAAGCACCAACGCGTTAGATTTAAAAAACGGATTGTTGTCTGAATCCAATATATATTCATTTCCAAGAACACTTCTGGCCTCTTCACAAGCGATGCCCTCTCTTATCTTTGGTAGGCAAACTGTCACTTTAAGAGCCGGGATGAACGTGTTAGACGAGTTATTGATTCTTTTCATGTCTGGATCTCCCAAAAAAAATTCCTCTTGGCAATCTCGTTCATTTAAGAAGGTTGTCACATAACTAATATTCACAGGATAAGTGCCATTTGCAAATACCAAAACGACTGGACTCAAGGAAATACCACCGCCCCTTATGCACTGTGGGATATTGTCAACAAAACCTTCATTTGTTGGCCGTAATAACGTCAGTCGATGAGGAACACCGGATTCCCACCAAACCTTTTTCGTCCTCCTCGTAAAAACGAAAACCGAAATATCCTTTGGAGGTATTCTTTGCCCAGAAGTTGTGTAACAGTCTAGCCGAACTGGACGATATGTAACATTCATACATCCCACGCACAATAAAAACAAAATCAACATGGCATGACTTATACTTCTCATTGCTCTCATTTCCTGTTCTTGATTTGCGCATCAAGATAATTCCAAATATTCGTTAGCATACCTTCCGCATTTTCATGCCGCTCGGACGTTGATTGATTGATGGTCGCACCTGATTCTTTTCCCCATTTACCACCCATCGAGGCGACCCAATCAGATGCATTTTTCTCGAATGACATCCATCCCAATGTTCCGCCAACAATTGTAGTTAATCCTGGAACTCCTGATGCAATGTCACCCACCCCTTTAGGAACATAAATATTGATCCATACATCAGTACCTCTAAGCGATGGCGCGGATGAAAGCGAGCCGACAGGATCAAGCGTAATCAATAAATCCAATCCTCTATCATTATTACCTTTTATAAAACCAAACACTTCAGCTGCCGTTGAACCCCCGAGACTATGTCCTATTATGACAAGTCGAGTACAATTACATTTTTTTAGATATGAATTTATTTCCTCTGCAATCTGTTGACAGTTCTCTTTGCAGAATCGCCAATAGTAATAGGCAATCTTTGCGTCTGGGTAACGTTTGGCTATTACGTCATACACATCTTTCCCTACTCGTTCATGATTTCCATCTCCAAACCCTCCGATAAGAATTACCAAGGCTGGAGGGCAGTCATCTATGGACTCGGGCGGAGGGCCGAGAGGTATTTCCTTGCTTAGACCAAGGATATCAATGTACGAAACCGAATTGTTCGAACAAAACAAATATGTCTCAGGGAACAGACAATCCCGTCCGCTCCAACGTCCAAATATTGGCAAATAATGCCTAAAGTTATAGTAGAAAAGTCCAAGTTTCTCATCAAACATTTCAGAGGAAAAGCGATAGGGATTGTCAGACCCCGAGGAGGCGGTGGGGGTGCCGAAGGGGGTGTAGCCGTAATGAACAGCACGTCCTTGAATATCCACGAGGTCGGAGACGTTTTTGTTGCCGTCGTGGAAGTAGTAGGCGAGAGAGGAGGCGGCGGGGAGGAAGATGAGCGGGCGGGTGGCAATGGGTTCCGTTGGATCCCACACGTATGATTGGAAGAGGGCGTTATCGATGCCACGGAGTTGCTGGATGCAGAGGAAGTCTTTGTAAAAGAAACGCTGAAGCGTTTCTGTGCCAGCCTTCACCGTGCGCATGGAGACGCGGCGGCC
>CALXMT010000044.1 GCA_944389545.1 uncultured Kiritimatiellota bacterium | reverse complement strand
GACGCGCTTCCTTTGCACACGCAAAGAAAACACCACTAGAATACCATCTCTGAACAGATAAGATTGCGCAGATTTTGGGCAGATTTATGGGCGTGCTAGCGCACGCAGGACTGCCAGTGTGGTTTGGAAATTGGGCGACTTGTGACACCCTCTCTGAGCAATCCTACTCGTCCTGCCAAATTGTCTACAGGAAGTTTCCAAGAAACGCAAGGGATGGGCACGGTAGTGAGGCCCACAGGGCCGAACGGTGAAGTGCCCAGGCCCTTGCGTTCTTTTCGTGTTTTCGTGGAAAACTTCGGTTGTGTGCAGGGTTGGTGGGTTTTTGGTATCGTATTAGGGTTATGGCGTTGGAAAGAAAGAGGCGTTTGATGAAGCCGTTGCTGATTGTGATGAGCGCGCCCAGCGGGGCGGGCAAGAGTACGTTGTGCGATTTGTTGCTCCAGGAGTTTCCGGAGATCACCTATTCCGTGTCGTGCACGACGCGCGCGCCGCGCGGGGAGGAAGAGGATGGGGTGGACTACTTTTTCCTCTCCAAGGACGAGTTTGCGCGGCAGGAGCGGGACGGGTTGCTCCTGGAATCCGCGACGGTGCATGGGAACCGTTACGGGACGCCGGCGGGTCCGGTGCGCGAGGCCTTCGCAGAGGGGCAGAGCGTGCTGATGGACATCGATGTGGTGGGGGCGGAGTCGGTGCGGCGGTTCGTCGCGGGCCTTCCCGCGGACGATCCCCTGCGGGCCGGGTTCGTGGACATCTTCATCGAGCCGCCGAGTCTGGACGAGCTGCGGAAGCGGTTGGTCGGGCGCGGCGAGGATTCGCCCGAGAGCATCCAGGTGCGGTTGGCGAACGCGCAGGGCGAGCTGGACCGCGCGCATGAGTTCACCTATCGCGTGGTGAACGACGATCTGCAGGTGGCCTACCGTCGGTTGCGGGACATCCTGCTGGTGAAGGGAGGCGAGCTGTGAGCGTGCGGGTGGCGCTTGGCGTGACCGGGGCCATCGCGTGCTACAAGGCGTGCTCGCTGGTGCGCCTGATGGTGCGCGAAGGGTGGGAGGTGCGCGTGGCGGCGACGCCGCGGGCGCTCGACTTCGTGGGGGAGATCACCTGGCGGACGCTGTCGCAACATCCCGTGGAGACCGACGCCTTCGCGGTGCGGCCGGATTGGCATCCCCTGCACATTGAGTTGGCGCAGTGGTGCGACCTCTTTGTGGTGGCGCCGTGCTCGGCGAACACGCTGGCGAAGTTGGCGCACGGGTTGGCCGACAATCTGTTGACGCAGGCCGCGCTGGCGTGCACGAAGCCGCTGGTCTTGGCCCCGGCGATGAACAAGGATATGTGGGCCAATCCCGCGACCCAGGCGAACGCGGAAGCGTTGAAGGCGCGCGGGACGCGGATTTTGGACCCCGAGGCCGGGGAACTGGCCTGCGGCGTGACCGGCACGGGACGTCTGCCCGAGCCTGAGGCGCTTTTGGACGCGCTGAAGCGCATCGTTGGAGAGCGTGCATGAAGTGCGAACTGTGCCATGAACGTCAGGCAGAGACGGTGCTTTACCGGAAGGGCGAAAACGGAAAGCGCGAAGAGCTCTACGTCTGCCATGCGTGTGCGGCGCGGGAACGAGCCTTCGGGGAATCGCGCGGCATCCAGGTGACGGCGATCGACGCCGGCGAGCAGGATGGGGAATCGCCGATGGGCGAGCTCTTCGGACGCATCGGGAAGTTGATCGAGGGCTTGCCCGGGCAGGAAGCCGAGCGCGAGACGCGTTGCCCCGGGTGCGGAACGACGATGGACGACATCCGCACGGGCGGTTTGATCGGATGTCCCGTGTGTTACAAAACGTTCGGGAAGGCGTTGCGCGCGCTCTTCGACGAATGTCAGCTGTGCCATGCGTACGCGGGCGATGCGTTGCCCGGCGAGGCGCATACGGCGACCGAGCAAGACCTGGAACGGCAGTTGGACGAGGCGCTCAAGCGCGAAGACTATCGTGAGGCCAAGCGGTTGCGTGCCGAACTGAAGCGTCTGCGCGGCGAGGAGGACGGCCATGGCGAGTGAGGCGTCGCGGGCGGAGCTGAACCTGCGCCTCTTCTGCGTGAAGACGCAGATTTCCCTGGTGCGCAACGTGCGCGGGGCCGTCTTCCCCGGCGCGATGGGCGACCGTGCGGCCAAGGCCTTCGGGAAGCGGTTGCAGGGGGCAATCGCGGCGCGCGTGCAGGTGGAAGACCTGACGGACGACGACGATTTGGCCGAGATGGCAGAGGTCTATCATGGGTTGGCCCCGCGCAACGAGCGCGGCCCCGGGTATCGTCTGCTGAAAGCGACGGCCCCGGACGGGGAGACGACGGTGTGGTGCGAGGTGATGAGCGCAAACCACCTGACCTTCTCGGTGAGCGGGGACTTCCTGGATTTCGAGGAAAAGGCAACGCTGTTGCGGACCTTCGTGGACGCGTTGGCGGAGCCGCTGGAATTTGTGAGCACGCGCGAGCTGGGGTATCTGACGGCGCAACCGACGCTGGTCGGGACCGGGCTTCGCATTCGGACGTGGATGCATTTGGGCGGGCTGGCCCACTTCGGGTATCTGCGCGAACTGTGCAACGCCGCCGAGGTGAAGGGGACGTTGGTGGAGCTGGAGCGGCCCGAGAGCACGCCTCCGGGAAGCCTGGTCATCCTCTTCAATCGCTTCTCCCTGGGGGCGCCGATGATGGAAATCGTGCGTCGCTTCAAGGACTTCCTGGTGCGCGTCTCGGAGCAAGAGACCGAGGCGCGGTGGCGGATGCTACGCGACGAACCCTTCGTCTTTCTGGACATCCTGACGCGGGCGAAGGCGGTGTTGAAGGCCGCCACGATGATGAGCGCGGAAGAGGCGCTGGACCTGCTGTCCGACCTGCGGCTTGGCTTGACGACGGGGGCCATCACGGCAAAGAAGGTGAATCCTCTGGACCCGCACTGGTTTGACGACGCGACCGAGCGCGTCTTCTACCGGGCGCATGGACGTGCCTTGCGGCGGAAACACGTGTTGCCGCATGACGTCGACACCTTCCAGCCGTGGCGTGAGGAGGCCTTGCGGGCGGTTTGGATGCGGTCTTTGGCCGGGTTCTCCCTCTCGCGGGAGTTGGTGGAAAGGGCGGACGAGCAATGAAACGGCGATTTTTCCTTGCGGCGATGGCCGCGCTGTGTGTGGGCGGTTCGGTTTTGGCCGAGGACGCCACGGAGGGGTTGACCCCGCAACAAATCCTTATCCAGGCCCGGGAGATGTTCCCGAAAGAGAACTTCACGGTGACGGGCGAACTGATCACCGCGAAGGCGCGCGGGCTTGAGGAGACGGAGCGGCCCTACCGGTTGGAGTTGAATTGGGCCGGGAAGGAACCCGTGGCCAAGTGCGTGCTGATGTTTTCCGAGGAGAACCGCGCGGAGCTGTTGAAGGCCGAGATGCGGCGCGTGGGCGGGAAGCCGAGTCTGACGCTGATCCAAGACGATGGCACGCGCGTGGAAGGCGTGAACCTGAACACGCCCATCGGCGAGAGCGACCTGACGTGGGTGGATTTGACCTTTGACTACCTGTGGTGGCCGACGGTGCGCCTGTTGGACGCGGCCGAACTGGAGGCCAAAGACATCCCCACGCGGCGGAGCAGCCGAGAGTGTGTGGTGTTGGAGGCCGAGCCGCCGACGCCCGTGCAGGGCTTGACCGCGGTGCGTCTGTGGGTGGACAAGGGAACGGGCCTTTTGATGCAGACCGAGCAGTTGGGCCCGGGCGGGAAGACCGCGCGGCAGATGTACGTGCAACGCTTGGGGCGAGAGAACGAACGGTGGGTGCCGCGGGAATTCCGTGTGCGCCGTCTGGGATTTGACCGCGTGACCAAGCTGACCGTGGAGAGCGTCCGCTCCGACTCCTTCTCGACGGAGGGTGGCAACGATGCATAATGCCGGGAATCGCCCCTTTGTGACGTTGACGGAGACGCAGAACCGCATCGTCGCGGCGACGCTCACCTTTTTCTGCGCGGCGGTCTTGGCGATCGGCGTGGTGACGTTGGTGTGGCTGGCGCTGAAGGTGCTGGGGTATTTCCTGCATATCGTCGGCCCCGTGATCGTGGCCTTTTTCCTGAGCCTGCTGACGCGGCCGTGGTATGCCCGGCTGAAGGGGTGGTTCGGGGGGCGCGACTTCCCGACCGTCATCGTGTTCGCGCTCTCCTTCTTGATTCCTTTGGTGTTGTTGGTGTGGTTTTTCGGTTCCTTCTTCTACGCGCAGGCGGCGGCGCTTATCGAGGCGGTGCCCGTTTGGTTGGAGCAGTTGCGCGCGGCCTTGATTGAGCTCTTCCCGAATACGAAGGACGTGGTGCAACGGATGTTGCCGACGTTGCCCGAACTGTTGTCCGCGAACGGGGCGGGGGTCGCCCAAATCGCGGAGCGCGTGGCAGACACGGGGGTCTCCATGGGCGGGGTGGCGCTTGCCATCGGCGGGATGGTGTTTTCCGTCGGCGCAAAGGCACTCCTCTGGTTGTTGACCTTCTTCTATTGGATTCTCTTTGTGATGCAGAGGCCGATGACGGGAGAATCCTTTGCGTCGCGGTTGCCCTTCTTGGGCGCGCGGGGACGGCGTGCCGTGGCGAAATACTTCCGGGATTTCAACGACATCGTGGTCTCCTATTTCCGCGGGCAGTTTATCGACGTTTTCCTGCAAGGGCTGCTGTATGGGACGGGCTTCCAGTTGTTGGGATTGCCCAATGGGTTTCTCATCGGGTTTGTCCTGGGCTTGATGAACCTGATGCCGTATGTGGGCGCGACGTTGGGGCTGTGCGTGGCGTTGCCGGTGGCGTTCGTTGACGGCGGCATTTGGCTGACGGTCGGGGTCTTTGCCGTGTTTTGTTGCGTGCAGACCTTCGACGGTTATGTCATGCAGCCTTATATCCAAGGCAACCGCATGAAGTTGGCGGCGTGGCAGATTGTCTTTGCGCTGTTGTTCTGGACGCAGTTGGGCGGTTTCTTGGGACTGCTGTTGGCCATTCCGCTGACGGCCTTTGTGAAGGCCTCCTGGGACGGGTGGCGCGCCCTGTCGGAACGCTTTGTTGGAAGTGATGGCGAAACAGAAGGAGATCGGGCATGAGCGAGTTGGCCATCGCACGGTTGTTGGTTGCGGTTTTGGCCTTGGCCTTGTTGGCTTGCGGCGGTTCTCTGTTGCATCCCGCCTCGGCGCGTCTGCTGGGCAAACTGCCGCGGGCGTATGCGGTGGGGGTCGTGCTCTCCGCGATTTGCTGGATTTGGGTGATGGCGCAGTTGTTGCTTTTCCCCATCGACTTCCTTGCGTTTCTGACGCCGATGCGGGTGATCGTCGGCGGCATCGCCTGCATGGTGCTGACGTGGGTGTTGCTGGACAACCTGCTCTGCGCGCGGGCGATTGGCGGGTTGCTGATGTTGTGGCCCATGCCGGTGATTTTGGCGGTCCGCGAGCAGGTGACGCTCTGGCGCGAGGTGCCGGTGGCGGTGGGCTATCTGAGCTTGACCCTTGGCATGATCGTGGTGTTTTACCCCTGGGTCTTCCGCAAAGGGTGCGAGGTCGTGGCCAAGTACGCTTGCCTGCGGCGCATTCTGGCGTGGAGCTTTTTGGTTCTTGGATTGCTCACCGTGTGCACGCTCGTTGCGTTGGGTGAGGTGATTGGCGAGGTGACCATCCAATGAGCAAGATTCTCTTCTTCTATGTGTTGCGCTCATTTGCGGTGCCGGCGCTGATTTGCCTGTTCGGCCTGTGCGCGCTGACCTTGCTCTTCATGAGCTTTGACTTGATCGGCGCCTGCTTCGACGCGGAGTCCGTCGTGACCTGGCGTGTGGCCGTGGACTTCCTGTGGGGCACGCTGTCGATGTACCTGGAGTGGTTGCTGCCGGCGGTCTTTTTGCTGGCGACGCTTTACACGATGTGGCAATTCTGCCGTCACAGCGAACTGATCGCCATGCGCGCCGGCGGCATTGGGATGGGGACCATCGTTGCGCCCATCGTCTTGACGGCGCTTGTCGCCGCCGGGCTTTCCTTCGTCAACACGGAGTTCGTCAAGCCGGTGGCGGCCACGCGCGCGCTCCAAATCAAGGACAGCGATTTCAGGCAAACCGGACGCGAGCCCATGTCGGCCGGCTTCGCGGCACCCGGCAACAGCCATGTGTGGAGCATCGGTCAATTGGACCTTACGAATATCGAGCGCTTGGGCGACGTGAGTGTGACCTTTAGGCGTCCGGACGGTTCCACCCAAGTGCGTTATGAGGCGCCGGAAGCGCGCTGGATCGATGGGGAATGGTGGTTGCAGGGTGGGGTGGAATGCCGCTATTACGATGAGCTGGACCGACCGGAACCAGAACGCAATCAGCGGTATGCCAACCTGCCGCTCCCACGCGCCACAGAGACGCCGCGGCAGATTCTGGCGCAGAACTTTGACGCCACGCTCGCCTCTTTCGCCGACCGCAAGGCCAATCGCAAGACCCGTGAGCAGAGCGGGATGAGCACCGATCAGAAGAATGCGGACTCGTACGCGACGTACAACCATTTCGCGGCGCCCTTCGCCATTGTGCTGGTGACGCTCTTCGCCATCCCGGCGGGCATCGCGTCCGGGCGACAGTCCGTCTTTCGCGGCATTCTGTTGGCCATTGGGCTTTTCATTGCTTACTATGCCGTGACCTTTTTCTCGATGTTTCTTTCCAACAATGACATCATCAAGCCGGCATTGGCCGTGGCGTTGCCCTGCTTTGTTTTTGCCGTGGTGTCTGTGGTCTTGTTCAGACGGTTGCCGTAAAGAAGGAAGTTGAATGGCACGTTCTCGCGCTTCGATGAAGGGAGTCCCGGGGGACGCCGCACGCCGACGGGGATTGCGTCGCGTGTTGGTGCCGGTGGCCTGTTTTGGCGTTGCCTTTGGTGTTGGCATCGGCTTGGCGATTGGCGGGGTGGGGGTCTTGCCCTGGTGGGTCGGGGTCATCCTCCTGGTGTTGGCGTTTTTTGCCTTTTTGGTTTATTGCCGCCGTCAGCCGGCCCTGGTCTATGGGTATTTCAAGGGTGCCCGGGGCGAGGAGATGGTGGCCGGTGAGTTGGCCCATCTGCCGGCCGCCTGGACGATTCTCAACGGGGTGTTGTTGCCCGATGGGCGCGACGTCGACCACGTGGCCGTTGGGCCGCAGGGCGTCTTTATCATCGAGACGAAGCATTGGAGTGGCGAGGTCTCCGTGGCCGGTGCGCAGATTCTGGCCAATGGGCGACCCTTAGCGTATTCGCCGGTGGAGCAGGTTCGGCGCGCCGTGAACGCCATTGCCCGGGCGCTGGAGGTGCGTCCGGAGGTCCTGCATGGCGTGCTCTGTTTTGCCGGGCCGCAGTTCGCCGATGCCTCCACCCATGCCGATGAGGTCTTTGTTTGTTCCTACCTTGACTTGGTCTCGGCCATTTCCATTGGCCCTGCGGTGCTGGATGCCGCCGCTGTCGCCCGTTGCGTGGCACGGTTGGGGTCGCTTACGATTACGGAAGGATTGTGATTCATGACACGGCGTTTGCTTTCTCTTCTCTTTGCCCTCTTTTCCGCAGCCCTCTTTGCGGAGGTCGCCCCCATCGCGCCGGAGCCCGTCTATCCGGAGATCGCTCGCCGCGTGACGCGTCAGTTGGGATACAACCATCTCTCCGGGGAACGGTTTGACGACCGACTTTCCGCCATCGCCTGGACCAATTTGGTGGATTCCCTTGACTTTGACCACACGTTGCTCACGCAGGAAGACCTCGCGGAGATTGAGTCCAAGAAGACGCAGATCGACGACATGATTGCGCGCGGGGACTTGTCCTTCGGCTACGATTTGATGCAGTTGGTCCGGACGCGTCTTCTGGAGCGGTGCGACTTCGTGGAAGCCATTCTCAAAGAGCCCGAGCCCTTTGATTTCTCCAAGGACGATGTTTACGTGTGGAAGCGCCGCAAGGCGGAGCGTCCGGCCAACCGTGACGAGCAGCGTGCGCTTTGGCGCACCGCGCTCAAGAATGAGTACCTCGCGCTCACGCTCGCCAAGCAGTTGGACGCCGAAGAGGCCGATACGGACGAGGACGAAGAGGAAGAAGAGCCGGACTACATGGACGAGGACCTCAACGAGCCCGTTCCCGTCATTTTGACCAAACGTTACGCGGCCCTGCGCGACGCCTACGGCGAGATGGATTCCGAGACCGTCCTCCAGCGTTACCTTTCCGCCATCGCCACCGCCTACGACCCCCACACCGACTATATGTCCCCGATGAACTTCGAGGACTTCAGCATGGAGATGAACCTCACGCTGTGCGGTATCGGCGCGACCTTGCGCTATGACGACGGCGCCGTGCTCGTCGCCGAGCTGATGTCCGGCGGCCCTGCCGCGCGCGACACCCGCGACATCCGCCTGCAGGAGGGCGATCGCATCATCGGCGTTGGGCAAGGCGACGGGCCCATCGAGGACATTCGCCACAAACCGCTTTCCAGGACGGTTCGCAAAATCCGTGGGCCCAAGGGAAGCAAGGTCGTCTTGCGCGTCATTCCCGCTTCTGACAAGTCGGGGTCGCGCACGAAGATCGTCGACTTGGTGCGTGATGAGATCAAGCTTGAGGAGCAGGCCGTCTCCGGTCGCGTGGAGTCGATCACCCTGCCGTCCGGCGCGGTCCGCAAGCTGGGCTATGTCCGGATTCCCACCTTCTATGCGGGTGTGGTCGGCGGCGATGACGGCGCGGATTCCCGCTCTATGACGCGCGACTTGCTTCGCTTTATCCAAGACTTCAACGCCGAGCACGTCGATGGGCTTGTCATCGATTTGCGCAACAATGGCGGCGGCTCCCTTGCTGAGGCCCTTTCCATGACCGGGCTTTTTGTCACCGGACCCGCCGTCCAAGTGCGGGACCGCTCCCGCATCCAGACGTTGCCCGCGCAGGGACGGGTTGCCTTCCGCAAGCCCATTCTTGTGCTTGTCAACCGCAACTCCGCCTCTGCCTCTGAAATTGTCGCTTCCGCCCTGCAGGATTATGGCCGGGCCATTATCGTGGGCGATTCCAAGACCCATGGCAAAGGTACCGTGCAGACCGTCATGGGGTTGGGCGACAACACCGTCTATGGCGCGGATCGCGTCACGTCCGCCTGCTTCTTCCGCATCAATGGCGGCACCACGCAACTTCGCGGCGTCATTCCGAACCTTGTCTTGCCCTCCATCTACGACGCGCTCGACTTGGGCGAGGATCAGCTTCCCGGCGCGTTGCCCTACACGGAAATCCCGCCCGCCTACTACGCGCAGACCGCCGATCTCAAGCCCTTCATCCCGCGCCTCAAGGCGGCCTCGGACAAACGTCTTGCCGAGGACCCGCAGTATCAAGCCTCGCAGCAGCTCATCGCCCATGTCCGCAAGGCCAACGCCGAGGAGTCCGTCACCCTCAACAAGGACAAGCGCTTGGCGCGGATGCGGGCCGAGCGGGCCATGGAAAAGCTCCAGGAAGAGGCTATGCGCGGCGGTTCCGCGAAGGATCGCAAAGAGGGGCCCACCGTCAAGAACGACCCGGTTTTCCGTGAGTCGTTGCAGATTCTTTCGGACTACATTGACCTGCGCGGCGGCCCCAACGTGCCCGTCAACACCGATGGCGACCTTGGCCCGCGCCTCTTCCGCTTCTTCGGTGCGCAATGAGTGCTTCGGACAACATCGCCCAAGCCGACCTCACCACGCCGCTCCTTGATGCCATTGCCACCCCGGCGGACGTCAAGGCGCTGCCAGAGGAATCGCTTCCGCAGTTGGCGCGTGAAATCCGCGCCCGCATGGTGGCGGTGGTGTCCAAGACCGGCGGCCATTTGGCGCCCAGCCTGGGGGTGGTGGAGCTGACGTTGGCGCTCTGCCGCGTCTTTGATTTTCCCAAGGACAAACTGATTTGGGATGTCGGCCATCAGGCCTACGCCTGGAAGATGCTCACCGGACGCAATGTCCGGATGGAGACGTTGCGGCGATTCGGCGGCGTGCGCGGGTTCCCATTCCCCGGTGAATCGCCGTATGATGCGGCGGTCGGCGGCCACGCGGGCGTTGCGCTTGCCACCGCGCTTGGTTTCGCCGCGGCCCGTGATGCCCGTGGCGGCAAGGAGAATGTCATCGCTGTCGTCGGCGATGCTTCGCTGACCAACGGCGTCTCCCTGGAGGCCCTCAACGCCGTCCGGCACACCACCGACCGTCTCATCTTGGTCGTCAATGACAATGGGATGAGCATCTCGCGCAATGTCGGCGCCTTTGCACGGCTTTTCGCCCGGCGCCTCACCGGCCTCCGTTACAACCGCATCCGCGCAGCCGCCGAGGCCGCCGGCCACCGGTTGCGGCTGAATCGTCTCAAAGCCTTTTACCGCGGTTTCAAATCCATCGTCAAGTCCGTCCTTCTGCGCAATCGTTCCGGCATTTTCGAGGACCTCGGGTTGCGCTACATCGGGCCCATCGACGGTCACGACATCCCAGCATTGTGCGATGCCCTGTGCGCCGCGGCCGCCGGCCATGGCCCTGTCGTGCTCCATATCGCCACCGTAAAGGGCAAGGGTTATCCGCCCGCCGAGCGCAACCCCTCCAAATGGCATGGCGTTGGCCCTTGGGCGGCCGAGACGAAACCTGCCGTCGCGGGGCAGACCAGCTGGTCCGACGCCTTCGGCGCCGCGTTGTGTGCGCAAGCCGAGCGGAATCCAACCATCGAGGCCATCACCGCGGCCATGCGCGATGGAACCGGTCTCACGGACTTCTTCCGGCGTTTCCCTGCGCAGGCGCATGATGTGGGCATCTGCGAGGAATACGCCCTTGCCTTTGCCGCCGG
This sequence comes from uncultured Kiritimatiellota bacterium, assembly GCA_944389545.1. GTDB lineage: Bacteria > Verrucomicrobiota > Kiritimatiellia > RFP12 > DVOR01 > Spyradenecus. The sequence goes on along the minus strand of CALXMT010000044.1, from coordinate 3,681 downwards.
TCTTGCCGCCGCCGGACGCCGCCCCGTCGTCGCGCTCTATTCCACCTTTGCCCAGCGCGCCATCGACAATCTCATGCACGACGTCTGCCTCCCCAATCTTCCGGTCGTCCTGTGCCTGGACCGCGCGGGGGTCGTGGGAGCCGACGGGCCCACCCATCATGGGCTTTACGATTTGGCGATGCTCCGGGCGCTTCCCAACTTGGAGATTCGTGTTTCGGCCACGCGGACCTCGCTTGAGACCGCGCTTGCCGAGGCGCTCAAGCATCGTGGCCCGACCGTACTCCGTTATCCACGCGGTTATGTCCCGGAGGGGCCTGCGCCGCGATTGGAGGGGGCCACACCGGGTGCGCCGATGATCTTGGCGCTTGGGCACACCGTCTTTTGGGCGGAACCCATCGCCAAATCGTTGGGGCTTGCGCTTGAGCCCATTGAATCCGTCAAACCCTTGCCTGACTTCATTCGTGGTCTGGGGGCCCGTCCTTTGATCACATTGGAAGATGCCGCGGCTTCGGGCGGGTTTGGTTCCGCCGTCGCGGAAATTCACCGCGGGCCGCTGTTGATTTTGGGGTGGCCGGATCGCTTTGTGCCGCAAGGCTCAGAGGCTGAGTTGCGGGCCGCCTGTGGGCTGGATGGAGCCGGCTTGCGGATGCGGATCGCGGCCTTCCTCGGCGGGTTGCACGGGGGGAACCATGGCTGAGCGTCGGCCCGTTCGCGTTCTGCCCGAAACCGTCGCCAACCAAATCGCGGCCGGCGAGGTGGTCGAACGTCCCGCCTCGGTCGTCAAAGAGTTGGTCGAGAACGCGCTTGATGCCGGCGCCACCCGTGTGGATGTTGTGGTGGAGGGCGGCGGCGCCAAGTTGGTCGAGGTCGCGGACAATGGGAGCGGCATGGACCGCGAGGACGCCTTGGCCGCGTTGGAGCGTCAAGCCACCAGCAAGATTTCCACCTCGGAAGATATCACGCATATCGGGACCTTTGGTTTCCGCGGAGAGGCCATTCCTTCCATCGCCAGTGTCTCGCGGTTTTCCATCGTCACGCGAATCGAGGGCGCCGATGCCGCCACCTCCATCCAAGTCATCGGCGGCACGCGCGACTGGGTGGGCGAGGCCGGGCGGCCCATCGGCACCACCGTCACCGTGCGCGATCTCTTCTTCAACGTCCCCGCGCGCCGCAAGTTCCTGCGAGCGCCTACCACAGAGCTCACGCGAATCCGCCAGACCCTTTCCGCCATCGCGCTGGCCAATCCCGCCGTGGCCTTTCGCTTGCGCGCGGATGGGCGCGACCTCTTCCGTCTCCCGGAGGGGGATGCCTTGGCCGACCGCGTCCGAGTCATCTTGGGTGAGGCCGTCGCGGACGTGCTCTTGCCCATTGACCATGAACAGGGCGGCATCGCCGTCTCCGGGTTCATCTCCAAGCCCGACTTCGTTCGTGGGGGCACCCCGGAGCAATACTGTTTCGTCAATCGCCGTCCTGCAACGGCGGTTCAGGTCCAGGTGGCGGTCCGCGATGCGTGGCCTGTCCGCGACCATCGTCCTGTCGTTGTGCTGTTCGTCGATTTGCCGCCGGAAGAGGTCGACGTCAATGTCCATCCCGCCAAGCGTGAGGTGCGTTTCCGTCGCGGCGATTTGGTTTCCGCGGCCATTCGTGTCGCGCTTGCCAAGGCCCTTGGCGCCACCTTGCCGGAGCCCACGCCGCTTGGCGCCCAGGTCCCAACGCTCTCTCCCATCGGCCCTTTGCCCACGCCCCAGGCGCCCAAGCCACGCCAGGCCGATCTGCCTTTGGAGGGGATTGTGCGCGGGCCTTATCCCTCCGGCGCGCCGACGCCTCCGCCGCCACCGACCCTGGAGGGGCTTCCCCAAGACACGCCGTTGCGGCCGCCGAAGCTCGCCGATTATCCAATCCTGCGCGATCCTCCGCCCAGCGTCGCGCCGATTCAGTCCCCGCCGCCCCCGCCGCCGGAGACTGCCCCCGCCACCACCCTGCCCTGGAAATGGCTGCGCGTGGCCGATGTCTTGGAGCAGGGGTATTGGCTTGTCGTCACCGACCAAGGCTATGTTGTCGTGGATGCCAAGGCGGCTTTGGAACGTCTCTTTTATGACCGCTTCTCGCCCGCCGCCGGGGAGACCATCGCCTCGCAACCGCTGTTGATCCCGGAGACGCTCCATCTTCCCGCCGCGGATGCCGAGCGCGTCGCCCGTTTTCTGCCGGAGCTCGGAGCCTGCGGTTTCGGCGTCTCCGCGCTGGGACAGGACACCTTCCTGATCGATGCGCTTCCTGTCGCCTTCGCGGAACTTCCGCCCAAAGAAATCCTGGCCGATATCGCCACTGAGCTAGATCAGCCCGGTCTGCGCAAGGGCCTTGACGCTTGGCGCCGAGAGGTTGTTGCCAGGGCCGCCGCGCAAGCCGCCGCCCGCGCCTTTCGCGTGACTTCGACCCAGGCCGCCGAGCCCCTTCTCGCGGAATTGGCCCGGAGCGCCATGCCTTACGCCACGCCGCGCGGTCGCCCCACCATGATTCTCACCACCTATCGAGAGCTAGACCGTCGTTTTCGTCGCACCTGATTCCGAAAATCCCTGAAGTGGAGTTCCCATGAACTTGAATGAGTGGACCAAAGAAAACCGTTTGTTCATCGCAGTCGGCATTGTCATCGCGGTGTGCGTCTTGCTCTTCCTCTCGTGCGGCAAAATCAATGCCGGCGAACGTGGCATCGTGATCCGTTTCGGCAAGCCTGTCCGTGTGGTCCAGCCCGGCCTCTACCTCAAGATCCCCTTCATGGAAACTCTCCAGGTCGTCAATGTCCGCACTGAGACGGTCGTGACGCAAGACATGAACGCCTCCTCCAAAGACCTTCAGGAGATTGCGGCATCCGTCACCACGCAGTGCCATTATGACCCCGAGAAGGTGGTGGAGACTTACACGAACTTTGGTTACGACAATTTCCAACAACGTCTCATCATCCCCGCCATCTACGAATCGGTCAAGTCTGCGGTCTCGAAATTCAACGCAGAAGAACTCATCACCAAGCGTGAGGAAGTCCGTGGCGTCATCTTCGACAACCTCAAGGTCGCCCTTGAGCGCTACAACGTCTGTCTGGACTCCCTCCAAATCGCCGACCTCAACTTCTCCCAGCGTTTTAACAACGCCATTGAGGAGAAGATGATCGCCGAGCAGGAGGCGCTCAAGGCCAAAAACGTGTTGGAGCGTGTTCGCACAGAGGCCGAGCAGCAACTCGCCAAGGCCAATGCCTCCGCGGAGGCGAAGGTCCTTTTGGCCGAGGCGGAGGCCAAGTCCATCAAGTTGCAGGCCGATGTCATCAAGGAGAACGGCGGCAATCAATACCTCTTGCTCAAGGCCATTGAAAAGTGGGATGGCCGCCTGCCCACCACCTTGCTTGGCGACAGCAACAAGCTTTCCACATTGCTTCAGTTGCCTAAGCCGTAAATCGTAAAGAGCTTTTCCCTCCGCAGGGCGGAGATTGCTCGCAACAAACAACGCGGGGCGTGAACACCCCGCGTTTATTTCAAGCGCGTTTCTTTTCTTTGTCATTCAAGGGATAGAGAGGCTGAATGCTGTCCCAGGGAGACGCCTTCCCGGGGAAAAGTTGTGGGTCAAATCGAAAAGTAATCGCAACAAAAGACAGGTAAATGCGAGGGGGTGCGCGATTAGGTGTCCGGGAAATGC
>CALXMT010000043.1 GCA_944389545.1 uncultured Kiritimatiellota bacterium | reverse complement strand
CATAGAGCGATATTCAATTCTCAAAGATCAGATGTTTCCGTTTCGTTAGCGGCAAGCGCCGTTGGTGTCGCGAAAACAGGACATATAGTCTCACAATCCCGCCAAAAACGCAAGCACTTTTTTCAAGAAATTTTTCTGACCACATAAATCATTGATATTTCATCCACTCCGCACCTCACACTCCCCTCACAATCCCCCATCCCGCCAATCTCGCGCCCCAGAAACGCCCCGAAAAAGGGAGATCACAGAGCTCCACAGAGGCCCTCACAGAGCACCACAGAGAGGACTGCCAGTGTCTCTTTACCACAAAGAGCGCAAAGAGCCACAAAGGACACAAAGATCAACTGATTGGACGGGGTGGGCCAAAGACAATCTCGGTGAGACTGCCCTCAAAGGCCAACGGATCCATCTCGCACGACTTGTTGAGGATAGCGGCGTGTTGCAGCTTGGCACAGTTGCCAAACGCGCAGTATTCGATTTCCTCCACCCTGTCCGGGAGTATCACCGAAGTCAGGCCGGTACACCCATAAAACGCGAGCGCCCCAATTCTCGTCACGCGGGGCGGAATGCGTACAGAGCTCAAGCCGGAGCAATGCTCAAATGCCTTGCTCCCGAGTTCCGTCAAACTGTCCGGAAGGGACACCGAGGCCAGCCCCGTACACCCACTAAACGTGCAAGCCTCAATTCGCGTCACACCTTCTGGAATGCGCACCGAGGTCAGGTTGGTGCAATCTTGAAGCGCACAATCACCGATTTCCGTCACGCCGTCCGGGATATTCACCGAGGCCAGGTTGGTGCAACCTTTAAACGCGTCGGTAGCGATTAACGTCACGCCGGCTGGGATCGCCACTGAGGTCAGATTGGCGCAGCCGCTAAACACGCCGCCAAAGAGTTTCGTCACACCATCTGGGAGGTGCACCGAGCTCAGGCTGGAACACCCTTCAAACGCCATGGAGCAGATATGCGTTACACTCTCAGGGATTGTCACCGCTGTCAAGTTGGCGCAACCATAAAATGCGGACTCTCTGATTATCGTCACGCTCTCCGGAATCGTGTAGGCGACCATCGAGATGGGAACATGAATCAACTCATCCCCATCGGCGGACATCAATGCACCTTCGGGAGTCGACCTGCAATCACAGTTCCCCTCTTCAACGAACACCGCGCCACACCCAGTGAACACGCCAAAGCCGAGATCCTTCACGCTGGCCGGAAGTGTCACCGCGCGCAGGTTGCAACACCCCTCAAAGGCACAGCTCCCGAGCGCCGTCAGACTGTTTGGGAGGATTGCCGAGGTCAGGCTCTTGCACCCGCGAAATGCGTCGGAGGCGATTGTCGTCACACCTTCCGGGATGATAATCGAGCTCAAGTTGTAGCATCCCTCAAACGCACGCGCCCCGATTATCGTCACGCGTTCCGGGATGGTCACCGCGGTCAGCGCCGTACACCCATAAAACGCGCCATTCCAAATCGCCGTCACGCTGGCCGGGAGCGTCACCGAAGTCAGGCCGGTGCACCTGATGAAGACACCGGCGGGGACTTCCGTCACACCGTCCGGGATTACCACCGATTTCAGACCGGAGCAATCCGTAAACGCACTGCATCCGATTCTCTTCACGCTGTCCGGAATCGTCACCGAGGTCAGATTGACACATCCCAGAAACGCACTGGCCCCGATTGCCGTCACGCCATCCGGGATGATCACCGCAGTCAAGCCGATGCAGCCCTCAAACGCACTCTCCCCAATCGCCGTCACACGAAGGCCATTGATGGTCGAAGGGAGAATAAGCTCCCCGGAAACGTTCTCAGCTCCGCAGATGGTAGCTCCGCCAGAAGCGGTGAAATACGCCCACTGAATCCCGGTGGCAGGGTCGACCCACGTCTCGGGCTCAGTGTTGGGTTGGCCATAAAACCAATGTTGCATCGTTGACTCCTACAGATACGATTGATGGATAAATCCGCAGATTTGGGCAGATTAAGAGCCGGCGCCCGCAGAGAGTTCGCCGATGGTTTTTGTGTAAACCGAGCGGGTTTGGGGAGCGGGGGAGGTGCCCATGGCCAATCCTTTCACAGAAGTTATTGGAATGGTAACATAGAGGGGCACGGCGGTCAACAGGCGGGTGCGAAGGGACGGTTTTTTGCTCAAAAAGGGGTGTTGGCGCCCCCGTAGGCGCTTAAGAGACTGCCCCACCCCGCCGGCGCAAAAACTCGCGCATGGACGGGGCGGTAAAGGAGGGATAAAAAAGGGGAATTGGAGGGGTAACAGAGGGGTGTCGGAGAAACCCTTAAGGGTCCGAGGTGAGACCCTATAGTGGTCGGAGGTCAACCACTATAGTGGTCGAGGGTGAGACCCTATAGTGGTCGAGGTCGGACCCTTAAGGGTTTCAGAAAGGGGGGTGGCGGGGCGCTCGGCGGAGTGCCCCGGAGAACGGAAAACGGAGCGCGCGGCAAGCGCGATGGAGAGAGCGCGGGGAGAATGTGGAAGGTTTACCCTGCGGGGCTGACACGAAGGACCAAGGGGCGGCTTTCGCCGCCCCGGAGAACGGAGAACAGAGCGTGCAGGCGCGAAGCGCCAAACCTTCCACGGCCACGGAGAACGGAACGCCCCTACGGGGCGACGAAGGGGTCGCTGTGCATACAGGGCGGCATTAGCCTCCCCGTCCTATATGTCCTATACGTCCTATATGTCCTACCGCGACGCTTGAGCAGACGTTGCAAAAGGAACCGCAGTTTGTGCAGATTGAAGTAGATTAAGGGCATGCCGGCGTACGCTGAATGGACGGCAACTTCGCTTGTCGCCCCGCAGGGGCGTTACCAATCAGCCAATCAGCTAATCAGCCAATCAGCGGGGCGGCGATGCCGCCCTTAGTCGAAGTCGTGGACGCGGACTTGGAGGGCGTCTTTGATGGCTTTGGCGAGGGCGGGGGTGATGCCGGGCTGGGCGGCGATGTCTTCCTCGGAGGCGGCGGCGAGACGGCGGAGGGAGCCGAAGGCGGCGAGGAGCTGGCGTTTGCGGGCGGGACCGATGCCGGGGAGCTCGTCGAGGACGGATTCTTTGAGGGCGCGGAGGCGGAGGGCGCGGTTGAAGGTGATGGCGAAGCGGTGGGCTTCGTCGCGGAGGCGGATGAGAATCTGGAGGGCGGGGGAGTCGCGGGGGAGGATGAGGTTGGGGCGGCCGTCATCGAGGACGATTTCCTCGAAGTGTTCGTTGAGGCCGGCGACGGGGATGGCGTCGAAGAGGCAGAGTTCGCGGAGGACGGCGCGAGTGGCGCGGACCTGGAGTTCGGCGCCGTCGCAGAGGATGAGGTGCGGGAGGGGGAGGCCTTCGTTGAGGACGCGGGTGTAGCGGCGGCGGATGACCTCGGCCATGGCGTGGGGGTCGTCGTTGGAGACGGAGCGGATGCGGAAGCGGCGGTAGCGGCGTTTGTCGGGCATGCCGTCGACGGCGACGACCATTGAGGCGACGGTGTGGGTGCCCATGAGGTGGGAGATGTCGAAGCACTCGATGACGCGCGGGGGCCGGTCGAGGCCGAGGAGTTCGGCGAGTTGGGCGAGGCCCTCTTCCGCGGTGGGCTTTTTGAGGGCGGGGATGAGGCGGGCGCGGGCGCGTTCGCGGGTGAGCTCTTTGAGGGCGAGCCAGGTGTCGCGGAGGCGGGCGGCCTTCTCGAAGTCCTCTTTGGCGGAGGCCTCGAGCATCTGTTGGCGGACCTCTTCGATGACGGCGGGGCGCTCGCCGCGGAGGAAGGCGCAGGCCTCGTCGAAACGGGCGCGGTAGTCGGCCTCGGAGATGCGGCCGAGGCAGGGCGCGGTGCAGAAACGGATGACGTCGGCCATGCAGTGGGTGTGGTCGTCGGGGCAGGGGTCGAGGCTGCCGCACTTGCGCAGGCCGTAGCGTTTCTCGGTGAAGTCGAGGGCGGCGCGGACGACGGTGGAAGAGGGGAAGGGGCCGAAGTAGCGCGCGCCGTCGTCGCGGACGATGCGGCAGGTGACAATGCGCGGGAAGGGGCGCGAGGGGTCGGCCTTGAGGGAGAGGTAGCGTTTGTCGTCGCGCAGGAGGATGTTGAAGCGGGGGCGGTAGGTCTTGATGAGGTGGCTCTCGGTGAGGAGGGCCTCGGCCTCGGTGCGGACGACGCGGATCTCGAGGTCTTCAACGTGGTGGACCAAACTGCGGAGTTTGGGCGGAGCGTGGCGCATGGTGGAGGCGCGGAAGTAGCTCTGCACGCGGCGGCGGAGGTTGACGGCCTTGCCGACGTAGATAATGGTGCCGGCACGGTCGCGATAGAGGTAGCAACCGGGCTTTTCTGGCAGGTGTTTGAGTTTCTCGCGCAGGATGTCGTTCACGCCGCAATTGTAGCATAAGGGCGGCAAAGCCGCCCTTATGCGGCTGATTGGCTGATTCGCTGATTGGCTGATTGGAGGGGCACCTACGGTGCCCCGGAGGACGGAGCGCGCGGCAAGCGCGCGACGAAGAGAGCGCTGGGAGAATGTGGAAGGTTTGCCCTGCGGGGCTGACACGAAGGTCACGAAGGACCACGAAGACACACAAAGACTGTCTGGGAAACCGCCGATTACGCAGATTGAAGCAGATTTGGGGCGTGCTGGCGCACGCCTTCTATTTATTGCACGGCGGCTCGCCCATCGCTCGCTTGCCGCGCGCTCCTGTAGCTCCTGAATCTCATGAATCTCCTGCTGCATCGTCCTTTGGCACGTCGCAGACGTGCCGGGGGTGCAGGGAGAACTTCTCCCTGCCGGGGTGTGGGGCGGGGCCCCACATCCAATCAGCCAATCAGCTAATCAGCCAATCAGCGGGGCGGCACAGCCGCCCCTCAGTCGAAGTGGATACGGGGGTCGATCAGCATGTAGCAGAAGTCGGAGAGGAGGTTGCCGAGGAGCTGGATGGAGGCGGTCATCACGAGCATGGCCATGAAGACGGCGTAGTCATGCTGCATCAACGCTTCGAGGGAGAGCTGGCCCATGCCGGGGATTTCGAAGAGGGTCTCGATAATCATCGAGCCGGCGAAGAGGGCGCCCAGGATGCTACCGAAGCCCGTCGCGATGGGAATCAAGGCGTTGCGCAGGGCGTGGCACCAGATGGCGCGGCGACGCGTGGCGCCTTTGGCCAGCACCGTACGCACATATTCCGCGCTCATCTGCTCCATCAGCGAGTTCTTCATCATGATGGTCAGCAACGCGAACGAGGTCATCACATAGGCCGTCACGGGCAGGACCATGTGGTAGGCGCGGTCCCAGAACTGGGTCCACCAACCGGCCTCGCCGGCGGCCACGGCCTGCACCACCGCGTCGCTCTCGAAGCCGCCGATGGGGAAGACATCCCACAGGCCGTCGACCGTGCCGCTGAGGCACATCTTCAGAATCATGCCGACCGCGAAGGCGGGGATTGAGTAAGCCGTGAAGACCAACGCACTTGTCGCGAAGTCAAAGGGCGTCCCGTGGCGCAAGGCCTTCGCGATGCCCAGCGGGATACAGACCAGATAGCTCAGCAGGAAGGCCACCACGCCGAACCACACCGAGACCGGCAGACGCTCGCTGATGCGCTCCCACGCCGTCGAGTCCGGATACATATAGCTGTGCATGGACATGCCGAGATGGTTTTCCACCGCCCAGGTGTAATACTGTTCCCAGATGGGGCGGTCGAAGCCGAACTGTTTGTTCAGCGTCGCGCGCATCTCTTCGCTCACCAGGGCCGCGTTTGCGCCGCCGCCGGCCTCGCCGCCGCCACCGCCCGCGCCCTGCATCTGCGCCAACATCATATCCACCGGACCGCCCGGCAACAGACGCGTCAGCAAGAAGCAAACCACCGTGATGCCGAAAAAGGTCGGCACCAACAACATCAAGCGACGAATCAAATACTGCAACCGGTTCATCGGGACTCCCCTGCTCTGCGGAAACGACAATACCTTACCATAATCCTACTCCCCAACGCAAATATGGGCCGGCTACCGCCGGCAGGACTGCCAGAATGGATTTGCCACAAAGGACACAAAGGGGATTTTAGCTGATTGGCTGATTGGAAGGTGTGGGGCGCTGCCCCACACCCCGGCAGGGAGAAGTTCTCCCTGCACCCCCGGCACGTCCGATGGACGTGCCAACTAGCACGACGGAATAACGCTGAAGGGAGCCAAGCTTCCAAGCCTCCAAACTTCCAAGCTTCCAATTACCCCTGCACCCGCAGGCACGTCTACGACGTGCCATAACACGACGCGGTAGGACAAGGGGCGGCAGTAACGCCGCCCCGATGATAGCCGTGGAAGGTTTGGCGCTTTGCGCCTGCACGGACTGATTGGCTGATTGGAAGACGGCGCGGTAGGACCAATAGGACACATAGGACCTATAGGACGGCGGCTTCGCCGCTTTGCACAACGGCTTCGTCGGTCGCCCCGCAGGGGCGCTCTGTTTTCTGTTTTCCGTTCTCTGTTCTCTGGTGCGCGTCAGCGCACCTCTTTGCGGAGGGCGCGGAGTTCGTCGCGGAGGAGGGCGGCGCGCTCAAACTCGAGGGCCTCGGCGGCTTGGCGCATCTCGGCCTCCAGACGGGAGAGGGCCTCGAGGAGGTCCTCCTTGGCGAGGCCGGATTCAGCGACGAGGGAGGTGGGGGCGGGCTTTTTGGGCGGGGCGTGACGGCCCTTGCCACGGCGGGGTTGGCCGGGCGTGGGCGGGGCGGCGCCGCCGGGGGTGTCCTCGGCGGTGAGGTCCTCGTTGATGGCGCGGCGAACGGTGTGCGGGACGATGCCGTGGGCGGCGTTGTAGGCCTCCTGTTTGGCGCGGTGCTCGCGGGTGACATCAAGGACGGCCTTGATGGCGGGGGTCTCGATGTCGGCATAGAGGATGACCTTGCCATCGACGTTGCGGGCGCAACGGCCGGCGGTCTGGATGAGAGAGGTCTCGGAGCGCAGGAAGCCCTCTTTGTCGGCGTCGAGGATGGCCACGCGGGTGACCTCGGGGAGGTCGAGGCCCTCGCGCAGGAGGTTGACGCCAATGAGCGCGTCGAAGTCGCCGCGGCGGAGGCGGCCCAGGATGTCCACGCGGCCGATGGCGTCGATGTCGGAGTGGAGCCACTCGGCGCGGATGCCGATGTCGGCGAGGTATTGCGAGAGGTCTTCGCAGGCGCGTTTGGTGAGGGCGGCGACGAGGGTTCGGCCGCCGCGCTCGGCGTTGGCGCGAATCTCCTCGATGAGGTCGTCAATCTGGCCGGCGAGGGGGCGGACCTCCACCACGGGGTCGAGGAGGCCGGTGGGGCGGATGACCTGCTGGGCGGTGACGGTGGAGACGGCGCGTTCGTGCGGGCCGGGCGTGGCGGAGACGTAGAGGATGCGGCCCACGCGCTCGTCGAACTCCTGGAAGGTGAGGGGGCGGTTGTCCTTGGCCGAGGGGAGACGGAAGCCGTTGTCCACGAGGATCTGCTTGCGGGCTTGGTCGCCGTTGTACATCGCGCGGATCTGGGGGAGCGTGACGTGGCTCTCGTCGATGATGCAGAGGAAGTCGCCGCCGAAGTAGTCGATGAGCGTGGGCGGGGGCACGCCGGAGGCGCGGCCGGCCAGGGGCGCGGAGTAGTTTTCGATGCCGGTGCAGTAACCCATCTCCGCGAGCATGGCGAGGTCGTACTCCGTGCGTTGACGGAGGCGCTGCCCCTCGAGGAGTTTGCCGTCACGGTCGAGTTCGGCCAGGCGTTCGCGGAGTTCCTCCTTGATGCGCTCGACGCCGCCCATGAGCTGGCTCTTGGGCATGACGAACTGCTTGGCGGGCGAAAGGAGGCACGAGGGCATCGCCCCGGCCACGCGCCCCGTGACGGCGTTGATAGACTTGAGGGACTCGATCTCGTCGCCGAAGAAGGAGACGCGGATGCCCTCGGTGGAATAGGAAGGGAAGATGTCGAGCACATCGCCGCGGACGCGGAAGACGCCGGGCTTGGGCTCGTAGTCGTTGCGGGTGTATTGGATCTCCGTCAACTGGGCCATGAGGTCTTCGCGGACGATCTCCTGCCCCTCGTGCAGGGAGATCATCAAGCCGCGGTAGTCCTCGGGCGAAAGCAGACCGTAAATGCAGGAGACGGAGGCGACGATGATGGTGTCGCGGCGGCCAAGGAGCGCGTGCGAGGCGGCCAGGCGGAAGCGCTCGAGGTCCTCGTTGATGGAGGCGTCCTTCTCGATGTAGGTGTCGGTCTGGGGGATGTACGCCTCGGGCTGATAGTAGTCGTAGTAGGAGATGAAATACTCGACGGCGTTGTCGGGGAAGAAGCCCTTGAGCTCGGCGTAGAGCTGGGCCGCGAGGGTCTTGTTGTGCGAGATGACGAGGGTGGGCTTCTGGAGACGGGCGATGACGTTGGCCATCGTGAAGGTTTTGCCGCTACCCGTCACGCCCTGGAGAATCTCGCGCGCGGCGCCCTGCTCGAAGCCGTGGCAGACCGCGTCGATGGCCTCGGGCTGGTCGCCCATGGGCGCGAAGGGGGCCGACAGGCGAAAGCCCGCCGGCCCGGAGACCCGCTCGTTCTCGAACCGCGTCTCCACCTTACTTCACGCCGATGCGCTGGGCGAAGAGGATCTCGTCCTCGCCGCGGCCCAGGGCGACGGCGAACTTGGCGCGGTCGACGGTGCCCAGGAAGACGGTCTTCCACCCCTCGGAGGCGCAGAAGAGGTAGACGTTCTGCCCCACAAAGCCGCAGTCGGCCAACGCGGCGTCGCGGGCCTGCAGGGACTTGTTGTAGTGGTAGATGAGGAGGGCGGAGGCGCCGCGCAGTTGGTCGTCCAGCACCACGCAGGCGGGGGTCTCGATCAGCTCGTTGGCCTCGGGGTCCCACGTGAAGAGGCCATTCTTGGTGAGGACGGCGATCTCGATCTCACGCTTGTCCATCGCTGAGGGCGCGGTGCGCTTGCCGTCGGGGCGCGTGATGCCATTGGCGGCCCAGAGGAGGTTGGAGAGCTGCTGGGGCGTGGGGGCCTCGCCGGCCGTGCGGCGGCTGGTGGAACGCTTGGCCAACGCCTCCATCAAGGGCATCCCGCCCGTCTTCTGGGGCTCAGGCAACTTCACGTTCTCGGCCACGGCGCTCGCCGCCAAACCCAAAATCGCAATCAAGGCAATCGCACACTGCTTCATGTCAGGTTCCTTTCGTCTTTTTCGGCATTATAACATAAGGGCGGCGCAGGAGTGGCCAGGGAATCAGCGGTTCTTTTTCCGCGAAGACGCCAGTATGCGCGAAGCCCGATGGGCTAACGCCGGTCGCTTTGCGGGCTAAACGCCCGCTGATCGCTCCCTCCCGCCCATCGGCTTCGCGCTTGGTCGACTGCCGCGTCGTCCTTTGGCACGTCGCAGACGTGCCGGGGGTGCAGGGAGAACTTCTCCCTGCCGGGGCGTGGGGCAGCGCCCCACACCCCTCCAATCAACCAATCAGCTAATCAGCCACTTCTCTTTGTGCCCTTTGTGTCCTTCGTGATTTCCAAAACACTGTGCGTCCTGCCGGCGGTAGCCGGCCCCTTTGTGCCCCTTCGTGGTCCTTTGTGCACCTTTGTGTCAGCCCCGCAGGGTAAACCTTCCACACACTCCCATCGCCCCGTCCGTCGCCCCGAAGGGGCGCTCTGTTCTCCGTGGCCGTGGAAGGTTTGTCCCTTCGGGCCTGCACGCTCTGTTCTCCGTTCTCTCGCATAGCGGCGGCAAGGGCGCCGCCCCTATGCTATACTACTCTCAACGAAAGGAAACAGCCATGAACGAATCGAATTCCACGCGCCGCGTGACCGTCAAGGGCATGATGTGCGACCATTGCCGGGGGGCGGTGCGCAAGTTGCTCGCCGGCTATCCGGGCGTCACGGAGGTGACCCAGGCCGGCCCGGACGCCTTTGACGTCGTGGGGCCGTTGCCCGACACCTTGGCGGCGGACATCGAGGACCTGGGCTACACGCTTGTCCCATGACCCGTCTGGCCGTCATCGCGAACGGCGCCCCGCCCGAGACGCCGGGGGAACGCGCGGCCTTGGCGGCCTGCGATGGGTGCGTCTGCTGCGACCGTCTGCCGCCGCCCGGCGCGCCCCCGCTCCTCCAAGTGGTGGGCGACGGCGACACCCTGCGCGAGGCCGTCCCGCCGGGCCTCCTCTTCCACGAGGACGAACAGGAGACTTGCGACCTGGCCAAGGCCATCCGCTGGTGCCGCCGCAACGCCCCCACCGCGCGCCTGAACTACTTCGCCGTCTTGGGCCGCCGCATGGACCACGCCCTCGCCAACCTCGCGCACATCTACGAGACCGCGACCGAAGCCACACTCTTCGCGAACGATGGCCGCTTCGACCTCTTCCCCTCCGGCGAACACACACTGGACGTGCGCCCCGGCGGCGCGGTCTCGCTGATTTCCCTGCGACCGCAACGCGTCACGGCCCGCGGCCTCGTCTGGCCGGTGGTGGACCTGTTGCTGGCCTCCCTCTGGCGGGCCACCCTCAACCGCGCCAAGGCCCCCACCCTCCGCCTCCGTTGCGAGGCCCCCCTCTTCGTTTACCGTCCCTGGGACCCCTGATTGGAGCACGCCATGAAACGTCTCGCCTTCCTCCCCCTCCTCGCCCTCCTCGCCTGCGCCGGCTGTTCGCCCTATTGGTACCGCGCGCCCGAGGAATTCACCGTCCAGGAGTCGCGCCTCAACTGGGTGCAGATCTACTACCAGGAGTCCCCCACCGCCCCGCGCGTCCGTTGCGACATGCGCAACGAAGGCCAGATCACCGTCCTCGAAGGGATGTCCGTGACCGTGGGCGACGACTTCAACATCGACTACAAGGACCCCTCCTTCGGCGACGTCCGCAAGTACCATTACCAGATGGACCCCGCGCTCTTCCGCCAGACCCTCCAGCTCCTGGTGGACACCGGCCTCTTCGTCATCGAGGGCGAACCCGAGGACGACACGCCCCTCTATCCCAAAATCCTGGTCCGCGCCAACGTGAACCACAAGAAGATCGAGAAGTTCACCTACGACGAGGCCCTCCAGAACGAGATCCGCACCCAGCTCTTCCAGTACAAGATGTCCGGGCGTCTGAACTGACGTGCCCCACCCCGCCGAAGACCTGCGCCGCCTCCGCGAAGCCCCCGTGCGGGGGCTCATCCTGCGCCTCGCCATCCCCACCATCGCCAGCATGCTCATCTCCGCCTTCTACAACGTGGCGGATGCCTGGTTCGTGGGTCGGCTCGACACCGCGAGCGTGGCGGCCGTGGGCGTGGCCTTCCCCGTCATGGCCGTCATCCAGGCCACGGGCTTCTTCTTTGGACACGGCTCGGGCAACACCCTGGCGCGGATGCTCGGCGCGGGGGACCGCCACGGCGCGCGGCGCATGGCCGCCGTGGGATTGGTCTGCTCCGCCCTCGCCGGATGCCTCCTCGCCGCGGCGGGACTGCTCTTCCTACGGCCCCTCACCCTGGCCATCGGCTCGCCCGCCGACCTCCTCCCCGTGACCGCGCCCTACGTCGCCATCGTCCTGCTCGGCGCGCCGCCCATGTGCGCGGCCCTCACGCTCAACAATCAACTCCGCTTCCAAGGCAAGGCCACCCTCGCGATGGTCGGCATCGTCGCCGGGGCCGTCCTCAACTGCCTGCTCGACCCCCTCTTCATCTTCGTTTTCGGTTGGGGCGTGGCCGGGGCCGCCGCCGCCACCGCCCTCAGCCAGACGGTCAGCTTCCTGCTCCTCTGGCGGCTCAACCGCCGTGCCGCGGTGGTGCCCGTGCGCCTGCGGGCCTTCGCCCCCACCCGCGCCGCGCTGGGCGAGATCGTGCGCGGCGGCGCACCCTCGCTCTTCCGTCAAGGCCTCGCCTGCGTGGCGATGGCCGCGCTCAACCACGCCGCCGCGGCCTACGGCGCCGCCGCCCTCGCCGGCATGGGCATCGTCACCCGCCTCACCCAATTCGTCGGCTCGGCCCTCATCGGCCTGGGCCAAGGCTTCCAACCGGTCTGCGCCTTCGCCTACGGCGCCCGGCTCTGGCGACGCGTCTACGAAGGCTTCCGCTTCCTGGTCACCGCCGGCGGCGCCTTCCTCGCCCTCGTCGCCGCGGTCTGTTGGCTCTGGGCCCCGGAGGTGGTCGATTGCTTCCAGACGGGCGACCCGCTCGTCACCCAAGTGGGCGCATCGGCCCTCCGCTGGCAAATGGCCACCCTGCTCCTCTCGGCCTGGATTGTCCCCTGCAACATGATGATGCAAGCCATCCGCAAACCCATTCGCGCCTCCCTCCTCGCCTCCTCCCGCCAAGGCCTCTGTTTCCTCCCCGCCATTGTCCTCCTCCCCCTCTGGTTCGGCCTCGATGGCGTCGTCGCCGCCCAATCCCTCGCCGACCTCCTCGCCGCCCTCTTGGCCCTCCCCCTCCCCCTCCCGACCCTCCTCCCCCTCCGTCAAGGCCAGCAAGCCTAAGGGGCGGCTTTCGCCGCCCCTTGGTCCTTCGTGCACCTTCGTCTCAGCCCCGCAGGGCGAACCTTCCACACACTCCCATCGCCCCGCCCATCGCCCGCAGGGGCGTCTCCAATCAGCTAATCTGCCAATCAGCAGGGTGGCGAAGCCACCCCTTGTGTCTTCGTGGATACCGTCACCGTACAGGTTCGACGGCGGTGTCGAGGAGTTGGTGGGTCTTGGGATCGAAGACCAGGCCGATGCGGTGGATGGTCTGGGCAGAAGCGAGATAGGGCAGGTCGTAGCGGCGGTCGCGGATTTGCGCGAGGGCCTCTTCGGCCGTGCCGCCGACCTTGAGCTCGAAGATGAAGACGCGTCCAAAGGCATCGGCCACAAGGTCGGCACGTCCTTGCGCTTGGGTGTCCTCGGAGACAACGCGAAGCCCACCGGCGGTGAGCAAGACAAAGAGACTGCGCTGGTAAGAAGCCTCGTTCACGTGCTCCTCCTTCGCACCGTAGGTGAGACGGGCGTAGAAGGATTTGAGGCAAGTAAAGAAGGTGGGGAAGTCATACTCCAACAGCGCGACGCAGGCCTTGTTCCACCCTTGGTCGTCGTCTCCCTGCATAGCCTGGTCCACGAGAATTTGGTTGAGATCCTGGCGAATATCCTCATTGGGAATGCCGAGGGTGTAGCCGCTGATGGGGCTGAAATCCTTGATGGTGAGATAACCGCCCTGGTAAAGGAAGGTCTTGTACCCGATGTTGTCCAAATCGTAGACATCGAAGACGGCACGCGTGACTCTCGGGATGCATTCGTAGTCGCGGGCGGTGAGGGGATGGGTGGAGAGATACTGCATGAGGGCGGTGGAGTGGCCGGTCTCCGACCAGGTGGGCTCGAAGAATTCGCTCTGCCGAGACAATGTACGGCCGATGGCCAGAGGGTTGTAGACCTTGGTCTTGCACCGCGGCGAGAAACGATAGCCGTTGTACCACCAGCGGAGTTGGCCGCGATAATCTTCGTAGGAGAGGCCCATGACCTCGGCATGGCGGTGCATCGACTTGCTGAAGTTGGCCTCCAACTCCTCTTCGGTGTAGCCCAGAAGCGTGGCGGCCTCGGGCTGAAGCGTCAGGTCGGTAAGATTGTTGAGGGCCGAGAAGACCGAGAGTTGCGTGAACTTCGTCACGCCCGTCATCATCATGAAGCGGATGTTGCCGACGTTGTTCTTGATTTCACCGTAAAAGGCGGAAAGTTTGGCGCGGATGGCCGTGGCCTTCTCGATGTCGTTCAGCGCTGCACCGACGGGCGCGTCATACTCGTCAATGAGAATAACCACAGGCTTGCCGCGCTCCCGGGCAAGAGCCTTGATGGCACGCGAGAAATTGTCGTTCGGGGCAAGGGTGGGATTATAAGTGACCTTGGCATTCTCAATCACTTCCTGCACACGCGCCACAAAACCGGCCAGGAAGGCCTCAAACGTCGTCACATCCATCGTGCCGAAGTTGAAGTGCAGGATGGGATACTCCGCCCAATCATAATCCATCTTGTCGATGGCAAGCCCCTTGAAGAGTTCGCGCTCGCCGCGGAAGAGACACTCCAGCGTCGAAAGCATCAGCGACTTGCCAAAGCGCCGCGGACGCGAGATGAAGAAGAAGGAGTCCATCCCACGCGTGACGAGCGGATAGAGCAACGCCGTCTTGTCCACATAACGATAGCCTTCCTTCCGCATATTGCGGAAGTCATAGGTCCCTTGCGCAATCTTCTCTTCGTCCATAGCCGAACTCCTTGCCCACAGTATAGCAAAAGGGCGGCGATGCCGCCCTGGAGAACGGAAGGGGCGCTAACGCGCCCCAGAGAACAGAGAACAGTGAACAGTGAACAGTGAACGGAGCGCGCGTAAACGCGCGACGGGCAAGCCACTGTGCAAGTGGCGAGTTTCTCTTTCCCGCGAAGACGCGAGTGCGCGCGAAGCCTGATGGGCTAACGCCGGTCGCTTTGCGGGCTACCGCCCGCTGATCGCTCCCTCCCGCCCATCGTCTTCGCGCTTGGCCGGCGTCCTTTGGCACGTTGCAGACGTGCCGGGGGTGCAAGGAGAACGAAGGGGCGTGGCCCTGCCACCCCTGCCGGGGTGTGGGGCAGCGCCTCACATCTTCCAATCAACCTATTCCCTTTGTGTCCTTTGCGGCTCTTTGTGTCCTTTGTGGTAAATCCATTCTGGCAGTCCTGCGTGCGCTAGCACGCCCTTAATCTGCTCAAAATCTGCGCAATCTTATCTGTTCAGAGATGGTATTCTAGTGGTGTTTTCTTTGCGTGTGCAAAGGAAGCGCGTC
>CALXMT010000042.1 GCA_944389545.1 uncultured Kiritimatiellota bacterium | reverse complement strand
GGTGTCCTAAAGAGGGATGCGCGATTAGGAGTCTGGAAGAATTGTGGAAAATATGAGATGATAGAGGAGTCCCCCCCTCCCCGGGGAGGGGGGATGCGCGATTACCTGTCCGTAACAGTGGTGCTTAATTCCGGGATTTGGGAAGGAGTCCTAACATGGGCCAAAAGCAAGGGAATCCTCTGTCTCCGTTGCGCAGAGCGCCACGGACAACCCCTCTTTGTCGTTCTGCTCTGCGTTGCGCCGAGATCCCTTTCATCAGCGTTATTCTCACCCCTGCACTCCTCTCTCCCCGCCGGCCTTAACCCCATCACAACCATCTCAACACAACGACCAGAAAGGAGGCTCCCCATAACCTAATTTAGGACACCTAAACGCAACAAAACACCCCCAAAAACGGTGTCGCGATTACCTTTCCAAAAGAAAACGGTCTTCGCCACGTCGCGTTTGAGTATACCCATCAGATCACAAATCCACCTCCCCAACCTCCCATTTTGCCTCTTTTTCCCACCGCAAGCCTTCCCTCCAACCCAGAAAACCTCCATCAAGGAGCATTTTCCAGACACCTAATCGCGCACCCCCGCGTATTTACCCGTCTTTTGTCGCGATTACTTCTAGATTTGACCGTCCGGGGAAGTTTTTCCGCGAAGACGGTCTTACGTGGAAACCCTGCGGACTCCATCGCTCCCGTTGGTCGCGCCGCCGCTTCCTGGCCCACCAAGACCAGCCGTACTGAGGCGCGACCCCGCGCAAAAGCGGTTAGATAATCGACAGCAGGCCGGTCAGAATGCCCATGATCATGGCCCAAAACGCCCACGAGCGCGCCGCATTGTTCGCCCGTTCCGCGCCTGCAAAGTCTCCGGCCGCCAAACATGACCTCTCCCTGCATGCCATCACGATGGCGACCACGCCCAATGGCGGGAAGAAGAGCACCGTCGTCAGAATCGCCATCGCCATCGGGGAGCCATGCGCCCGGCGATAGCGCGCCATCTGTTCCTGCCGGGATGGATCCGTCCACCCGGCTGCTTTGCTTGCCGCGCGTTTGGCGTGCGTTCTGTTCACCGGCTTGGCGTTTCGCGTCCGCATGCGTTGTTCCTCGGGTGTGTCAGAGCGCCCTTCGGCTTGTGGAAGATGAGCTGGAGGCCGTTCCAGGCGTTGTGGAAGAAGACGTAGAAGGCCGGGCCGAGCATGGAGAAGCCGGTGGGGTCGCAGGTGAGGGCGAGGTAGGTGGTGTAGGAGGTGTTCTTTTGGCCGAGGAGCTGGGAGCATTCGCGGCGGCGCCGCCGGCCCCCAAGCAGGGCGCCGAGGGCGAACCAGAAGACGCAGAGGGCCAGGTCGATGGCCAGCACCCAGAGGACGTCGGCGCGGGGATACTGGGTGGCGTGTTCCTCGAGCGTGCGGGAGGCGCTGGCGGCGATGAGGGCGACCAGGGCAATCCAGACGTAGAGCGTGGAGGGGGTGAGGGCGCGGCCCACGCGGCGGGCCCGTTCGCCGAAGCGCCGGCGCAGGAGGAGCGCCACCACGAAGGGCAGCAACGTCACGAAGCAGACGCGCATGAGGATGGTGGGCAGGGCGACCCACGCGCTCTGGTGCAGCACGATGGGGATGGCGATGGGCAGGGCCGCGCTGACGCAGAGCGCGCCGAGCAAAAAGCCCATGGAGGCAAAGGTGATGCTGCCGTCCAGCAGACTCACGATGACCGGCGCGGCGGTGGCGGTGGGGGTGATCGAGGTGAAGAAGGCCGCCTGCGCGAACCGTTCCTGCACGCCAAAGAGCAGGAGCCCGCCCCACACCGCGAAGGCCCCCAGCACGTTGACGGCGATGATGACCCAGTGCCGCCAGTGGATGGCGCGCGGCGTGAACTCCATCCGCAGGAAGACGGCGGTGAGCATGTAGACCAGGCACCACGGCATCAACCATTTGAAGGCCGACAGCCATGGGCAGAACCACCCCAGCGCAAAGCTGGTGACCAGGAGGATGGTGCGGAGCATGGCTTAGACCCCGGCCCGCACCGGCTCGGTGTTCTTGCGGAAGAGGAAGTAGAGCGTGAGGTCGGTGCCCACCAGCGCCATGTCGAGCACGTAGAGCCAGATGACGTGCTGGGCCAGGAAGCCGGCGTCCGGCCCCGCGGGGTTGAGCAACTTGTGGATGATGCCGCAGAGATAGCCGCCCAGGACAATGAACATGAAGGCCGGCGACTTGCCGCGCACAAAACGCGTGCGCAACGACTTGGCGATGGAGGCCGGCCAGCTGCACCCGAAGGCCAGCAACATCAGCGCCTCAAAGAGCCACACCTCCATCACTCAGCCTCCTCGAGGTCCGGCGGCGGGGGCAACGCGGTCGGCGCGGGCGCGGCGGCGGTGGTGGCGAAGGAGGCGTTGGTCAGCCCCGCGGCCACGCACGCATCGACCACCGCCAAGACCTTGCCGTATTCCGTGCCGGCGTCGGCCCGGACGCTGACCACGCAGTCGGGGTCGCGCGCGGCCAGTCGCTTGAGCTCGTCGGCCAAGGCGGCGCCATCGATGCGGCGTTGCATGAGGACGACCGAGCCATCCTGCGCCACGTTGAGCACGATGGTCTTGGAATAGGCGGTGGAGGCCCTGCCGCTCTGCGCCGCCGGGAGCTTCATCTCAAGCCCCAGCTCCCACTGCGAATAGACCGACGTGGTGACGAAGAAGCACAGGAGCAGGAAGACGACGTCCATCATCGCCGTCATCTGAAACTGCGGCAACGCCGCGCGCTTGGAGCGGAAGTTCATGGTTCACTCCCCGGCGTGCTTGCTGCCCAGGATGGCGATCAGTTCCGCGCAGACGCCCTCCAAGTGGCTGACCAAGCGGCCCGCGCGGCGGCGGAAATACGCATAGAGCGCCATCGCCGGGATGGCGACCAAGAGGCCGAAAATGGTGGTGACGATGGCCTGGGCCACACCCGCGGCCAACATGGCCGGTTTGGCGGCGGCGACGTCGCTGGCCACGGACCCGAAGGCCCCCAGCATGCCGATGACCGTGCCCAACAGGCCGACCATGGGGGCGATCGTCGCGATGTCCAGCAACCACTGTGTGCGGCCCTCGATGGCCTCGGCCTGGCGGCGCCCCTCGCTCTCGGCCACCTGCGCGATGAGCGTGGCGTTCGCGTGCGGGGCGTTGCGGATGGCGTCGAGCGTCGCCAACATCACCGCGGAGAGCGGCGAAGGCGCGTCCTCGCACAGGCGGCGCGCCTCCTCGGTGTCGTCGCCCGTCAGATACTTGGGCAAATCGCGGCGCAGACGCAACGGCGCCACGTTGTCCGCCCGCAACGTCAGGATAAAGTAGACGCAACACGCCAGCCCGGCGATGCTCATCGCCAGCAACACCCACATCAACCAGCCGCCATAACCCCATGCCTCTGCAAAGGTCATGCCCGCCTCCGCCAAAATCAATCCATTCATCGTGACAATCCTTTCGTTGACTGCCTATTGTAGCATATATTGGCTGATTGGCTGATTGGCTGATTGGAACGCGCGGCAAGCGCGCGACGGGTGGGGCGGTGGGAGGGCGTGGAAGATTTTAGGAAAACACGAAGAACACGAAGGACCACAAAGATACACGAAGAGCTACCAGTGCATTTAGAAATCACAAAGACCACAAAGGCATAAAGAAGCTTAGCTGATTGGCTGATTGGGAGATTGGAAGGGTGTGGGGCGCTGCCCCACGCCCCGGCAGGGGAAGGGGCGCTAGCGCGCCCCAGAGAACAGAGCGTGCAGGCCCAAAGGGCCAAACCTTCCACGGCCACGGAGAACAGAACGCCCTTACGGGCGACAAATAAAGCGCTGTACAAGGGAAACCAAACCTCCAAGCCTCCAAACTTCTAAGCTTCCACTCGCCCCTGCACCCCCGGCACGTCTGCGACGTGCCAACTAGCACGCGCTCAGGAGATACAGGAGATTCAGGAGATACAGGAGCGCCCCCTACGGGGCGACGGGTGAGGACTTTAGGAGACCGACAAGGCGCGAAACGGAGGGCGGCGGTCGCGGTCAGCGGCGTAGCCACCGTCCAATCAGCTAATCAGCCAATTCAGCTAATCAGCCAATTCAGCTAATCAGCAGGCGCTCCGTCGGAGCGCCTACGTCTTCGCGGTCTCCCCCATTTTCTCCGAATCGCGGATCGCGCCCTGCTAAAGGGCGGCTCTACTGTCTCTTTTGAGCCGCTCTAAAGGCCCTTTTTGAGACCCTATAAGGGTCCGAGGTCAACCACTATAGTGGTCGAGGGTGAGACCCTATAGTGGTCGGGGTCGAAACCCTTAAGGGTCGGCGGTCGACCCCTATCGGGTCTCGCGGAGGCGACTCTGCGACCCTTCCGAGACCCCCTTAGGAGAAGCAGGAAATTTAAGACATTCAGGCGTGCTCATACGTGGGTGACCGATGGTTAACGCCGCTTTACATTCCGCCTCATTCATCGTGCGACAAGCGGCGACGAATGGGCTTCTCAGAAGACAATCGAAACGCAAGGGATGGGCACGGTATAGAGGCGCAACGCGCCGAACGGTGAAGTGCCAGACGGAAGTTTGGAAGTTTAGAGGTTTGGAGGCTTGGTTTCTCAGTGGCCTCGCCCGTCGCGCGCTTGTCGCGCGCTCTCTGTTTTCCGTTTTCCGTTTTCCGTTCTCCGGGGGCGGCACAGCCGCCCTTTACCGGGCGGTGCCGAGGCGCTCTTCGGAGGCCTTGCGGAGGGGCGCCCACCAGGCCTCGTTGTCGAGGTACCACTGGATGGTGCGGCGGAGGCCGGTGTCGAAGGTCTCTTGGGGCTTCCAACCGAGTTCGCGCATGATCTTGGAGGGGTCGATGGCGTAGCGGGCGTCGTGGCCGGGGCGGTCCTTGACGAAGGCGATCTGCTCGGCGTAGGGCTTGCCGTCGGCGCGCGGGCGGAGCTCGTCAAGGATGGCGCAGATGGCCTGGACGACCTGGAGGTTGGTGCGCTCGTTGTGCCCGCCGACGTTGTAGGTCTCGCCGGGGCGGCCGGTGGTGAGGGCGAGCCAGAGGGCGCGGGCGTGGTCCTCCACGTAGAGCCAGTCGCGGATGTTGTCGCCCTTGCCGTAGATGGGGAGGGGGCGGCCGGCGAGGGCGTTGAGCGTGACCAGCGGGATGAGCTTCTCGGGGAAGTGATAGGGGCCGTAGTTGTTGGAGCAGTTGGTCTTGAGGGTGGGCAGACCGTAGGTGTGGAACCACGCGTTCACCAGGTGGTCGGCGCTGGCCTTGGAGGCGGAGTAGGGGGAGCGCGGCGCGTAGGGCGTCTCTTCGGTGAAGAGGCCCGTGGGCCCGAGCGAGCCGTAGACTTCATCCGTGGAGATGTGGAGGAAGCGGAAGGCGGCCTTTTCGTCCTCGGGGAGGGTCTTCCAATAGGCGTGGGCGGCCTCGAGCATCGTGTAGGTGCCCACCACGTTGGTCTGCAGGAAGAGGCCCGGGCCGTCGATGGAACGGTCCACATGGCTCTCCGCGGCCAGGTGCATCACCCCCTGCGGACGGAACTCGGCGAAGGCCTTGGCCATGGCCGGCGCGTCGCAGATGTCGGCGTGGAGGAAGTGGTAGTTCGGCAACTGCGCCACGGGCTCCAGGCTGGAGAGATTGCCCGCGTAAGTCAGCTTGTCGATGTTCAGGATTTCGACGCCCTGCTTGGCGAGCATACGGCAGACCGCGGACCCAATGAAGCCGGCGCCGCCGGTGACGATGATGCGATTCATGGTGACTCCTTGTGTTGCCGTAGTATAGCAAATCAGAGGCGGTGGAGGGTGTAGGCTTGGGTGCCGAGGCCGAGGGCTTCGGCGTGCTCGAGGCAGGAGCGCCAGTCGGTGCTGGGCGAGACGGTGCCGAAGTGGTCGGTGTGGCGCGCTTTGGCGCGGCCGAGGAGGGAGTCGGCGATGGGGGCGGCGGCGTTCACGGCGTCGGCGCAGGCGCGGTCGATGGCCACGGGGTCGAACGAGGCGAACATGCCGACGTCGGGGACGATGGGCACGTCGTTCTCGCCGTGGCAGTCGCAGAAGGGCGAGACGTCGATGGCCAGGGAGACGTGGAAGTGGGGGCGGCCGTGGAGGACGGCGAGGGCGTATTCGGCCATCTTGCGGTTGAGGACGTCGTTGGCGGCGTCGTAGTCCGGCGTGATGGCGTCTTTGGGGCAGACGCCGATGCAGCGGCCGCAGCCGACGCACTTGGCGTGGTCGATGGTGGCTTTGCCGCCGGCGATGTGGGGGGCGTCGTGGGCGCAAATCTTGGCGCAACGGCCACAGCCGATGCAGAGGTCGTGATTGACGGTGGGTTTGCCGGCGGCGTGCATCTCCATCTTGCCGGCGCGGCTGCCGCAGCCCATGCCGATGTTCTTGATGGCGCCGCCGAAGCCGGTGCACTCGTGGCCCTTGAAGTGGGTGAGGGAGATGACGACGTCGGCGTCCATGACGGCGCGGCCGATCTTGGCGGCCTTGACGTACTGTCCGCCGGGGACGGGCACCTCCACGTCGTCCGTGCCCTTGAGGCCGTCGGCGATGATGGTGTGGCACCCCAGGCAGAGGGGGTTGTAGCCGTTCATGTAGGCGGTGTCGAGGTGGTCGAGGGCGTTTTTGCGGCCGCCCACGTAGAGCGTGTTGCAGTCGGTCACGAAGGGGCGCCCGCCCTGCTCCTTCACCAGGTCGCAGACGGTCCGCGCCCAGTTCATGCGCAGGAAGGCCAGGTTGCCCGGCTCGCCGAAGTGCAGCTTCACGGCCACAAACTTGTCTTTGAGGTCCAGCTTGTCGAAGCCCGCGGCTACCATCAGCTTACTCAGCTTCGCCTGCAGCCCATCGCCCATCGGCACGGTGTGCAAATCTGAGAACCAGACCTCTGCCTGCTTACCTTCCATGACGCCCTCCGGATACAAAAAAGCCCACGCCGAAACGTGGGAAATAACTGGCGGAGAGGGAGGGATTCGAACCCTCGGTGCCCACAAGGAGCACACAAGATTTCCAGTCTTGCGCCTTCGACCACTCGGCCACCTCTCCGGAAAAACGCCCCATAGTATGCCATAATCCACCCCTCTCGCGCAAGTAAAACTTTCACTTTCCCATCGAGACCTCCCATGACCTACGGCTACATCCGCGTTTCCACCGACAAACAGACCGTTGAAAATCAACGCTTCGAGATCAAACGTTTCTGCGCCACCCAGGGCCTCCGCGTGGACAAATGGATCGAGGAGACCGTCTCCGGCACCAAGCCCTGGGCGCGCCGGCGCTTGGGCAAACTGCTGCGTCACGCCCACGGCGGCGACCTGCTCCTCTGCTCCGAACTGTCGCGTCTGGGCCGTTCGCTCTTCATGATTCTGGAGGTGCTCAACCATTGCCTCCAGCGTGACATCCGCGTCTGGACCATCAAGGACAACTATCGCCTGGGTGACGACATTCCCAGCAAGGTGCTTGCCTTCGCGCTGGGCATCTCCGCCGAGATCGAGCGCAACCTCATCTCCCAACGCACGCGTGAGGCTCTGGCCCGTCGTCGCGCTGAAGGGTGCCGTCTGGGCCGTCCCCTCGGCAGTCGCAGTTCCAGTCTCACTCCCCATGCCGAGACCGTCCATCGTCTCCTGGCCCAAGGCCTCTCCCGCGCTCGCATCGCCCGCCGCCTCCACGTCAGCGTCGAGACCCTCCGCCGCTTCCTCGCGCAACGAGGAGCTGATTGGGAGATTGGCTGATTGGCTGATTGGAAGGGGCGGCTTGTGCCGCCCCGGAGAACGGAGCGTGCAGGCCCGGAGGGCCAAACCTTCCACGGCCACGGAAAACGGAACGCGCGGCAAGCGCGCGACGGACGGAGTGTTTGTGCAAGTGATAAAGCCAAGCCTCCAAACTTCCAAGCTTCCAATTGCCCCTGCACCCCCGGCACGTCTGCGACGTGCCAAAAGGACGCCGCAGTAGGACTAATAGGACAGGGGGCGCTGACGCGCCCTGGAGAACAGAGAACGGAGCGTGCAGGCCCGGAGGGCCAAACCTTCCACGGCTACAGAACGCCCCTGCGGGGCGACGGAGTGACGAATGGCCACTTGTGGAAAGTTAACCCTGTGGGGTTCCTAAAACCAAAGCGTGGCGTGCGAAGCCCGCCATGCCCTACAGGCCCCCCGGGCCGGACGTGCGCCTTGTGCGCACGCACGGCCCGCCCACAGCGTTGCCTTCTACGTTACGTTCTTTGTGCCCTTTGTGTTCTTTTGTGTTCTTTGTGGTGAAAACCGGAGCGTCCTGCCGGCGGTAGCCGGCCCCTAATCGGCTCCAATCGGTGGACTACCGAAGGTCTTTCGAGTGAAGCGAAGAAACATCGGCGGTTTCCCCCTTCGTGTATCTTCGTGGTCCTTCGTGTCCTTCGTGTCAGCCCCGCAGGGCAAACCCTCCACAGTTCTCCCACCACCCCACCCGTCGCCCCGCAGGGCGTTCTGTGGCCGTGGAAGGTTTGCGGCTTCGCCGCTGCACGCTCTGTTTTCTGTTCTCTGTTCTCTAGGGGCGGCCCTGCCGCCCCTTCCGTTCTCCGTTTTCCGTTCTCCGTTCTCCAGGGGCGCACAGCGCCCCGTTATGCTATAATGGCCGCCGAAAGGATTTGATATGGCAGAGCAAGTTCGGGTACGTTTCGCGCCGTCGCCCACCGGCAAGGTGCACATCGGGAACATCCGCGCAGCAATCTTCAATTGGCTCTTCGCCCGGCACGTGGGCGGCGAGTTCCTCCTGCGCGTGGAGGACACGGACCTGGAACGCTCGACGCCCGAGGCCATCCAGGCCCTGCTCGACTGCATGAAGTGGTTGGGCCTGGACTGGGACGGCGAGATCCTCTACCAGACCAGTCAGCGCGAGCACCATCTGGAAGTGGCCGAGGACCTCCTCCGCCGCGGCCTGGCCTACAAGGAAAACAAGGGCGGCCAGGGCGAGTGCGTCATCTTCCGCATGCCCAAGGAAGGCGTCATCGAGTACGACGACCTCGTGAAGGGCCACATGAAGAAGAAGGCCAAGGACACGCAGGACTTCGTCATCGTGCGTTCCGACGGCTCGCCCGTCTTCCACCTGGCCAACGTGCTCGACGACATCACGCAGGGCGTCACCCACATCATCCGCGGCGACGACCACGTGGAGAACACCTTCAAGCACATCCAGCTCTTCAAGGCCCTGGGCGCCCCCATCCCGCGCTACGCCCACCTGCCCATGATCGTCAACAACCAGGGCAAGCCCTATTCCAAGCGCGACGGCTCGGCCTTCGTGGGCGAGTTCCGCGAGCTCGGCTTCCTGCCCGACGCCCTCTTCAACTTCCTGGCTCTCCTCGGCTGGGCGCCCGGCGACGACCGCGAAATCATGTCCCGCCAAGAGATGGCCGAGGCCTTCGACTTCGCGCACTGCAAGGCCAGCCCCGCCCGCTTCGACATCAAGAAGCTCACCTGGATGAACGGCGAATACATCGCCAAGCAGCCCCGCGAGGCCTTCACCGAGGCCTTCGACGCCCGCCTCGCCGCCGCCGGCCTCCCCCACGAGCCGCTCAACGGCCTGCGCGCCGACCTGCTCGACCAAATCCAGCCCCGCACCAAGACCTACGCCGACATCCCGGCCAACTGCGTCTGGTTCTTCGCCGAGGAGTATCCCTTTGACGAAAAGGCCGTGAACAAGCGCCTCCATGCCGAGGGCGTCCCCGCCCTGCTCGACGAGGTCGCCGCCGCCATCGAGGCCGCGCCGGACTTCACCGTGGAGTCGCTCGAGGCCCTCGTGCGCGCCATGGGCGAGGCCAAGGGCTGCGGCCTGGGCGGCCTGGTCCACCCCATCCGCGTGGCCGTCTCCGGCCGCGGCGAGGGTCCCGGCCTCTTCGAGACCCTCTGGCTCCTGGGGCGCGACCGCACCCTGCGCCGCCTGCGCGGCGTGGCCCAGCGCCTCCGCGAGGGCACCCTGTGAAGCTCCTCATCGCCACCCGCAACGCCCACAAGCTCGCGGAAATCCGCGAGATGCTCCCCGGCGTCGAGCTCGTGGGCACGGATGCCTTCCCCAACGTGCCCGACCCCGAGGAGACGGGCCTGACCTTCGAGGCCAACGCCCGCATCAAGGCCGAGGCCTGGCGCGACGCCACCGGCCTCCCCGCCCTCGCCGACGATTCCGGCCTGGAGGTGGACGCCCTGGGCGGCGAGCCCGGCGTCCGCTCCGCGCGCTACGCCGGCACCCACGGCGACACCGCCGCCAACAACGCCAAGCTCCTGCGCGAGCTCGCCGGCGTGCCGCCCGAGCGCCGCACCGCCCGCTTCGTCTGCGTCCTCGCACTCGCCGTGCCCGGCCAGCCGACCCGCGTGTTGCGCGGCGAGTGCCGCGGCACCATCCTGCCCGAGGGGCGCGACGCCGGCCACGGCTTCGGTTACGACCCCCTCTTCGTGCCCGAAGGCTACGACCAATCCTTCGGCGAACTGCCCGACGCCGTCAAGGCCGCCCTCTCACACCGCGCTCGCGCCTTCGCCGCCGCCCGCCGCGACTGGGCCCTCGCCTAAGAGGTGCGCCATGGGACGTTGGGCGGCACTGCTGATTCTCGGCCTCTCCCTGGCGCCCCTCCTCCACGCGGACGGTGACTCCGGCGAACTCCTCGCCACCCCGGAACGCTATAAAGACGGCGAACTCGTCCCTAACACGGCCTCTGCCACCATCCGTTTGGGCTCCGGTAGCGACCCGCTCGTGGGCAAGCGCGATGGTTGGGCGGCCTTGGGCGGCGCCTACTGTTATGCCCGCCTCACCGGCGTGGGCCTTCGCGGCAACGGCAAGAGCGTCCTCTGCCGCCCCTTCGAGGAACCCGAGACCGTCTCCTACGTCTCCGTCGTCTGCGGCGCGGAGAGCAAGAGTTCCATCGGCGAACCGCTTGCCCTCACCCTCTCCCTCGGTACCCGCGAGGTGGAGACACAATATTTTACCCTCACGGAAGCCGGCGAGACTCAGACCCTCACCTTCGCCTTCAAGCCCATCGAGGCCTCCGACCTCCGCCTCTCCAACGACGGCGACAAAACCTTCGAGGTCCGGCGCGTTTCCTGGTACGCCGACCTTCCGCCCATCACTGTCGACGTTGCCATCACCCCATCGACCGTCGATGGCATCATCCAATGTTCTGTCGGCGGCACCATCCGTTGCTCCGTCACCTCCTGCACCGGTGGCTCCGGCACCTACGTCCGTGCCCGTTGGATCTTCAACGGCGCCACCTCCTCCGCCATCGAGAACCTCCAGTCCATCGCCACCTTCACCGTGCCCGACCGCGAGGACACCTATCCCCTCTCCCTCGAAATCGTCGACGACCAGGGCAACAGTAAGACCTTCTCCTACACCGTCAACGTCGTTGCCGATGCCACGGCCTCCCATCCCGCCGTCACCAACATCACCCGCACCGGCTTCACCCTCTCCTGGGATCGTCCTACCAGTGGTCTTACCCCAGAAGAATTCGCCGTCCGCGTCACCCGCTCCGGCAAGCTTGATGTCACCCTCACCCCCGAGTGGAGCGCCGCCGGCAAAGGCTGGCGCACCGACGCTTTCCTCCTGGATGACGCCCTCAATGGTCTCGATGCTCAAACAGTCTTCGTTGTTGTCCCCAAAACGTGGGCAGGTAATCTCAAGTATAGCGTGAACAACGCCCCCTGGAAGGACCTCGAACGTCCTATGGAGGGCTTTTTCTTCGGCTTCAATCTCTCCCCCAAGCAAACCCTCAGTTTTTTCACTGAGGCCGACGACCCTCCCGCCTCCCTCAAGCTCTCCGCCACGCTCAGCCACACCTATGCGGATAAGAAAATTCCCCTTGAGGGCCAGAAGCTCATTTACCCCTTCACCGACCTTCCCGCCGGCAAAACTTTCGATGTTTCCATCACCTCCTACACCCGCCAAAACGATGGGACCCTCACCACCAAGTCTATTGACCTCCCCATCACCCTCCTCCCCATCCCTCGTCCCGCCGCCACCCTCGATGGGGCCAACCGCATCCGCTTCAATTGGGACGACCTCGACTTCAACGAAGACGAAACACCCACCATCTCCCTCCGCCTCTTCGCCAAAGCCCCCACCGAAACCACCCTCACCCCCGGCCTCTACCTCACCCGCGTCCTCCTCACCCAATCCAAGGCCGCCAAAGCCATCGCCCTCACCAACACCTCCGATTCCCCCATCTCCCTCGACGGCAAAGACTATACCCTTCAGCTCCGCCGCGACACTGGTAAAAACATCACCTGGGATTTCTATATGAAGGATAGCGAGGACGAGAAAACCTATCCTCTCATCGTCCCCGCCCATGGTGAACGCTTCATCCTTCACAACAAATATTTCCCCTCCGCACTCCCTGAAGACCCCATCTACACCTCATCTTCCATCTTGAACTTTTCTAACAACGGCACCCTCGTCCTCATGCACGAAGGAGCCGATGTCAACGCCATCCGCCCCGTCATGGACGCCGTCGTCCGCCTCCCCGCCGACAGCCTCACTGGTGCCACCACCACCCCCGCCGCCCAGGCCGATGCCACCATCGATGCCCTCTACGACCCCTGGCCCCAGGCCGTCCCCACCGCCACCGCCTTCTATGAGGACTCCTACACCCGCAACAACGTCTACTGCGAGACCGCCCGCCTCCTCGACGACCGCCCCGCCGCCGCCACCCGCGTCTGGGCCGAACTCCGTACCTGCCTCGACGGCGCCGAATCCGAGCCCCAAATCATCGAACTCTGGGCCGTTCCCTCCGGCACTCCCCGCCCCGGCTTCCGCCTCCGCCTCCGCTAAGTTTCCACGAAAACACCAAAGAACGCAAGGGCCTGGGCACTTCACCGTTCGGCCCTTCGGGCTTCACTACCGTGCCCATCCCTTGCGTTTCTCTGAGTTTCTGTGAAACCTTCCGTGATCTAGGACACACTGGCAGTCAGCCTGCGGTAGCCGGCCCCTAATCGGCTCCAATCTGCGTAATCGGCGGTTTCCCCTGTCAGTCCTTCGTGTATCTTCATGGTTCTTCGTGCGCTTCGTGTCAGCCGCGCAGCGTTCGGCCTCATCGCCGCCAAAGGCGGCAGCCCGGGCTTCAACCTCTGTGGCTCCTCCAAACTTCCAAGCCTCTAAGCTTCCAAACTTCCATTGGGGGCGGGGTGCATCGCGCCCCCGCCCCCAATTTGGTATAATTCCAACCGTAATTCCTTGAAAGGATCCCTTATGAACACCGAACTCGCTAAGAACGTCAACTGGGTCGGCTACGTTGATTGGCCCGTCCGCGACTTCCACGGCTACCAGACCAAGCGCGGCTCCTCCTACAACGCCTACCTCGTCCAGGGCAACGACAAAGTCGCCCTCATCGACACCGTCAAGGCCCCCTACGTCGACTTCCTCCTCGACAACGTCCGCGCCCTCCGCCCCCTCGACCAGGTCGACATCATCGTCTGCAACCACGCCGAGCCCGACCACTCCGGCGCCCTCCCCGCCGTCGTCAAGGCCTGCCCCAACGCCGTCGTCGTCTGCAACGCCAAGTGCAAAGACGCCCTCTCCCGCCACTACGACACCGCCGACTGGCGCTTCCAGATCGTCAAGGAAGGCGAGACCCTCGACCTCGGCGGCCGCACCCTCCAGTTCTTCGACACCGTCATGTGCCACTGGCCCGAAAGCATGGTCACCTACCTCGTGGAAGAGGAAATCCTCTTCTCCATGGACTGCTTCGGCCAGCACTACGCCACCTACCGCCGCTTCGACGACGAGGCCGACATGAACGAGGTCATGCAAGAGGCCAAGACCTACTACGCCAACATCGTCCTCCCCTACGCCCAGCCCGTCGCCAACGCCGCCAAGAAGCTCTCCACCCTCAAGCTCCGCATCGTCGCCCCCTCCCACGGCGTCATCTGGCGCTCCCACTTCGACCAGATCTTCAAGGCCTACCTCGACTGGCACGTCAGCAAGCCCACCCCCAAAGTCATCGTCTTCTACTCCACCATGTGGCAATCCACCCGCCACATGGCCGAAGCCATCGTCCAGGGCGCCAACGAGTCCGACGTCTGCGTCAAGCTCTTCGACCTCAAGGCCGTCGGCGACACCGAGCTCATCACCGAGCTCATGGACTGCGCCGCCTTCGCCGTCGGCACGCCCACTCTCAACCAGAGCCTCATGCCCCGCGTCGCCGCCGCCCTCACCTACATCCGCGGCCTCAAGCCCGCCGGAAAGAAGGCCCTCGCCTTCGGCTCCTACGGCTGGGCCTCCAAGGGCGCCCAAGAAGCCGAGACCTACCTCAAGGCCTTCGGCTGCGAGCTCCTCGTCCCCGCCATCACCTGCCGCTTCGCCCCCGACGCCGAGACCCTCGACAAGTGCCGCGAAGCCGGCCGCCTCCTCGCCCAAGCCGCCCTCGCCGTGAAGTGAGGGGCGTGCCCCTCACTTCACAGAGAACAGAGAACAGAACGCCCCTCCGGGGCGACCGGCCAACCCTCCAACGAAGTCATGAACTTCCTTGCGCCTCTTGTGCATCTTTCTGCTCCTGCAAATAGCTGCACGGAGACTGCTCCGTCGCGCGCTTGTCGCGCGTTCTGTTCTCCGTTCTCTGTTCTCCGTTCTCCGGGGGCGCATAGCGCCCCCTCTGTTCTCCGTTCTCCGGGGGCGCGCCAGCGCCCCCTCCTGTTCTCTGTTCTCTGCATCCTAGGAGGGGCGGCCTTGCCGCTCCTCCTGGGATGCTCCGGCATCCGCCCGCCCGATGACGTCGACCCCATCAAAGTCCGCATGACCGTCACCGGCTACTGCGACTGCGGCGACTGCTGCGGTTGGGAACGCTCCTGGCTCCGCCTCGGCACCCCCGTCTACTCCTCCGGCCCCAACAAAGGCAAACCCAAAGAAGTCGGCATCACCGCCACCGGCACCGAAACCCGCCACGGCACCGCCGCCGTCGACCGCCGCCGCTGGGCCTTCGGCACCGTCTTCCACGTCCCCGGCTACGGCTACGCCCGCGCCGAAGACACTGGCGGCGCCATCAAAGGCAACCACATCGACCTCTGGTTCCCCTCCCACGACGCCGCCCTCCGCTGGGGCCGCCGCACCCTCACCGTCACCGTCTGGCCCGCGCACCGCTGACGCGCCCCTTTCTCCACGAAGACACAAAAAGAACGCAAGGGCCTAGGCACTTCACCGTTCGGCCTATGGCCTCACTACCGTGCCTACCCCTTGCGTTTCTTTGCTTCTTTGGAAAACTTGGCCTGCGGTTTGTCCGTCGCCCGTTTGCGGGCGCTCCTGTATCTCCTGCATCTCCTGCCCGGTCCGTGGGCGCGCCAGCGCCCCTTCCCCAAAGCATGGCGTGCGAAGCCCGCCATGCCCTACAGGCCCCCGGGCCGGACGTGCGCCTTGCGCGCACGCACGGCCCGCCCCCGCCTCGCCTTCCCTCTTCGTGTCCTTTGTGTCCTTTGTGATTTTAATCATCCTGGCAGTCCTGCTCTGTGTTGCTCTGTGTAACCCTCCGTGACCCTCTGTGTTCTAAAACGCACTGGCAGTCCTTTGTGTATCTTCGTGGTTCTTCGTGCTCTTCGTGTTTTCCTGGAACATCCCACGTCTTTCCACCGCCTCACCCGTCGCGCGCTTGCCGCGCGTTCCGTGGCCGTGGAAGGTTTGGCGCTTTGCGCCTGCACGCTCCGTTCTCCGTTCTCCGTTCTCCAGGGGCGGCACTGCCGCCCCTTCTGTTCACTGGGTCAAATCTAGAAGTAATTGCGACAAAAGACGGGTAAATACGCGGGGGTGCGCGATTAGGTGTCCGGAAAATG
>CALXMT010000041.1 GCA_944389545.1 uncultured Kiritimatiellota bacterium | reverse complement strand
CAGACCTCAAAAAGAAAGACGCCACAAAGGTTTAATTCTCCGCCTTAAAACCTGCGCAAAAACACTTGCATTCTCCACCTCCCGTGATATGTCATAGTCCTGTGCACCGAAGCGAAAGTTGACGCGTCGCCTATGTGTCAATTGAATGTGCACCCAGGGAGGATACGTGGAAGCAAACTTCAAGAGGCTTTACATGCTCAAGATGAAAGCACGTTATGCCAAGGCCAAGACAAGGAAAGAGCGCTCGGCGCTCATCGATGAGGCCGTCGCGATGACGCATTATTCGCGCAAATACGTCATCCGTCTGCTCAACGGGAGCCGCCGCCATCGCAAGCACCGCGGGCGCAAACCCTCCTACTCGCGCGACGCGCACCAACTCCTCATCCGGATCTGGCGGGCGGAAGGTTACATGTGCCCGCTCTATCTCAAGAGCATAATCGAAAGCGCCATCAGGGATTACGAAGAACTCGGCCACGACGTCCCCCCGGCGCTCGCCGACGAACTCACGCGCATGAGCGCCTCCACGATGTACCGTATCCTGCGCCCCACCACATCCGGCGCGCCCCCAACAAACGCTCCGGCAACAAAGCCTCGCTCGCGGCCCAGATCCCCGCCGGCCCCGGCGCCCTCGAGGAAACCGGCGAGCCCGGCATCCTCCAGGTGGACACCGTCGCGCTCTGCGGCGGCGACATGCGCGAAAGCTTCTTCTGGATCCTCCACGTCACCGACGCGGCCACCCAATGGGGCGCCCTCGCCCCCTGCTGGAACCGCGGCGCCGAGGCCACCACAAACGCCCTCGCGCACCTCCTCGAACAACTCCCCTTCCCACCCAAAGTTATCCACGTCGACCGCAACGCTCCTGAGCCGAAGGCGAAAGGCCACGGCAGCGAATTCCTCAACCACCACCTCCTCGCCTTCCTCAGAACCCACCACCCCGACGTCCGGCTCACCCGCTCCCGCCCCTACCGCAAAAACGACAACAACCGCATCGAGCAAAAGAACGGCTCCGTCGTCCGCGCCCTCTTCGGCGACCTCCGCTTCGACGACCACGCCCAGCTCGCCCCCCTCACCGCCCTCTGCGACCAATGGAACCTCCTGCACAGCCTCGCCATCCCCTGCCGCCGCCAAGTGGCGCACCACCGCCACGTCACCTCGCGTGGCATCACCCACACCCGCGCCTTCGACCGTCCCCAAACCCCCTGGCAGCGCCTCAACGCCCTCCGCCCCCAACCGCCTCCTCCCCACATCAACGCCATCCAACTCCGCCGAACCTGCGAACGCACGCTCAACCACCTCTACCTCACGCAGAAACCCTGACCCTCGTTGGGGGCGGGGCGGGATCCCGCCCCGCCCCCAACGACGCCCCCTCCCTTCGGTGCACATCCTAATGACACATCATCCCTCCGCTTACCCTCCCTTCGGTGCACTTTTCATTTGACATATTACGGGGAGACGGCGCCGAAGGGGGCGTAGTCGTAGTGGGCGGCGATGCTGTTCTGAAGGGCGTGGTAGAAGACCTCCGAGACGTTCTTGTTACCGTCGTGGGTGTAGAAGAGATTGAGATCCCAATTCTTGGCACGCATGACGAGCGGGCGCGTGGCGATGGGCTCGGTTGGATCCCACACAAACTCGGTGCGGACGGCGTTGCCGTTGTCGGCATTCAGCCGTTGGACACAGAGAAAGTTGTCGTAGACGAAGCGGAAGTGCGTGACAACCTGACCATCTCGCGTCTCTTGATAGTCCACGCGGCGGCCAAGGCGGTCGAAGGCCATCGTGATCACGGTGTCGCCCTGCGTCCAACGGACGGGGCGATTCTCGGCGTTGTAGACGACTGACCACACGCCGGTCTCGGTCTTGATGAGGGTCTGGTTTCCATCGTCGTCGTATTGGGGCGTGAAGTCGTCAATGGCGGTGTATTGGTTGAGGTTGTTGGCTACGTAGGTCTTGCCCTCGGCGATGGTGCGGTTTCCCACCTCGCTTACGCTCGTGGGCGCATGTACTCCGATGTCGTCGTAGGCATAGGAAACTTCGTCTGCGGAAATCAGTTCATCACGGACGTTGTAGCCGTACTGCTCGTCATTGATAAAAACACGGCGACAAGTAAGGAGGGGCGTTCCCCTCTTTGACTTCCATACACCTGTTCCCGCAAACACCATACGCTTATGTTACCACATACCGAGAATCGTAGCAAAGGCCATCTTTAACTCTCTTCCCCTTGGCAAGTTGCACAATGGAATGGGGCAAGGGCTGGCAGGACAAGGAAGGCCCCGATATGCCCCATCTACGATTGCCATCCCCGTGCTTGGGAGAATGGTTCCATCGAACACCACCGGTACGCCTCCTGCGCCTCTCTATCCCCAAAGAACACCTCGGCTCGTGGAAGACCCCAAAGACCTTCGTCTTCACCATCCCAGAACAAGGAACCGCAAGCCTTTATCTGAAGAGCAAGATAATGAAGTAAACGATTAGGGATACTTTTAGGTTGTATTAATTCCATTCGTTCCTTCCTTCCGTTTCATAGGGCTTTCTGTGGTATCTTCTGAAACATTTATCGGAATATGATTTTATATAAATATGTTTTTGAGTAAAAAGAATAACCGCCGATGTGCAACTCTCGATTGGATGTGTAGAAAAATGATTAAAGGAAGCAACAGAGAGGCGCCGAAATTGTGCCTTTACGATAAGCGTATTGTTTGCCGTTGCTTCACATTCTGCCATATAGGCGACGGGAATATTAAATACTTCATCAAGAAAATAATCACACATAGCAGCGGTGTTGTCGATAATTTGGTTGCGTTCTGTAAATGTCGCGATATAGCGATTATTGGTTACATATGCGTAGTCTTCATTGGGAGGTTCTAGAGGGAGTAAAACAAAAATGGGAGCCCATCCTTTAAGTGCTCGTATGTAGGCAAATTCTCTAGCGTCCTTACCCCAACTGTTAAAGTTGCCTCTCGGAGACGGCGGCAACGGTAAAGGAAGAATAACATTCCGATAAGGTATCTTAACAACCTCATTATCAAGATACACTTTCTCAAATGCAAACGTCTCTATACGGGTTGGACGACAACCTTGTACACATATCGTAAATGCTACTATATACGATAGAAATAAAGAGGTACACAATAATCTCATTTAGAGCCTCCTTTTTTGGATCCCGTAGAGGGAGAGTCTGTAGAGTGATTACGGTAGTCATACACCCGGAGCGACCCGTCCTCGTCGCGCACCGAGGCCAGCCGCCCCGCGTAAAAGGGGCGCGCGTCGTCCGGCGCGTACCACGTCCTCACCGTGCGCAACGCCCCCGCCGCGCCATAGGCCGCGCCCGCCACGCACGGCCGTCCCACGCCCTTCACCCCCACCGCTGTCCAAGGCGACTGCCTCGTGTGAGCGCGCCCAGACAGGCCTCCCCAACGCCGAAAGGGGATCAGCGTAACGAGAAACGGTAACCGGGCGCATCGGGCTCGGTGGGTCTTACCCATAACTCGAAGTCTCGGACGGCATAGGCGCCCGCGGCGAAGGCAGGGGCGAAATCATCGAGGAAAACGCCATTGAGGGAAGGCGTGCGGCCGCTGGAATGCGTGGCAAGAGGACCGATGAGGAACTCGTCCGCACCGCTGTCGGACGTCCACCGGCCATACGTGAAAAGCGGCTCGGCAGGAAGCGGCTCAGTAGGGGTGCGCCGCCAGAGCTGGAGGAGCCCGTAAGCGCCGGAGACGTTGAGCGTGTCGTTCCAATCATACCATCCGGGGAGACCGGCGGGAAGGGCGGGTGTGCCGTCGGCGGAACCCGCGGAGCCCGGGCAAAACGCCGCGAAACAATCGGCGGAGCCCTCGGGAAGGGCGTTGGAACAGATCCGCGCGTCGGCAAGCGGCATCTGGGACGCCACGGCGGGCAGATCGAGGATGCCCTCGGGAAGCGCCTCGGCGTCCGCGGAAACCCAGACGTGGCGGACGGGGCCGCCAGGGCGGGCAAGCGCGAAATACCACGCCACGCGATCATGCGGAGGGACCTCCACTCCGACCAAGGCCGCCTGCGCCTCATCACGGGAGGCAACGGCACGTGGCAGCCCCTGCGGCGCCCAACGGACACGGACATAACCATCGGCCTCGGCGACGTTCCCGGCGGCGCCACGCCCGACAGGGACAAACGTCCGCGTGACCGTTTGTGCCACGTCATCCCCCGCAGGCACGGCGGTGACGGCGAGGGTGGCCTCACCCCCTGGCGCAAGCGGCATGGGAAGGAGCCCCGTGAGCGTGCGCCCATCCTCGGAGAGGGTGAGCCTCGTGGCAGGGACGCCATCAACGGCAAGGGAAGCGTCGGCAAGACGGATGTTCCGCCCTAAGACGACGGAGACGCGCGAGAGGTCCCCCTCCGGGGCGAACGCGTCGCGGACGGTGAGCGTGCGACCTTCCAACGGGAGCGCCTCGACGGCGGCGGCCCAAACGGCGGCCCAACGGTCATGGCCGGCCTGGTTGGGGTGGAGGTCGTCAAGGAAGAGCGGGTTCGCGCCACCCTCCCCCGCAAAGCCGAGCGCGGCGCGAAGATCGACGAAACGGATCCGTGCGCCATTCCCGAAGGCGGCACGGCCAGACGCGTTGAGTGTGCCAAGGACACAAGGGACCTCCTGCCCCGCGACGGCAAGCAGGCGCTCCTCGCGATCGAAGAGCGCCGCGATGGCATCGTTGTAGGCGGGGCGGAAGGGGTCGGCGGCATAGTCGGCGGCGGTCTGCCCGCGCGTGGCGGGGATGGTGGCAACGAGCACCCACGCGTCCGGGCGCTTGGCGATGAGGCGGCGGACCAGCGTCAGCCACCGATCGAACGCGACGCCCGGCTCCTCCCCCGCGTCGTTGGTACCGATGAGCAGGGTGATGACATCCGGGTGGCCGGCGGCATCCAAGAAGTTGTCGATGCCTTGGAGATAGCCCGCGCGATTGCCGGCGGTGGAGATCCGCTGGCCGCTGATGCCGTTGTGGCGGCGGCAAGCGGGAAGGGTCGGGGCGTTGGCGGCGGCGAGCTCGACGGAATAGAGATCCTCCCAGAAGCCGGCGGAGCGGACATTGCGCCCCGCGACGGCAAAGGCATCGAAGAAGGGTTTGCGCCAGTTGGCGCCATTGGAGGAACCATGGGTGAGGGAGTCACCCATCGGGAGGACGACCAGGTCCGCCTCGGCGCGGCGGATCGTGAGGGTGAGCGTGCCCTCCGCGAACCCCGTGTCGGCGACGGCGCCGGGCAGGTCGGAGCGGGCCAGGAGCTCCGTCACGCGGTCGGGATCGGCGAACCCGTCGGGGAAGGCAAGCGCGGCGTAATCGCCCTCGGGGAACAAGGCGAGCGCGTCGGCATCGATCGCGAAGGGCGGCGCGCCGGCCTCCCAGCGGGTGAACCGGGCGCCGGCGGGGAGCGTGAGCGCCTCGCCTCGGGCAAAGGCGCGGAGTGTCCCCTCGGCGGGGACGCCGCGGAAGACGGCCACACGTTCCAACACGAAGTCGAGCCCACCCGCGTCGGCGTTCACGAAGTTGCCGAAGACGATGCGGTCGGCCCGGAGGCCGGTACCCTGGAGGTCGGTCACGGACGTCCAGGCCGGCACGCCGTCCGCACAGGGGAAGACGGTCATACGGGCAGGCTCGGTGCCGGTGGTGAGGGCGACGCAGACGCTCCCCGTGTCGGCGAGCGCGTCGGCAGGCGGGAAGACACCGCAATCGCCCCAGACGGCATTGCCCCACGTGCCGGTGAGGGTGGTCGCGGTCTTAAGGGCGCAGCCGACGCCGGTGGTGCCGTTCCCGACGTGAAAAAGCGGTTTCCCGAGCGGCTCGGGCGGGACGCCGCGCACCACGGCCACGACGGTCAGCGGATCGGCGGTCTCGGCGTAACCCACGTCCAGCGTCTCGCCGAAACGGATGGCGGGGGCGATTTCCGTGCCCGTGCGCAGCGCCCCCTCCTCCACGCGCCCATCGCCGAGCGTGAGCCGCCAAGCGGAGGCATCAAGCCCCCCGACCGCGAAGGCGGCCTGCGGGGGCAAGGGCGCATCGGGCGCGACGGCGGAGCAATCCTCCCAAACGGCCAGCAGCCCATCCTCCGGGCCAGGGATCCCGGGCTCGACCCAGACCTCCAAAAGCCGGCGCTCGTAGGCGGCGGGCGCATAGGCGGTATACCCGGAGAGGCGCGAGAAGTGCGTCCAGTCATAGACGGCGGCGATTTCCCCGCCCAGGTTATTGCGGTGCGTGCAGAAGGACCCGATGCCCATTTCCGTGTAGGCGGGGTCGCCGCCCAGGAACCCGTTGTAGGCAAACAGCATTTCCGCGGCGGGGTCGGTCCAATCCCCGGCGGCGCCCTCGCGGATACGCGCCACCTGCATACAGCCAAAGGTCCCGCCCCCGGAGGCCAGCGTGTCGTTCCAGCCAAAGGCGCCGGCATGGGCCTCGGCGGGGAAGCCCGGCTGGTCGGCGGCCGTGTAGGTGTAGGGCGAGAACTCGATGACGCCGCGGCCCCCGGTCACGGACTTGGCGAAGTTTCCGCGGTTCCCGAAGACGGCAAGCCTCTCGACGATGGCCTTGCGCGCGGGACCGCCGGCCGCCGGGATGCCGACCTGCGCGGAATCGCCGCCGAAGGCCGCCGCGTCCATCGAGACCCAGACGAACTGCGCGGGCTGGCCGGGGCGTTTGAGCTCGAGGTAGTACCCCACACGGGAGATGGCGGCGGGCGGGTCGGCGAGCGTGGCCTCCGCCTTCCCGGTCGCCAGATCGGTCGCGCTCAGGCGGACAAAGCCCGCGCGGAAGGAATCGGGGACATTGTCGGCCGCGCCGGAACCAAGGAGTTCGATGACCGACGCGTCGGCGGTGAGGGTGGCCGCGCCCGCGGTGAGGGTGGCGGCGGAGACCTCGCCGTTGCGGAAGGCCCGGTCGCAGGGGAAGACCAGGACGCGCGGATCGTCGGGGTCGGGCTCGCCCCCCGTCAGGGTCGGGCCGCCGGCAAGGGCGAGCGTGGCGCCGGAAAAGTCCGCGGCGGGGTGGTTGAGGCGGACGCGGATCTCGCCGGGGACGCCGTTGTGGAGATGGACGATGGCGGGTGGCGCGGCGTTCAGCGCCCGGATCGCCTCGGCGAAGGCCTCGCGCCAAGCGGCGGCGACGCGAATGCTTCCCTGTTCGTTCGGGTGGACGCCGTCGGGCTTGTAGGCGGCGCGGTCGAAGGTATCGCCGAAGGCGACGCGGGCGACATCGGCGAGGCGGACGTTCGGGTGGTCGAAGGGCGCGGCCTTGGCCTCCGCCGCGGCGCGGACACGCTCGTTGAAGGGGCCGAAGCGACCGTCGGATTTGTTGCCGGGGACGACGGGCAGCAAGGTGGAGACGAGCACCTGACTGTGGGGGCGCAGGTCGGCCAGGCGGCAGGCGAGCTCCACCCAGCCCGCGAAGACCGCCTCAATGCCGGCCGCGTCGTCGGAGGGAAGGAACGAAAGATCGTTGATGCCGAGCATCAGGGTGATGACGTCGGGGTAACCGGCGTGCTCAAGGGCGCTCTCGGCATTGAAGCGATGCGCGCCGTATTGGTTGCCGGAAACGGGGCGGATGAGCCCGCCATAGAGGCCGCAATGCCAGGCCCAGTCGGGATTCGCCGTGGCCTCCTCGGTGCCTTGGTGGCCGGTGCGGAAGCCCACGCAGCGGACGGGCTGCCCGGCCTCGGTGAGCTGGCGCCAAAGTTGGTAACGGTAACCGCCGCGCGTGGCGGCGTCGCCGCGGTCGGGGTGGCCCATGTCCTGCTCGCCCTCGGTGATGGAGTCGCCCATCGGCATCCAGACAAGTGTGTCCGGCAGTCGCTCCTCGGCACCGCGCCCAAGGACGGCGGCGGACAGCGCAAGCAACACGGCGGCAAGCAATCTCATAGGAACTCCTCCCTTCAGCGCAGATAAGGCGCAAGGTCGATCCGCTCGAAACGGATTTGGTTGTTGGCCTCGTAAAGGACGCCCAGCGTCGTCTCGTCAAGCAGGCAGAGCGAGACATAACCCTGCCCGCCGGTCGCCCCGGCGT
Source organism: uncultured Kiritimatiellota bacterium (assembly GCA_944389545.1). Classification (GTDB taxonomy): domain Bacteria; phylum Verrucomicrobiota; class Kiritimatiellia; order RFP12; family DVOR01; genus Spyradenecus. Next base: position 8,335 of record CALXMT010000041.1, on the reverse strand, counting down.
GGATCACGAGGGGATTCTCCAGGTCCCAGGCCACGCCCTCCTGCCCGGCGTCCGGGTTGTCCGCGGTGAGGTCGCGCCCGAAGACAAGCGCCAGCCGGGCGCGGGTGGCGGGGTCGAGTTGGTGGGCCAGCACATAACGCCCCACCCCGTCGGCGCCCGTGCCGATGCGCAGGCACGAGCCTTGGACGTGGATGACGTTGGGGATGTCGGCGAGCTGCGACCAGGTCTCAAAGTCGGTGGTCCGGAAAAAGAGCCTGCGGCCGTTCCCGGCCCCCCATGAGCCGCCCTTGGACATCATGAGCCACGAGCCGTCGTCCAATTCCATCACGCAGTTTTCCTGCGCGTTGTGGGGCGTTTGGGCAAGGGTCTTGGGCGTGAGGCCGGTGGTCTGCCAGGTCTCGCCGCCGTCGGTGGAATAGGCGGCGCAGCACTGGGCGTCGCCGGTACCGTTGTTCACGAAGGCCTGGATGGGGAAGACAAGCGTGCCCGTGGGCATTCCCCCGCGGCCGATCCGCGTGACCATGCCATGGCCGGGCCCCGCGAGGACGCCGCGCCCGGGGTGGTCCGACTTGCCGATGCCCGCGAGGATGGCGGCCTTGACGGAGCGGCGCCCCTCCCACTTGGCGTCCTGGCCGACGCCGCGGGAATACAGGACGCAGTCGTTGCGTTCGCTGTTCTTGCCGACATACGAAAGCCCGCCGCCGGTGATGGCCATCAGCCAGTAACGTTCCCCCTCGGGGTCGAAGAGGATGGCGGCGTCGCCGATATCCATCTCCTTGGTGATCTTGGACTGATTCTTGCCATAGGGATAGGAACCGTCTTTGGCGCGGAAGTTGGGCACGTCCACGGCCAGACGCGGCTTGCCCCACGAGACGCCGAAATCGTCGCTGTACGTCTCGCCCAGGTCAATGCCGCTGAGGCGGAAATCCCCCAGGTCGCCGCTGCCGTAGCGGACGTCATAGACCGCCACCACCCCACCCTCGCCATCGGTGGCGAGGGCCGGGATCCGGTAAATGGTGGCGTCATACCCCTCCGGCGTCCGCTCCGCGGCCAGGTCGCTGTCCGCGGGCACGAAGCCATCCTTCACCAAATCGTCCGCCACCACGGCCGCGATATGCGCGGTCGTGCCCGTGCCGCCCCACGTGCCCGCGGCCACGGAGACCGAGCCGTTGACGTCGGTCGGGCCCGCGAGGGTGACCTGCGCGCCGTCCGTCACGGCAAGCCCCGTGAAGGTGAGCGTGCCCGTGGCCGCCGCGCCCTCGGGCGTCTCGAGACGTGCGGCATGGGCCACGCCGTCGATCGTCAGCGTATAGAGCCCGCCGGGGACAAGGCCCGTGCCGGAAAGGGTCAGCGTCAGCGTCGTCCGCCCCGCGGCGCCAAGATCCGCCGGATCCCCCGCGAAGGCGAAACCCAAAAGCGTGGCCGTACCCGAGCCGGCCGCGAGGGGACGCTCCGCGGGCGCGGCGGGCCGCAGGTCGACCAAAGGCCCCGGCGCGCCGGCCGTTTCCTCGGCGCGGACCTTGAGGAAGGGGAAGCCCGGCGCCGTCGCCTCAAGCGTCGCCCCCGCCGCGACCGGCGCGGGGAAACTTGCCAACCGCTCCCACGCGCCATCGAGCGTCCGCGCGCCCAGGAGGGAAAGCGCACCGTTGCGCAAGGCCGGCGTCCCGTCCGAAAGCGTCACCGACACGCGGTCGCCGACCTCCAGCCGCCCGACGGCGACCTCCGCCGCGCCGCCGCCCCCGTCCATCCCGAACGCCCACAGCGCCAACGCGGCGTCGCGGTCGCCCAGCCGCTCGTCGTTCACCGAGACCTCCGGCACGGTCAGGGCGCCGCGCACCCGAAGCAGATGCAGCAACGGCCCAACACCAAGCCCGCGCAGCGCCTCGGGCACGTCGTAAAGCGCGGCGACGGGGTTGTCGGGCACGGCCGTTTCCGCGAAGTCCACCCGCGTGGCATGGAGGCGCAACCCCGCCAAGGGCAAGCCGCCCGTGGGTGTCGCGCCGATCGTGACCGCCGAGAGCGACGCGCCGCTCCATTTGATGCCCGGGGCCTCGGCCAAAAGGCGGCCATCCTCCCACAGCGCCGCGCCGCCCGTGGTCGAATAGGTGATTGTCCAGAGATGGCGCCCCGCGGCGGGACGGCCATACGTCACGGTCTTATCATGCTCCTTGGAGCCGCTGTGGCGGATGGGGTCGGCCTCCGCCGCGCACGCCTCGGCCTGCGCCGTGAAGACCTCCCCGTCGCCGCGCGTCATCTCCCAGCCCACGAGCGTGCCCGTGGCGTCCTCGGGCAACGTCGCGTCCACCGTCACGGCCACCGCCGTATGGCCGGCAGCGAAACCGGAAAGGCGCAGCGCCCCACCCGAAAGGACGGGTTCGGGATCGAGGGTCGGCCCGGCGGGCAGCAGCCATTGCGCGCCGCCGTCCGTGCAGACGAACGGGCTCTCCGCCACGCCCAGGCGCAGCGACGCGGTGTGGACCGTCAGCCCCGCCATCGGCGAATCGGGCGCGTCCGAGGCGTCGTTGCCAAAGGTGAGGAACGGTACCGCCGTCCCCGACCAGACCAACCTGGGCGAGGCGTAGGCCAGGGCCCCATCCACCCAGACCCGCGTGCCCGAAGTGACCGAATCGCGCGCCGTGCCGGCGACGTTCGGGCGGGCGGAGTCGTAAGTCAGGCGGAGCGTGTGGCGGCCCGGCGCGAGCGCCACGGTTTGGGCGCCGGCCACCTGCGACCAGCCGTCGTAAAAGGCCGAGAGTTCCCCCGCCGCGCGGCTTGCGATACGCACCTCGTTTGCGCCGGAGCGGAACCCCAGGAGCGTCCCCGTCGCGCCCTCGGGCACCGTCACCTCGGCCGTCAGCGTGAAGGCCGTCGTCGGCGCGAAGCCGCCGATGGCCAACGGCCCGCCCGCCAAGGTCAGCCCGCCATCCGCCCCGACCGTCGCGTCCGCGGGGATGAGCGGCGTCGCGTCCGGGTCGTCGCACGCGAAGCCCGCGAAGGCGGGGGCCTTCCCCTCGATGAGCAGACGGTTGCCCGCCACCTCGGGATCCTGCCACACGCGCACGTAATCGATCTCGTGGGCGATGGGATAGCCCGCGCCATCCGTCGGCGGGTCGTTGGCCATGCTCCCCAGCGCCAGGTTCAGCACGAAGTGGAAAAGATTGTCCGCGAAGGGCGTCTCGTCGCTCTGCGGAGCCGCGAGCGCCCTGGGATCCCGTTCGAGGACCGTCTTGCCGTCGACGGTGACGGCCAGGCGATCGGGCGCCCACTCCAACCCATACTCATGCCAGGCCGCCGCCGCGAGATCCGCTTGGTCCAAATCCTTGCACAGGAGCGTCTCGCCGTCCATCTTGTAGGCCGCGCCCGTCCACGAATCGCCCCAATGCAGGGTGGAATGGATGGTTTGGCGCGCCTGCGCGGCGGCCTCCGCGCCGTCGCCGTCGCGCGTCGCGTACTCCATCAGGTCGATCTCGCCGCACTGCGGCCACGGGACGGTGGAGACGCACCGCCAAAAGGCCTCCGGGTCGGCCAGATTCGCCGGCGGGGTCTGCGTCGTGCCCAGCATCCAGATGGCCGGCCACGCCCCCGAGGCGACGCTGAAGCGCGCCCGAACCGCCACCCGCCCATAGCGCATGGAGAACTTGCCGAAGGAGTTCACCGAGCCCGAGGCGTAGGGCTTGGACTTGGTGGAGCTCCGCCAATCCTCCCACCCGTTCTTGCCGTAAAAAGGGTTCGAGTACCCGGCCTCGTCAAAGGTCGCCGTCAGCCGCAGCACGCCGTCCGCGACCGTGAGGTTGGCCGGGTCGGCGCGATAGAGCTGCGCCGCGCGGTCGTTCCGCACCAACCCCTGCTCCGCCGTCCACTTTGCCCCGTCCAGCGCCACCCCCTCGAACTTGTCGTGCCACACCAGCACCTCCGCCGCCGGCGCCACCCCCGCCGCGGCCATCAACGCCAGCCAGCCAAACCAAACACGTCGCATACCGATTCCTTTCACGATTCCTTTCACGCGATTACCGTTTCAGTCTAACATGCCCTGCCCCGCCCCGCACGCGAAAAACGCGCCCCGCACGTCCATGCGGACTGCGGGGCGCATCTTCCCGAGGCGAAGCCGACGCGGCCTCACGCCACCCTGCGCCGGAGCGCCGCGCCCGCCACGCCCAACGCCAGCAGCGCCAGCGCCGTCGGCTCGGGCAAGAGGGCGAAGTCCTCGCCCGTCGCCGCACCCGCCGCCAGATAAAGCGTGCCGTCGGTGGCCGTCGTGAACGCGAGCGTGTCAAGCGTTATCTGTGTGCCCTGCCATCCAGACCAATAGACACCATCTGCGCCGCCGCCGATCTCCGATGCCCCGAACGTCTCGCCGTTGATGTCAAAGGAGTTGAACGTCAGTTTGTTGTCCGCCACGGTAAAGACGATCCCGACCACGTTCAGCCCTTCGTGGAGCGCCCCTCGCGAATAATACGTACCCGCGTCGTTCCTGTAAAGGCGGCCCTGCCAACCATGACCATCCCCCGCCGCGCCGACGCCGAGATACGCGCCCGAGTTGGCCGAGGAGGTGAGCGTCAGCCGTGGGCCAGTCGCGGGCGCCGCATCCAACGTAAAGACAAAGGCCGCCGAATACGTCGCCCCCGTCGTCGGCACGTCCCCGAAGGCGGAAAAGTTGGTGGTCGCGCCGGTGCCCATGGTTTGGCCTTGCCAATCGATCGTCACCGCCTGTGCGCTTCCGGCCAGGCAAAGCAACGCGGCGGCGATCAGTCTCATTTTCATCGGTAACACTCCTTTTTCGTGTGAGGGTGGGGCGACATGCCCCACGACTACGCATAGAATACCACCCCCCCCCTTCTGGTCAAGAAGTTTTTCGCCGGGGCTTTCGCACGGTCGTCCGCGGCGCGGGCCGAAGGCCTCTCCGCCGCCCAGGCGCTCGACGCCGAGGCGCTGGCCGCCTGCGGCCTGCGCGTGACGCAGACCGAGCGCTTCTACTGCGAGCCGAAGACCGAGGAGGCGTGATGGCAAGTGGTAAATGGTAAATGGTAAGTGGTAAATGGTAAATGGTTGCGCCCCGCGAGGGGCGCCTGAGCAAGGGAGAAAGAAATGGAGCAGGGTGAGCGGGAGCGGCTGCTGGGGCGGGCGCGGGAGCTGGAGGCGCGGCAGTGGCGCCGGGAGCAGGCCGCCGAGGAGGCGCGTCTGCTGGACGCGCTGTCGGCGCAGCGGCGGCTGATGGCCAAGGGTGCGGCGCAGGCCTACCGGCTGAGCGCCGAGCTCTCCGGCATCCGCCTGCGCCTGCACGAGGCGCAACGGGCGGGGGAGGGGCCTGGTGCGGGTGCGGGGTGCGTCCGGCAGTCCCGTGCCGTGTCCGCCCGTGGCGGGGACCCGCCGGGGAGGGCGGGGTTGCGCTACAATGGGGGCATTGCGGTTCGGCAAGGGAGCGACACGATGCGCGGATTGGTTTTGATGTTGGCGGGGCTGGCGGCGGCGACGGTCGCGGCGGGGCCGTTGGAGGAATTGGCCGGGCGCGTGGCGCCGGGGCTTGAGGGGCGGGTGCGCTTCCGGGTGGACCCGGGGCTGGGGGCCATCCGCATCGCGCGCGAGGGGGCGGACGGGGTGGCGATCGCCGCGCCGGGAACGCGCCTGGCGGCGGCGGGGCTGGGGCTTTATCTGCGCGAGGTGGCCGGCGCGCACTGGTCGTGGTGCGGGAACCGTCTGGAGGGCCCGTGGCCGGCGCCGGCGCGGACGCTGACCTTCGAGCCGGCCTTCCCGGAATCCGTCGCTTACAATTATTGCACGCTTTCCTACACCATGGCCTATTGGGACGAGGCGGCGTGGCGGGAGGAGCTGGACCGTCTGGCGCTCTTCGGCATGCGCCGCTTCCTGGTTCAGGCGGGCGTGCGGAAGGCCTGGCAGCTGACGCTCCGCGAGCTGGGCTGCCCCGAGGCGCGTATCGCCGCCTTCCTGCCCGACGAGGCGGCCGCCGCGTGGTGGGAAATGGGCAACCTCGAGGGACTCGGCGGCCCCGTGCCGCAGACGGCGATCGATCGCGACGCGGCGGTCGGCCGTTTCGTCGTCCAAGAGGCGTTGGCGCTGGGGATGGAGCCGATCCTGCACGGATTCGTGGGGCTGATGCCGCACGACGCGCCGGAGTGGCTGGACAAGGCGCGTTTCCCGGACGCGCGTTTCGTGCCGCAGGGGACATGGGTGGATGGTTTCGTGCGGCCGACGGTGCTGGATCCGACCACCCGGGCCTTCCGCGACGTCGCGGCCGTTTGGTACCGCAATCTCTTCAAGGTTTACGGCGTGGCGCGCGCGGAGGCCTTCGCGGGCGACCTCTTCCACGAGGGCGGGCGCACGGGCGGGCTGGACGTCACGGCCTGCGCGCGGGCCGTCCAGGCCGCCCAGCAGGCCGCGTCGCCGGGCGCCAAGTGGGTCATCCAGGCCTGGGGCGCCAATCCGCGGGCGGCGCTGCTCCGCGGCCTTGACCCCGGACACACGCTCATCGAGGCGCTCGTGAAAAACCAGTCTTCCGGGAATGTCGGGTGCCGCGCGTTCGGCGATATCCCGTGGGTGTGGTGCGAGCTGGTGAACTTCGGCGGCAAACACGGCCTCTGCGGCGGCGCGCCGATGGTGGGCGCGCTCGGCCGGGCGCTCGAGTCCCCCGGCGGCGGCACGCTTGCCGGGCTGGGATTCCTCTCCGAGGGGTTGGAGACCAACCCGCTTATCTACGAACTTCTCGCCGAACGGCTCTTCCTGCCCCGCGGCAAGGTGATGGACCGCGCCGATCTCGGCGCCTGGCTGGCCCTCTACGCCACCCGTCGTTACGGTCTCTGCACGCCCGCCGTCCACGAAGGGCTCTCCATCCTTCTCGATTCCGCCTACACACACACGCGCGACCAGGAGGGCGGCTTCGAGAGCGTCTTCTGCGCCCGCCCCTCGTGGACGGCCCGCAAAACCTCCACGTGGTCCACCGCCGAGCCCTACTACGACCCCGTCCTCACCCTCCGTGCCGCGCAGGCCCTGCTCCGCGCCGCCCGCGAAAACTCCGCGCTTCTCGCGCGGGAGACCTTCCGCTACGACTTGGCCGACGCCGCGCGCCAGGCCCTCGCCGACCTGGCCCGCCCCCTGCTCTCCCGCGCCAAGGAGGATCCCGCCGCCCGGGCGGCCTTCGTCGAGGCCATCGTCCGCACGGATGAGGTCCTGGCGCACGAGCCCCGCTGGCGGCTCGATTGGCATGAGGCGCGCGTCCGCCGTCAAGGCGGGGAGGCCGCCGCCCGCGCCTGGCGGCGCATGGTCTCCACGTGGACGGGCCGCCGCGGCGCCCTCAACGACTACGCCCACCGTCAGCTCGCCGGCATGATGGGCGGCTACTACCGAAAACGCTGGGAGGCCTTCTTCGCGGGCGGGGAGGGGCTGGAGGCGCGCCTCGCGGCCATTGACCGGGATTTCGAGTCCAACGGCGTGCCCGGCCCCGCGCCAAAGGGCGATTTCGTGGAAGCCGTGGCCGAGGCGCTCGCCTTCGCGCAAGGTTGCCATGCCCGGTGGCCGGCCGCCTTCCGTTTCGCCCCCGGGGTGCCGTGGGATCTCGCCGCCGGCCGGATGACGGTGGACGTGACCGACCAAATCGGCCCCGCCGGCCTCTATGAGGCCGAAATCCTCTGGAAGCGCGGCCCCAACGCCCTGAAAATCGCCAAGGTGGAACTCCTGGAGAATGGCCGCCCCGTGGCGGAGGACGCGCACGCGGGCTATGCCGGCATCCGCCGCGACAAAAACGTCTACGCCCTCCGCCTGCCCGCCCGCGCGCCCGGCACGCCCGCCTATGCCCTGCGCATCACGGGCGAGGGCGACGGCGGCGACCGTTCCGCCGGCGTCGCCGTCATCGCCCCGCGTTCCGGGATGTGACCGGGGGCGGGCAGGCGCCTCCGCGGAGTACAGGAAATACTGCCAGCGTCGTTTCCCCTTGTCGTTCAACACCATGCAATATTTCCCATCGGCGCATCCCCGCTTCAGCTCGCGCCGCAGCGTCGCCTCGGCCAGCCCGAGGCTCTTGACGATGGCGCGGACGCTTGGATGCCTGCGGCCGTCTGGGATGTTCCAAGATTTTGGCTCTACTCCAATTTTAGTGGCTAAGGAGGTTTTTGATGCCGTCGTGGAAGTAGTAGGAGGGAGAGGAGTAGGCGGGAAGGAAAATCAACGGGCGCGTGGCGATGGGTTCCGTGGGGTCCCAGACATAGGAGTGGAAGAGGGCGTTATCAGTGCCACGGAGTTGCTGGATACAGAGGAAGTCTTTGTAAAAGAAACGCTGAAGCGTTTCTGTGCCAGCCTTCACCGTGCGCATGGAGACGCGGCGGCC
>CALXMT010000040.1 GCA_944389545.1 uncultured Kiritimatiellota bacterium | reverse complement strand
CCACCAGAGAAAACAACAACCCTGCTACCCCCCGTTATCACCACCGATAACAATTTGATAACAGCCCATCGTATAGGCTGGATAATATGGACACATCAAATAATCAAAAAAATGAGGTATCAAATTTATGAAGCAAAATCCGTTAAACACGATGCCCAACAACGAGTGGGAATAAGCCCCTGCTTCCCGCCCCGGCGTTGGCGTTCCCCCCAACCAGCGCCGCGCCGGGGCTCCTCTGCTCGGAAGTTTGGAAGTTTAGAGGCTTGGAAGCTTGGTAAACCATGCCGCGAAAGCCCCTCCAAAAATCCCTGCTGAGGCACCCCGGGAGACAGGGGTCCTCCCCGCCTCTCCTGGACCCTATAAGGGTTGACCTCCGACCACTAAGGGTTTCTTCGACCCCGACCCCTATAGGGTCTCACCCCGGACCCTTAAGGGTTTCACCAAGACCCCTCCCGGCCCCTGCGCAAGACACCCCCGATCCCACCTCCGACCATGCGCCGATTGCTCTGCCTCCTGCTCCTGCCCCTCCTCCTTCTCGGCTGCCGCGACGACGCCGGCCCCAAGCCCCTGCGCGTCATCTGCGAGGCCACCTTCCCGCCCTACGAATACCACGTCAAGGAGGCCATCGACGGCATCGACCCCGCCCTCTGCACCATCTTCGCCGACTGCCTCGGCCGCCCCCTCGACCTCCAAGACATCGCCTTCGACGCCCTCATCGCCGCCGTCTCCGTCGGCAAGGCCGACATCGCCGCCAGCGGCATCACCGTCACCGAGGAACGCGCCCGCCAAGTCGCCTTCTCCGCCCCCTACGTCACCTCCGCCCAGGTCGCCGTCGTCCCCATCGACAGCCCCCTCCGCGCGCCCGAAGACCTCCCCGGCCACACCATCGCCGTCCAAAGCGGCTCCACCGGGGACCTCCACGTCACCCGCCACATCGGCGAGCCCGAACGCTACAAAACCGTCATCGACGCCGTCAACGCCGTCCGCAACCAAAAGGCCCACGCCGCCGTCGTCGACCGCCAGCCCGCCCAAGTCTTCATCGCCAAAAACGCCACCGCTCTCCGCATCCTCCCCTCCCCCGTCGCCACCGAAGACTACGCCCTCGCCTTCCCCAAAGACAACCCCCGCCTCCGCGCGCAGGTCGACGCCATCCTCGCCCACATGCGCCAGACCGGGGACCTCGACGCCCTCACCCGCCTGTATCTCCGCGCCAACCAAACCGGCCACGCCGGGAACCTCCTCGCCTCCCCGGAGATCGACGCCATCCGCCGCCGCGTCGCCGCGGACCCCGCCCTCCGAGAGACCCTCCGCCGCCTCGCCGCGGACCCCGCCCTCGACCCGCCCCCGCGCACCCTCGCCACCCTCTGGCAAGACCTCAAACACTCCCTCCACGCCAACTTCGTCGCGGAAAACCGCTGGCGCTACCTCCTCGACGGCCTCGGCGCCACCCTCCTCATCACCGCCCTCGCCACCCTCATCGGCATCCTCCTGGGCCTCCTCGTCGCCGTCGTCCGCGCCACGCACGACATGACCGGCCGCCTGGCCTTCCCCAACCTCCTCTGCCGCGTCTACCTCACCGTCATCCGCGGCACCCCCGTCGTCGTCCAGCTCCTCATCATCTACTTCGTCATCTTCGGCTCGCAGGACGTCAGCAAAATCCTCGTCGCCGTCATCGCCTTCGGCCTCAACTCCGGCGCCTACGTCGCCGAGATCATCCGCTCCGGCATCGCCGCCGTCGACAAAGGCCAGAACGAGGCCGGCCGCTCCCTCGGCCTCTCCCACGCCGCCACCATGGCCTGGGTCATCCTCCCCCAGGCCCTCCGCAACACCCTCCCCGCCCTCGGCAACGAATTCATCGTCCTCCTCAAGGAAACCTCCGTCGCCGGCTACATCGCCCTCGCCGACCTCACCAAAGCCGGCGACATCATCCGCTCCCAGACCTACACCGCCTTCCTCCCCCTCCTCGCCGTCGCCGCCATCTACCTCGCCATCGTCTCCCTCTTCGCCTGGCTCCTCGGCCGGCTCGAACAAAGGCTCAAACGCCATGCCTGAACCCCTGCTCTCCGTCCGCGACCTCAAGAAGGCCTACAACGGCCGCTCCGTCCTCAACGGCGTCGACGCCGACGTCTTCCCCGGCGAGGCACTCTTCGTCATCGGCCCCTCCGGCGGCGGCAAATCCACCTTCCTCCGCTGCCTCAACCTCCTCGAGCGCCCCGACTCCGGCTCCATCGCTTTCATGGGCCAGGACATCCTCGCCCCCCGCGCCGATGTCAACCGCCTCCGCAAAGAGGTCGGCATGGTCTTCCAGCACTTCAACCTCTTCCCCCACCTCACCGTCCTGCGCAACATCACCCTCGCGCCCACCCTCACCAAACGCGCCGCCCGCCGCGAGGCCGAGGCCCACGCCCGCGCGCTCCTCGAACGCATCGGCCTCGCCGACAAGGCCGACGCCTATCCCACCCAGCTCTCCGGCGGCCAAAAGCAGCGCATCGCCATCGTCCGCGCTCTCGCCATGCGCCCACGCCTCGTCCTCTTCGACGAACCCACCTCCGCCCTCGACCCCGAGATGGTCGGCGAGGTCCTCAACCTCATGAAGCAGCTCGCCCAAGACGGCCTCACCATGATCGTCGTCACCCACGAGATCGCCTTCGCCCGCGAGGTCGCCGACCGCATCCTCTTCATCGACCAGGGCCGCGTCGCCGCCCAAGGCGACCCCGACACCCTCTTCTCCTCTCCCCCCACCCTCCGCCTCCGCGACTTCCTCGCCAAAGTCCTTTGAGCCGTTCTCCACGAAGACACAAAAGGAACGCAAGGGCCTGGGCACTTCACCGTTCGGCCCTGCGGGCCTCACTAACGTGCCCATCCCTTGCGTTTCTGTGACTTTCTTGGGAAACGTGCGTACGTGAAACAGGAGAACGAAGCACCAAACCTTCCACGGCTACGGAACGCCCCTGCGGGGCGACGGATGGGGTTCCCTGGAAAACGCCAAGGCGCGAAACGGAGGGCGGCGGTCGCGGTCAGCGGCGTAGCCGCAGAGCGACCGATGGAGCCCGAAGCGGTTCGCGCCCCCCTTGCGTCTTTGCGGTCCAAATTTTCCCCGGCTAGGATTACCACTCAGCCAATCAGCTAAGTTTCTTCGTGTACCTTTGTGGTCCTTCGTGTTCTTCGTGTTTTCCTAAAACCCTTCACGCCCTCCCACCGCCCTACCCGTCGCGCGCTTGCCGCGCGCTCCAATCAGCCAATCAGCGAATCAGCCAATCAGCCACCCACAGGTGTGCTATCATATCGGGGAAAGGATTGATGCCATGAAGATTGCCATTTTGGGCGCGGGTAACATGGGCGGAGCCATTGCAAAGGGCTTGGTCCGCTCCGGTCTGAACGCCGCCGACATCACGCTGACGCGTACGCAACCTGAGGTGCCGGAGGACCTTGCGGCCCTGGGGCTGGCGGTCACCACGGACAACACGGAGGCGGTCGCCGGGGCGGAGGTGGTCTTTGTGGCGGTGAAGCCGTGGCTGGTGAGCACGGTGTTGCAGCCGATCGCCGCGAAAATCCCGTCGGGGGCGCTGGTCATCTCCGTCGCGGCGGGGGTGACGTTGGCGGATCTGCGGGCGGATCTGAGCCGCGCGAAGGGCGTGCGCCTGGCGCGCATCATGCCCAACACGGCGGTGGGTCTCTGCTGCGGCGTGACGGCCATCGCCGGCGAGACGCCTGAGGCGCGGGACGCCGCAAAGGCGTTGTTGGACCGGTTGGGTCTGACGGTGGTCTGCGGCGAGGACCGTTTTGGGGCGATCACGGCGCTTTCCGGGTGCGGCATCGCCCATGCCTTGCGCTTTCTCCGCGCGGGCCAGGAGGCCGGTCTGGAGATGGGGGTGCCCGCGAAGATGGCCGGCGAGATTTTCGCGCAGGTGATGAAGGGCGCCGCGGAGCTGGTGCTCCATTCCGGGACTCACCCCGAGGCGGAGGTCGACCGCGTGTGCACGCCCGGCGGTCTGACCATCAGGGGCATCAACGCCATGGAGCGCGCGGGCTTCACCGGCGCCGTTGTCCAAGGTTTGCTGGCGTCCTTGCCGGAGAAGTGAGCGGCGCGTTGCGCCGCCCACTTCGGAGAACGGAGCGTGCAGGCGCGAAGCGCCAAACCTTCCACGGCTACAGAGAACGGACGCCCCTGCGGGGCGACGGATTGGGCGAGGGTCAAACCACCAAGCCTCCAAACTTCCAAGCTTCCAAACTTCCAACCCATGAGAATCGTAGTCAAAGTCGGATCGAATGTTGTGGCGCGCCCGGATGGGCGGCTGTGGATTGCCCGGATGGCCGGGTTGGCCGATGAGGTGGCGGCGCTGTGCGACGCGGGGCACCAGGTGCTCATTGTCTCCTCGGGCGCCGTGGCCGCGGGACGCGGGCGCGTCTCCTTGCCCAAGACGGTGGACCGTGTGGCCCGTCGGCAGGTGCTCTCCGCCGTGGGGCAGGCCATCCTCATTGACACGTATCGGACGCTTTTCGACGCGGATGGGATGGACGTGGGGCAGATTCTGGTGACGAAGCACGACCTCTCTTCCGCGGAGCATGCGGCCAATCTGCGCCAGTGCGTGGAGGCCTTCTTTGCCTATGGCATTGTGCCGGTGGTGAATGAGAACGACACGGTCTCGGTGGAGGGACTGATGTTCACGGACAACGATGAGTTGGCGGGGCTGATGGCCAAGTTGCTCGGTGCCCAGCTGCTGATTGTCCTCTCTTCGGTGGATGGTCTGTGCGACGGCGACCCCGGCGACCCCGGCGCGACGCTCATCCGCGAGGTGCGTCCTAGGCAGGATCTCTCCGCGTTGGTCCGGCGGACGAAGAGTTCGCAAGGCCGCGGCGGCATGGAGACAAAGTTGCGCGTGGCCCAGACAGCGGCGGCGGATGGCATCCAGGCGGTCATCGCCAACGGTGCGCGTCCCGGCGTCGTGGCCGCGATCGTCGCAGGCGAGGACATCCCCTGCACACGCTTCCTTCCGGTGGGGCGCTGACGCGCCCCGGAGAACGGTGCCTTTCCACGAAGACACAAAAGGAACGCAAGGGCCTGGGCACTTCACCGTTCGGCCCTCCGGGCCTCACTACCGTGCCCATCCCTTGCGTTTCTGTGGCTTTCCTGGGAAGCGCACGCTCCACAGGAGGTGTAGGAGATGCAGGAGCGCCCCTGCGGGGAGACGGTGAAAGCGTGGGTGTGGGGCGGAGCCCCACCAAGAAAGCCAAGCTTCCAAGCCTCTAAACTTCCAAACTTCCTAATTAAAAGAGGGCGCGGAGTTTGCGCCATTCGCGGTGGACGGCCCAGGACCAGGGGGCGCGGGCGTGAGCCAGGGTGGCGGTGTCGCGCAGAAGGGGGCGCGTGTCGTCGTCCACCAGGGGCCAGGTGTGGCGGATGCCTTTGAGGAGGTTGGCCAGGAAGAGATGGCGGAGGGTGTGCGGGCCGTAGAGGAAGAGGCCCAGGAAGCGCCATCGCATGAAGCACTCAAAGCGGAGCTTGTCCATCTGCGAGCTCATGCCGTCGCCCAAGCGGCGGTAGACGGCGACCGACTCGGGCAAGAGGGCCACGCGCCCCAAGGCCGCGAGCCGATAGTAGATGTCCAGGTCGTCCCACATCGGCAGGCCGGGCCAGCGCCGCAGGGCCTCCTCGGCCGCCGCGCGGGAGTAGACGTAGGTGGAGGTCTGCAGGTAGCGGTTGACGAAGACCTTGGGCGTGACGAAGGGGGTGATGGGGCAGGTGTAGCGTTCGCGCTTGCCGCCGGGCAAAAGGACCTCGGAAAAGGCGGCGGTCATCACGGCGCCGGTCTTGCGGAGCAGGGGCAACTGTTTGCGGAGTTTGCCGGGGTCGGTCCAGAGGTCGTCGCCATCCAAGAGGGCGATCCACGGCGCGCGGCAGTAACGTTGGGCGCGGAGGCGGGTGCGCAGGGCGCCGGCGTTTTGCCGCGCACGCAACAGGCGCACTTTCTCGGGGTAACGGCGCCCCCAGGCCTCGGCGAGCGCCGCGGTGTCGTCGGTGGAGCAGTCGTCGCAAAGGACGACCTCGAAGGGAAAGTCGGCCTCCTGCGCCATCACGCCGGCCAGGGCCTCGTCCAAACGGGGGCCGAGGTTGTACATGGGGATGAAGACGGAGACCTGCGGGTCGGCGCAGAGCATGGCCGGGTCGGACGTCTCGTCGCAGGCAAGGGCCTCGGGCGTCATCGGCACGGCGTCCACGCTCGCCCGGCGGCCCAGTTCATCGAAGCATTTCTCCAGCGTCATGGCAGGACCCTCCGCAGTTTGCGCCACTCGCGCCACACGCGAATGGCCCAAGGGGCGCGGGCATGGGCCAGAACGGCGATGTCGCGCAACAGAGCGGTTATCTCCGGGCGCGCGCCGCCGGTCAGTTGCAGGCGGATGCCTTTGAGCAATACCACCAAGAAGCAGTGGCGGAAGCGCCGCGGACCATAGAGAAAGAGGCGCAGGAATTGCCAGCGCACCACGAGTCTGAAATGGTCTTCGCCTTGGCCGATGGCGTCACCCGTCCCGGTGATGCGATAGGCGGAGACCACTTCGGGCAAGAGGGCGACGCGCCCCTGCGCGGCGAGGCCGAAGAGGAGGTCTTGGTCATCCCACCCCTGCAAGTTGGGGCAGTCCCGGGTGGCGCGCAGGAAGGCCTCGCGCGAATGGAGGTAGGTGGAGGTGTGCAGGTAATGCCGCAAGAGAATCTGCGGCGAGACGAAGCGCGTGGACGGACAATCCATCGTTCCGCGGCGGCCGTCCGCCCAGCGCATCTCCGTGAAGGCCAGGCACATCACGGCGCCGGTCTCGCGAAGCAAGGCCATCTGCTTGCGCAGTTTGCCGGGGTCAGTCCAGAAGTCGTCGCTGTCCAACCACGCAATCCATGGCGCGCGCGCCGCCGAGAAGGCCCGCAGACGGTTGCCCAGCAGGCCGACGTTGCGGCGGCCGCGCAGGATGCGCACCTTGTCGGGGTAGCGCGCCAGCCAAGTCTCGCACCGCGCCACCGTGTCGTCGGTCGAGCCGTCGTCACTGATGAGGACCTCGAAGGGGAAGTCGGCGTCCTGCGCCAAGACCCCCTCCAGCGCTTCATCGATGGTGGCGGCGGAGTTGTAGGAGATGATACAGACCGAGACGAGCGGTTGGGGGCAAAGCTTGGTCGTGTCGGACAGTTCATCGAAGGCCAGCGCCTCCGGCGGGAAGGGGGCGTTTCGCCGATTCACCAAGCGGCCCAGCTGCTCGAAGCATTCCTCAAGCGTGCGTGTGGGGGCGGCCATGGATCAGCAGGTGAAGGGGTTGGGGAAGAGGTCGGCGAGGAAGGTGCGGGTGACAGGCACGGCGGGGTCTTGCGCCGCCAGGAAGATGTCGAGCGTGGGCCCGCAGAACTCCGCGAGGGCCTGACGGCACGCGCCGCAGGGCGTGGAGGGCTTCGGCGCGACAATCGCCAGCGCGCGGAAGGTGCGGCATCCGCACGCCACCGCGTGGAAGAGCGCGTTGCGTTCCGCGCAGAGGCAGAGACCATAGGAGGCGTTCTCCACGTTGCAGCCCACATAAATCTGACCATCCTCGCCCAAAAGCGCCGCGCCCACCGAGAAGTGGGAATAGGGCGCATACGCGCGCGTCGCCGCCTCGCGCGCCGCCGCAACCAACCGTTCCTGCATCGCAATCTCCATAACGATGTTATTCTAGCATATTGGAGGGGGCGGCGTTGCCGTCCCCCCTTACCTTATTATATAGTACCTTCTGGAGGCCCAAAAAGGGTCTTTGGAGAGGCGCTTAAGGAGCCTTTCTGAGACCCTATAAGGGTCCGAGGTGAGACCCTATAGGGGTCGGGGTCGAAACCCTTAGTGGTCCGAGGCGAGACCCTATAGGGTCTCAAAAAGGGCAGCTCTGCAACCCCGCTGAGATCCCTCAAGAGTAGAAGATTCAAGCCCACCCCTGCAGGCGGCAGGCGGCGCCAATCAGCCAGTACTCCGTCTGGGTTCCCCTGTCTTTGCGGTCCCCATTTCCCCGAACACGACTACCAGAGAACAGTGAACAGAATGCGCGAAGACGATGGGCGGGAAGGAGCGGTCAGCGGGCGTTTAGCCCGCAAAGCGACCGGCGTTAGCCCATCCGACTTCGCGCACGCTGGCATCTTTGCGGGAAACTTGGGGTGGGCTGATTGTCAGTGGGTCAAATGGGTGTTATAATTAAACGCGACAAAGGAGTTGCTATGAAGACACGGTTTGAGGTCACGGGAATGGCGTGTGCGGCGTGCTCGGCGCGGGTGCAACGGACGGTTGAGAAGTTGCCGGGGGTGCGGTCGTGCGCGGTGAATCTGCTGAAGAATGACATGACGGCGGATTATGACGAGGCCGTCGTGACGGCGGAGCAAATCGCGGCGGCGGTGACGGCGGCGGGTTATGGCGCGACGCCCGAGGCCCCGCCCAAACCGGCCGAAACGCCACGTGAGGAGTCGGCGCCGACACCGGCTGAGCGCGCGCGGGAGGCCTTCCGGGGACTCCTGCGACGGTTTGTGTGGTCGGTGGTCTTTGCGGCGCCGCTCTTTTATCTCTCGATGGGGCGGATGATGGGCTGGCCGTTGCCGGATTGCCTGGCGGGGGCCGGGAGCGCGGGGGTCTATGCCTTGACGGCCTTTCTCCTGGCGGCGCCGGTGGCGGTGATCAACGGGCGGACCTTCCGCGTGGGCTTCGGGACGCTCCTGCGGGGGGCGCCGAACATGGATTCGCTGGTGGCGCTGGGGGCGGGTGCGTCGTTGGTCTATGGCGTGTGCGCGCTCTATGGCATTGCGTGGGCACTGGGCGTGGACGATGGCGCGACGGCGAAGCGTCTGGCCGGCGAGCTCTACTTCGATGGCGCGGCCATGATCCTGACGCTCATCACGTTGGGCAAATGCCTGGAGGCGCGGGCGAAGGGTCGCACGACGGCGGCACTGGGCGCGTTGGCGGCGTTGGCGCCGAAGACGGCGCGGGTGCGTCGCGGCGGTGCGGAGGTGGAAATCCCGGCGGCGGAGGTCGCCGTGGGGGACGTGCTGATCATCAAGGCCGGCGAGCAGGTGCCGGCGGACGGCACGGTCATCGAGGGCGCCGGCGCGGTGGACGAAAGCGCGCTGACGGGGGAATCCTTGCCGGTGGACAAGGCGCCGGGCGACCGGGTCATCGGCGCGACGGTCAATCGCAGCGGGTGGTTCGCAATGCGGGCCGAGCAGGTGGGACGCGGCACGGCTCTGGCGCAGATTATCCGCTTGGTGGACGAGGCGACGTCGTCGAAGGCGCCGATCGCGAAGTTGGCCGACCGCGTGGCGGGGGTCTTCGTGCCGGCGGTCATCGTGGTGGCGGCGGTGACGTGCGTGGTGTGGTTGGCGTGCGGGGCGGGGCTGGCCTTCGCGCTGACGATGGCGGTCTCGGTGCTGGTGGTGTCGTGTCCCTGCGCGTTGGGGCTGGCGACGCCCACGGCCATCATGGTGGGCACGGGGCGCGGCGCGGCGAACGGCATCCTGATCAAGTCGGCCGAGGCGCTCGAAACGGCCCATGGCATCGATGTGGCGGTGCTGGACAAGACCGGGACCGTCACGCAGGGCAAGCCCACGGTGACCGATGTCCTGCCCGCGCCGGGCGTGGACGAGGCGCGCCTCTGGCAGGTGGCGGCGGCGTTGGAGCGCCGGTCCGAGCATCCCCTGGCGCAGGCCGTGACCGAGGAGGCCGCGCGCCGCGGCGTCGCGGAGAGCCCGGTCGAGGACTTCGGCCAGGTGCCCGGACGAGGCCTGCGCGGCAAGGTCGCGGGCGTGCCGTGCCTGGCGGGCAATCCGGCCCTGCTCGCGGAGAACAACGTGTACGGAGCGGTGCCGGAAGAGACGCTGACGCGTCTGGCGGAGGCGGGCAAGACCCCGCTATGCTTTGCGGCGGACGGCGCGTGGCTGGGCGTCATCGCCGTGGCCGACGCGGTGAAGCCCACGAGCGCCGAGGCCATCGCCGCCCTGCGCCGCATGGGCGTGGAGACCGTGATGTTGACCGGCGACAACCGCCGCACCGCCGAGGCCATTCGCGCCCAGGTCGGCGCCGACCGCGTCATCGCCGAGGCCCTGCCGCAAGACAAGGAGCGCGAGATCCGCGAGCTCCAGGCCCAAGGCAAGACCGTGGCGATGGTGGGCGACGGCGTGAACGACGCCCCCGCCCTGGCCCGCGCCGACGTGGGCATCGCCATCGGCGCCGGCACCGACGTCGCCATCGAATCGGCAGACATCGTGCTCATGCGCGGCGACCTGCGCGACGTGGCCGCGGCCATCGCCCTCAGCCGCGCCACGCTCCGCAACATCAAGGAAAACCTCTTCTGGGCCTTCTTCTACAACGCCATCGGCATCCCCGTCGCCGCGGGTTGCTTCTATGCCGCCTTCGGTCTGCGCCTGAGTCCGATGCTCGCCGCCCTGGCCATGAGCCTCAGCTCCGTCTTTGTGGTCTCCAACGCCCTCCGCCTCCGCCGCTGGCGCCCCGCCCGTTGACGCGCCCCGCGCCCTTCTCCACGAAGACACGGGCGCTCCGATTGGAGCGCCCGGCTGATTGGCTGATTGGCTGATTGGCTGATTGGAAGGGGCGGCACAGCCGCCCCCAGAGAACAGAGCGTGCAGGCGCGAAGCGCCAAACCTTCCACGGCTACAGAGAGCGCGGCAAGCGCGCGACGGATGAAGCCTTGGGAATGTTTATCCGTCGCCCCGCAGGGGCGCTCCTGCATCTCCTGAATCTCCTGTATCTCCTGTGGCGCCTTGAGCGCTTTCCCTGGAAAGTCACAGAAACGCAAGGGATGGGCACGGTAGTGAGGCCCGAAGGGCCGAACGGTGAAGTGCCCAGGCCCTTGCGTTCCCTTTGTGTCTTCGTGGAAAAGAGCCGTTCCGTTCTCCGGGGCGCAAAGCGCCCCTCACCAATCGCGGGTGGTGGGGGGCAGGGCGGGACGGGCGCGGCGCTTGTCGTCTTCGTGTTCTTTGGTGCGGTCGATGGCCTTTTGGAGGAGGGCGTTGAGGTCGTCCTGCTTGGCCTGAGCCTCGCGTTTAGCCTGGGATTGACGTGCTTGCTCCTGAGCCTGCTGTTGTTGATCCTGTTGCCGGCCCTGGTCTTGCGATGAGTCGTCTTGCTGTTGGTTTTGCTCTTGGTTCTGCTGATTCTCTTCCTGCTTCTTGTCCTGCTGTTGGTCTTGCTGTTGGCTTTTGGGCGGGGGCTTGGGAAAGCGCTTGCTGATGGCGATGAGCTTGTCGAAGGCTTGGCGCTTGGCCTCCGGGGAGTCGGCGTCGTCGAGCAGGCGGAGCACCTCGTCGGTATCTTTGAGGATGGCGTCGCGGTCGGCCTCGGTGAAGGGGGGCGGGTCGCCCTCCTGGCGCGGTTGCGAGGCGGACTCGGCGATTTTCTGATCGGCCCACGCGGGGAAGAGGGCGCGGAACTGTTCGGTGAGGGCGCGCACCTCCGGGAAGTCCTGGCGGGCGGGCTGGAGGGGCGGCAGGTTGGCCAAGGCGTTGGTGGCCAGGGCGATGGATTCGGCGTTGAGGGCGGGCGGCTCGGCGAAGGTCTTCCACAGGTCATAGGCCAGCGGTTCGCCCGTGACGAGCGGCTCCTGGCCAAGCGTGAGCGCCTCGGCCTCGTCGGCGGCGGCGTCAAGGGCGGTCTGGGCGGACTGCGCAAGGGCCAAGGCCTCCGCGCGGGCGGCCTCGTCTTGAAGCTTCCCGGGCAGGGCGTCCACGAGCGGTACCCAACGGTCGGCCTGTGCGCGGAGTTCCTCTGCGAGGGCCTCGCCGGCGGCGATGCGCTCGGCGGGTGGGAGCGTCTTGAGCCCCTCCAAGCGACCGGGCAAGTCGCGTTGTTCTTCAAGCAATTCCCGGGCCAAGACGTCCGGGGGCGTGCCTTTGTGACGTTCGCGCGCCTCATCTTGACGGATTTTGGCGCGGAGTTCGGGGAGTTCGCTCAAGGCGCGGGCAAGGTTGCGGCGGGCGGGGTCGTCGGGGGCGCCGCGGAGGGCGCGGGCAAAGGCGTCGGCGGCGGACGCGCGAAGCTCCACACGCTGCACGTCGTTGGTGGCGGCGCCGGCCTGAGCCAAGAGCAGGTCGCCCTCGAGGGCGGCGGCGCGGGGCGCGAGCGTGGGGTCGCCCACCACCAGACGGACGCGGTCGAGGGCGTTGGTCACGTCGCCCGCGGCATGGAGGGCGACGGCTTCGTTGAGGGCGTGTTGTGCGGCGCGGGTGGGGTCGGCGGCGCGGGCCTTGGCGTACCCTTTGGCGGCCTCGGCCCAACGGCCTTCGCGGAAGGCGCGCTGTGCCTCGTAGGCGGGGTCGTCCGCGGCGCGGAGGCTCAGCGCGGGCAGAAGCAGAAGCGCGGCCAACGCGGCGGGCCGGCCAATGGAGAGGCAGGCGGCGGCCAAGGCGAGGAGCGCGGCCAACGCGGCGAAGAGCGGCGTGCGGTCGGCGAAGGCGGTCTCCTCGCGCAGACGGTTTTCCTCGGCCTCGATGCGGGCGAGGTGGTTGGCATAAACCGCGCCGAGGGTGGTCTCCGGGGCGCCGGTTCCGGCCAGGGGGATGTAGGCGCCGCCGCTGGCCTCGGCCACCGCGCGGAGCGTGGCGTCGTTCAGTTTGCTGGTGACGGGCTTGCCCTGATAGGTCACGCCGGGGACTTGCGCGCCCTGCGGGGAGCCGACGCCGACGGTGAAGATGGGGATGCCGCGTCCGCCGGCCTCCTTGGCGAGGGTTTCGGCGCGGCCGGTGAGGTCCTCGCCGTCGCTCACCAGGACGATGGCGTTGTGGTCGCTCTGGGCCTTGTCGAAGGCGGCGAGGGCCTTCTCGATGGCGTCGGCCAGGTCGGTTTCGCCGGGCGGCGCGCTGTCGGGGGAGAGGCCGTTGATGGCCTCGCGCAGGAAGGCGACGTCGGCGGTGAAGGGGCAGAGCATCGCGCCTTTGCCGCGGAAGGCCAAGAGCGCCACACGGTCGCCGCGCAGGGCGTCGAGCAGGTCCAGCAGGTCGGCCTTGGCGCGGCCCAGACGGTCGGGGCGGACGTCCTGCGCGAGCATGGAGTTCGAGACATCCATTGCCACGACCAAATTGCGGCTCAAGGCCAGGAAGGGCGTCTCGCCCCGCCCCCAGCGCGGCCCGGCCAAAGCCACGGCCAACGCGGCCAACGCCCCCAGCAACAGGCCGATCTGCACCCCCGATCGCGGCGGCATGGCCACCGCCCGGCGCGACAACGCGGTCATCCGCGCGGCCGTCCGCCGCCGATGCCACACGGCCAAAGCCCCCAGCAGGGGCACCAAAAAGAGCAGAAAGAGCCAAAGCGGCGCCGCAAATCTCATGGTTCGTTTCCTTTAGAGGAAGTTTGGAAGTTTAGAGGCTTGGAGGTTTGGTTTTTCACGGCTTCGCCTGTCGCCCCGCAGGGGCGTTCTGTTCTCCGTTCTCCGTTTTCCGTTCTCCGGGGCGGCATCGCCGCCCCCTCCGGAATCCAGCCGGTGAGGCCGCCGACACGGACGCGCACCCAGCCCGGCGTCGTTTCGCCCGTGGGCTCAGGCGTCCCTTCGAGCGTCCCCAAGACCGCGGCGCGCGTGGAGGGCGCCAGGCGCACCGGCACAGGACCGGACTCCGCCTTCTCGGTACGCGGGGTCAGGGTCAACGGCGGACACGTCACGTCGCGCAACGTGCGGCTGTCGAGGTCAAAGACCCGCAACGGCTTCAGACGCAACGTGAGCGGTGCGGGGGCCTCGGTCGCGAGATAACCGCGCGCCACCACACGGTGCGGTTCGCGCGCCACCACACGGAAGGGCCAAACGCGTGCGCCCGTCACGGACTCCAAGGTCAGCTCGGGCGTCTCCGGCAGGGCCCCGGAACGCGCGGTGAGCGTGGCCGTCAGCACCCGCACATCGCCGGGCGCAAAGTCCGCCGCGTCCGCCGTGAGGGCCAGCTCGAAATCGCCGATGGGCGCGCCCGCCGCCTCGCCCGGCAACGGCACGACATCGTAGGAAAAGGCGGGCACCTGCGCCCCCTGCGTGAAGGTCTGCGCAAAGGTCTGGAGGCCGAACCGCTGCACGCGCGTCACCTCCGCCGCCACGCGGGCCACGGGGATGGCCGCCAGACGCGGCGCGTTTTCGCGTTGGCGCCAACGGAAGACCGTCAGACGCTTGCCGTTGCGTTCCGTCCGCGTCTGCGAATCGGGGTTGCGCGAGGGCCCCTGCGTGATGCGAAAGGCCGGGATCTCCTCGTCCGCGTTCGTCATAAAGGTCAACGTGAGGTCATACTCCTGCCCCACGTAAATCGGCGCCGCAGGGTCCACCCCCCACGTCACCGACTCCAACGCCCCCCGCGCCACCGCACCCATAACTATAAAGGCAAAGAATAACAGCCTTCTCATGCCACGCCCTCCATGGAACCGCAAAGACGCAAGGGATGGGCACGGAGTAGAGTTTTTGAGCGGAGATTTGTTAGTCGCCCCGCAGGGGCGTTCTGTTTTCTGTAGCCGTGGAAGGTTTGGCGCTTCGCGCCTGCACGCTCCGTTCTCTGTTCTCCGGGGTGGCGTAAGCCGCCCCATGTGTCTTTGTGGAGAATCATCACGCTTCCTCCGTGGGAATTGTGAGGGGCTCCGGCAAGGCCGTCTGCGTGGCCGCGGTCCACATGGCTGCCGCCCAGGCCGTCAAGATGAGGGCCGCCGCGAAGACCGCCGCGCGCCACGGCCAAAGCCCCCGCCGCGGCACCGCGCACAAGAGCAAACAAAGGCCCAACGCCACCGCGGCCCAACCGGCCACCTGCCGCCAAGCCACCCGTTGCCACCACCCCGGCACCTGCCGCGACAGCGCCGTGCACACCGCGACCATCGCCTGGTCCCCGTCCGCCGAGCGTCCATGCAACCGTTCACACCGCGTGAGCAACGCAAACGACACATCCGGACGTTTCGCCAAAAGGGCCAAGGTCGCCGCGTTGGTCAGCGTTGCCCGCGAGTCGTCCCCCGCCCGCGCCAAATCCATCCACAGGTTCGCCGCCGCGACCACCTCCTCGGGCCGTCCCGCCTCCAGCGAGGCCGCCCACGCACGGTCCCGTGCGAACCCATCCGCGCCCCCCGCCCACGCCGCCGCACCTATAACTATAAAGGCAAAGAATAAAAGCCCTCTCATGCCACGCCCTCCATGGAACCGCAAAGACGCAAGGTGAGGCGCGAAACGCTTCGGGCTCCATCGGTCGCTCTGCGGCTTCGCCGCTGACCGCGACCGCCGCCCTCCGTTTCGCGCCTGGCCGTTTTCTCGGGAACACCATCCGTCGCCCCGCAGGGGCGCTCCTGTATCTCCTGCATCTCCTGTATCTCCTGTGGCGCCTTGAGCGCTCTCCCAGGAAAGTCACAGAAACGCAAGGGATGAGCACGGAGTAGCGTTTTTGGGTGGAGATTTGTTAGTCGCCCCGCAGGGGCGTTCTGTTCTCCGTTCTCCGTTCTCTGTTCTCCGGGGTGGCGCAAGCCACCCCATGTGTCTTTGTGGAAAATCATCACGTTTCCTCCTTCAGGTGCAACTTCGGGAGCAGACGCCGCAGGGTCGCCCGCGCCTCCGGCACGTCCCCGCCGCTGGAATAGACCGCCGCCTCCAAACGCCGATAGGCCTCCACCGCCTCGTCCGCCTCCGCAGAGGGCGCCAGTTTCGCGTGCAGTTCCTCCGGCGTCAACGAAGGCCGCCCCGCCCACAGTCGCACCGCCCCCGCCGCTTCTGCAGGGTCGCGCGTCCGCGACAGAATGGCCCGCGCCCGCGACAAAGGCCGCCGCGCCGCGAAGAGCGTCCCCGCCAACCGCCCCATCGCCCGGAGCGGACGCCACGCCAGCCGCACCGCGAGCGCCGCCGCGCCCACGGCCAGCGTCCACCACGGCCACGCCGGCCAACGTTTCCCAGAGAAATCCCGCGTCAGCCCCGGCGGCGGTGTCTCCGGCGGACGTTGCTCCGAGGCGCGCACGCGCACCGGCAGGGCACCCGTCTCAAAGACCCGATAGACCCGTTCCCCGCGGTCAAACCACGCCAGCCGCACGCTCGGCACCTCCAGCAAATCCACCCGCGTGGGCCGCAGCGTATAGGCAAAGGTCACCGACTCCTCCGTTGCCGTCCGCTCCGGTTCCCCCACCGCCCGGAATCCCTCCAGCGGCGGCAAGGTCGGCGCCCGCAGCAGGGCCGCGTCGCAATCCGCCTGCACCGTCACGGTCAGCCGGATGGGCTCCCCCAACCGCACCGTGTGCGCGTCCAGCTCCGCCAGCGCCCAAAAGCTATGCCCAATCGCCCCCACATAACCCACCGGACGCCCCTCCAGCGGCGGCTCCGTCACCCGCACCGTCAGCGGCCGCCCCATTGCCAGACAGCGCCGTGGACGCAGCTCGCCATCCACCAGCTCCGCCCGCGTGTCGTTCAGCATCGGCGCCGAAAAGGTCACCTCGCCTTCCCGCTCCGCCCGGAATGGGAAGGTCACCCGCCACATCAAGCCATCGCCCTCGGGCACCGGCTCCGCCAGCGTCCCGCGCCCCGTCTGCACCAACGGCGAATCCTTCTCCTCCGGCAACGGCACATGGATCTGCGGCGCCCGCGGCACCGACCCGCCAAAGACATCCTGCCCAAAGAAGGGCGACACCGTCTGCCCCCGCACCCGCAACGCCGGCGTCCGGCAGGTCACCGTCAGCGTCACCGCGTCCCCCGGCATTGGCTCGGCCGGCTCCAGCGCCATCTCCAGCGACACCGCCGGGTCGGCCTCCAACTGCCGCACCGTCACCTCCGGATGCCCATCAAACGTCCGCACCGAGCCATCCGCCAGCCACACCCGCAACGACTCCAACCGATACACGCCCACCTCCTGCGGCACCACCGTCACCGCCCGCGAATACCGCGTGTACCCATTGACCTGCGACATCCCCGACATATTGCCGCCCACCTCCGCCGGCAACGAAAAGACCGACTCCACAGACCGAATCCGCCCCGCATCCGTCTCCACCTGCACCGAAAAGGCATCCCCCAGATACACCTGTTCCGGCCCCACGCGCACCTCCAAACCCTGCGCCCAAAGCCAACCCGCGGCCACCGCCGCACCTATCGTCACGAAACCTCTCAACATAGTCCTTCTAGTATAACACAGAGAGGGCGGAGTCCCCACCAACAAAACCAAACTTGCAAGTGACCCGCTCCCAAGAGTGGAGAATGCAAGTGTTTTTGCGCAGGTTTTAAGGCGGAGAATTAAACCTTTGTGGTGGCTTTCTTTTTGATGTCT
>CALXMT010000039.1 GCA_944389545.1 uncultured Kiritimatiellota bacterium | reverse complement strand
CTATCATCTCATATTTTCCACAATTCTTCCAGATACATAATCGCGCATCCTTCTTTAGGAAACCTAATCGCGCCCCCACCTTAGGACACCTTATCGCGACATCCCCGAGACTACCCCCGTGCGATTACTTTTCGATTTGGCGGGCCTGCACGCTCCGTTTTCCGTTCTCCGGGGGTGGCCATCGGCCGCCCCCTATTATGTTATAATGACGGCATGAAATCCGGGCAGACGATGGTCGAGTATATCCTGGTGCTGGTGGCGCTCTTGGGAGCGGCGCTGGCGGCGGGCTTCTTGATCAGGGCCGTGGACGCGCAGGAGGCGTGGACGGAGACGTTGCTCGGATCGGGTTACCCTTAAAAGGAAAGGACCGAACGATGCGGATGCGCAAGGGCAAGCAAGGTCAGGCGATGGTGGAGTACATCATCATCGTGGTGTTGATCGCAATCGCCGGCATCGCGCTGTGGACGCTCTTCGGCGACGCCATCGCGAAGAAGGTCTCCGGCGCCACCTCGGCCATCGACGAGGAGAAGGGCGCTGAGGCCCAGGACGCCTACCAGGAGATGGAAGGCGGCGAGGGTCTGCGGCGTCTGGACGAAAGCGGCAATATGTGAGCGCGCGACGCGACAACGGCCAACGGCGCGGTCAGGCGATGATTGAGAGCCTGATCGTCCTGGTCTTTTTGTTGGCGGCTTTCTACTTCCTCTACGACTTCGCCTACGCGGCGGTGACGCGCACGCTCCTGGAAAACGGCGCGGCCAGCGCGGCGCGGGCGGACGCCGTGGGCTTCAACGACTTCCAACAGGCCAAGAGTCTGCGCGTGGGGATGATTCCCGTCTCGGGTCGGCGCTTGGTGCCCGACGGTGGGCGCCACGTGAACGGCGCTGGCGGGGAACTGGCCCTGGTGCGCACCTATCTGCAGACGCAGAATTGGTCGGAGGCGAACGGCGTGCTCAACTATGAGCGCTGGGAGGGGTTGCGCCACACGGCGCGACAGGACGGCGGCCTCTCGCGGGTGGAGGCGACCTTCGAGGTGCCGGTGGGGATGCCCTGGCGCCTGGGCGCGATCTTCGGCTACGCGCCGTGGGATGAGACGCGGGAAATCCGCGCGGATTGGGCGGTGGAGGACCATGCGTCGCTCTATCTCTCGCGCTAAGGCCGGCCAGGCGGTGGTCTTGCTGTTGGCGCTCTTGGTGGCGCTCGCGGCCATCGTGGTCTGGATCGCCGTCTCGAACAGTCTGACCCTGCGGCGTCTGCGCCTGCGCGACGGCGGGGACGCGGCGGCCCTCGCGGCGGCGCGTTGGCAGGCCGCGGGACTGAATCTGGTGGGCGAGCTGAATCTCATCCAGGCCTATATGTTGGCGGACAACGCGGACAACGCCGCGGCCGCGGAGGCCCTCCACGAACTGCGCCAGCGCATCCAGTTGGCGACACCCTTCCTGGCGTTGATCTCGGCCAGCGAGACGGCCGCGGCGAACGACCTGCCGGAAATTCCGGAGGCGGCGGAGGTGGTGCGCGAAATCGCCGACGAGGCCCTCTTCCAAGACTTCTATCCCGGCGCGGAGGCGGACTTCCGCGCGATGGCCCAGGCGGCCACGATGCGTCCCCTCCATGCGGCCCCGGCCAGCCCGGGAATGGGCCCGGACGGCGGCAACCTGTTGGTCAATCAGGATTTCTACGAAGCCGTGCTGGGCGATGATTGGTGTTGGTTCTGGTTCAACGCCTACGCCTTCCTGCAACACTACGGCGGCCACACCCACTTCGGGCCCGTGCCGCCCTTGGCCACAGAACCCTTCCTCGGCCTCCGCCTGACGACGGTCGAGACCTCGCTGGACGACCTCATCAGCACCGGCGTGCCCATCGATGCGCAGTTGACCGAATTGGGCCACCCTACCCTTCAGCCGCCCGCGGACAACGGCACGGCGGCGGCCGTGGAACGCTTCCAAACGGTGCGCTGGAGCGCCTACGACGCCGGTTCGTGGGGTCCCTGGGAGGCCATGCACGCGGGCGAATTGCCGATCGATGGCACGCTGAAAGAGGAATACGACTACTTCGGCGCCTCGGCGGCCATCTCGGTCGCGGAGGAGGGCTATGAGTGGCTGGCCGTGGCCAAAGCCTTCGGCGACGTGGGCGGCGGTAATCCGACCGATGCGGGCCTGGTGCTGGGCGGCTTCGACGACGTGCGCCTCATCCCCGTGGACGCGGGCGATGTGGGTGTCACGGCCTTCAATCCGGAATGGATCCGCCACCTCCGCCGCCATATCCAGAGCTACGCCTCCACAGGCCTGACCTTCGACGGATGCCGTTACTGCTCGGCCCTGCGCACCTTCGACAACCGCGCCTGGCGCGCCCAAGCCCTCGCCTGGCTCGCCCAAAACGGTCACACCTGTCGCCGTCCCACTTCGGGCGGCTCCGCCTCCGGCGGCGGCGCCCGCTTTGGCCACTAGGGCGGCGGCGTTGCCGCCGCCCTGGAGAACGGAGCGTGCAGGCGCAACGCGCCAAACCTTCCACGGCCACGGAAAACGGAGAACGGAGGCGCCCCTATGGGGCGACAATGAAGGCGTAGTGCAGGGCGGCGTCAGCCGCTCGTCCTATATGTCCTATACGTCCTATTGGTCCTACCGCGATGCTTGGAGCGCTTCCAGGAAATCAACAGAAACGCAAGGGATGGGCACGGTAGAGAGCCTCGAAGAGGCGAACGGTGAAGTGCCTAGGCCCTTGCGTTCCTTTTGTGTTTTCGTGGAGACCCCTCACACGCCGAACTTGCCGCAGAAGGCCTCCAAGATACGGGCGAGCGGCTTGTCCAGGTGCGCCAGCACCCGCGGCAGAAGCGCCTCATCCGGACCGTAATACGCCTCTGCGACGGCGCACGAGATACACGCCTGCGTATCCGCGTCGCACCCCAAGGCGATGGTCTGGCGGAGACAGTCCGTGAAGTCCTCTGTGTTCAGGAAGACGCCGATGGCCGGCGGCACGGACTTCCATGTCTCATCAAAACCGTCGCGGAGCGCCTGTTCGCGGATTTCCGGCAACGTCAGGGAGAGATCCCACCCGAAACGCTCCTCCAGCGCATCGCGGATTTCCTCCTTGTCCTGTCCCTTGCGCGCCAGGAATACGGCCAACGCCGTGGCTTGGGCGATTTCGATGCCCTTGGGGTGGTCGTGTGAACAGGCCGCCGAAGCCTCCGCCTGCGCCAACACGTCCGCCACCGTGTCAAAGGCCCAGCCCACCGGCGCCACGCGCATGGCCGCGCCATTGCCGAAGCTGCCGTAAGGCCGCGGGTCGCGCCCCACCACCCACAGACTGCGGAAGCGTCCGCCCCAGCCCGCGTCCGGATAACGCGTGGCCAACTCAAAGATGGTCTCCGCGTAAGGCCGGCCCTCCACGATGGCCTTCGCCACCGCCAACGTCAAGATGGAATCATCCGAAAAGGTCTGCCGCGGGTGCGCCAAATCCAGGCACGCCGGATCGCGTTCCGGATAGAATTCATAAGGCACGCCGCAAATATCGCCCCAAAGAGGCCCCAAAAGACACAGGTTCATCGTTCGCTTCCTTTCTGCCGTTATTCTACCACACTCACTCCCATCCCGGGGAATTTTACCGCGAAGGGAGAAGTCCGCAGAGGGCCTGCCGCGCCCTTTCCGTCTCGGTGCATTACATGCGCAACTTTCGTTGGTTGCGTCTAGCGCAGTTGGTCATAATAAACGACACCGAAAAGCGAAGGAAGGAGGCCTTCAAGCAAGCCCGTTGTTCATATGAAACGACACAATACAATAAAGGCATGAAAACCATGAGCATGACTTCCATAAAAGTGTACATCCGGCCCCAACAACAGAACTGGGAGCGCCAAAAACGGCTCGGCTTGGTGAATAAAAAGAGGCGTTCCAAGCTCATCACAGAGGTGGCGGATGTCCTTCATCGGTAGAGAAAACGGGCCAATCGACTCCTAGCTGGAAGTGCCGTCTTCAAGGGATGAGAGGGGCATGGAAGAACATATCGAGACGAGGCAATGAGGTCATTCGCGCCCTTTGACGAGAGCTTGGCGGCTTTTGTGCGCCCTATCTGCACGCCGACCTGGCCCGCTTTCTGCGTGACTGTCAAGAGCTTCATCACGTCCCACAGGACGTCGCGGAGCGCGTCCTGCGCATGAGCAACCTCACCACCGTAAACCGCCGTCTCCAATGGATTGAGGCCCGCCCCAGCTTCAATCTCTGCGCCTCCAATTACCTCCCCGCCCTGCGGCCCCCTCCGTCGCCTCGGCGCTCCGCGCCGCCCCTACGGGGCGTACCCCCGACAGACACCACGGCAGGTCCGCCATCCTCCCTCCCCAAATCATTCTTGCCGCCACGCCATTCCTCGTAGCAAAAAGGGACAAATCATTTGACGAAACGCGCCTTGGACGTCAGTCTTCACAGGGACTGTATGACACGTTGCCACACATCTTCGATATTCTCTTTCCCCTGAGATTTATTCGGATCTACTTGGATGATTCGCAGATTAGATGCATCCTGAAGCTTCAACTTGCTCTTGATCGTAGCCTTTGCTTTATTTTCCGAAGCCTGTCCCACTGTAACAACGACAAGCTCTTTATTGTTCTCGGTCACTAGATTACGCAAAATTCCATTAATGTGTTCATCGTCGACGCCAAAACCGAACCCAATCACCACAATTTTGTCTGCGGCTTTCCATTTTTCATAGATATTGACGTAAGTCTGCGCCATTTCTATGGAGGTCATCGGCTTTGTGCCACTTTGAGTGAATAGCAAAGGTACAAGAAGATGTTTCTCTTTTTTGTTCAATTCCTCCATGGAACCTGTGCGATTTAAGTAAGGGTCATACCATGTCTCGATGGAACCATTCAAGAATGCGACATCCTTGGCAACAATTTCTTTGATGAGTGTTGTGTAATTCGTTGTGGCGAGGCCGCAAACTTCAAGCTCTCCGTTGTCAATAGAAGTCCTCAGCAGATTGTAATAGCCATTGACAGATTCGAGGTTGACAGCGTCATTGAGGTTTTTGATATAACGCCTGACGGTAAGCAGAAAGAGGCTTATTTTGCAAAACTTACCCCAATCCGAAGTCGGGCAATACAGATAGTGCCAATTTTCGTCTATTAAAGATTTGTAGTCCAGTACCTCTTCGTATATCAGTTCTAGCGCCCGTCTGGCGAATATTAAACAAGTCTTCCCGTCATCATCAAGCGGTTCGTTTTCCGGAAGGGGTGGCATGTCGAGCAGGCACTTAATCCCAATCATCTCCGAGGCTGCATAATTAACCTGGAAAATACTTCCCAAGTCATCGAACAAATCAATATCGTCATCTTTTTTCTTGAAAACACTTTCGTTAATTCGATGTGTCAAGCTTTCGCCCAAGGCTCCAATTTGCAATTGAATAATTGCCAGAAGAATCTCCCCAAGGGCACGATGACGGTCTTTCTCAAGCGCTTTATTTTTATAAATTGTCAATAAGGTGGAGAAATAGTGACTGCGAAAGAGGTTGTTTCCCTCTTGCAATTCATTGATGAAGGAAACCTCTTGCCCCCAATTATTATCCCACAACGATCTTCCACTAAGGCGTTCAAGCCGCGCATCAATCTCCCTAGTTTTATCTTTGCCGACCATTCTAGCGATGGCTTTCTCCGCAATTTCATCAAATTCATTAAGGCTACTTACAATACGTTCCCGATTGTGGACGATGGTGTCCTTCATGATGGTCTGAATCGCTGCCCGCCCAAAAGCGGACACTGCCTTAGCAAAAGTTTCATTAAGCCAAGTGTTTGCATAAGATGTCTTTTTGTCTATGCCCGCACGCATCTCCTTGAATTCAACTTTACTTTGGGTTGTGTCTTGGCGAAAGATATCAAGCGCGAACTTTCCTCCGGAAGGGAGGTTATAACCCATTTCTGCTCCAGCACCAAATAAGAACCCAACTTTTTTCAGTTTCATAATCTCTACTCCATTGCGACTGAGTTGAGAATATCTATTTTCTTAAAATAAGCCAAGCCGAAATGCTTATTTTTGATAGAAAAGTACAATACACCGAAGGGTGAAGCACCCTGGCTTTGCGCCCTCGTGTCTTTGTGGAGAGTATGTGAGGCGCTCAGCGGAGCTGGAGGGCCATGGCGATTTCGGGGCAGGTGAAGGGATTGGTGTGCTTAGTGCAGTAGATGCAGCCACGGTAGATCTTGTGGATGATCTGGGTCTTGGGGATTTCTTTGAAGCCGAGGGAGCCGAAGAAGCCGGGTTCGAAGGTGAGGACGAGGGCTTGGGCGGGTTTGAAGCCTTCGATGCGCTGGAGAACGAAGCGGATGAGGCGTTTGCCGATGCCGCGGCCGCGCCAGGCTTTGTTGACGGCGACGGATTGGAGCTCGACGGTGGCGCCTTCGGGGCAGCCAATCTCGGGGAGGATTTGCCAGCCGGCGCAGGCAATGAGCTCGTTGCCGCGGGCGGCGACGGTGAAGCGATCGATATTCTCGACGATGTTGTTGACGGGCTTGAGGATGAGCTCGTGGGGGTAGCTCTGGATGAGGCGGTGGATGGCGAACACGTCTTGGAGGGTGGCGCGGCGGATGACAACGTCGTCGGAGTCCATGGGGGTTCCTTCAGGCTTGGGCAAAGGCGTCGATTTTGTCGGAGGGTCCGCAGACGAGGAGGTGGTCGTCGCCGCGGATGGGGGTGTCGGCCTGAGGGATGATGAGGCGGCGGGGGGCGGCTGGGTCGGCGTCGTCGAGGCGGCGGATGGCGAGGACGGTGATGCCGTAGGCGCGGCGGACGTCGGCCTCGGCGAGGGTCTTGTCGGTGATGGCGTCGGGGGTATGGATTTCGGCGGCGCAGAGGCCGTCGGCAATCTCGAAGAGGTCGACCTGGCTGACGGTGAGGAGGCTACGGGCGAGGCGCTGGGCGCGGTCGCGATTGGGGAAGATGACGACGTCTGCGCCGACGCGGCGGAGGACGCGGCCGTGGACGTCGGTGGAGGCTTTGGCGACAACGGTGCGGACGCCGAGGTCTTTGCAGTTGACGGTGGCCATGATGGAGCCTTCGACGTTTTCGCCGATGGCGACGACGACGGTGTCGCAGGTGGCGAAGCCGGCCTCTTCGAGGGCGTGGATGTTGGTGGCGTCGCCTTCGATGGCCTTGGTGACGTATTCGGAGAGCTCTTGGATTTTGCGGCGGTCGGTGTCCATGAGGAGGACTTCCGCGCCTTGGGCCGAGAGGGCCTGGACGAGGGCTTCGCCGAAGCGGCCTGAGCCGATGATGCCGATGCGTTTCATGGGGTCTATTCTAGCACAGTTGGGCGAGGCGGGCTTGCGCCT
Organism: uncultured Kiritimatiellota bacterium; assembly: GCA_944389545.1. Taxonomy (GTDB): domain Bacteria; phylum Verrucomicrobiota; class Kiritimatiellia; order RFP12; family DVOR01; genus Spyradenecus. Next base: position 11,425 of record CALXMT010000039.1, on the reverse strand, counting down.
CGGCGGGGGAGAGGGGGAGGGCGAAGCGCTTGAGGCGGGCGGTCTGGCCGGAGATGAGGCGCACATCGCCGCGCGGCACGCCGAGGGCTTCGGCGAGGAAGCGGCGGGCGGCCTCGTTGGCCTTGCCATCAACGGGCGGGGCGGTGAGGGCGACGCGGAGCCAACCCTCCTCGGCGCCGAGGACGGCGGCCCGCGAGGCGCGAGGGGTGACCTTGACGGTCAGGGCGCAACCTGTCTTGTAGGCCTCACACCACATGGGCCAGAAGTCCGATGAAGAGGAGGAAGAGTCCGCCCAGAACGCCGTGCACCACGGCCAACGCGGCCACCGCCACGAGCGGCGAGAAGTCGACCGGGCCCAGACGTAGGGGCGGGATACGGCCGCAAAGGAGGCGCAGCACGTCGCGCAGGAAGTAGGCCATGGGCGCGGCGCCCATGAGCGCGGCGAGGGCAAGGATGAGCCAGAAGAGGAAGATGTAGTCGCGAATCTGGCCGAGCACGTTCAGCACCGTCATCCCGGCGAGGAGGATTGTCTGCAGGAAGGCGGGATGCTCCTGGACGTGCAGGAAGGCGGGCATGGTCTGACCGCCGGGCAAATTCGCGCCCATCTGCTCCACCATCTCGAAGAGGGGATACTGCACGCCATTGGCGCAGACGAAGGAGACGGCCACGTAGAGCAACGCCAGCACGAGGAGGACGATCGCCTGGGCAGGCAGACGCAGGCCCGTGAAGGGCCGCCCCGCCAAGGTCAGCAGTTCGCCGGCGTAGCCCGGCAGGGGGCGCCCCAGGTGCCAGAGGCGCAACATGAAGATGCCCGCGAGGAGGGCGATGTAGAAGCCCACGAAGTCGAGCGCCGCGATCCCCAGCCAGCCCAGGAAACCTTTGGCCGGGAAGGAGACGACCGCCGCGCCGCCCACGATGAGCGAGGGTCCGCCCACGCGCGTCAGCGCCGCCGCACACGCCGCCAAGGACAAGACCAACAGCACCGCGCAGAGCGGTTTGTCCGGCAAGCGGATGCCGGAGCGAACAAAGTTGAGCAGACGCGCCAGGAGCGTGCCCGTCGCGGCGGCATAGGGGTTGAGCATCACAAAGCGGTCGGGCAACGTCAGCCGCACCACCAGGATGAGGGCGAAGAGATGGAGCAAGGCGAGGAGGAGCGTGGCCATATCAGTCCGCGCCCCCATTCTCGAAGATGACGCCCAGTCCGAAGAGCGTCAGCGTGGGGTCGATAGCGTAGTCCAGGCCCGCGCCGTCAAGCACCCAGCCGGCATAACCGCCCGTGGCCACCACCTTCGCGCGCCCACCGAAGGGACGCTGCAGATGGTCCACCAATTCGCGCACGATGCCGCGATAGCCCACGCGCGCGCCGAGGGCGATGGCCTCCTCGGTGCTCTTGCCGATCTCGGGCGTCTCGCCGCCGAGGGCGACCTCCGGCAGGAGGGCCGTCTTCTCGTGGAGATAGGAAGTCATGAGCGGCAGGCCGGGCGTGATGACGCCGCCCACATAGGCCGGACGGTCGTCCAGCACCTCGAAGTTCAGCGCCGTGCCAAAGTCCACCACGATGAGCGGCGCGCCGTAACGCGCCAGCCCACCCGCGGCGTCGGCCAGACGGTCCGCACCGACACGTTCGGGGTTCGGATAGTCCAGCGCAAAGCCCAACGGACTCTCATGCGTCACGAAACGCGGCTTGCAACCCAGCGCCTCCTCGATGAGCGCACGCCACTTGGCATTTGCCTTCGGCACCACCGAGGCGATGGAGACGCCCTCCACGCCCCCCAACGACACCAGGCGCGCCAAATCCGCGCACGCCTCGGGATTCACCAGCACGCCGCCGGCCACCCGCGACACGCGCGACACCGCCCCGTCCTCATAGAGGCCGAGCGTGGTCGACGTGTTCCCCACGTCCACGCAGAGCAGGCGCATCAGATGGCGCTCCACTCGAGGGCGAGGTCGACGCTCGGGGCGGAATGGGTGAGGGCACCCACGCTCAACGCGTCCACACCGGTGGAGGCGATGGCGTTGGCGGTCTGCAGATTGATGCCGCCGGAGGCCTCGAGCTTGGTCTTCTTGCCGGAGGCGCGGACGATCTGCACGCACTCGCGCATGAGGTCCAGGGGCATATTGTCGAGCATGATCCACTCGGGCTCGGCGCGGAGGGCGGACTCCAGCTCGGCCTTGCTCTCCACCTCGATTTCAACGGCGAGAAGGGGATAGGCCTTGCGCGCGGCCTCAACGGCCAGGTCCAGGCGGTCGGGGTCGCCGCCGGCCCACAGACGGCGGTGGTTATCCTTCATCAGGATACGGTCGTAGAGGCCGAAACGATGGTTCGTGCCGCCGCCGCAACGCACCGCGAACTTCTCGAAGACGCGCAGGCAGGGGGTGGTCTTGCGGGTGTCCAGCACCATGCAGTCATAGGGCTTGACGGCCTCGACGAAACGGTGCGTGAGCGTGGCGGTGCCGCACATCCGCTGGATGAAGTTGAGCGCCGTGCGTTCGCCGGTGAGGATGGCCCGCGCGCGCCCCGTGAAACGCGCCAGGACGCTGCCCTTGGGGGCCACCGCGCCGTTGGGGATGAGGATCTCGCTGGTCAACGTGGGGTCGAGCAGGCTCAGGGTGAAGAGGGCCACGTTCAGACCGGCCACGCAGCACTCCTCGCGGGCCTGGATCTCGCCGGTGGCCATCACGTCGGGGCCCACGAGCGCCAGGGTCGTGGCGTCGCCGGAGCCGATGTCTTCCTTGAGCGCGGCCTTGATGGCGAGCACCGCGCGGTTATCTTTGGTGATATCGGGGAGGGAGTCGGGATTCGGATGCATGGGAGAGTCCTCCGCTTATAGTTCAGGCGTCAAATCAGGGTTTGCCGGCAGGCCGCCGATGAAGGCGCAGAGCAACCGGATGATGCGCTCCACGTCGTCCAGGTCAACGACCTCGACGGGGCTATGCATATAGCGCAACGGGATGGAGATGAGGGCGACGGCCGCGCCACCGCGCTGAAGGCGCATGGAATAGGCGTTGTTGCCGGCGGCCCGCGCACGGACCTGCGCCTGCAGGGGGATTTCCTCCAGGCGGGCGGTCGCCTCGAGCATCGTGCGGAGCTTGGGGTTGTAGAGCGGGCCGACGCCCAGGATGGGGCCGCCGCCCAGGCGCACATCGCCCATCTTCCGGCGGTCGGCCGGCGTCGCGTCGGTCGCGAACCCCACGTCCAGGCAAATGCCGATGTCCGGCGCCACGGCATAAGACGCCGTCTGCCCGCCGATCAGCCCCAGCTCCTCCTGCACGCTCCCCACCAGGTGCAACGCCACGTTCAGCGGCGCCAACGGCTCCTCGGCCAAACGCCGCACCACCTCCGTCGCGATGAAGGCGCCGATGCGGTTGTCGAAGCCCCGGCACGAGACGCGGCTGCCCGCGAGCGGACGCCACCCCGCGTCCACCACCGCCGGCGCGCCCAACGCCACCAGGCTCTCGGCCTCGGCCTTCGAGCTCGCACCGATGTCCACCGGCGCATCGGCCAAGTCCTTCGGCGCCACATTGTCGCGCTCCTTCGGACCCATCAAGTGCGGCGGACGCACGCCAAAGACGCCGTTCACGGGGCCGTTGCGGCCCTGGATGACCACGCGCTCGCCCGCCACCGTCGGGATTGTCACCCCGCCGTTCGGAATCAGATAGAGGAAGCCTTGGTCATCGATGTAAGAGACCAGAAAACCGATTTCATCGCAGTGCGCCTCGAGCATCACCTTCACGGGCGCGCCCTCATTCACCACCGCGTGCAGATTCCCATGCACGTCAAAGGCACACGCCACCCCGGCGCCGGCCAACCGCCGCGCCATCACCCGCTGGCCGTCCTGCTCGAACCCGCTCGGGGCCCGGCACGCCACCAGCTCTTTCAGAAACGCCATCGACTGCTTGTCCATCGCTTGCTCCTCAATGTTTCCTTATACTATAGCAAATCCATAGTGGTAGCTGCGCCGCTAATAGTGTCCGGGAAAAATGGGAACCGCGAAGACGCGAGGGGAGGCGCGAAGCGCTTCGGGCTCCATCGGTCGCGCTGCGGCTTCGCCGCTGACCGCGACCGCCGCCCTCCGTTTCGCGCCTTGTCGTTTTTCGGAGTCTCACCCGTCGCCCCGCAGGGGCGTTCTGTTCTCCGTTCTCCGGGGCGGCAACGCCGTCCCCTTGGCGCGATAGCGTGGGAATCCCAAGGCGGCGCGACCAAAGGGAGCGATGGAGCCCGCAGGGTTTCCACGCAAGACCGTCTTCGCGGAAAAACTTCCCCGGACACGACTGAGGCGCCGCGACAGGGCACAAAAAAGGTCCTCGGCGAGATGCCGAGGGCCTTTTGGGCAATCGCCTGGGGCTCACATGAAGAGGGAGAGCGGCCAGGGATAGTCGGACGTGGCGGCGGCGCCACCGACGGAAGTCTTGGCACCACGGTAATCGTAGACACCGATACGCGGAGTGCCGGAGAGATCCTGAATGGACTCATAGGGCTTGACGCGGATGAGCTCCTTGGTCTTGTCGATGAGGACGGGGCGGTCTTCCTGAATCTTGACACCGGTGATGGTGGCCGGGAAGCCCTGCACCTGGCACTCGACGACGGAGGTGAAGAAGTAGTCGGTGATCTTGTAGGAGTAGGTCACGCCGAGGAGCGCGTCGGCCTTGTTGGCGGCGCAGGCCTCATAGGTGGCGGCGGCCTTGGCCTTGTAGATGGCGCGGTCGATGGGGAAGATGCCGGCGGTGAAGCCGGGGACCTCGGCGTACTTGGGCTCGCCGCTGGTGAAGACCCAGAAGAGGACCTTGGCGGAGCCTTCGGCGGAGACCTTCTTGTCGGCGACCTGCCAATCGGTGTGGTATTCGGGGCCGGCCAACGCGCCGGGGTTGACAAGCGGCTGAGCGCCGCGCTCGGTGTAATAAGACGTGCAACCGGTGAGGGCAATGAGGCCCAACGCCGCGCAGGCGAACGGAGTGAGTTTCATGGTTGGTTTCTCCTTCCCTTTCCTACAGACACGGCGCGGCACGGAAAGGGGAATGCCACCCCGGGACTTACGTCCAAAACGGTTATACTCTAGCACGCCTCCCCATCCCTGTCAAGTAAGCCCCCGCCAATACAATCCGGGAAAATGGGAGAACCGCAAAGAAGCAAATCTTGCAGGAAAGGTGGGGCGCTAACGCCGGGCGCACAGTCGTGCGCCCTCCCGCGCCCCACTTTCCTGCGCCAAAAGGAAATGAGGAAGTTTAGAAGCTTGGAGGCTTGGAAGTTTGGTTTTGTCGGGGAGGGGCTTTGCCCCACACCCCTCCTTCTCTCCTTCAAGCGCGAAGACGATGGGCGGGAAGGAGCGATCAGCGGGCGTTTAGCCCGCAAAGCGACCGGCGTTAGCCCATCTGGCTTCGCGCGCACCGGCGTTTTTGCGAAAAAGGAGGCTTGCCGATTTCCCCGGACACTACTGACCTAGCACGTCGTAGACGTGCCGGGGGTGCAGGGAGAACGAAGGGGCGTGGCCCTGCCACCCCTGCCGGGGCGTGGGGCGGCGCCCCACATCCAATCTTCGAATTTCTTATGGGCACTTTCCAGAAAAACTCCAGAGACGCGCGAGATGGGCAAGGCCAGCGCGGTTCTTGGTGTCTTCGTGGGAAATCAGAGGCCGAGGACGGTGGGGAAGTCGGGGAAGGATTCGGCGAGGATGTCGAAGCCGGCGATGGTGATGGGGCGCTTGGCGACGAGGGCCGCGAGGGCGAGGGACATGGCGACGCGGTGGTCACCGTGTGCGTCGACCGTGGCGCCGCCGGGGATGGCCCCGCCGAAGATGTCGAAGCCGTCGGGCTGTTCATGGATTTCGACGCCGACGGCGCAGAGGTTGGCGGCCATGCCGGCGATGCGGTCGGACTCCTTGGTGCGGAGCTCGGCAGCGTCGCGGACGGCGGTGACGCCGCGGGCGCAGGCGGCGGCGATCATGAAGGCGGGGAATTCGTCGATCATGCGCACGACGAGGTCGCCGGAGACGGTGGTGGCGACGAGGGGCGCGTAGCGGACGCGGATGTCGGCGACGGGCTCGCCGGCGAGGGTGGTCTCGTCCAAGAGCGTGATGTCGGCGCCCATGGCGCGGAGGGCATCGAGGATGCCGGTGCGGGTGGGGTTGACGCCGATGCGGCGGAGCGTGAAGTCGCTGCCGGGCACCAAGGTGGCGGCGACGATGAGGAAGGCCGCCGAGGAGATGTCGCCGGGGAGCTCGAGGTCGAGCGGACGGAGGGGCGCGGTGAGCGGCAGGGCGACGGCGCCGTAGGCGGGCGGGTCGAGGGGCTTGATGGCCGCGCCCATGGCCGCGAGCATACGCTCGGTGTGGTCGCGGCTGGGGCCGGGCTCGGTGAGCGCGGTGGGGCCGTCGGCGGCAAGGGCGGCCAGCAGGAGGCAGCTCTTGACCTGCGCGGAGGCGACGGGCAAGGAATAGGCGATGGGGTGGAGCGCGGCGGGGCGGAAGGCGAGCGGCGCGCGGTCGCCCTCGGCGGCGGAGACGTCGGCGCCCATGGCGCGGAGCGGCTCGACAATGCGGCCCATGGGGCGACGGCAGAGTCCTTCGCTACCGGTGAGCACACAGGGGACCCCGGCGGCGGCGACGGCACCGGCCAGCAAGCGCAACGTGGTGGCGGAGTTGCCGCAGTTGAGCGGTTCTTCCGGCGCGGTGAAGCCGTGGAGCCCGCGGCCCTCGACGGTCAGGACGTGGGCGTCCTCGTCGAGCGTCCAATTCACGCCGAGTTGGCGGAGGCACCGGAGCATGGCGCGCGTGACGCCGCCCACAAGGAAACGGCGGATGACGCTGGTACCCTCGGCGAGCGAGGCGAAGAGGAGGGCGCGGTGGGAGAGCGATTTGTCGCCCTGCGGGAAGTATTCCCCCACGAGCGGCGCGGTGCGTGCGGCGATGGTCTTGTCCATGTTCAGTCTCCCAGCGGCAAGGCGTCGCCGTGGCCGGTGGCGGCGAGGGCCTCGTGGACGGTCTTGAAGTGGCATTTGGCGAAGTCAGGCAGGCAGTCGGGGCCCTTCTGCGTGATGAGGGCGCGGAGGGTGACGGGCACCTGCGGGCCGGCGCCTTTGGGCAGAGGCATACCGGCGGCCTCGGCCAAATGGCGCATCTCGGTGACGAAGAGGTCGCGGGCCAAAACGGAAGCCGCGGCGACGGCGATGTCGCGTTCGGCCTTGTGCATCTGCTCGACCTTAAGTTTGCGGCCGCGCTCCATCAGCGCGCGGGCGACGGTGGCCTCGGTGCGCGCGAACTGGTCCACCACGGCGCGCGTGCAGTCGGGCCGCTGCTCAGCAAGGGACTCGATGGCGCGGGCGTGGCACCAGGCGAGCAGACGGTTGACGTTGGGGATCTTGGCGTAGAGCCGGTTGTACGTCGGCGGACGGAGCAGGACAAAGGCGATGTTCTGCCGCCCAAGGAGCTTGCGGATCTGGGTGGCGAGCTTCTGGATCTGCCCATCGGCGATGGTCTTGGAGTCGCGCACGCCCAGGTCGGCGAGGGCCTTGCCGGTGGTCTCGTCGATGAAGGCGGCGCAGGTGACGAGGGGGCCGAAGATGTCGCCCTTGCCGCTTTCGTCGCTGCCCATGTGGGGGGCGTAGAGCGTGGGGTCGAGGGCCTCTTCGTAACCCAGCGTGGCGGCCTTGAGCACGAGCGGCTCGAGGGTGAAGAGGACGAAGTCCTGCGCCTCCTTGCCCTGCACCACCAGCTTGCCGGACGTGTAGAGCATGACGGTCAGCTTGGGCCCCTTGAGCGCGAGCGTGGTGTAAGGCGCCTGGACGCGCTTGAGGGCGCTCATGCCGGCGGTGACCTGCTCGAGCGTCTCGGCCTGCTCAGGCGTCAGCACATAGGTGAAGAGGGTCTTGTCCATGGGAAGCTTAGAGGCTTGGAAGCTTGGAGGCTTGGCCAAACTTCCAAGCCTCCAAACATCCAAACTTCCACATCACGGTTTGGGGTGCGAGACGTAGTAGTCGGCGATGGCCTGTTCCTGGCCGAAGGTGGCAGCGATGAGGGCCGCGCGGATCCACATGCCGTTGCGCATCTGCCGCCAATACTTCGCGCGCGGGTCGTTGTCGAGGTCGGTGGAGATCTCGTCACGGCGCGGGAGCGGGTGGAGGATGGCGGCGGTAGGCTTCATGAGGTCGGCCTCGGCACGGCCAAGCTTGAAGGCGGAGGTGTCGATGCGGGCGCTCTCGCCGCTGGCGGTGTCCCACTCGTCCTGGATACGCGTCATGTAGACGGCGTCGGCCTCGGGGAGCCACCGGCGCATGTCGTGCGAGACCTCGTAGTTGATGCCGCGGTTGCGGAGCATCTCCAGGATGTCTTCCTTGATTTGGAGTTCCTGCGGGGCCACGAAGATCTGGCGCACGTCCGTGAAGCGCGTGAGCAGGTAGGACAGCGAACGCACCGTGCGGCCGCGAAGCAGATCGCCCACGAAGACGACCGTCTTGCCGTCGATGCCGCCCTGGTCCTCGAAGGAGCGGAAGAGCGTGTAGATGTCCAGGAGGGCCTGCGTGGGGTGCTGGTCCTTGCCCGAGCCGGCGTTGATGATGGGGATGTTGCGCTCGGAGTTGCCCAGCACCCAGGCCATCCGCTCGGCCAGGCCGCGCGAGGGCGACCGCATGATCACCAGGTCGAAGTACGACGAGAAGGTGCGGACGGAGTCCTCCTTGCTCTCGCCCTTCAGTTCGCTGCTGGTGGCCGCGTCGCGCACGGAGCCCGTGCGCATGCCCAGAATCTCGCACGCGGAGAGGTGGGAGAGGAAGGTGCGGCTGCTCGGCTGGGAGAAGTAGAGCATCGCGCGCTTGTGGCTGAGCAAGGACGCCAGGAAGAGGGCACCCTCGCGACGCTTGGCAATGCGGCGAATCTGCGTGGCCAACGTGCAAAGACGCTCCAACAGCGCGCGGTTGAACTGCTGCGCGAAGATGGTGTGGAAGGGCATCCCGTCGTCCTGCATCAGGTAGGGTGCCTTTTCCCGGAGCGGGAGGGCCTCGAAGGCCTCCCAAGTGAGCGTTGTGATGTCTTTCTGCATGGCGGCCTCCTTAGAAGCCGGGCTCGCGGCAGAGGGCCGAGACGTAGAGCGCCTTGATGGTGTGCATCCGGTTCTCGGCCTCGTCGAAGACCTTGGAGAAGGGCGCCTCGAAGACCTCGTCGGTCACCTCCAGCGCACCGGTCTCGCGCGAGACCTCGGTCTGGTTGTCGTGGAAAGCGGGCAGGCAGTGCAGGAAGATCAGCTCCCCGCCCAGGTTGCCCGTCGCCTCGCAAAGCGCCGTGTTCACCTGATAGGGGCGCAGGAGGGCCAGGCGCTCGGCCTTCTTGTCCTCCTCGCCCATGCTCACCCAGACGTCGGTGTAGAGCACGTTCGCGCCCTTCACGCCCGCCTTGGGGTCGGTCTCCACGCGCACGGTGCAACCGTTCTTGGCGGCGATGGCGCGCGCGGACTCCACCAGCTCATCGGCGGGGAAGAGCTCGCGCGGCGTGACGTTCACAAAGTTGATGCCGGCCTTGGCGCAGCCCATCATCAAACTGTTGGCCACGTTGTTGCGGCCGTCGCCCACATAGGCCATCGTGCGGCCGCACACGTCGCCGAAGGCCTCGCGCATGGTCATCATGTCGGCCAGGAACTGCGTCGGGTGGCTCTCGTCGGTCAGACCGTTCCAGACCGGCACGCCGGACTTCGCCGCCAGCGTCTCCACCGTGCTCTGCTTGAAGCCGCGGAAGAGGATGCCGTCGAAGAGGCGCCCGAGCACCCGCGCCGAGTCGGCCACGGACTCCTTGATGCCGAAGTGGGTGTCATGCCCCGTCAGGAACTCCGCGTTGCCGCCCTCGTCACGCACCGCGATGGCCGCGGAATTGCGCGTACGCGTCGAGCTCTTCTCGAAGATGAGCGCGATGTTCATCCGCCGCAACAGATTCCCGCGGATGCCCGCCTTCCGGCGCGCCTTCAGCGCAATGGCCAAATCCACCATATACGCCAGCTCCGCGTCCGAAAGCGAACGGATGTTCAGCAACGAACGGCCCAACAACGCATGATCCAATTCAAACATCTTAAATCCTTTCACTGATTGCCGCGTTATTCTACCAAAAACCGCCTTTTTGTGGAAGTTTGGAAGCTTAGAGGCTTGGCTTTTCCCCACCCCCTCCGTCGCATTCGCCCCTACCTTATATATAAGACAGTCGTCAATACGCCGAGACCGCGATTCAATCAGCAATACAAATCATACATTCAGTTGTCAAAGATCAGACGGAGGCTTGGGAGTTGGAGGTTTAGAGGCTTGCTCTGGCATCCACACGCCTACATTCCTGTGTCTCCGCACCTTCGCCAAAGACCTGTTCATCAGGCCTCTTCAAAAACCAAACAACGCTCCACTCTCCAGTGCGATACGCCATCTTCCAGACCTGTCATTACATGGAGGTTTGGAAGCTTGGCCCCTCCATCACCCTCACCCGTCGCCCACCAAGGCACTCCTCCATCTACTGTACTGCCTTTTGCGTCGCGGTAGGACATATAGGACCAATAGGACATATAGGACGGCGGCTGACGCCGCTTGCACAACCCTCTCGTCCGTTGCCCGTAGGAGCGCTCCTGAATCTCTTTAATCTCCTGTGCGCCTTCGCGCCCTATCTTGGCACGTCGCAGACGTGCCGGGGGTGCAAGGCTATTGGGAGCTTAGGAGTTTAAAGGTTTGGAAGTTCAGTTTTTACGCGGCCCCATCCGTCGCCCCGCAGGGGCGCTCCGTTCTCTGTAGCCGTGGAAGGTTTGGCGCTTCGCGCCTGCACGCTCTGTTCTCCGTTCTCCGGGGCGGCATTAGCCGCCCCTCCCCTGCCGGGGCGTGGGGCAGCGCCCCACTCCTTCCGATCCCTAATCAACCCAATCCTTTTGTGCTCTTTGTGGTTCCTTGTGTCCTTTGTGGAAAACACTCTGGCTGTCCTGCCGGCGGCAACCGGCCCCTAATCGGCTTTAATCTGTGAGATACCGTAAGGTCTTCCTAGCGAAGCGACGGAACATCGGCGGTTCCCCAATCCTGGTTGTGCTTTGTGGTCTTTGCGAACCTTTGAGCCTTTGCGGTTGCCGCGCAGCGTCGGTCTCATCGTCGCCGGAGGCGACAGCCCGGGCTTCAACCTCTGGGGCTCCTCCAAGCCTCCAAACTTCTAAACTTCCAAGCTTCCCTGGAGCGTCCTGCGTGCGCTAGCACGCCCCAAATCTGCCAAAATCTGCGCAATCTGCGTTTCCCCAATCCTGATTGTGCTTTGTGATCTTTGAGGTTCTTTGTGGTCTTTGTGATAGCCGCGCAGCGTGGGGCGTGAGGACAAAAAAGAAGGGGGCCGAGCGGTTTGCTCGGCCCCCTTGGGGAAAAGTCCCGGCGACGTGCTACTCTCCCACGGGCGAACCCCGCAGTACCCTCGCCGATGAGGCCCTTCACTTC
>CALXMT010000038.1 GCA_944389545.1 uncultured Kiritimatiellota bacterium | reverse complement strand
CCTTTGAGCGCCCCTTCAGGGGCGCGATAGCGTGGAAATCCCAAGGGCGGCGCGACCAACGGGAGCGATGGAGCCCGTAGGGTTTCCACGCAAGAGCGTCTTTGCGGTAAAACTTCCCCGGATAGTATTGCCGGGCAATAATGGGACGGCGCGGGGGGAGGGATTTTGGTAGAATAAGCGGACATAAGGAGGCTTTATGGAAGATTGCCTGTTTTGCAAGATCATCAAAGGGGAAATCCCTTCGACGAAGATTTTCGAGGATGCGCACGCATATGCCTTCCTGGACATCAATCCCTTTGGGAAGGGGCACACGTTGGTGGTGCCGAAATTCCACGCCGAGCAACTCTTTTTCCTGCCGCCGGAGGAACTGGCGGGGGTGATGCCGGCGGTGCAACGCGTGGCCTGCCTGTTGCGCAAGAAGTTGGGCTGCGACGGCTTGGCGCTGATGCAACTGAACGGCGCGTGCGCGGGGCAGACCGTGGGCCATGTGCATTTCCACCTCATCCCGCGCTATGCGAACCAGCCCGCGGGCTGGGCGCCGTTGGAGGGTGAGGCGGCGAAGGAGGCCAAGGACTTCGAGGCGCTCCGGAGGCAGATTCTGGGCTGATGGACGACCTGGCGCTTTCCACCTCTTACTTTGCGGGACGCCGCTTGACGCCGGCCGCGATGGCCGCCGCCGCGCGTGGGTTCGGCCTGGACCGCGTGGAGCTGGGTTATCTGACGCGCGAGACGGAGGTGGAGGCGTGGGAGGCCGCGGTTGCGGCGGAGGGGCTGACGGTGGGGAGCGTGCACGCCTTTTGCCCGGCGTCGGTGTCGGACCCCTTCCCGGGGCCGGAATCCTTCTCGCTGGCGGAGCCGGACGGCGCGCGGCGGGCGGCGGCGGTGCGGGCGACCTTCGCGACGCTGGACTGCGCGGTGCGCTTCGGCGCGCGGGCGGTGGTGATGCATGGGGGCCGCGTGGAACTGCGCAGGCCGCGTCTGCTCTTGGGGTTCGCGCCCTACCGTTCGCAACTCTCGGAGGCCTTCGCGGCGCGCGGCGGACGGCCCGATTTCGACCTGGTGGAACAGGAGCGGGCCTGGCGCGCGGAGGCCGCGGGGCGTTGGATGGATGCGCTCTCCTTTTCGCTGGACGCGGTCCTGCCGCATTTCGAGGAGGCGGGGGTGACCCTGGCCTTTGAGAATCTGCCGGGGCTTGAGGCCTTCCCCGACCCGGCGGAGCTGGACTTCCTGCGGCGCCGTTTCCCGAGCCCCTGCCTGGGGGCGTGGTATGACGTGGGGCATGGCGAGCGCAAGGCGCGTGTGGGCGATTGGCCGCAGGCGGAGACCTTGGCGTTGCTGGGCGATTGCACCGTGGGCGCGCATCTGCACGACGTGTCGGGGCTGGAGGAGGACCATCGGGCGCCCGGCGAGGGTGGGGTGGACTGGGAGGCCTTGCGGCCGCTCTTGTCGCGGCCGGGGTTGTTGCGGGTGTTGGAGCCGGCGCCGGACGTGCCGAGCGAGGCGTTGCGGCGTGGAATCGACTTTTTGAGGGCCTTTTTCGGAGTGGCGTGAGATGACCTTTTTTGCGGACTTGAGTATTGTGATTGTGGTGGCGGCGGCGGTGGGGCTACTTTTCTCGCGTTGGAACCTGCCGCTGACGGTGGGCTACATCCTGGCGGGCATGATTGTGGGCCCGAACCTCGGCGTCTCGTGGATTCATGAGACGGCCAACATCCAGATGTTGTCGGACTTGGGTGTGATGTTCCTGATGTTCTCCATCGGCCTGGGCTTCAGCTTCCGCAAGGTACGGCAACTGGGCGGGGCGGTGGTCTTCCCCGCGGTGTGGGACGTCGCCTTCATGGTCATCGGCGGCTTTTGCGTGGGCCAGATGCTGGGCTGGGGGGCGCTGGAGAGCTTCCTGCTGGGCCTCATCCTCTGCGACAGCTCCACCTCCATCGCCGCCAAGACGTTGGACAGTCTGGGCTGGCTGGGCAAACGCTTTGCGGACAGCACCTTCGCCATCGCGCTGATTGAGGACGTGCTGGCCATCCTGCTCATCGCGGTGCTCAACGGCGTGGCCGGCGGCCTGGGCGGCGACGGCGGCGCGGGCGTGGCCTGGGGCGCGCTGATGCTGGACATCGGCAAGCAACTGGGCGTGTTGGCGCTCTTCCTGCTGGGCGTGACGGTGATGGGTCTCCTCCTGGCGCCGCGCCTGATGAACTACGTCACCAAGCGTTTCGGCGATGAGATCGTCCTCATGGCGGCGCTGGGCATCTGCTGCGGCGTGGCGTGCTTCGCGCAGAACGGTCTGGGTCTCTCGCTCGTGGTCGGGGCCTTCTTGGCCGGCGCCATCATCGCCGAGGCCCGCAGCCGCCGGCGCATCGAGCGTGTGGTGCGCCCCGTGACGGACCTCTTTGCCGCGGTCTTCTTCGTCTCGGTGGGTCTGCAGGTGGAGCCGCTGGTGCTCTGGCAGAACGCCCATCTCATCATCTTCATCACGCTGGCGATGATTGTGCTCAAGCTGGTGAACAACACCTTGGCCTGCCTGTTGGTGGGCGAGACGCCGCGCGACGCTTTCAAGGTGGGCCTGGGCATGGGCCAGGTGGCGGAGTTTTCCTTCATCATCGCGGGCATCGCCATGGCCGGCGGCATGAGCGAACGGCCGCTCTACCAAATCGCCATCGGCGTGGCGCTCCTCTGCACGGCCACGAACCCCTATCTGCTGCGCGCCTCCGACACCCTCTACGCCAAGCTGAGCCGGGCCTTCCCCGCCCGCGTGCACGACCTGCTCCATTGGTATCGCCGCTGGCTGGCCAACCTCGCCGTGCGCCCCTCCGAGGGCGGGCAGTCCCTCCTGGCCCACCTGCGCGGACACGTGGTGATTCTGGGGCTGCAGTTGGCGATGATCCTGATTGTCTTCGCGGTCATCTACCTGGTGGCCACCATCCCCACGGTCAATGGGTTCCTGCGGGAGCTCGATGGCCTGGTGCCGCACCTGCCCTTGGGCGGACTGGCCTGCGCGGCGGCGGCGCTGGTGATCTGCTCGCCCGGCATCTGGGCCGCCGGACACACCTGGAGCGAGATTGCCCGTCATGCCGCGGACGAGCCCTTCAAGGGCGAGGTCCATGGCCTCCATCGCGTGCGCTCGTTCATCAAGACCTCGCTCAAGGTGGCCGGCTGGATGTTCCTGGCCATCTATCTGGCGTCGCTCTGCGGCGGCTTCGTCCGTACGGCTTGGGTGCTGGTGCCGCTCATCGTGGCCGCCGGGCTCTTCATCGTCCGCTTCGGCAGCCGCTTCCGCGAGCAGTACCAGACCTCGCACGAGACGCTGAAGGAGGCCTTCGACGTGAACGCCCTCCCGCCCGAAGACCCCATCTCCATGGTCTCCCTGGCCGTCCACACCGAGACCGTCACCATTCCCCCGGGCGCCGTGTGCGCCGGGCAGACCCTCGGCGAGCTGGATTTGCGCAAGCGCACCGGCGCCGCCGTCATCTCCATCACCTCCCGCCGCACCGGCCTCTACGTCTCCCCCGGCCGCGATACCATGCTAAACGTGGGGGACTCACTGATCGTCGTCGGCGCGGACCCTGAGATTGAACGCGCCCTTGCCCTCCTCACCCAACGCGCCTGAAAGGAACCCCATGAACTACGTCTCCACCCGCGGCCGCGCGCCCGCCGTTGATTCCGCCCACGCCCTCCTGGCCGGCCTCGCCCCCGATGGCGGCCTCTACGTCCCCGCCGAGCCCCTTGCCCCTCTCGCGCCCGCCGACACCTTCGCCGACACCATGAAGGCTCTTCTCGCGCGCTTCTTCCCCGAACTCCCCGAAGAGGCCCGCACCCGCGCCGTTGCCGACTCCCTCGCCCGCTTTGACGACCCCGCCGACCCCGTGCCCCTGCGCGACTGCGGTGACGTCGCCTTCCTCGAGCTCTTCCACGGACCCACGCTGGCCTTCAAGGATGTCGCCCTCACCCTCCTGCCCCACCTGCTTGCCGCCGCCGCGCGCGCCGAGGGGCTCGAGCGCGTCTGCGTCCTCACCGCCACCAGCGGCGACACCGGCAGCGCGGCCATGAACGGCTTCGCGGGCGTCCCCGGCGCCTCCCTCGTCGCCTTCTATCCCGCCACCGGCATCTCCGAGATCCAGCGCCGCCAGATGGTCTGCTGCCCCGGCGGCAACGTCTCCGCCTGCGCCATCCGCGGCAACTTCGACGACGCCCAGACCGCCGTCAAGGCCGCCTTCGCCGACCCCGCCCTCAACGCCGCCGCCCAGGCCGCCGGCGCACGTCTCTCCTCGGCCAACTCCATCAACATCGGCCGCCTCTTCCCGCAGGTCGCCTACTACCTCGACACCGCGCGCAAGCTCGCCCGCCCCTTCGACGTCATCGTCCCCACCGGCAACTTCGGCGACATCCTCGCCGCGTGGTACGCCCGCCTCCTCGGCGCCCCCATCGGCCGCCTCACCGTCGCCTCCAACCAGAACCGCGTCGTCTGCGACTTCATCCGCACCGGCCGCTACGATGCCCGCCGCGACTTCGCCGTCACCAACTCCCCCTCCATGGACATTCTGCTCTCCTCCAACATCGAGCGCCTCCTCTGGCTCCTCAACAAGGGCAACGACGTCGAGCTTCGCACCTGGATGGCCCAACTCAAGGCCGAGGGGTGGTACCAAATCGAGGGCTATCCCCTCCACGACCTCCAAACCTCCTTCGCCGCCGGCTGGGCCGACCCCGCCGAGACCGAGGCCGCCATCGCCGATGCCTGGGAACGCTTCCACTACCTCCTCGACCCCCACACCGCCATCGGCTGGAAGGTCGCCCGCGAGCTCCCGCCCACCGGCCGCCCCGCCGTCATCGCCGCCACCGCCAGCCCCTGGAAATTCCCCGTCACCGTCCTGCGCGCCATCACCGGCGAAGCACCCGCCGATGACTTCGCCGCCGCCGACGCCCTCGCCAAGCTCACCGGCCAGGACCCCGCCCCCCTCGTCGCCAAACTCCGCGACGCCCCCATCCTCCACCAAGACATCACCGACCCCGCCGACCTCCCCTCCGCCGTCCGCCGCGCCTTCTCCTTCTAAGGGCGCTAGGCGCCCTGCAGATTGGCTGATTAGCTGATTGGCTGATTGGAATCGCCCCTGCGGGGCGACCGGCGAGAGCGTTGTGTAAGGCGCGTTAGCGCCACCGTTCTTGGGATTTCCACGCTATCGCATTTAAATGGAAGCTTGGAAGTTTAGAGGCGTGGAAGCTTGGTTTTGTCGGTGGGGCTCTGCCCCACTCCCCGACTTTCCTTCTTTATAAAAAGGCCAAAAGTCGCGAGCCAGGTCCGGCGGTCGCGGTCAGCGGCGGAGCCGCAGAGCGACCGATGGAGCCCGAAGCGGTTCGCGCCTCACCTCGCGTCTTTGCGGTTCCCATTCTGGCAGTCTTTGGGTTCCGGTCACATCGTCGCCGGAGGCGACAGCTCGGGCCCAAACCTCTGGGGCTACTTCAAGCCTCCAACCCTCCAAACTTCCAAGCTTCCAATCGCGTCCTGCCGGCGGTAGCCGGCCCCTAATCGGCTCCAATCGGCGAAATCGGCGATTCCCCTCTAGCAGTGCTTTGTGCTCTTTGCGATTCTTTGTGCCTTTGCGGGTGCCGCGCAGCGTGGATACCGTCAGCGAACGGGTTCGACGGCGGTGTCGAGGAGTTGGTGGGTCTTGGGGTCGAAGACCAGGCCGATACGGTGGATGGTCTGGGCGGAGGCGAGATAAGGCAGGTCGTAGCGGCGGTCGCGGATTTGCGCGAGGGCCTCTTCGGCCGTGCCGCCAACCTTGAGCTCGAAGATGAAGACGCGCCCAAAGGCGTCGGCCACGAGGTCGGCGCGCCCCTGCGCCTGTGTGTCCTCGGAGACGACTCGGAGCCCGCCGGCGGTGAGCAGGATAAAGAGACTGCGCTGGTAAGAGGCCTCGTTCACACGGCTCTCTGCCGCACCGTAGGTGAGACGGGCGTAGAAGGATTTAAGGCAGGTAAAGAAGGCGGAGAAGTCGTACTTCAGCAACGCGATTCTAGCCTTGCTCCATCCAAGGGCATTGTCTCCTTGAAGGGCCTGGTCTACAAGGATTTGGTTGAGGTCCTGGCGCACGTCCTCATTGGGAATGCCGAGGGTGTAGCCGCTGATGGGGTCAAAATCCTTGATGGTGAGATAACCGCCCTGATAAAGAAAGGTCTTATACCCGATGTTGCCCAAATCGTAGACATCGAAGACTGAGCGCTCGACTTCCGGGATGCATTCGTAGTCGCGGGCGGTGAGGGGATGGGTGGAGAGATACTGCATGAGGGCGGTGGAGTGGCCGGTCTCCGACCAGGTGGGCTCGAAGAATTCGCTCTGCCGAGACAATGTACGGCCGATGGCCAGAGGGTTGTAGACCTTGGTCTTGCACCGCGGCGAGAAACGATAGCCGTTGTACCACCAGCGGAGTTGGCCGCGATAATCTTCGTAGGAAAGGCCCATGACCTCGGCGTGGCGATGCAGCGACTTGCTGAAGTTGGCCTCCAACTCCTCTTCGGTGTAGCCCAGAAGCGTGGCGGCCTCGGGTTGGAGCGTTAGGTCGGTGAGGTTGTTGAGGGCGGAGAAGACCGAGAGCTGCGTAAACTTCGTCACGCCCGTCATCATCATGAAGCGAATGGCGCCGACGTTGTTCTTGATTTGGATGTAGAAATCCGACAGTTCCTGCCGGATGGCCTTGGCTTTGGGAACGTCATCCAACGCGTGGCCGACAGGTGCGTCGTATTCGTCAATCAGGACGACTACGGACTTCTGCTCCGAGGCCTCTGCCAAGGTGTTGATGGCCCGGCTGAAGTTGGCGCCCGGGAAGTCCGCGTCGTTCCACGTGCATCCGGCCTTGGTCAACGTCTCCTTGACACGACTGCTGAAGTCAATCTTGAAGGCCTCGAGCGTTTCCACTTTGAGCCCCGCAAAGTTGAAATGCAGGACCGGATACTTCGCCCAATCGTAGTCCATCTTGTCGATGGCAAGGCCTTTGAAGAGTTCGCGCTCACCGCGGAAGAGGCACTCCAAAGTCGAGAGCATCAGCGACTTGCCGAAACGCCTCGGACGAGAGATGAAGAAGAAGGCGTCTCGTCCGCGTGTGACGAGCGGATAGAGCAATGCCGTCTTATCCACATAACGGAATCCATCCTCCCGCATGATGCGGAAGTTATAGGTCCCCTGCGCAATCTTCTCTTCTTCTTCCATGCCGAACTCCTTGCCCATAGTATAGCATAAGGTGGAAGCTTGGAAGTTTAGAGGCTTGGAAGCTTGGTTTTGTCGGTGGGGCTCCGCCCCACTCCCCGACTTTCTTTCTTTATGAAAAGGCCACAAGGCGCGAAACGGAGGGCGGCGGGCGCGGTCAGCGGCGAAGCTGCAGAGCGACCGATGGAGCCCGAAGCGGTTCGCGCCTCACCTCGCGTCTTTGCGGTTCCCATTCTGGCAGTCTTTGAGTTCTGGTCACATCGTCGCCAGAGGCGACAGCTCGGGCCCAAACCTCTGGGGCTCCTCTAAGCCTCCAAGCTTCCAAACCTCCAAGCTTCCAATTGTGCGTCCTGCCGGCGGTAGCCGGCCCCTAATCGGCTTTAATCTGTGGACTACCGAAGGTCTTTCGAGCGAAGCGAAGAAACATCGGCGGTTTCTTTTGCGACGTCTTCTCAAGCGTCGCGGTAGGACATATAGGACGTATAGGACATATAGGACGGGGCGGCTAATGCCGCCCTGTATGCACAGTGACCTCTTCGTCGCCCCGTAGGGGCGCTCCGTTCTCCGTTTTCCGTTTTCCGTTCTCCGGGGCGGCGGCCCCGCCGCCCCTAAAAGACCCAGAACTTGGCGATGAAGTAGTTGAGGGCGATTTCGACGAGGGTGACGATGAGGTTGATGATTTCGGGCCACCAGCCGTAGTCGGCCTTGACGCGCTCCTTGTCGCGGAGGTCCCAGCGGAGCCACTTGTCGATGAGCCACCACATGACCACCACGGTGAGCGCGGCGGTGACAATGCGGCTGGAGTACATCTTCCAGGCCGACTCCCAGAACCCGGACTCGGTACCCGCGAAGGCGAGCCAGCGCATGAGCAGGAAGGCCACCGTGGCCGCCGCGAACCAGCTGATGCACTTGCTGGGGACGTTGCCGAGCCCGCCCTTCCGGAAGAGCACGGAGTAGCCCACGAAGCTGACCACCGTGGAGCACACCCCGGCGAAGAGATACCAGAAGAGCTCCCAGAAGAGCGCCGGGGGCATGAAGATGGCGATCAAGTCGTTGAGCATATCCATGGGGTGGCTGGAAGTTTGGAGGTTTAGAGGCTTGGAGGCTTGGTGCGCCCTAACGGGCGTCTAAGAAGTCTACGCCCCGCGCGGCAGGGAACTTTTCAAGAAAACGAGAGAAACGCAAGGGATGGGCACGTTAGTGAACCCCGAAGGGGCGAACGGTGAAGTGCCGAGATGGAAGTTTGGAGGTTTAGAGGCTTGGAAGCTTGGTGCGCCCTGACGGGCGTCTAAGAAGTCCGCGCCCCGCGCGGTAGGGCTAAACTTCCAAACCTCCAAGCTTCCAAGCTTCCCGTCAGCCGCGGTCAATCGCGGCTGACGAGGTTGAGCGGGCCGTCCTTGAGGAGCTCGCGGCAGAGCTGCCAGCACTCGTACTGCATGCGCGGCACGTGGAAGCAGCCTTTGAAGAGGTTGCCCTTGATGTCGGAGCAGACGCGGCCGTCGCGGGAGAGGTAGCCGAACCAGTCGCCGTATTCCTTGTCGGGGAAGTGGGCGTGGGTCCAGTCGTGGGCGAGGGTGTGCCACTTGGCGTACTTCTCGGAGCCGGTGAGCTGATAGGCCAGCAGGGTGGCGATGCAGACCTCGTTGTGGGGCCACCAGAACTTCATGTCCTGCCAGTACTCGCTGACGGGGTGGTTGTAGACGTCGCGGTAGTAGAGGATGCCGCCATATTCCTTGTCCCAGCCGCGCTCCCACGACCAGTCGAGCATGTCCAGGCCGATGTTGATGTAGTCCAGTCGGCCGCGGCGCTTGCCTTCCTTCATGATGAACCAGGCGCCCTCGATGGCGTGGCCGGGGTTGAGGGTGCGCTCGTCGATGTGGTCGATGATCTGGCCCTCGGGCGAGACGGTCTCCATCACGCAGCGGATCTCAGGCTTCAGGTGATACTTCACGATGTCGGCGATGGCCTGGTCGATGCGCGCCTCGGCCTCTTCGTAACCGATGCTGTCGCGGAGGCGCTGGCAGGTGGAGATGTTGATCATGGGGTGGCCCAGGCCGCGGGCGGGGCGCACGCCGGTGAACTTGGGCGGCGTGTCGACGTGGTCGCCGTAGAGCTTGTAGGTCTTGCGGGCCAGATCGGCATACTCCTCGGAGCCGGTGAGCTTGGCATACTCGCCGTAGGCGATGCAGGCGAAGCTCTCGGAGAAGGCGTAGCGGCGCTTGCGGATGGGGTCGCCGCGGCGCGTCATGTGGAAGTACATGCGGCCATCGGCGGGGTCGTAGCAATACTTGCGGAGGAATTCCAGCGTGCCCTTGACGGCGGCCTCCCAGTCGGAGCGGCGCTCGACGTGGTTGCAGAGGAACCCGAGCATCCACGCGAAACGGCCCTGCTGCCAGACGCCTTTGTCATCGTCAATGCGGTCGCCCTTGCGGTCGACGCCGGTCATGATCCCGCCGTATTCCTTGTCCCACCCGTGCTCCATCCAGAAAGGCACGGTGTCGCACAGCAGGCCGTCGTGGTAGACGGCCTCGAGCTTCTGCAGACGTTCGGTGCTGAGCATGGCGGCCTCCTTACTCGGCGAGGATGGCGGCGACGGTGTCGGCGCACTCCTTGCGCTGCTCGGGCGTGAGGTTCGTGAGCGGCGGACGCACCGTCGGCATGTCCAGCCCGTGGATGGCCATCATGGCCTTGCCGGCCACCACGCCGCCATACTTCACCAGCAGGTCAACGATGCGGCAGACCTTGCCCATGCCGCGGTCGATGGCCGCCTGGTCGCCCTGACGATAGGCCTCCCAGATGCCGTAATAGAGCGGCGCTGCGTAGTTGTAGGTCGAGCCGATGGCCGACTTCGCGCCCAGGGCCAACGCGCCGGCGAACCACTCGTCGATGCCCCAGGTGATGTCATACTTCCCGCCGCACGCGCGCAGGCAACGCTGGAACATATAGAGGTCGGGATAGTTGAACTTGATGCCCGCGAGCTGCGGAATCTTCCCGTCGGCCTTGATGAGGAACTGCTCCATGTCGAAGTTCACGCCGCTCATCGAGGTGTGGTAGTAATAGAAAGGCAGGTTCGGCGCGGCCACGAGCACCGCGTTGATGTAGTCGATCAACGCATCGATGGAGCCCGGACGGAAGAAGTTCGGCGGCACGATCGAGGTCGCGCTCACGCCCACTTCCTGCGCATAGGCCGCCAGTTCACGCGCGTCGGCGATGGAAAGCGCGCCCACGTGCGCAATGAGGAAGAGCCGCCCCTGCGCGGCCTCCACCCACGCCTTCATCACCTGCTTGCGCTCCTCCACCGAGCAGCAAATGCCCTCACCCGTGGTGCCGCAGATATAGGCCCCGATGACCTTCTGCTTCAACAGCGTGTCGACCTGCTTGGGGATGAGGTCCAGATTCACGGAACCGTCCGCATTGAAAGGGGTGTGCGGCGCGGCGATCAAACCTTCGAGTTTCTTCATGGTGCGTTCCTCGTTGGGGGGTTGTCCATTACTTCATTATTGTACCCCTATTCACCCCTCCCGCGCAAGTGGGGGTGGCGGCGCCACCCCCACGGAGAACGGAGAACAGAGCGTGCAGGCCCAAAGGGCCAAACCTTCCACGGCCACGGAGAACGGAACGCCCCTGCGGGGCGACGGATGGAGTATCCGGAAAGCGACAAGGCGCGAAACGGAGGGCGGCGGTCGCGGTCAGCGGCGGAGCTGCAGAGCGACCGATGGAGCCCGAAGCGGTTCGCGCCTCACCTCGCGTCTTTGCGGTTCCCATTCTGGCAGTCTTTGGGTTCCGGTCACATCGTCGCCGGAGGCGACAGCCCGGGCTTCAACCTCCGGGGCTCCTCCAAGCCTCCAACCCTCCAAACTTCCAAGCTTCCAATCGCGTCCTGCCGGCGGTAGCCGGCCCCTAATCGGCTTTAATCTGTGGACTACCGCAAGGTCTTTCGAGCGAAGCGAAGAAACATCGGCGGTTTCTTTTGCGACGTCTTCTCAAGCGTCGCGGTAGGACATATAGGACGTATAGGACATATAGGACGGGGCGGCTAATGCCGCCCTGTATGCACAGTGACCTCTTCGTCGCCCCGTAGGGGCGTTCCGTTCTCCGTTCTCCGTTCTCTGTTCTCCGGGGCGGCGAAAGCCGCCCCTTGGTCCTTCGTGGTCCTTCGTGTCAGCCCCGCAGGGCAAACCTTCCACTCTCTCCCTCCACTCTGCCCGTCGCCCCGCAGGGGCGTCTCCAATCAGCTAATCAGCCAATCAGCTAATCAGCCAAATCCGTGGGGCGGCACGGCCGCCCCACGGATTTGCTAAAATAGACGGCGAGTTTTCATTTTGAGAGGAGCTTCGGCTATGGGCGGATTTTTTGGCGTGGTGGCGAATGAAGGATGCGTCTCGGACGTCTTCTTCGGGACGGACTACCATTCGCATATGGGAACGGTGCGCGGCGGCATCGTGGTTTACGCGGGCAAAGCCTTCCACCGCTCCATCCACAACCTGCGCAACGCGCAATTCCGGGCGCAGTTCGAGCGCGCGGCCACACGCTTCGCCGGCCTCAACCCCAACTACGCCATCGGCGTCATCAGCGACCAAGACGACCAGCCCATCCTCGTGCGCTCCCACCTGGGCATGTTCGCGCTCGCCTTCGTGGGCCTGGTGACCAACCTGGACGAAATCGTCGAGGAACTGGTGCGCGACCGCACCACCCACTTCTGCGAACTGGGCAAGGACAGCACGATCAACACGTTGGAAGTCCTGGCGATGCTGATCAACACGCGCGACACCTTCGAGGAAGGCCTGGCCTACGCCCAGAGCCGCGTGGAAGGCTCCTGCTCGCTCCTGCTCCTTTCCGAGCGCGGCACGCTCTACGCCGCCCGCGACCGTTTCGGCCGCACCCCCATCGTCCTGGGCGAGAAAGAGGGCGGCGCCCACGCGGTCACCATGGAGACCGCCGCCTTCCCGAACCTGGGCTACAAACGCGTCCGCGACCTCAAGGCCGGCGAAATCGTGGCCATCACCCTGGACGGCGTGGAGACGGTGCGCGAAGGCCGCGAGGAGTCGGCCATCTGCTCCTTCCTCTATGTCTATTATGGCTACCCCGCGAGCACCTACGAGGGCGTCGGCGTGGAGCGCACGCGCTACCGCAGCGGCGCCTTCCTCTCCCAGCAGGCCCCCGTCGACGCCGACCACGTGGCGGGCATCCCCGATTCCGGCGTGGCGCACGCACTGGGCTACGCCTTCAAGAGCGGCATCCGCTACGCCCGCCCCTTCGTGAAATACACGCCCACCTGGCCCCGCAGCTTCATGCCGCCGGACCAGAGCCTCCGCCAGAAAATCGCCAACATGAAGCTCCTCCCCGTCCCCGAGCTCATCGAAGGCAAGCGCCTCATCTTCTGCGACGACTCCATCGTCCGCGGGACGCAGCTGCGCAACCAGGTGGGGCGCCTCTTCGACGCCGGCGCCAAGGAAATCCACGTCCGCATCGCCTGCCCGCCCCTCCTTTATAAGTGCAAGTTCCTCACCTTCTCCCGCACCGAGAGCGTGATGGATCTCATCACCCGCCGCATCATCCTGGAGCTCGACGGCCCCGACGCCGACATCCGCAAGTACCGCGACCCCGACGGCGAGCCCTACAAGCGCATGGTCGAGGAAATCCGCCGCCGCCTGGGCATGACCAGCCTGGCCTTCCAGCGCGTGGCCGACGTCGAGAAGTCCATCGGCATCGGCCCCAAAATCTGCACCTATTGCTGGACCGGCGAGGACATCTCCCTGAGCGGCCACGGCGGTTGCAAGGGCAACTGCGCCTGCTGCCACGACAAGTGCGCGATGGAGAAGTGACCCGTGGCGCGCAACCGGGTGAGGCTCATCGAGCGCCTGGAAAGCTTCGTCATCCCGCTCATCCAGCAGGAGGGCGCGGATAAGCAGGTGCGCGGCTTCTGGCCCAAGTTCCTCCTGGCCGTCCTCAAAGGCATCTCGAAGATCTATGGCGCCATCGTCCGCCTGCGGATGTGGTTCTTCCGCATCGGTGTCCTCCGCCGCTGGCCCCTCGGCTGCCAGGTGATCAGCGTGGGCAACGTCACCGCCGGCGGCACCGGCAAAACCCCCGTGGTCGAAATCTTCGCCCGCGAGCTCACCCGCCAGGGCCGCAAGGTCGCCATCCTCTCCCGCGGCTACCGCCGCAAAGAAAAACCCTTCCTTCAGCGCCTCTTCAGCGACACCATCGACCCCCCGCTCGTGGTGAGCGACGGCCGCCGCGTCCTCCTCGACTCCGAGACCGGCGGCGACGAGCCCTACATGCTCGCCTCCAACCTCCCCGGCGTCGTCGTCCTCGTCGACCGCAACCGCGTCAAGTCCGGCCGCTACGCCATCAAGAAGTTCAAGTGCGACACCCTCGTCCTCGACGATGGCTTCCAGTACCAGCGCCTCAAGCACTCCCGCGACATCGTCCTCGTCGACAAGACCAACCCCTTCGGCAACGGCAACCTCCTCCCCCGCGGCGTCCTCCGCGAAGGCATCCAAAACCTCCGCCGCGCAGACTTCATCTTCATCACCAAGAGCGACGGTCACTCCGACGCCCTCCGCGCCAAAATCCGCAAGCTCAACCACCACGCCGAAATCATCGAGTGCCGCCACGCCCCCAAACGCCTCAAAAACGTCTACGGCAAAACCAATCGCGACCTCTCCTGGCTCGCCGGCAAAAAAGTCCTCGCACTCTCCGGCATCGCCGTCCCCCAGAGCTTCGAAGGCTTCCTCCGCGGCTACGGCGCCGAACTCCTCGAATGCGTCCGCTACGCCGACCACCACCGCTACGCCACCCAAGAAATCATCAACGTCATCAACCGCGCCGCCGACCTCGGCTGCGACGCCGTCGTCACCACCGAAAAAGACGCCGTCCGCTTCCCCCGCCTCACCAATGTCGCCGTCCCCGTCTACTACCTCCGCATCGAGATCGAGATCCTCAAAGGCGCCGAAAACTTCCACGACGCCGTCTCCCACATCTGCTTCAAGCCCTTCGAAAGGCACCCCGATGCAGACCTGTAAAGGGGCGCTGACGCGCCCCGGAGAACGGAGAACAGAGAACGGAGAACAGAGAACGGAGAACAGAACGCCCCTGCGGGGCGACGGGCCATCTAAGGCCTCCACTGACAACCATGCACGTACAGGAGATACAGGAGATTCAGGAGATGCAGGAGCGCGCAGCAAGCGCGCGACCGACGAAGCTTTTGTCCGGTCAATCCGCGTGCGCTAGCACGCCCTTAATCTGCAACAAATCTGTGAAATCT
Source organism: uncultured Kiritimatiellota bacterium (assembly GCA_944389545.1). GTDB lineage: Bacteria > Verrucomicrobiota > Kiritimatiellia > RFP12 > DVOR01 > Spyradenecus. Next base: position 6,176 of record CALXMT010000038.1, on the reverse strand, counting down.
GCGGTTTCCTCCTCTGGCAGTCTTTGTGCACCTTCGTGGTCCTTCGTGTCCTTCGTGACTTCTCGAAATACCTCACCTCTGTCCAGCGCTCTCTTTGTCGCGCGCTTGTCGCGCGCTCCGTTCTCCGTTCTCCGTTCTCCGGAGCGCACCTCCCGGAGGTGCGCTCCATGAGCATTCTCCGCAAAGTCGGCGTCGTCAGCGCGATGACCGCCGTCAGCCGCGTCTTCGGACTCGTCCGCGAGATCGTCATGGCGCACTTCTTCGGCACCTCCGCCATCCAGAGCGCCTTCGTCATCGCCTTCCGCATCCCCAACCTCTTCCGCCGCCTCTTCGGCGAAGGCGCCCTCGGCGCCGCCTTCATCCCCGTCTTCGCCGAGATCGAACGCACCGAAGGCCGCGACCGCGCCCAGCTCTTCCTCTCCCGCATCCTCGGCCTCCTCGTCTGCGTCCTCGCCCTCCTCGTCGGCCTCGGCATCGCCGCCACCTACGCCGTCCAATTCGCCGCAGAGCCCGGCGGCCGGTGGGACGTCGCCATGCCCCTCACGCGCATCATGCTCCCCTACGCCCTCTTCATCTGCCTCGCCGCCATCCTCTCCGCCGTCCTCAACGTCCGCGACCGCTTCGCCGTCCCCTCCCTCACCCCCGTCATCCTCAACCTCTGCTGGATCGGCGCCCTCGTCGCCGTCTGCCCCTTCCTCCACACCGCCACCGCCCAGATCAACGTCGTCTGCTGGGGCATCCTCCTCGCCGGCCTCGCCCAAATCGCCTTCCAGCTCCCCGCCCTCCGCGCCGTCGGCTACCGCCTCCGCTTCACCTTCACCGGCTGGCGCGCCTCCCCCTACGTCCGCCAAGTCCTCCTCCAGATGGGCCCCGCCTCCCTCGGCATCGCCCTCGCCCAAATCAACATCTGCGTCGACGGCTGGCTCGCCTACTACGGTGCCCCCTGGGCCCCCTCCGCCCTCGAATACGCCGACCGCATCATCTACCTCCCCCTCGGCCTCTTCGGCACCGCCTTCGCCACCGTCCTCCTCCCCACCTTCTCCCGCCAGGCCGCCGCCGCCGACCGCACCGCCCTCATCGCCACCCTCGAACGCTCCCTCCGCAACCTCTTCGTCCTCATGGCCCCCATGGCCATCGGCCTCATCGCCCTCGCCACACCCATCGTCGCACTCCTCTACCAGCGCGGCGCCTTCGACGCCACCTCCACCCTCTGGACCGCCCGCGCCGTCACCGCCTACGCCCTCGGCCTCATCGCCTTCTCCTCCGCCAAAACCGTCATCCCCGTCTTCTACGCCCACAAAGACCTCAAAACCCCCGTCAAAGTCGCCGCCTGGTGCATCCTCGGCAACTTCCTCCTCAACCTCGCCTCCGTCCTCCTCCTCCCCGAAGGCTGGCGACACGTCGGCATCGCCCTCAGCACCGTCCTCAACTCCTTCGCCAACACCGCCATCCTCCTCGCCATCCTCTGGCGCCGCGGCCTCCGCCCTAACCTGGGTGCCCTCATCTGGTCCGCCGCCCGCGCCCTCCTCGCCGCCGCCCTCATGGGCCTCGCCGTCTGGTGGATCCACACCTGGCTCACCGCCCACGGCCTCCCCCTCCTCCTCACCATCCCCCTCGCCATCACCCTCGGCGGCGCACTCTACCTCCTCCTCGCCCGCCTCCTCACCCCCGCCGAACTCCGCGAACTCCTCGCCGACCTCCCCCTCCGCCGCCGCTGACCTCTCCACGAAGACACCAAGTTGCGCAAGGGCCTGGGCACTTCACCGTTCGGCCCTCCGGCCCTCACTAACGTGCCCATCCCTCGCGCTCCTGTCGTTTCCTGAAAAGCGGTTTCGTCTGTCGCCCGCTTGCCGGGCGCTCCTGTATCTCCTGCATCTCCTGAATCTCCTGTGGTCGTCTTGATGGCGCGTCGCAGACGTGCCGGGGGTGCAGGGGCAAGTGGAAGTTTGGAAGCTTAGAGGCTTGGAGGCTTGGCTTCCTTCAGCGTTATTCCGTCGTGCTAGTTGGCACGTCCATCGGACGTGCCGGGGGTGCAGGGAGAACTTCTCCCTGCCGGGGCGTGGGGCAGCGCCCCACACCCTCTAATCAGCCAATCAGCTAAAATCCCCTTTGTGTCCTTCGTGTCCTTTGTGATTTCTAAAAACACTGGCAGTCAGCCGGCGGTAGCCGGCCCCTAATCGGCTCCAATCGGCGAAATCGGCGGTTCCCAATCTGGCAGTCCTTGCGACCTTTGTGGGTCTTCAGCGCCTTTGCGGGTGCCGCGCAGCGTCCGGCCACACCGTCGCCGAAGGCGACAGCCCGGGCTTCAACCTCCGGGCCTCCTCCAAGCCTCCAACCCTCCAAACTTCCAAGCTTCCATGGAGCGTCCTGCGTGCGCTAGCACGCCCTTAATCTGCTCAAAATCTGCGAAATCTGCGGTTCCTCTGGAGTGCCCGTGTCTTCGTGGGAAACTACGCCAGCGGCTCGGCGGCGGTGCCGGTGAGCTGGCGGGTCTCGCCATCGAAGGAGAGCCCGATGAGGTGGACCTCCTTGCCGGAGTGGCGATAGGGCTCGGCGTAACCCTTCTCCTTGATCTGCTCGAGGGCCTCTTGCGGCGTGCCATCGACCTTGAGCTCAAAGACGAAGACACGTTCGGGCGTCTCGGCGACCAAGTCCGCGCGGCCGTGGGACTGACGATCCTCGGCGGTCACGCGGAAAGACCCATCGGAGGTCAGCAGGACATAGAGGATACGCTGGAAAGAGAACTCCTGCACACGGTTCTCTTTGGGACCATAGCTCAGGTGGGCGTACAGGTCGGAGAGGCGTCCGAGGAAGGTCGCGATATCGCCCTTCATCAGCGCCAAGCAGGTGAGGTTGCGGTAATCGTTGTCGTTCTTTCCGACAAACTTTTGGACGAGCTGGGTGTTGAAAGCGCGGCGGACCTCTTCATCGGGGAAGCCGAGGGTGAAATAGGGGTCGCGGAAATCCTTGATGGTGAGGTAACCGCCTTGGTAAAGCATGGCAACGGGGCGGATATTTTCCAGTCCACAAACGTCCAAATCTTCTGCGGTGATCCCTTCAACGTTCTCGTAGTCCTTCTCGGCGAGTTGGTTGTTCGTGAAATAGTTGATGACGGCGGAGGTCTGGCCGGTGGCAATCCATGTGCCGATGAACGCGGGCTCACAGGCGCCAAGGGTTTGACCAATGGCGTAGGGGTTGTAGACCTTGGTCGTGTTCCAACGGGCGAAACGGTAGCCGTTGTACCACCAGCGGAGTTTCTCGCGGTAGGCCTTGTAGGAGAGGCCCATGACCGCAGCGTGGCGATGCATCGTCTTGCTGAAGTTCGCCTCCAGCTCCTCATCGGTGTAACCCAGGAGCGTGGCATAGCGACTATCCATCGTCAGGTCGGTGAGGTTGTTGAGGGCCGAGAAGACCGAGAGTTGCGTGAACTTCGTCACGCCGGTCATCATCATGAAGCGGATGTTGCCGACATTGTTCTTGATTTCACCGTAAAAGGCGGAAAGTTTGGCGCGGATGGCCGTGGCCTTCGCGATGTCGCTCAGCGCGGCACCGACGGGCGCGTCATACTCGTCAATGAGGATGACCACAGGCTTGCCGCGCTCCCGGGCAAGGGCCTTGATGGCACGCGAGAAATTGTCGTTCGGGGCAAGGGCAGGATTATAAGTGGTCTTGGCATCCTCGATCACCTCTTGCACACGCGCCACAAAGCCGGCCTGAAAAGCCTCAAACGTCGTCACATCCATCGTGCCGAAGTTGAAGTGCAGGATGGGGTAAGATTCCCAATCGTAGTCCATCTTGTCGATGGCCAGCCCCTTGAAGAGCTCACGCTCGCCGCGGAAGAGACACTCCAGCGTCGAGAGCATCAGCGACTTGCCAAAACGCCGCGGACGCGAGATGAAGAAGAAGGAGTCCATCCCACGCGTGACGAGCGGATAGAGCAACGCAGTCTTGTCCACATAACGATATCCATCCTTCCGCATATTGCGGAAGTCATAGGTCCCCTGCGCAATCTTCTCTTCTTCTTCCATGACCGAACTCCTTGCCCATAGTATAACATAAGGGGCGCTCCGGCGGAGCGCCCCGGAGATTGGCAAATTGGAAACGCACCTCTGGGAGAGAGGCGAGGCGCTGGGCAGAGGCGGAGTATTTTGAGAAAAACACAAAGGACACGAAGGACCACGAAGGTTCACAAAGACTGCTAGGATGGAACCGCAGATTTCGCAGATTTGTTGCAGATTAAGGGCGTGCTACCGCACGCTGGACTGCCAGTTTGTTTTGGAAAATCTAGCGGCGAAGCCGCCGTCCTATATGTCCTATATGTCCTATACGTCCTATATGTCCTACCGCGCCGTCCTCCAATCATCCAATCAGCTGATCAGCCGGACGCTCCGATGGAGCGGCCGTGTCTTCGTGAAAATTAGGCCAACGGCTCGGCGGCGGTGCCGGTGAGGGTGCGGGTTTGACCATCGAAGGAGAGGCCGATGAGGTGGACCTCTTTGCCGGAGTGGCGATAGGGTTCGGCGTAACCCTTCTCCTTGATTTGGTCGAGAGCCTCTTGCGGAGTACCGTCGACCTTGAGCTCGAAGACGAAGACGCGTTCGGGCGTCTCGGCGACCAAGTCGGCGCGGCCTTTGGTCTGCCGATCCTCGGCGGTCACGCGGAAGGAACCATCGGAGGTCAGCAGGACGTAGAGGATACGCTGATAGGAGAACTCGTGGATGCTATCCTCTTGAGGGCCGTAGGCGAGGTGGGCATAGAGATCGGAGAGACGTCCGAGGAAGGTTGCGACATCGCCCTTCATCAGCGCCAAGCAGGTGAGGTTGCGGTAGTCGTTGTTGTTCTTCCCGGTGAACTTTTGAACGAGCTGGGTGTTGAAAGCACGGCGTACCTCTTCGTCGGGGAAACCGAGGGTGAAGTAAGGGTCGCGGAAATCCTTGATGGTGAGGTAGCCGCCTTGGTAAAGCATAGCGATGGGACGGATACTCTCCAGTCCACAAACGTCTAAATCCTCCGCGGTGACACCCTCAACGTTTTCGTAGTTCTTCTCGGCAAGTTGGTTATTCGTGAAGTAGTTGATGACGGCGGAGGTCTGGCCGGTGGCAATCCATGTGCCGACAAAGCGACGCTTCAATGCGCCGAGGGTTTGCCCAATTGCAAAGGGATTGTAGACTTTATCCTCACAATCAGGAGAGAAACGATAACCGTTGAACCACCAACGGAGTTTCTCACGGTAGTCCTCGTAGGAAAGGCCCATGACCTCGGCATGGCGATGCAGCGTCTTGCTGAAGTTGGCCTCTAGCTCCTCGTCTGTGTAACCTAGGAGCGTGGCATAGCGATCGTCCATCGTTAGGTCGGTGAGATTGTTGAGGGCCGAAAAGACGGAAAGTTGGGTGAAGCGCGTCACGCCGGTCATCATCATGAAGCGGATGGCGCCGACGTTATTCTTGATTTCTCCATAAAAAGCAGAAAGTTTGGCGCGGATGGCCGTGGCCTTCTCGATGTCGCTCAGCGCGGCACCGACGGGTGCGTCATACTCGTCAATGAGAATAACCACAGGCTTGCCGCGCTCCCGGGCAAGAGCCTTGATGGCACGCGAGAAATTGTCGTTCGGGGCAAGGGTGGGATTATAAGTGACCTTGGCATTCTCAATCACTTCCTGCACACGCGCCACAAAGCCGGCCTGAAAAGCCTCAAACGTCGTCACGTCCATCGTGCCGAAGTTGAAGTGCAGGATGGGGTAAGATTCCCAATCGTAATCCATCTTGTCGATGGCCAGCCCCTTGAAGAGCTCACGCTCGCCGCGGAAGAGACACTCCAGCGTCGAGAGCATCAGCGACTTGCCAAAACGCCGCGGACGCGAGATGAAGAAGAAGGAGTCCATCCCACGCGTGACGAGCGGATAGAGCAACGCAGTCTTGTCCACATAGCGATAGCCATCCTTCCGCATATTGCGGAAGTCATAGGTCCCCTGCGCAATCTTCTCTTCTTCTTCCATGGCCGAACTCCTTGCCAACAGTATAGCAAAAGAGGCGCCCCCACGTACTCCTAATGGAGAATGCAAGTGTTTTTGCGCAGGTTTTAAGGCGGAGAATTAAACCATTGTGGTGGCTTTCTTTTTGATGTCTGTGGGACGGGGGTAATTGTTGATCCACCACTGGGTGTGACGCTCTTCGCGT
>CALXMT010000037.1 GCA_944389545.1 uncultured Kiritimatiellota bacterium | reverse complement strand
CGCCCCCCTAGGGGGGCGCAGGGGGGAGGCCCACAGCCCCTCTCAGAGTGCGCGAAAACATCATACACTTTCCACTTCGTGGAAATGGGGAGCGAAAAGCAGGACAAAGGGCCCTGAATTATGCTATCATTCTCCCAGTCACAACCCGAAAGGAACCCATCATGAAATACGTTTGCCAAGTCTGCGGCTATGTCTACGACCCCGCCGAGAACGACGGTATCCCCTTCGAGCAGCTCCCCGATGACTGGGTCTGCCCCACCTGCGGCGTTGGCAAGTCCGACTTCGCCCCCGCGGAATAATCCCCGCACCAACTCACCCAAAGGGAGGCTCCCCGCCTCCCTTTTTTTGTTGTCCCCCGGCACTCCCTCTCAGCGAAACCCTTAAAGGTACGCGCTGAGACCCTATAAGGGTCCGAGGTCAACCACTATAAGGGTCCATGGTGAGACCCTATAAGGGTCGGGGGCGAGACCCTATAGGGGTCCACCTCGAGACCCTATAGTGGTCCGGGAAGGGGTGGCAGACGCCACCCCGGAGAACGGAAAACGGAGCGTGCAGACCCGAAGGGACAAACCTTCCACGGCCACGGAAAACAGAACGCCCTAAGGGACGACGGTAAAGGTCAGCCCGTCGCGCTTACACGCTCCTGTATCTCCTGTAGCACTTGTGAGATATGAAGCCCAAGCGCCATGCGCAAAAAAAAAGAAAGGCGCCCCGGGTGGGGCGCCTTGCAAAGGACCGAAGTCCGCTTAAGCCACGCGGCGGCGGAGGGCCACGCCGGCCACGCCAAGGGCGAGCAACGCCAGCACCGTCGGCTCGGGGATGGTCTGCTCCTCACCAACCTCCAACGACTCAATCGTGTACACGAAGTGGCCGCCGTTGTTCAGTTGTGTTTGATTCGGATAACCGGCCTGCTGGCCCCACGCCACAAGATTCGGGTCGTAGTCCAAGGTGTAGTCGGTCGAGACGAGCTCGGTCCCATCGAGAGTCAGCGTCATCTTCTTACCATCGTAGGCCAGGACAATCGTGTGCTTACCAGTGGTCAATGAGGACTCTGTCGTGATGGTGGTCGCGGTGCTCCCCGTGTCGCCGGCCTTTGTGTCAAGGCGGATGACGTTATCCCCCGCCATGTTGGCGGTGATGTTGGCGATCGAGTGCTCACTGGCGCTCAGGCTGAGAATCGCAGGCCACCAGTCACCGGTGATGGATTCCGGCACTTGGGTGACGTTGATGGTGAGGCTGACGGCGAAGCCCTTGGTGTGGCTAAGGCCGTTCTCGAGCGTCACCTGGCCGGTGGCGGCATTGTTGGTATTGACAGCTGTCCAGTTGTAGTTCACAGCCTGGAGGGTAGTCGCCGCGACGGCGACAAGCGAGGCAAACAACAGTCGTTTCATGGTTGATCAATCCTTGAATTGCTTCGGGCGAGGTGTCCGAAAACACCATTATGCGAACATAAACGAAGGGGGGGGGGCAAGTTTTATTTTTAATACCCGTGTTTTATTCCCCCTCCCCTCCCGAGGAATAGCTCCCCGCCGAACCGCAAAGACGCAACAGGGCGCGCGAACCGCTTCGGGCTCCATCGGTCGCTCTGCGGCTCCGCCGCTGACCGCGCCCGTCGCCCTCCGTTTCGCGCCTTGTCGCTTTCCCAAGAAAACCGCCCTCAGACGATGCGGTAGGAGGAATAGGACGGCGGCTGACGCCGCCCTGTACAGCGCCTTGCCCATCGCGCGCTTGCCGCGCGCTCTCTGTTCTCTGTTCTCTGTTCTCCGTTTTCCGTTCTCCGGGGCGGCGCAAGCCGCCCCTTGTGCCCAGGCCCTTGCGCTCCTTCGTGTCTTCGTGGAGAAGCCAAGCTTCCAAACTTTCTCCGCTGGGGTGTGGGGCGGAGCCCCACCAACAAAGCCAAACTTCCAAGCCTCCAAGCTTCCAAACTTCCAATATGCTACACTATTGTCATGAAAGCGAATCGCGAGCCCATCACAAGCGACCCGGAGGCCCAGGCGCAATGGGAGGCCGTCATCAAGGCCTTCGGCGCCGAAACCTTGCGCAAAGGCCAAGAGGCTCAGGCGCGGTTTGACGCGGAGCTCCGCCGCCGCATCTTCGCCGCCGTGGCAAGAGGCCGAGCCCGCACATGAGCGCCCTCCGCCCCCGCTTGATCGTCGTCGCCGGTGATTTTCCACAAAGACACCAAAGGAACGCGAGGGCCTGGGCACTTCACCGTTCGTCCCTACGGTCCTCACTACCGTGCCCATCCCTTGCGTTTCTGTCGTTTTTGAGAAAACAGCCTCAGACAATGCAGTAGGACAAATAGGACTTATAGGACGAATAGGACGGCGGCTGGCGCCACCCTGCGCAACGCCTTGCCCATCGCGCGCTTGCCGCGCGCTCTCTGTTCTCCGTTCTCTGTTCTCCGTTCTCCGGGGCGGCATCGCCGCCCCTTGACTTTCTGAAGGGGCTTGTGTTACTTTATGGATGTCAAGGCGAACGAGGACGTTCCCCTAGGCGTGCAACCACCCACCCCACCCCGCGCACGCCGTATTGTCCCGCGCCTTGGCTCGCCAGGGGCTGGGATGGAACGAGCGTGGTCGTTTGTGCGCACATTCAGACCGTATAGAGCCGTCCTCCCTCGACCCCTGGCTTTTTTGTGCCGAGCGCAAAAAAGTGCTTGCGCCGGGAGGTGGGGGTGTGCTATCATATGCGGCGTTTTCCGGTGGGTTACCAAAGTGGCCAACTGGGGCGGACTGTAAATCCGCTGGCTTTGCCTTCCTACGTTCGAATCGTAGACCCACCACCATTTTTCGCCCGTGGCTTCGGCCACGGGCTTTTTTGTTTTACCGCTCTGCTTCTCCGCGAAAACACGAAGGGACGCAAGGGACTGGGCACGAGGGGCGGCGTTACCGCCGCCCCGGAGAACAGAGAACGGAGAACAGAGAACAGAGCGCGCGACAAGCGCGCGACGGATGGAGCGGTGGGCACAATGCTAACCGCCCCATTTCCACGAAGACACAAAAGGCCGAACAGGAGATGCAGGAGATTCAGGAGATGCAGGAGCGCCCCTGCGGGGCGACTGACAAAGCCGCTGGCCCCTCATTCGCCTATTGGCACGTCGCAGACGTGCCGGGGGTGCAGGGAGAACTTCTCCCTGCCGGGGCGTGGGGCAGCGCCCCACACCCCTCCAATCAACCAATCCCTTTGTGTCCTTCGTGTCCTTTGTGATTGAAAAACATTCTGGCAGTCCTGCGTGCGGGAGCACGTCGCCCGTCTCTGTGCCCCTCTGTCTTCTCTGTGAGCGCTGTGTTCTTCGGAATCTGCGGTTCCTCCTGCCGCCTCAGAGAACCGTGAGACTGGGGGGCAAGAGGGTGAGGCGGACGGGGGTGGTGAAGGAGAAGAGGACGCGGAACTGGGTGGCGTCTTTGGGGACGGTGATGGTGTAGGCGGACTCGCGGAAGGTCTTGTATTCGTGCAGGTCGTCCTTGCGCTGGGTGCCGTTGGCGCGGAGGAAGAGGACGCGTGCGCTGTAGCGGAGGCCATCGGCGGGGACACCGGTCACGTTGAAGTCCAGGCGCAGGCGCTTGGCGCCTTTGGGGAGTTCGATGAGGTCGCTGGTCAGGGAACCGTTGGTGGTGACGCGCGGACGGGCGGGGGTGAGGACGTAGTTGTGGCCTTCAATCGCGCCGCCGGAGAGGGTCCAATCCACGAGTGGCGGGAGGAGGCCCATGTCCGGCGCGGGCTCGGCGAGGCGGGCCACGGCGGGGGCGACAGGCGAAGTGGCCGGATGGCTGTAGACAATCAAGAAGGCCACGCCCACCATCAAGAGGAGCGCCAAGACGGCCAGGAGCGTCCAGGCGGTATTGGGCAGGACTTTGCGGTGGCGGGGACGGAAGGGGCCTTTGAGGGGCGCGTCCGAGGCGCGGGAGGGGTTGAGGAAGGCCTGTTCCGCGCGGCGGCGACGGGCGGAGGGACTGAGGAACCAATAGTTGAGCGGGTTGTAGCCGTTGCGCACCAGGGCGAGGCGGTAGGGCGCGAGGTCGTAAGTCACGGCGCGGAAGGCGAGGAGGCCAGTGACGGTGTCGTAGAGCAGGTAGTCGGCGGTGAGGCGGTCGCCACGCGGGAAGCCGATGGAGCCGGGGTTGACCACGTAGCGCGCGCTGGGGCGCAGGAGGACGTCTTCCGGCGTCAGCTGGCGGATGACGCCCCCCTCCTCGGCGTAGATGCAGGGCAGGTGCGTGTGGCCGACGACCAAGAGGCGCTGGCCCGGCATGGCCGCCAGGCTGAGCGCCGCGTCTTCCTTCGTCTCCAGATAGTGGAAGCTCTCCGGGTCCTCAAAGCTACCGTGGACACAGGCGAAGCCATCGCCCTCCAGGACATAGGGCAACGAGGCGAGCCACTCGCGGGCCTCGCCATCGAGGGCCAGGGCGGCGCGCTCGGCGGTCTCCCGCGCGAAGGCGTTGAAGCGCTTGGGGTCGAGCAGCCCGCAGGCGGCGGCGTCGTGGTTGCCTAGCACCGAGGCCGAGGCGACGGTGCGGACGCGCGCGACGCATTCAGCCGGCTCCGGGCCATAGCCCACCACGTCACCCAGGTTGATGAGGTGCGTGGCGCCATGCGCGCGGGCATCGTCAAGCGCGGCCTCCAGGGCGGGGAGGTTCGCGTGGATGTCCGAGAAGAAGGCGACGCGCATGAATCAGGACTGCGCGGATTGGGCGGCTTGGATGGCCTTGATGAGCTTGCCGCGGCGTTCGGCCGAGGCGTCGGGCACGCCGCCGGGGCGGATGGTGCCCCAGAGCGGGACAGTCACGTTGCGGGTGTCGCCGCCGGTGGCCAGCCAGAAGCCGTCCGCCGAGGGGCCGGCGTCGATGGTGGTGAGGATGTTGGCGTCGGCGGTGAAACGCGCCTGGGTGCTGGCGCCCCACTTCTGGCCGTCCCACGCCCAGAGGCGCGAGAAGCGGGCCGTGCGGACGCCCGCCTTGCTCTTCACGTTGCGGTGGAAGTCCTCGAGGAAGGAATAGGGGCCGCGCAGGGTGGCCTGGTCGCCGCCGACCAACGTGGAGAAGGTGGCCATGCGGAACCAATCGGCCTTCGCCTCGTCCCACAGCCAGCAGGTGTAGGCCGTGCGGAAGGGGCCGTCCGGCGCGCAGGAGACCGCGATGGGAATGGGCTGGCCGAGCTTCCAGGGCCAAAGCGTCATCGACCTGCCGCCCGTGCCCTCGCCGCCGAAGCGGCTGACTTCCACGCCCTCGCCGCCGTAAAGCACCTTGGTGCGCTTCTCCTCGTGCACCGCGTCGGGGTGGGCCTTGAAGTCAAAGGAATTGCTCGGCTCCCAGACCGAGAAGATGGCAATGTGCCGGCCATCGACCAGTTCCTGCACGCCGGCGTAGCCGCCGTCAAAACCCAAGAGGCAGAGATAGGAACCCGGCCAGAAACGGTCCGCCGTCGCCTCCAAATAGAAGACCTTCGCCGGATCCGCGTAGCCCTGATGCTGCAGATGCACGCTCCGCGCCTGACGCTGCGCCTGCACTTCGCCGCTCTGTCCGAACGCCACTGCCGCAGTCACCGCGGCCACCATCGCCAGTACACTCTTCATGCGTGCCTCCTTTTTCTTGTTTACTTCACCATTATGCCACACTCCACCCCTCCGTGTCTTCCATTTCCCCATCTTTTTTGCACTGCCTACGGGAGGGTGCGGCCTCACTGCCCCCTCCCGTAGGGCTGATTGGCTGATTCGCTGATTGGAGGGGCGCTGACGCGCCCCAGAGAACGGAGCGCGCGGCAAGCGCGCGACGGACGAGGTGCGTTGGGAGGATGTGGGAGGTTTGTCCTGCGGGGCTGACACGAAGAACACGAAGAACCACAAAGACTGCCAGAATGAGAAACCGCCGATTACGCCGATTGAAGCCGATTAGGGGCCGGCTACCGCCGGCAGGACTGTCAGTGTGTCTTACCACAAAGGACACAAGGAAGGCACAAAGAGCACAAAGGGAATTGAAGGATTAGCTGATAGGGGAATTGGAGGATTGGAGGATTGGAAGGTGTGGGGCGCTGCCCCACGCCCCGGCAGGGAGAAGTTCTCCCTGCACCCCCGGCACGTCCGATGGACGTGCCAAGAGGCGACGCAACAGAAGATGCAGGAAATGCAGGAGATGCAGGAGCGCCCCTGCGGGCGACAAACAACGCTCCGATTTATCCGTCGCCCGCAGGGGCGCCACCAATCAGCCAATCAGCCGTTCTGCGGCGGTACCGGAGAGGTGGCGGGTTTGGCCGTCGAAGGAGAGGCCGATGAGGTGGACCTCCTTGCCGCTGTGACGATAGGGCTCGGCGTAACCCTTCTCTTTGATTTGGGCGAGGGCCTCTTGGGGGGCGCCATCGACCTTGAGTTCGAAGACGAAGACGCGGTCGGGCGTCTCGGCGACCAAATCCGCGCGGCCGTGAGACTGCCGGTCTTCTGCGGTGACGTGGAAGAAGCCGCTAGAGGTCAACAGGACAAGGGGCTCTGATGCGCCCCGGAGAACAGAGAACAGAGCGTGCAGGCGCAAAGCGCCAAACCTTCCACGGCCACGGAGAACAGACCGCGCGACAAGCGCGCGACGAATAAGCCGATGGCCATTGCACGGCACCTCCGCCCGTCGCCCGCAAGGGCGCTCCTGCATCTCCTGAATCTCCTGCATCTCCTGTGCGGCCTTAGGGTGTCACACGGCACGTCGCAGACGTGCCTGCGGGTGCAGGGGCAGTTGGAAGTTTGGAAGCTTGGATGCTTGGAAGTTTGGTTTCTCTGCACAACGATTGTTTTGTCGCGCGCTTGCCGCGCGCTCTGTTTTCTGTTTTCTGTTTTCTGTTCTCTGGGGCGCGCTAGCGCCCCTTCCCCTGCCGGGGCGTGGGGCAGCGCCCCACACCCTCCAATCAACCAATCAGCCAAATCCTTTGTGTCCTTTGTAATTCCCAATTATTCTGGCAGTCCTGCGTGCGGTAGCACGCCCTAAATCTGCCCAACTCTGTGAGATACCGTAAGGTCTTCCTAGCAAAGCGACGGAACATCTGCGGTTCCCATTCTGGCAGTCCTTCTCCGTTCTCCCGGGGCGCGCCAGCGCCCCACCAATCAGCCCGTGCAGACGCAAAGCGTCAAACCTTCCACGGCTATCAGCTAATCAGCCAATCAGCCGAGTTTGGCGCGGAGCTTGGAGACGAGGGAGCGGGAGAAGGTGTCGCAAACGAAGTCGGCGCCGGCACAGCCTTCGAAGGCGACCATGGGGTCGGGCACGGCGGCGGCGCGGAGACCTACGCGGAGCGCGGCGCGGACGCTGGCGCCACAGGCCATCAGGCCGAAGCATTGGCGCACGGGCAGGCCCAGCGCGACGATGGCGGCCTGGAGGGTCTCGGGCATGAGGCCGACGGCCAGGGGCTGGGGGTCGAGCACGGCGAGCGCACCGCCGGGGACGCCTTCGACCAGCTCATCGACGATGGGCTGGCGGAGGCGGGTGACGAGGGCGAGGCGGATGCCCTGCTTGGCGAAGGGACGGAGAAAGGCGCGGACGCCGCGGACGGCCTGTTGGGCGTTTTGCTGGAGGAGGGCGGCGTAGGTGGCGGCGAGGCGGCGCTCCACGTGCGCGACGTCGACGCTCGCGGGCAGGAGGGCGCGAAGGGCATCGCCGATAGGCTTGCCGTAGAGGCGGCGGACGAAGCGGAAGGGGTCGTCGTCGGGGAGGCCGTATTTGAGGAGGCGCTCGGAGAGGACTTCGGCGGGGAGGGCGAAACCGCCGAGGAAGAGGGGGTCGAACTCGATGATGAGGGCAGGCATGGCGGGCTCCTAGGCGCGTCGGTCAAAACGCATCGAGAGGGTGCGCGAGACGCCCTTTTCGGGCATCGTCACGCCGTACACGATGTCCGAGCCGGCGATGGTGTGCTGATTGTGGGTGATGATGAGGAACTGCGAGTGGACGAGGAAGTCCTTGAGTGCGTCGACGAAGCGGCCGATGTTGCTGTCGTCGAGGGCGGCGTCGAGCTCATCGAGGAGGCAGAAGGGGGCGGGCTTGATGAGGAAGATGGCGAAGAGGAGGGCGACGGCGGTCATGGTGCGCTCACCGCCGGAGAGGAGGCTGATGGTCTGGGGCTTCTTGCCGGGGGGACGGGCGATGATGTCGATGCCGCACTCGAGGGGGTCTTCGTCGTTCTCGAGGAGGGCGAGACGGGCTTCGCCGCCGTTGAAGAGGCGGGTGAACATCTCGCGGAAGTTGGCGTCGGCCCGCGCGAAGGTGTCGCGGAACATCTTGCCGGAGGTCTCGTTGATGGTCTTGATGAGACCCAACAGCTCGTCGCGCGAACGCGTGAGGTCGTCGGCCTGCGCCTGGTAGAAGGCGTGGCGCTCCTCCAGCTGCTTGTATTCGTCGATGGCCAGGAGGTTGACGGGGCCGATGCGCTCGAGGGCGGCGCGGAGCTCGGCCAGGCGGGACTCCAGCACGGCGTCCTCGGGGGCCTCGCCCTCGGGCCACTCGGCGCAGGGCTCATCGTTGAGCGTGCCGGGCTGGACGCCGTAGTCGCGCAGGAGGCGCTCCATGAGGGCTTGGTGGCGGGTACGGCCCTCGGCCATGGCGACCTCGGCCTTGGCCTTGGCCTCTTGGGCCTCCTGCAGGGTACGGCGCGCGCCGGCGCTGGCGGCCTCGAGGCGCTCGCGCAGGGCGTTGAGTTCCAGACGGTCGGCGCGGGCCTTCTCGATCTGGGCCTGCAGGGCGAGGGTCTCCTGCTCCATGCCGTCGAGTGAGGCGACGATGCGGGCGTTGTCGCCCTCCAGACGCTCGATGTTCGCCTGGCAAGAGGCGCCGGAGGCCTCGCGCTGGGCGATGGTCTCGCGCAACTCCTTGAGGCGGGCCTCGCGGTCGCGCCGTTGGGCCAGGGCATGCTCGCGCCGTTGGACGAAGCCGGCCATCCGGAAGCGCGCCTCGCTCAGACGCGTGCTGGCGGCATCGACCTCGCCCTCGAGGGCGGGCATACGGGCGGTGGCCTCGCCGGCGGCGGCGGTCAGACGCTCACGTTCATCGGCCAAGCCGGCCAAACCTTGACGCGCCTCTTCGCAACCGGCGTCCTCGCGGCCCAGGTCGGCCTCGGCTTCGGTCAGGCGTGCGGCCAATTCGGCACGGCGGGCCTCGGCGGCAGTGGCGTCGCGCTCGGCGGCGGCCAAGGCGCCTTCAGCCTGGTTGGCGGCGCGCTGGGCCTTCTCGAGGGTCCGCTGGGTCTCGCGCAACCGCGACCCCAAGGCCTCCATACGGGCCTGGGCATCGGCGATAGTGTGCTCCTCGGCCTGCTCGGCGCGCAAGAGTTCATCGGCCTGGGCGTCGAGTTCCTCGCACGCCAGGCGGCGCGCCAAGGGGTCTGCGCCATCGCCGACCGACCGCAAGCCGCCGCCTTCCTTATAGTAAAGCGTCCCATCCAGAGAGACACATGCGCCCTCGGCGGAGTCCCCCACCGTCCACCCGCCCAAGAGGCGCGCGGCAAGCCCCTCGAAACCGGGCCGAACGGGCACCTGCGCGGCGAGCGATCCCGCCGGAACGGCGCCTTCCTGCGCCACGAGCACCTGGATGGATTCCTCGGGCCAACGCTCGGCCACCGTATCCAAAATCCTGCGGGCCGTCTCCGGCGTGCGCACCACCCAAGCGTGTGCCCAAGGCGCCAAGACGACCTCCACGGCGCGGCGAAGCTCCACCGGCGGGTCCACGGCTTCGGCCAACGGCCCGAGCACATCCCCGGGTGAGAGGCCGAAGGGATTTTCGGGGTCCAGGAGGCGGCGGCCCGCATCGGGGCGTTCGCCGGGGGCGGGACGCGACAGCAGGTCGCGGCGGGCCTCGATGGCGGCGCGCTCCTGTCGGCTCTTGGCTTGACGGGCCTGGGCTTGGGCGATGTCGTCCGCCGCGAAGGAGCGGTCTTCGTCGATGGTGATGACGTCCTCGCGGGCCTCGTCGGCAGTCTGACGGTTGGACTCGGCCTCGGCAGCGGCGGCATCGCGGGCGGCGGTGCGTTCGTCGCGGAGGCGCTCGGCCTCGGCAACCTCGGCGGCCAGACGCTCGCGTTTGAGGAGGCGCGCCTCGCGCCCGGCGTCGGCCTTGGCCAAGGCCTGTTGCCAAGCCAGCTGACGGCGATCACAGTCGGCCAAAGCGTCACGGGCCTCTTGGAGTTCGGCGCGGGCGGCGTCGAGGGCGGCCTTGCGCGCGTCGAAGGCGTCCTGGGCGTCATCGAGCAGGTTCTGAAGGGTCTCGCGCTCGTCCTCAAAGTCGTCGGGGTCGGGACCTTCGTCCTGCTCGCGTTCGCCCTCTTCCAAACGCTTGCGGGCGGCCTCAAGTTCGACGGCCTGGCCCTCGGCCCAGGCGCGGTATTCGGCGATGCGCGCGAGGTTGGTCTGGATGATTTCCTGGGCGCGGGTGTGGCGCGCGGCGGAGGCGGCGGCCTCTTCGGAGAGCTTGGCGATGGCGTCCTCGCCGGCCTGGATACGGGCGTTGGCGGAGGCGATGGCGCGTTCGCCGGCCTCTGCCTCGGCTTGGATGGAAAGGATTTTGTTTGCGGCCTCGGCCAGGGCCATGCCTTGGGCGGCGATGGCAGCCTCGAGGGCGCCGGCCTGACGTTTGGCCAGGGCCAGGTCGATGCCGCGCAGTTCCGTGCGGAGGGTGCGGGCCTGTTCGGCCTTCTCGGCCTGACGCTGCAGTTGGTTGGCCTGACGGCGCAGTTCGCGCAGGATGTCGGTGAGGCGCGTGAGGTTCTCTTCGGTCTGACCGATTTTACGGAGGGCTTCGCGGCGGTCGGCACGGAACTTCGTGACCCCGGCGGCCTCTTCGAAGACGGCGCGGCGGTCCTCGGGACGCGAGGAGAGGATGGCGTCGATTTGGCCCTGGGCCAGCACGGAGTAACTCGTGGTGCCCACGCCAGTGCCCATGAAGAGGCGCTGGATGTCCTTCAGGCGGCAAGGGGTCTTGTTGAGGAAGTAGGCGTTCGCGCCGTCGCGATAGGCTCGCCGCGTGATGGAAACCTCGTCAAACTCCGTCCCCAAGGCCTGTTCGCATTCGGCAAAGACGAGCGTCACCTCGGCCATGCCCAAGGGCTTGCGCGCGTCCGTGCCGTTGAAGATGATGTCCTGCATCTTGGCGCAACGCAGGGCGCTGGGGCGTTGCTCGCCGAGCACCCACCGAATCGCGTCCGACACGTTGCTCTTGCCGCAACCATTCGGCCCCACAATGGCAATCATCCCCGGCTCGAACGTGAGCCGCGTCTTGTCCGCGAAGCTTTTGAAGCCCTGAATCTCCAGCGCCTTTAGATACATCCCTTCTATTCTACCAAACTTCCCGCGCCCTTTCCCACAGTGTCCGGGGAAGTTTTGTAGACACAGAGGCGCACAGAGGAAAACAGAGGAACACAGAAACGGACTGCCAGTGTTGGAACCGCAGATTTCGCAGATTAAGGCAGATTTGGGGCCGGCTACCGCCGGCAGGACTGCCAGTGTGTCTTGGAGATCACAAAGGACACAAAGGGAATTGAAAGGTTGGATAATTGGAGATGTGGGGCGCTGCCCCACGCCTCGGCAGGGGAAGGGGCGCTAGCGCGCCCCAGAGAACAGAAAACAGAAAACAGAGCGCGCGGCAAGCGCGCGACAAAACAATCGTTGTGCAGAGAAACCAAACTTCCAAGCATCCAAGCTTCCAAACTTCCAACTGCCCCTGCACCCCCGGCACGTCTGCGACGTGCCATAACTAGACAACCGCGGCTTCACCGGTCGCTTTGCGGGCTAATCGCCAACTGACCGCGCTCTCCGTTTCGCGCCTTGTCGCTTTCCAGGGAACCAATCCGTCGCCCCGCAGGGGCGTTCCGTTCTCTGTTCTCCGTTCTCCGGGGCGGCGCAGCCGCCCCTTTGCGGTAAGACTCTCCCAGGACAACGCATGGTGCAAAAAAAGCCCCGGCAGTGCCGGGGCTTTTTGGATTGTCTCGCCGCGTTTAGGGCTGGACGGTGGAGGACATGGTGTCGGAGGCGCTGGTGTTCATGGCGCCGGCACCCATGCGACCATCGGTGGCGGTCTTGAGGGGACGGCCGGCGGGGTCGACGAGGCGGGCGGTGAGGAAGACGAGGAGGTTGCGCTTCTCGCTGTATTCACCGGTGGAGCGGAAGAGGAAGCCGATGAAGGGCAGGTCGCCCAGGATCGGGATCTTGTCTTCGAAGGAGTTGCGGTTCTCGGTGATCAAGCCGCCCATGACCACGGTGGAGCCGTTGTAGACGGAGAGGGAGGTGTTGATCTCGCGGAAGTGGAACATGGGCTGAGGCATGGAGACCTGGTAGTACTCGACCTCAGCGGAGGTGACGACGCCACCGGTCATGCCGTATTGCACGTAGGGGACCTGCATGCCGTACTCGAAGTCGCCGAGGTATTCCACGACCTTGGGGGCAACGGTGAGGTTGATCATCTGGCCTTCCTGGGAGACCTGCGGGATGACCTGGAGGGAGACACCGACATCCTGCTTCTCGAAGGACTGCGGCTCAACGGCGAACTTGACGGGCGGGGCCTGGACGGTGGTGCCGCCGTTGCCGATGCCCCAGTTGTTGTTGTTGTCGTTGTTGTCGTCGTCGTTGTCGAGCTCGGTGACGTCGAACTCGGTGGGGTAGATCCACTCGGTCACGACGCGAATGAGGGCCTCTTCGTTCGGGCGGGCGAGCACCTTCGGGCTGGAGAGCATGTCGGTGTCGGTGCGCTGGGCGAGCATGTGGAGGATGAGGGAGACATCCATCTTGCCGAAGACGGCGGAGAAGCCAAGGAACTCGTCGTTGGGGGCGAGGGTGGCGCCGCTCAGGTTGATGCGGTTGGCGTAGGTGGAGGAGTCGCCGAGGAAGCGCATGCCGTTGTTGAAGGAGCCACCGTGGATGGCGACGTTGCCATCGCCGGTGCCGCTGATGGAGCCGGGACGGAAGACGTGGTCGCCGGTGGCGCCGATGCCGCCCGCGCCGGAACCGCCGGAGGGGTTACCGGTGATGGCGCTGTCAGCCCAATCGATGCCGGAGCCGATGGTGCCGACGATGTCGCTGTTGAGCTGCCACTCGAAGCCGAGGGAGTTGAGGTCTTCCTGGCTGACTTCAACGAAGCGGGCCTCAACCTCGATCTGATAGGGGGTGACGTTGAGCTCTTCGAGGATGCCTTCGAAGATGGCGAGGTTCTGGGCGGTGTTGGTGACGCGGAGCTTACCGATGGTGGGGAGGTAAACGATGCGCGCATCGCCCTCGAAGGGCACGCCGAGCTCCTGGAAGAAGCTCTTCAGCTGATCGGGGGTGGCGGAGCCGCCGCCGGAGGAGAGGGAGGCGGTGTCCATGCTGCCCCAGTCGTCGCCGCCGGAGGAGGAGCCGAAGTCAGAGGAGGCCTGGAGGTCGGCCTGGACGCCGCTGACCTTGTCCATCAAGTCGCCCATGACGTTGTAGGTGCGGGTCTCCATCTCGCCCTCAACGAAGGTGTTGGGGACGACGATGACGTTCTTGCCGCGGACGATGTACTTGGTGTTGGTGACCATGCAGACCATGTCGAGGGCCTCTTTGAGGGTGACCCAGGTGAGGCTGATGTTCTGGATGGGCGGCAGGCCGCTGGAGGCGGAGGCGTCGGAGGTGGCGAAGGGATCGGCCGCGACGTCAGCCGCGGGGGCGGGGGCGCCGGAGTTCATGTTGAGCACGAAGGAGAGGCCGCGCTCTTCCGGAGGAAGCTCGGGGCGATCGTAGGTGCGGGACATCTCGGCGAACATCTGCACGGCGTCGGCGAGGGTGCTCGGCGGGCGGATGGAGAACTCGGGGAGGCGGATGTACTGGAGCTTGGCGATGACGGCCTGTTCGTCGCGCTGGCCCTGCTCGTCGACGGGGGCGGCGGTGCCGGTGGAGACGGTGGGCGCGTAGAGCTCCTCGGAGTCACGGGCGAGGGCGCCGACGGGGGTCCAGTTGAAGGAGACCTGGTCGATCATCTCGGCGTGGGTGGAGGCCTGGAGCTGGCGATCGCGGCGGTCTTTGCGCGTGGCGATGCGCTCGCGGAGGCTGATGGCATCCTCGTTGTTGGGGTCGTCGCGGAGGATGAGGTCGAGCTGGTCGATGGCCTCTTTGTACTTGGCGAGGTGGTAGTAGACGGTGGCGCGCTTGTAACGCTCCATCATGTCGAGGCGGGCCTGCTGGTAGTCCTCCTGGGCGAACTCAGGGAGCACGGGGGTGGGACGGACTTCCGGCGGACGATTGACCTCAGCGTTGATGGCGGCGATGAGGGCGGCGGCCTTGGGGTGGCCTTCGCGCTGCACCTGCTGGGCGAGGTTGAGGGCGGCGCCGTAATCCTTGTCGTTGGCGAAGAGGGAGAAGGCCTGGCGGTAGCGGGCCTCGCGGATGCCGCGGTCGCACTCATCCTTGAGGGGGAGGTTGGACTCGAGCTCGCGGAAGTACTCCTTGGCATCGGTGTACATCTTGATGGCGGCCTTGTAGTGATCCATGGCCTTGCCGGGCTCGGGCGGGGTGCTCATGATCTCGCGGGCACGGGCCAAGCAAGCCTTGGCGTGGTTGTCGAGACCCTGATTCTTGAGGCGCATGAGGGCCTCGAGTTCGTTGAAGGCCTTGTCCTCTTCGGTGAGCTCAACGGCGGGGGCGTCGGCATCGACGTCCGTCAGCAGGGCGGCACCGGCACCGGCGGCGGCGGCTTCACCGGCGGCGGGGGTAGCGGGCGCTTCGGTCAGCGCGCCGACGGCGGGCTCGGTGGCACCGGTCGCGGGGTCGACGGCGACGGCTTCCGGATCAACGGCGATGGCATCGACATCGGAGGCCAGCGCGTCGGGATCGACAGGAACCGTGGGCTCCTCCGCGGCGACTTCGGGGGCGGCGGGCGTCTCCGGATCGGCGGACACTTCGGCGACTTCCTCAACCGCGGGCGCGGGCTCTTCGGCCACCTCATCGATCACTTCCTCGACGGGAGCGGGGACCTCGGCGACCTCGGGCTCGGCGGGCACTTCGGGCGCGGGCTCCTCAACCACCTCGGCGACTTCCTCGACGGGGGCGGGCGTTTCGGCCACCTCTTCGACGGCTTCCTCGATAGGCGCGGGCGCTTCGTCCACGGCTTCGGGGGCCGGCTCCTCGGGAAGTTCGGCAACCTCTGGGGCCGGTTCGGCCTGAGGTTCCTCTTGCTCGACGGCGGACTCCTCGGCGAGCAAGTCGCTCAAGAGCGCATCGAGGTCATCGTCCTGCGCGTGGGCGCAATAAGACGCCCCGGCGACCATCACGCCGACCATTGCATAGCGCACAAAGTGTGTCATAGCACGTGTTCTCCGCTTTTATTGGGCCTCGCCCAAATCCAAATCGTGATGTCAGTATAGCCCATCGCAACGATTATTTCAACTCAAAAACCGCATAGGGCTTATTTTTTCGCCCGGCCGGGTGACCCGGCGTCGGCGAAAAATGGGCTTTTTGCGGTTTTGCCCTTGGCTGCAAAGGTTGCGCGTGGGGCTACGACAACGGGCCGGAAGCCCGCAAAATCAAGGGTTGAGGTCATTTCTTCTGACCTCCCGAAGGCTGGGCCGCGGCGGGGGCCGGGGCAGGCTTGGCGGCCGCGGGGGCCGGGGCGGTCGCGACCGGCCCGGACTCCCCGACGACGATCTCGCGCTTGTCCGCGCGATGCACCAAGGTGACGGTCTTGGCGGCGGGATCGATCTTCTTGACGATGTAGGTGTCGCTCTTGACGCGGTAGGTGCCGCCTTCGATGAGGGTGGCGGGCTCGACGCCGGAAAGCTCGCAGGAGAGCTCGACCTTCTGCTCGAGGAGGGGTTCGCCGGGCCACTCGGGGTTGTTCTTATCCCAGTAGGTGAGGGTGGCGGTCTTGCCGTCGGAGTCGCGCTTGACAACGGCGGTGGAGACCTCGATCAGCTGGGTGGTGCCGTGCGGGCCGACCTTGATGGGCTTCTTGTCCACGCGGTTGTAGCTGACGATGGAGAAGCCGCTCTTGCCGATGGCGGAGCTGGTCTCGATGACGTCCTTGCTCTTGTAGACGGGCTTGCCGGTCTTGGCGACGATGTTCGCGGTACCCGGGGTGCCGTCTTCGGAGACGGAGACGAAGGTCACGCGGTAGGCCTGGGTCGGCTTGCCGTCGGCGCCCGTCTCATCGGGGAGGCGCATGGCGTTGATGATGCGCAGGGGGACCTTGGTGCCGGAGATTTCGCCGACGCGGAGGAAGCCGTCGTAGGCGGGGTGGCTCTTGGCGTCGTTGGGGTCGGTCTTGGCCTGGTATTCCTGGGCGTTGGTGAAGCCGTCGGAATCGTTGTCGGCGTCGGCATCGGTGGGGTCGTTGGGGTCGAGCTTGTTGGCGGTTTCCCAAACGTCGGGCAGGCCGTCCTCGTCGCTGTCGACGGTGGAGTAGTCAATCTTTTCCTTGACGGGCTGCTCGGCACCGCAAATGGTGCACTTCTGGGCCTCGTCGCGATCCTCGCCCTCGAAGGTG
This sequence comes from uncultured Kiritimatiellota bacterium, assembly GCA_944389545.1. Taxonomy (GTDB): domain Bacteria; phylum Verrucomicrobiota; class Kiritimatiellia; order RFP12; family DVOR01; genus Spyradenecus. The sequence continues at coordinate 4,852 of CALXMT010000037.1, read as the reverse complement.
ATGGGGCTGGCGCACTTGATGCAGAAGACGCGGCGCTCGGGGGTGAAGAGGTCGGGCTCCGCGGCGGAGGCGCGAACGGGCAGGGTGGAGGCGCGGTCGGGCTTGCCGACGGCAGCGATGGCCGCCGTGAGGGCGGAGAAGTCCTCCGCGGGCTTCACCTCGCTGTCCGGCGCGGCGACGCTGGTGTTGAACTTCTCTTCATCGTCTCTGGCCTGGATGCCGAAGGCAACGAGATAAATCAGGGAGATTGCGACGGCCGCCAAGACACCGACGGCGATGAGGCGGTCGTATTGACGCAGAATGGGGGGAAGTTCTTTCGCCATGGTTAGTTCCCTTCCTTCTCGGGTGCGGCCGCGGCGGCTTCGGGTGCTTCGGTGGCCTTAGGGGGATCGACGGTGTAGACATCGAAGCGGAGGACAATCTGGAGGGGCTCGGCGGTCTCGGGGTCGGAGACGAGGCGCTGATCGACGGCGACGCCCTCGAAGAGTCCGCGCTTGGCGATTTCCTCGGCGCGTGCGGCATTCTCGGCGGAGGCCCGGGCGCGGTTGAGCGCGGAGTCGCGGATGGTGCGGCGCTTGCGGACGAGTTCTTCGGCCTTGGTCTCGACGAGGCTCTGGCTGGTGATAGAGAGGTCGGTGACGACGATGAAGAGGTCGCCGGCGGCGAAGTCGTTGAGGGTCTTGGCGACGGTGGCGTAGGGCGCGCGGAAGGTGATGGCGTAGCTTTCGCAGACAACGCCGTCGTCCTTGAGGGCCTTGGCGACCTTGGCGACGTCGACCGGCTTCGCGGCCTTCGTCTCACCCGCGGCATCCGCCTCGGCGGCGGCCTGGATGACGGGGAGGGGATAGGAGGACGTGGCCGCTTCCTCGGACTCGTTGCGGCGGGAAGAGCGGCGACGGCGCGTGGTGGGTTGCTCTTCCTCCTCAACGGCGCCACCGTCAAAGCGCGTGCGCTGGACATCGGTGATGAGGACGGCGCCGTTGTTCAAGAGGGTGTTGCAGACGTGATAGATGGTGGCGAACTGACGGGCCAGATGGGGGATGTCTTGCTCCTTGGGCGGGGTGCCCTGGACGTACCGTTCGAAGGAGTAGTTCATCACCTCCTGCTGACTCTGGGCGGTCTGGCCGCGCAGGCGCTGGGCGATGGGGGTGTCCTGGCGCTGATTGAGCGCGTTGACGCCATCGCGGATGGCATCGCCGAACTTGGAGTTGGAGGAGGTCTGGTCGGCAGAGAGGGTGATGACCTTGTTGCCTTTGGCGAGGACCTCCTTGACGGCCGCGATTTGCGCTTCCGCGTTCTTGGCGTCTTGCTCGCGCACTTCACGGTTCTGGACGGAGGGGTAGATGTCCACGCTGTTGCCGGCCCGGAGCGCGGACATATTGTTGTCGCGCTTCTTCTTGAGGTCGGCGTTTGAGCCGACGGCAGAGAAGAGGAAGTAAGCAAGGGCGAGGACGATGATGCCGCAGACGGCACCGACGGCGATAAGGAGTTGCTTTTGTTTCGGGTCCATCGGTGCTTACCTCCTGCTCGTGCGACGGGACGAGGCGCGCTTCGGCTGTTCTTTCTTGACACCGGAGAGATTGGCGGTGATGTCAAAGGTCGTCATCCACTCGGACTCCGCGGTTTTGCCCTGGGCTTGATCAACCTTGCCGCGGCCTTCCTTGCGGTCGAGCACGATGTTGTCCGACTCAAAGACCTTGGTCGTGCCGACCTTGGCCTTGGCGAGATTGGCGATGACGGTTTCGTCGATGGTCTTGCCGGAGGCGGAATGATCCCGTTCGCGGTCGCGCCAGACAGAGACGGAGAGGTTGACCCCCTGCAGGGTGCCGCCTTCGCGCTTGGCCGCGAGCTTGGTGAGCCAGAGGTCGTCCTCAACGGCGTCGTCGACGGCGCGCACAATGTCGCGCCAGGTGTCGCGGCTGGCGAGGAGCGTGCCGTAGGCATTGGCCAAATCCTTGGCTTTCGTGGCTTCCTCGTCCGCGTCCTCGTACTGGCTCTTGAGGTTGTTGTAGGCGGAGAGCTGACTGGCCACCGTCTTGGACTGCTTCTCGTAGATTCCGCCGAGCATGCCGACATAGGCCAGCCAGATGCCCATGAAGACAATCAGGCCGGCGGCGGAGATGGCGAAGAAGGGGATGCGCTTGCGGAAGGCCTTGCGCGCGATGATCTCGGGCGAGACCAGGCTGATTTCCACCGGGCAGGTGAGGCCGCGGCGCAGGGCCAGGCCCACGAGCACAGGGAGCGAGAAGGCGTCCGAGCCGAACTGCTCGGCATCGACGTCGGTGGGATAGCCGACGGTCTGGAAGGGGTTGAGGAAGTCCACCTCCACCTGCAGCTTCTCCTCGAAGAAGTTCTGCATGTAGGGGAGCTGGGAAGAGGCGCCGGAGAGGAGGACGCGGACGGGCGCGGAGCCCTCCTGCTGGCTGCGGTAAAAGGCGATGGAGCGCGAGACTTCCGCGTTCAGGCGGGTCATCACGTTGCGGATGACCTTGGAGAGGCGGTCGACGTCGGGGTCATCCACGGCGAAGGCGCCGCCCTGTGCCACCAAGCCCTGCGTGCACTTGAAAGTTTCGGCATCCTCCATCGAGAGGCCGAACTGCTTGGCGATTTCGGCGGTGATGGTGTGGCCGGCCACGGGGATGGTGCGGTAGAAGATGCGCTCCTGCTCCACGAAGACCAGGTTGGTGCAGCGCGCGCCGATGTCCACCACCAGCGTGCAGCCCTCATCCTCGGGATAGTTGAAGCGGACGGCGTTGTAGAGCGCCACGGGCGCCACGTCCACCAGCTCGGGCTCGCACCCGGCGTTCAGGAGGCCCTTGGCGACGGCCTTGACGAGATCGGAGCGGGCGGCGACGATCATGACGTGCTGTTCACCGGCGTCGGGCTGGCCAACAAGCGCGTCATCCCAGATGGCCTCGGAGAGCGGGAAGGGAACGTTCTGCTCGACTTCGAACTGAATCTGCTCGCGCATCTTGTCGTCGCCCTCGGCGAGGACCTTGACGAAGCGCGGGAAGGCCATCTGGCCCGAGAGCGCCACATGGATGCGCCCGGGATGGATGCCCGAGGCCGTCATCATGCCACGCAGGGCCTGTTCCAGCTCCACCGAAAAGGTGTCGGGGCTCTCCGCCGCACCCTCGGGCAGCTCGCCGAAGGTGTAGCGCAGGAGGGCGGGCCCGCGCCCGGGCCGCACCTCGAACTCGGCCAACGCCAAGCGCGTGGCGCCGATGTTGAGTGTCAGAATCCGTTCCATAAATCTCTCTCGCGTCTCTGCCCCTGCGGGGCGGTGCGTCACTCAGCCTTGACCTGGTCGTAGTACTGGTCGCCGGCCATCACAAAGGGGGTCATCGAACGATCGCGCAGGATGCCCTCGCGACGGACGACGCTCTCGGAGAGGTTTTCGATGCGCTCCCACCAAGCCGCCGGGCGGGGCTTGCCGTCGGGGCCGCGCTCCTGCATGATGGGCGCCAGCTTGTTGCCGTCCACGGAGGCGTTGCCGACCATCTGGGTCATGATGTCGCCCTGTTGCACGCCATCGACCTTGATCTGGACGGAGAAGACCATGGGGTCGCCGTAAATGGCGGTGGCGGCGGGGGGCACGCAGACCGCCGCGTAGTGCTCGCGGCCGGGGGTGATGGTGGTGTAGGTGATGGTCTCGGTAAAGAGCGTGTAAAGCTGCTTGGGATTGTCCCAGCCGATGGCGCCGCCGGCCTTCTGGGCGTTGCCGGCCACGGAGGCGGCGATCTTGGACTTCCTCATGTCATAGAGGAGCGCGTAGGTGATTTCCACCTCGGGGATGGCGAGGATGGGCTTCTTCTTGCCGGCGGAATCGGTGCCGATGTTGGCGACCTCGTAGGCCACCTCGAAGTAGTGCCAGCCCTTCGCGTCGTCCTTGGCGTAATTGTCGGTGTGGTTGATTTTCTTTTTCCACTTCGCATCGACCTGCGGCGCCGCGGAGTTGTAGTCGCTGTCGCCGCCCACGCCGGTGATTTCCTTGATGCGGATCATCTGGTTGGGCTGGGCCGAAGAGCCCCCGCGAGAACGACTCTGCGCATACGCGCCACCGGCGCACACCAGCGTCAACGCCAACAACATCCAAACTTTCATCGCGTGCTCCTTTCGGAAAGGCCTAGGGCATTGCGCCCATTCACCAGATTGACTGCTCACAGTATACCGCGCCAACGCCCCCCGCGTCAAGCCCTTTTTGCGGGCGGCTTGCGCCGCCCCGGAGAATGGAGAACGGAGAACGAAGGACGGAGAACGAAGGACGGAAGGGCACTGCCAGAATGGTGGAACCGCAGATTGCACAGATTTTGAGCAGATTAAGGGCGTGCTAGCGCACGCAGGACTGCCAGAATAGAGAAACCGCCGATTACGCAGATTAAAGCAGATTAGGGGCCGGCTGCCGCCGGCAGGACTGTCAGTTTATTTTGGAAATCACAACGTGTATAAAGGGCACAAAGAGGAGGACATGCTAGGGTGGGCCGTGCGTGCGCACAAGGTGCACGCACGGACCGGAGGCCTGTAGGGGGTGTGGCGGGCTTCGCTCGACACGCTTTGGTTTGGAGAGTTGCGCCTCGTCCTAGTGCTCCTACTGCAAAGCTTGGGACTTTTCATGAAAACGAAAGAAACGCAAGGGGTGGGCACGGCAGTGAGGCCCGTAGAGCCGAACGGCGAAGTGCCCAGGCGCTTGCGTTCCTCTGTGTCTTCGTGGAAACTTTCCCGGACGCTACTGGGGACGGAGGAGAAACCCTTACGGGTGCGTGATGAGACCCTATAGTGGTCGGGTGTGAGACCCTATAGTGGTCGGGTGTGAGACCCTATAGTGGTCGAGTGTGAGACCCTATAGTGGTCG
>CALXMT010000036.1 GCA_944389545.1 uncultured Kiritimatiellota bacterium | reverse complement strand
GGACACAAAGGGATTTTGGATGATTAGGGGATTGGTTGATTGGGAGATGTGGGGCGCTGCCCCACGCCCCGGCAGGGGAAGGGCGCTTTCGCGCCCGGAGAACGGAGAACAGAGAACGGAGAACAGAACGCCCTTACGGGCGACAAATAAAGCGCTGTACAAGGGAAACCAGACCTCCAAGCCTCCAAGCTTCCAAACTTCCAATCGCCCCTGCACCCCCGGCACGTCCGATGGACGTGCCAACAAGCACGCGGGGGCGGGCCGGACGTGTGCGCAAGGCACACGTCCGGCCCGTGGGCCTGTAGGGGCATGGCGGGCTTCGCACGCCATGCTTTGGGGAGTTTGGAAATCTAGCGGCGGAGTCGCCGTCCTAGTTGTCCTATATGTCCTATGGGTCCTACCGCGAAGCTTGGTGATGTTCCGCGAAGACTTGAAAGAGGGCCCAAGCGCGAAGACGATGGGCGGGAGGGAGCGATCAGCGGGCGTTTAGCCCGCAAAGCGACCGGCGTTAGCCCATCTGGCTTCGCGCGCACCTTGCGTCTTTGCGGAAATGGAGGTGGAAAGCCAAGCTTCTAAGCCTCCAAACTTCCAAACTTCCACAGGAGGTACAGGAGATTCAGGAGATACAGGAGCGCCCGATAAACGGGCGACGGAGAAGAGCGCTGTGCATAAGCAACGTCAGCCGCCGTCTTAGAGGTCTTACCGTGCTGTGGAAATTTCCAGGAATGGCACAGAAACGCAAGGGATGGGCGCGGTAGTGAGGCGCAACGCGCCGAACGGTGAAGTGCCCAGGCCCTTGCGTTCCTTTGGTGTCTTCGTGGAGAACTTCCAGTCAGCCAATCAGCGAATCAGCCAATCAGCAAAAGAGACCGGGCGCTCCGGTGGAACGCCCGGTGTCTTTTGGCATTTCTGCCGCGGCGTTACAGCGTCTGGCCAACGGTGATGCAGATGTTGCCGAAGATGTCTTCGGCGGAGCAACCGCGGGAGAGGTCGTTGATGGGTTTGGCCACGCCCTGGACGATGGGGCCGAGGGCGGTGGCGCCGCCGAGGCGCTGGACCAGTTTGTAGCAGATGTTGCCGGCCTGGAGGTCGGGGAAGATGAGGACGTTGGCGTCGCCCTTGATGGTGCCGCCGGGGTTCTTCTGCAGGGCGACGGCGGGGACGATGGCGGCGTCGGCCTGGATTTCGCCGTCGACCACGGCGTCGAACTTGAGTTCCTCGAAGCGGGCCTTGGTGAGGCGGGCGGCCTCGGCGACCTTGTCGACGAGTTCGTGCTTGGCGGAGCCCTTGGAGGAGAAGGAGAGGAAGGCGACCTTGGGCTGCTTGCCGACGAGGGAGCGGAAGGTGCGGGCGGTGGCCAGGGCGATGTCGACCATCTGCTCGGCGGTGGGGCAGGGGTTGACGGCGCAGTCGGCGAAGCAGAGGACGTCGTCGCCGGCGGCGGTGGGTTCGCGCAGGCCCATGAGGAAGGTGGAGGAGGCCAGCTTGATGCCCGGGGCCGTGCCGACGCACTGGAAGGCCGCGCGGAGCATGTCGCCGGTGGAGGCGATAGAGCCGGCGACGAGGCCGTCGGCTTTGCCGGTGGCGAGCATCATGGCGCCGAAGTAGATGCGCTTGTCGAGCAGGGCCTGGCGGGCGCCTTCGGGGGTCATGCCTTTGGCCTTGCGCTTCTCGTAGAAGGCCTCGGCGAGTTCGTCGAGCAACGCGCCCTGGGTGTAGTCGATCACCTGCGCGGAGGGCATCAGCTTCATGCCGGCGGCGTTTTCGGAGAAGGTGATCTCCTCGGGCGTGCCCAGGACGATGATGTTGGCGACGTTCTCCTGCAGCGCCAGGTTGGCGGCCTTGATGACGCGCGGGTCTTGGCCCTCGGGGAGGACGATGGTGCGGCCGGAGCCTTTGGCCTTCGCGCAGATCTGCTTCAACAGTTCCATGACGTAATCCTTTCTCTAGGAAACGGTGACTCCGTGAGTATACCATAAAAGATGGGGCGGCGCTGACGCGCCACCCCAGAGAACAGAGAACAGAAAACAGAACGCGCGGCAAGCGCGCGACGGGTGGGGTGGTGGGGAACCTGTGGAGGGTTTGCCCTGCGGGGCTGTCACGAAGAGCACGAAGGACCAAGGAGCGCTGGCGTGCCCGGAGAACAGAGAACGGAGAACGGAGCGTGCAGGCGCGAAGTGCCAAGTCTTCCACGGTCACGGAACGCGCGGCAAGCGTGACGTACAAGCCGCTCCTCTCAAGTGATCATAGGCGACGCGAGGATGCGTCAACCCTCGGGGGTTGTCAGCGTCCAACGAGCGTTCTTGGTGTGCCCGACCTTTTTAATCACACCTTCTTGCTTCATCCGTTGGAGCAGATTATCGACTTTGCGCCTCTTTTGTTCCGTATCCAAGATTGCGGGAAGTGCAGGGGCAAGAATTTCCAGCAACTCTTGCTTATTGAATGTTTCGCAGGTTCTCAGAGCATTGAGAATCAGTTCTCTGCAGACCGCAGTATCAAGCCCACGGTTTCGGACGTAGCGGGGCTCTTGTCCGACCAAGGAAGCTATTTTACGAGAGACATAAAGTTTGGGATAGCGTCCCTCTACAAGATTGTTTTGCCGGAGTTTGGATGCGTCTTCTTTGGAAATCGGTTGTCCTTTTTGGATTTTGTCCAAGAGAAAAACGGTTTGGAGGTCCAAGGCTTCTTCGGCATGAAGCAAACGCGTGTAGTTGGGGTCCAGAATACTTCCATAGACTGTCACCTTCACGCGCGTTGGGTCGCTCAGATCATAGGAAGGCAACGGGAAACAGCGTCTGCGCTGAATTTCATACATACGCGGAATGCCCATCGCGTTGGTGTCTATCATATACAGATTGACCATCGCGTCGCACAAGAATTGGTTACGGTAATAGGGCGGATGGTAACCGGGCGCGAGTACGGCCTCGATGGTCTCTGGAATGAAGGAGCCTTCATTCATGACCTCCAAGCGATCCTCAAACTCATCGATACTCACACGCCCGCGCCGCCGGAAATCTTGGTGGGCGATGGCATTGTTAATCAATTCTCTCACCAAATCCGCATCGTAACGATCCACTTCCTCCGGGAAGAGTGTCAATTGCCCGGCCAGATAACGATACTTCTCATTCCGGATTTTGGCAAAGGCCTTGTCTACGGCTAGCAACAATGGGATATCAAAATGCTCATAGGCCAGCGTCTCGTTGCTTTTCGCACTGTGTAGACTCCACGTGATACGTGGCACAAATCCATCAAAGAACGCACGGGCTTCTGGCTTTCCCACCAAAATCAAGGCTGTACGCGTGATTTTCCATTAAGCGTCAGTCCCATCTTATCCAACAGAGCCGCGTCGGAGTGGTCTTGTAATACCGTGTTCCCACCCTTTCGTTGACGCCTGGCAAAGAGTTCTTTGGCCTGCGCTATAGCCTCCGGGTCCAAATCAGCCAATGTGGCCCCTTCCACAATTCCTTTTGACCAATCCGCACCCGTTGTGTCTAAGCGAATCAAATCGACTTTATTTAGCGGTAATGGCACAAGTGCGTCATGCTCACGTGCATAGGCTGCACCGTGCCAAGTCGTAGGGACTCCCGGCAAAGCCGGCGGTATTTGAAAAACAATCACCCGTTTATCGTCCAACATGAGTTCCGTGATTTCCAAGAAGGTCAACCGCTCATTCGTGCCACTTGTAATTTCCCGCTTTAGGTTCTGTAGACCTCCATCTTGACGATACGCCGTCCCAACAATTTGACGTTTATCTGAGACACCAAAAATCAACCACCCGCAGTGCACCTTCCTCAAGTTGGCCTCATTGCTCAAGGCAGAGAAATATTTTCCAAGCTCTTTGCCGGGGAAGTTTGTCTTTGCCTCTTTAAATTCCACGACCTCGGACTCCGGCGATGCCAAAAGTCCTCCCACAACCTGTCGCATCTGTGTTTCGTCCATCACGCCTCCTGGCATCAACAATCTCCTACATCGTTCGTAACCATCATGTTAGGAGATTGCACTGTTGAATTGTCAAAGTTTTATTGCAAAAAGGAAGGAGATTTAGCACCTCTTTCCAAGTAATTACAGTATAGCAAATGATTCTTAGGGTAAGTACACTAACAACACTTAATCAATATTGTTCGGGGGAAATTGAGACCGCAAAGACGCAAATCTTGTAGGAACGGTGGGGGTGCTAACGCCGGGCGCACGTCCGTGCGCCCTCCCGCGCCCCACTTTCCTGTGCCAAAAGGGGCTCTTGAGATGGCTCAAGCGCGAAGACGATGGGCGGGAGGGAGCGATCAGCGGGCGTTTAGCCCGCAAAGCGACCGGCGTTAGCCCATCTGGCTTCGCGCACACCGGCGTTTTTGCGGAAAAGGAGGCTTGCCGATTTCCCCGGACACTGTTGGGGCGCTGCGCGCCCCTGCACGGTGCGTGGGATTATGGTACACTTTATGCGTTTATCGATTGAAGGATTGCGACAATGAGTGGGATTGACCCAACGGGAGGCGTGACCTCCGCGAAAGGCTTTCGCGCCGCGGGCGTGAAGGCCGGGGTGAAATATGCCGACCGCCTGGACGTTGCCCTGGTGGCCTCGGACCGTCCCTGCGCGGCGGCCGGCGTCTTCACCACCAACCAAGTCTTTGCGGCGCCGGTGGGTTTTGACCGTGCGCGCTTGGCTAAGGCCCCTGCGGCCCAGTGCGTGGCCGTGAACACCGGTTGCGCCAACGCTTGCACCGGCGAGGCCGGCCAGGAGGCCGCGGCCGCCATGGCCCGCGCCGCCGAGGAGGCTTTGGGTCTGCCCGAAGGCTCCGCGTTGGTGGCGAGCACGGGCGTCATCGGCGCACCGCTCCCTGTCGACCGCGTGACCGCGGGCATCGCCGCCGCCGCCCAGGCCCTTTCCGAGGGTCCGGAGGTGAACGAGACCGCCGCGCGCGCCATCATGACCACCGACACGCGGCCCAAGCACGCCGCCATCACCTGCGAGATTGACGGCAAGACCGTCACGCTGGGCGGCATGTGCAAGGGCGCCGGCATGATCGAGCCCAAGATGGCCACCATGCTCGCCTTCATCACCACCGACGCCGCCGTCGACCCCAGTTGGTTGCAGGATGCCCTCAAGCACGCCGCCGACCAGAGCTTCAACTGCGTGGTGGTGGACGGCGACGAATCGACCAACGACTCCCTCTTCTGTCTGGCCAACGGCGCCGCCGGCAACACGCCGCTCTGCGCCGCCCATCCGCAGGCCGCCACCTTCCAAGAGGCGCTCAACGCCCTCTGCCAGGTCCTGGCCAAGGAAATCGTCATGGACGGCGAGGGCGTGAGCAAGTTCGTCACCGTGCGCGTGACCGGCGCCGAGACGCCGCACGACGCGCACCTGGTGGCCCGCGCCATCGCCCGCTCGCCCCTCGTCAAGACCTCTTGGTTCGGCCGTGACCCCAACTGGGGCCGCGTGCTCTGCGCCGCGGGTTACTCCGGCGCCGAGGTCGACCCCACCAAGACCCGCATCCTCTATGCCGGCGTCTGCGCCTACGACTGCGGGAAGATCGCCGACGAGGCTACGCTCGCCGAGCTCTCCAAGCGCATGGAGGCCCGCGCCTTTGACGTTGACATCGAGCTCGGCTTGGGCAACGGCGCCGAGACCGTCTTCACCTGCGACCTCACCTTTGAGTACGTGAAGATCAACGCGGAGTACACCACATGACCACCGTCGAGCAATGCATCGAGAAGGCCAACGTCCTCATCGAGGCCGTGCCTTATATCCAGGACTTCCGCGGGAGCCTCGTGGTCGTCAAGGTCGGCGGCAGCGTCATGGAGTCGCCGGACAACCTCTTCCGCCTGCTGAGCGACGTCGCCTTCATGCGGACCGTCGGCATCAAGGTAATCCTGGTGCACGGCGGCGGCAAGGCCATCAGCCGCGCCATGGCCGAGGCCGGCATCCCTCCCAACTTCGTCCGCGGCCTGCGCGTGACCGACGAGCAGACCATCGAGGTGGTGGAGAATGTCATCAAGCGCGAGGTCAACGCCAATATCCTTCGCCTCCTCAACGACAACTTCCACGTGATCGCCCGTCCCCTCCACGGCGACTGGATCCTCACCGTCCGCAAGGAGACCGGCATCGACCCCGAGACCGGCGCCACCCTCGACTGGGGTTATGTGGGCCAGCCCACCAAGGTCAAGATCAACTCCATCACCGACATGACCGACGCCGGCGTCATCCCCGTGATCACGCCCCTCGGCCTCGGCGAGGACGACAGCAAGCTTTACAATGTCAACGCGGACGTCGCGGCCGTGGCCATCGCCAAGGCCCTGCGCGTGCGCAAACTCGTTTTCATCTCCGACGTCCCCGGACTCCTGCGCGACGTCGGCGACCCCACGTCCCTTATCTCCACCCTCCGCGTCGGCAACGTCGTGCGGCTCAAGGAGGAGGGCGTTATCAGCGGCGGGATGATCCCCAAGATCGACAGCTGCGTCGAGGCTATCGAGGCCGGCGTGCAGCGCGTCCACTTGGTGGATGGCAGAATGCCCCACTCCCTGCTGCTCGAAATCTTCACGAAACAAGGCGTAGGAACGGAGATCAAAGCCGATGAGTGAGAAGACCAAAGACATCGCCAACCTGTACGATCTGTGCCTCATGCACACCTATACCCCTGCCGTCGCCCTCCTCGAAGGCCACGGCAGCAAGGTGACCGGCATGGACAACATGCAGTACATTGACCTCACCGCCGGCATCGCCACCCTCGCCTGCGGCCACTGCCACCCCAAAGTCACCGAGGCCATCGTCAACCAGGCCAAGCTCCTCCCCCACTGCTCCAACCTCTATTACAACCCCAACATGGCCCTCCTCGGCCAGCGCCTCTCCAAGCTCTCCGGCGGCTACAAGGCCTTCTTCGCCAACTCCGGCGCCGAAGCCAACGAGAACATGGTCAAGATCGCCCGCCTCTGGGGCAAGGACAAGGGCGGCCGCTACGAGGTCATCACCTTCAACAAGGGCTTCCACGGCCGCACCCTCGCCATGTGCGCCGCCACCGCCCAGACCAAGATCCAGGACGGTTTCGACCCCCTCCCCACCGGCTTCGCCTACGCGGATTACAACGACCTCGATTCCGTCAAGGCCGCCCTTTCCGACCGCACCGTCGCCATCATGCTTGAGCCCGTCCAGGGCGAAGGCGGCGTCATCCCCGCAGACCCCGCCTTCCTCCAAGGCGTCGCCGACCTTTGCAAGGAGCACGACCTCCTCCTCCTCTTCGATGAGATTCAGACCGGCATGGGCCGCACCGGCACCCTCTTCGCCTGGGAAGACACCCCCGTCAAGCCCGACCTCTTCACCCTCGCCAAGGCGCTCGGCGGCGGCCTCCCCCTCTCCGCCGTCCTCGCTCGCCCCGACATCGCCGACCTCGTGAAGCCCGGCATGCTCGGCACCACCTTCGGCGGCAACCCCTGCGCCTGCGCCGCCGCCCTCGCCGTTCTTGACGTCATCGAAGAGGAAAAGCTCCTCGACCACGTCAAGACCGCCGGCGCCCAGCTCCGCGAAGGCCTCGAAGCCCTCGCCGCCGTCCATCCCCAGATTCTCGACGTCCGTGGCAAGGGCCTCCTCCTCGGCATGGTCGTCGAAGGCGCCGCCAAGGATGTCGTCAACGCCTGCCGCGAGCTCGGTGCCCTCTGTTGCACCGCCGGCGAGCACGTCGTCCGCTTCATCCCCCCGCTGAACATCCCCGAAAAGGACATCGCCGAAGCTCTCGACATGATTTCCGACGCCCTCGACCAGCTCTGGGGCGACGCCGAATAAACCCTTCACCCAACACGAAAGGACCCATCCCATGTCACTCCGCAATCTCATCGCCGCCGGCATCGTCTCCGCCGCCGCCCTCGTCGCCACCGCGGCCACCGCCGCCGAGGTCGCCGAAAAGGGCGCCGAGCTCGGCAAGTGGACCAGCGACGCCCCCGCCGCCCAGGAACTCGCCAAGAAGACCGGCAAACCCCTCTTCATCCAGTTCACCGGCTCCGACTGGTGCGGCTGGTGCAAGCTCATGGACGGCAAGGTCTTCTCCACCACCGAGTGGGCCGACTACGCCAAGGACAACCTTGTCCTCCTCTACATCGACTTCCCCCGCGGCAAGCAGCAGAGCCAGGAGCTCAAGGCCCAGAACGCCAAGCTCTCCGAGCAATACGGTGTCGGTGGCTTCCCCACCTACATCATCCTCGACGCCCAAGGTAAGCAGATCGGCCAGCTCGGCGCCAGCCAGGACGCCACCGCACCGGACTTCATCGACCAGGTGAAGGACGTCCTCATCGTCCAGGACCTCGAGAAGCTCCTCTCCGCCGAAGATCTCGCCGCCTACAAGGCCGCCGAGGCCGAACTCGCCGACCTCGAGAAAAAGGTCGAGGCCTGGCAGGCCAAGATGATGCAAGAGGCCCAGGCCATGCAGACCCTCTTCGACGCCGCCAACACCAAGCTCGACGCCCTCAAGGCCAAGGCCCGCGAAGCCGCCAAGGCTAAGTGAGCACCTCCTCCAAGGCAAACAAAAAGGCCCCACCCGGGGCCTTTTTTGTTGGATGGGTTTCCACGAAGACACAAAGGGGCGCAAGGGACTGGGCACTTCACCGTTCGGCGCTTCGCGCCTCTCTACCGTGCCCATTCCTTGCGCCTCTGTCGGCTTCACGAAAAGTCCTTAAGCAACGCGGTAGGACCAATAGGACCTATAGGACGAATAGGACGGCGGCTTTGCCGCTAGATTCCCAACTCCCCAAAGCATGGCGTGCGAAGCCCGCCATGCCCCTACAGGCCCTCGGCCCGCCCCTGCGTGCTTGTTGGCACGTCACAGACGTGCCGGGGGTGCAGGGAGAACTTCTCCCTGCCGGGGGGTGGGGCAGCGCCCCACACCTCCCAATCATCCAATCAGCTAATTCCCGCGTGCGCCAGCACGCCAAAAATCTGCATTAATCTGCGAAATCCGCGTTTCCCATTCTGGCAGTCCTTCGTGTCTCTTCGTGGTCCTTCGTGCCCTTCGTGTTATTCCTAAAACCCTCCACAGTTTCCAAACGCCCCCATCTGTCGCCCCGCAGGGGCGTCTGTTTTCCGTTTTCCGTTCTCCGTTCTCCACTGTTACTTAGCGGACTCCTCACAGTTCCCCCCTTGAATTCGCATAAAAATAAGCGTAAACTATTGTGCATTCTTATTCAAGGAGCGACTATGGCCTGGTTCATCGGCGGCATTCTCTTTCTCATCCTGGGTTACTTCACCTACGGACGCTTCATTGAGCGCCTGTTGCGCCCCGACGACCGGCCCACGCCCTGCTACACCCAGGCCGACGGCGTTGACTATGTGCCCCTGCCGATGTGGAAGAACATGCTCATCCAGTTGCTCAACATCGCCGGCGTGGGCCCCGTCATCGGCGTCATCATCGGCATCAAGTTCGGCTGGCAATGCTTCTGGATCATTCCCGTGGGGTGCGTCTTCGGCGGCGCGGTGCACGACTGCGTCTCCGGCTTCATGAGCGTGCGCGCCAAGGGCGCCAACCTCCCCGCCCTCACCCAGGGCTCCCTCGGCCGGTGGTACACCCAGGCCTACTCCATCTTCCTCATGGTCCTCCTTCTGCTGGTGGTCGCCGTCTTCATCAACGTCCCCGCCAACCTCGCCGCCGGCCTTACCGCCCCCGTCGCGCCGGACCTCCCCTGGTTCTGGATCTTTGTTGGCGTCATCTTCCTCTACTATATTGTCGCCACCCTCTTCCCGGTCGACAAAATCATCGGCGCCATCTATCCCTTCTTCGGGGCCATCCTCCTCATCGGGTCGCTCGCCATGCTCGGCTCGCTGGTCTGGCACGGTTTCTCCGACCCCTGGCTCTTCACCGAGACCGAGGCCTTCAAGGCCGGCATGTTCCACGATCAGCCCATCATCCCCTGCCTCTTCGTCACCATCGCGTGCGGCATCCTCTCCGGCTTCCACGCCACCCAGTCGCCCATCGTCGCGCGCACCATGAAGAGCGAACACCAAGCCCGCGCCACCTACTACGGCATGATGATCGCTGAAGGCGTCATTGCCATGGTCTGGGCCGGCGCCGGCATGGCCATCTACAACCTCGTCCCCGACCTCATGGCCCAGCCCGCCACCCAGGCCCTCATGGAGAGCACCCGCACCTTCCTTGGCTCCTGGATGGGCACCGTCACCGTCCTCTCTGTCATCGTCCTAGCCATCACCAGCGGCGACACCGCCCTGCGTTCCCTGCGCCTCACCCTCGCCGAAATCACCCGCGTGCCCCAACGCCGCTTTGTCGCGCGCCTCGGCCTCTGCCTGCCCCTCATCGCCATCGTCGCCGCCCTGCTTTGGTGGAGCAACCTCAGCGCCGAGAGCTTCGAGTGGCTCTGGAAATACTTCGCCTGGGGCAACCAGATTCTCGCCGCCAGCACCCTCATGGTCTGCACCGTCTGGCTCATGCGCCGCGGCGTCGCCCCCTGGTTCACCCTCATCCCCGGCATGTTCATGACCTTCGTCGTCACCTCCTTCATCATGTGGTCCGACCCCTCCCACGCCGGCTGCCCCTACGGCCTCAACCTCCCCATCCGCACCGCCTACGCCATCGCCGGCGCCTTCACCTTCTTCGCCGCCGTCTCCGTCATCCGCCTCGGCTCCATGGGCGGCTCTGTCGCCCTAGAGAACGGAGAACGGAAAACAGAGAACGGAGCGCCCCTGCGGGGCGACCGGTAAATCTTCACTCTAAGGTTTTATACTGCGCTGAACGTTGCGCCGAAGGCCCAAAAAGGCCTTCGGCGCAATTTTTAGCGCAATCGTATTCTATTGATAAATTGTGTGAAATGCTGATGAATAGGATTTCGGCGCAATTTCCAAAGAATTGCGTTGAAACCTTTTGGACAATCCTTTATACTAAGAGGCGAAAGGAGTGGCAATGCGGATACAACCGGCACCTAGAATCAATAATCTTACCTTCCAGGCCTGGCTTACTGGGTCCGGGGCCTCGGATTTCCCAGACCTTCTGCGTATCGCCCAGAGCCAGCGCAGTTATCAACCTTGGCGTAAGGCCCGCTACACCGCCCCGGACGGAATCTCCCCCGAGGTCTGGTGGTCTGTGCTTTGCTTGGCCCGTCAGCTGACCGTTATCGATCCCGCTCTCACCGGTGTGGGCGGCAACCCTTTCCTCCTCTCGGTGACGGATGAGATCCGTCGCTTGCTCCACGAAATCGACCGCAAAGCGCCCATCGCCGTCACCCTCGGTGGCACAAACGGCCGAGATGACCTTTCGAATCTTCGGCGCACTTACCTCCAAGGTGAGCAAATCGCTGAGGCCATTTCGTCCAGTCAGATGGAGGGCGCCGCCACCACCCGCAACGTCGCCCAAGAGATGCTCCTCTCCGAGCGCCCCCCACGTGACGAGGGTGAGCGCATGATCGCCAACAACTACGCCACCGTCCGCCGTCTTGACGCCTGGTGCCGCGAACCTCTCTCCGTCGACCTTCTCTCCCGCATCCACCGCACCCTCACCGACGGCCTCCTCCCCGAGACTACCCAGGGGCGTTATCGTACCACTGACGACATCGTCGTCCGCGATCGCTATAATAAGATCGTTCACCAACCGCCTCCTGCCGCCGAGCTCCCAGTTCGCATGGCCGCCCTCATCGCCTTTGCCAACCAAGACGCCGAGGCGCGTACGACCTTCCTTCATCCCGTTCTCAAGGCCATCCTCCTCCATACACTCTTGGCTTACGAACACCCCTTCCAAGACGGCAATGGCCGCACCGCTCGAGCCCTCTTCTACTGGAGCCTCCTTCGCGACGGCTATTGGATTGCTCCTTACGTTTCCATCTCCCGTATGCTGAGCAAGGAACGCGCCGCCTACGACGAGGCCTATCTCGACATGGAGACCTGCCACCTTGACACCACCTACTGCGTGCTCGTCAACCTTCGCGTCTTCGTCCGCGGCCTACGCAAGCTCTATGCCTTCCTCGAGGACAAAAAGGCCCAGACCCAGCGCTGGCGCGAGACCCTCCAAGACCAATTCAACGCCCGCCAGCTCGACCTCCTCAACCACACCCTCCGCCACCCCAACTACCAATACGTCGCCGTCGAGCACCAACGTTGGCACGCCATCTCCCCCAACACTGCCCGCGCCGACCTCGACGGCCTCGAAGCCCGTGGGTTCCTCAAGCGCCACCAAGTCGGCCGCCTCCGCTACTACACCGTCACCGACCTCTTCAAGACTCTCGTTGCCTACCTCCTCCACGAAGACACGAAGGGACACAAGGCCTAGACACTTCACCGTTCGGCGCGTTGGGATTTCTATTTATATATCTTTCAGCCGATGCCATAATTTAGTATAATAGGCGGCACGTGGAGGGAGAGCCTCCATCAATTGATTGCGACCTCGCAACCAGCACGTCAAAGAGAACTTAGGAACTTTTCGAGAAGACGTCATGGATGCGGCGTGCGCGTGTGCGCATTGCCTCCCTTGTCTTCTTCTCGGGTATCCTAAGACCTTCTTTGGAGACACAGGGAGGTTTTTTGGGTGGCCCCAGAGAACCGACCTCATAACCACAACAAGGGATTCACCCATGACACAATTCCAAACCGTTCAGCTTCGAGGTAAAGGCTTCTTCAATGCGAAGATGACCCTAACCTTAACAGACAAATGGCTCATTTTCAAAGACCGCTTTGGCGGCGAGGTGATGCGCCTATCTCCCAGCCAGGCCAACATGCGCGTTGAGGCCATGGGGTGGGGGAATATAATCGCGGCCTTCATCTTCCTCTGGCTCGGTCTCATCATGATTGGGACTTTTTTCGATGATGGTGTCAAGGGTGTAGGTTTTATTCTAACAGGTGTTGTGTGTATTCTCGGTGGTGTTTACCTTTGGAGTATGAACAGTTGCCGTAAACTTTTCTTGACCCCAGACGTCACGATGTATTATCTCGTCAAGCCTGCGGAGGTACCCAAACTCTATCAGTTGATGGAGATGGTCGAGAACTGGACTGCCAGCAAGGGACGCTGAGGTGTTCCCTTGCAGACAAAAGGCCCCGGCCCCGGGGTCTTTTGTGTTTTTTGGGGAAGGCGGGCGCGCCTTGTTTTCCCCATTCTTTGCAGGCCAAGTTTTGGGCACGCTTGCCGTAAGTGTTTTTCAAGGAAAGCGCGCTACGTAAGTCTTTTCGCCAAAATGTAAGTCTTTTCGCTTCCCGCCTTTTCTCCTCTTCCTTGCGCAATTGCTCCCGCTGTGATAAACTGTTACGCGTTTTTAGGGCTTGTTTTAGGGCTTCTGGACGTAAGTGTTTTATGAAAGCGGAACCGCTGGGTTATTTATTTTTGATTGAGACGTTCGACCTGGACGTTCTTACGCCTTTTTGCCGTCTGTTTCGTGGGGAAGGGACGCAAAAGCAGGAGAGGACATCCGGCGCTTATACCACGCGCTTTTTGCCTTCAAAGGCTTGCCCTCCTGCCACTTGGCAGCGTCAGCTGGACTTTGCGTTGAAGCACGAGGGCGTGAACCTTGAGGTGTTGCGGGCCTTTTTTGCCAAGGTGTCTGAGCAGGAGTTGGCCGCTCACATCGCGGAGCGCTCCATTGGCATCTATCGGCGACGTATCTGGTTCCTCTATGAATGGCTCATGGGGCGAGAACTTCCCCTTCCGGATTTGCGGCAGGGCAACTATGACAGTGTTTTGGATCCGGAGATCCATGTGGCGCTTGCACGGGAGGCCTCTCCTCGCGTCAAGCGTCAGCGCCTCTTCAACAATCTGCCCGGGGATGCCACGTTTTGCCCTGTGGTACGCCGAACTGACAAAATCCGCCAAGAGGAAGCCGACGACCTGGCGGCGCAGGTACGGGAGGCACTGGGGCGTTATCCTGAAGAGTTGCTGGCGCGCGCAAACCGTTGGTTTCACCTCAAAGAGACAAAGGCCTCCTTTGCCATCGAACGCGCCACCCCGGACCGTCGGCGCGAGGCGGCTTTCCTGGAAATTCTGGCGCAGGCCGGCGCGGAGCCGTTGACTCGGTCGCTTCTGTTGCGTCTGCAAAACTCCATCGTGGACCCGCGTTACCGCGAGGAGAATTATCGCGATGCTCAAGTCTATGTCGGTGAGACCCTTCATTCCGGCAACGAAATCGTCCACTTTGTCGGTGCGCGCCCAGAAGATGTGCCGGAACTCATGGAGGGCCTCCTCACGATGGCCGAGCGTCTCACGCGGGACAACGCGCATCCGTTGATTGCGGCGGCCATCGTGGCCTTCCTCTTCGTCTTCATCCACCCCTTTGATGACGGGAATGGGCGCCTCCATCGGTATCTGTTGCAGCATATCCTTGTCGCGAAGGGCTTTGTCCCGGCCGGTATGGCCTTCCCTCTTTCCGCGGTTCTCTTGCGTGACCCCGCGCGTTATGACGCAATGCTTGAGACCTTCTCCAAGCGTCTCATGGAACACGTGGATTATGTACTCGACCAGCAGGGCCGCATGACCGTCCGCAACGCGACCGCGGATTTCTACCGTCATATCGACCTCACGCCCATCGTCGAGGCCCTCTTTGATGTCGCACGCGAGACTTTGAGCCAGGAGCTGATTCCCGAGCTTCGCCAATTGATGCTATGGGATGACATTCAAACCCGTTTCCGCGCCATTGTCGATATGCCTGACGCCCGCGCCCAACTCTTTGCGCGCCTTGCCCTCCAAAATGATGGCCGCCTCGCCAAAGCCCGCCGTGCCGACTTCCCAGAACTGACCGACGACGAAATCGCCGCCCTCGAGCGCGCCATTGCAGACGCCCGCGCTTGACCAACACTGTCCGGGAAAAATGGGAGCCGCAAAGACGCAATAGGGGGCGCGAACCGCTTCGGGCTCCATCGGTCGCTCTGCGGCTTCGCCGCTGACCGCGACCGCCGCTCTCCGTTTCGCGCCTTGGCATTTCCTCGGGGCACCACCCGTCGCCCCGTAGGGGCGCTCCGTTTTCCGTTCTCCGGGGCGGCATAGGCCGCCCCTTTGGCGCGATAGCGTGGAAATCCCAAGGGCGGCGCGACCGACGGGAGCGATGGAGCCCGCCAGGTTTCCACGCCAAATCGTCTTTGCGGAAAAACTCCCTCGGACACTATTGCTCTGTTTTCTGTTCTCTGTTTTCTGTTCTCTTATTTGGTACAATACTCATTACAGTTTTCCCTTTGATTGACCTTTTGTAGATAGGAAAGGACCCCGACATGGCAGAGAAGAAGAGCGCGGCGGCAACGGCGACCGCCGACGAGAAGTTGGCCGCGGTGCTGAGCCAAATCCGCAAAGAGTTCGGCTCCTCCGCCATCATGAAGATGGGCGAGGTGGAGGTCCAGGACGTCCCCGTCATCTCCACCGGCGCCTTCTCGCTCGACCTCGCGCTCGGCGTGGGCGGCGTCCCGCGCGGCCGCATCATCGAGATCTTCGGCAACGAATCCTCCGGCAAGACGACCCTTTCGCTGCACATCGCGGCCAACGCCCAGAAGCAGGGCGGCATCGTCGCCTTCATCGACGCCGAGCACGCCCTTGACGTGGCCTACGCCCGCCGCATCGGCGTGGACGTCGACAACCTCCTGCTCTCCCAGCCGAACTCCGGCGAGGAGGCCCTGCAAATCACCGAGCAGCTGGTGCGCTCCGGCGCGGTGGACGTCGTCATCGTCGACTCCGTGGCGGCGCTGGTGCCGCAGAGCGAGCTGGACGGCGACATCGGCGACTCGCACATGGGCGCCCAGGCCCGCCTGATGTCTCAGGCCATGCGCAAGCTCACCGGTCTGCTGGCCTCCACCAAGACGCTCTGCATCTTCACCAACCAGATCCGCATGAAGATCGGCGTGATGTTCGGCAGCCCCGAGACCACCACCGGCGGCAACGCCCTCAAGTTCTACGCCTCCGTCCGCATGAAGATTGCCCGCGTGGCCACGCTCAAGGACAACGCCGGCAAGGCCTACGGCAACCGCACCCGCGTCAACGTCGTGAAGAACAAGGTCGCGCCGCCCTTCACCGAGGCCGAGTTCGACATCCTCTACTCCCGCGGCATCTCCTGGGAAGGCTCCGTCCTCGACGCGGCCCTCGCCGCCGGCGTCGTCACCAAGCGCGGCTCCTGGCTCAGCTTTGAGAACGAGCAGATCGGCCAGGGCGCCAACGCCGCCACCGAGTTCCTCCGCGCCAATCCCGACGTCGTCGAGAAGATCAAGGCCAAGGTCCTCGAGCACCGCGAGGCTTTCGCCCCCGGCGCCTCCGCCACCAAGTCCGCCCCCGCGGAGCCCGAGGCCCCCGCCGCCGAGTGAGGTGGGGCGGCTCCGCCGCCCCGGAGAACGGAGAACAGAGCGTGCAGGCGTGAAGCGCCAAACCTTCCACGGCCACGGAGAACAGAACGCGCGGCAAGCGCGCGACGGATAAGCCAATGGCTTCATAGCACGGCATGCCAATCCGTCGTTCGTGAACGTGCTTTTGTATCTCCTGTGTCGTCTGTCGGGCACGTCGCAGACGTGCCTGCGGGTGCAGGGGGTGTTTCCCCCTGCCGGGGCGTTGGGCAGCGCCCCACCACTATCCAATCAGCCAATCAGCTAGAACCCTTTATGTACTTTGTGATGAACCCTAACGCTTTCACCTCCTCCCAGCGCTCCGTCTGTCGCCCGTGAGGGCGTTCCGTTTTCCGTTCTCCCCGCTCCCGTATGCAAACCTCCACCTCTTCCTTTCTCTATTGCTTAAAAATTGCCTGGCCGCTGGTGCTGGCGATGACCGGCAACGCGTTGATGATGTTCGTGGACCGCCTCTTCTTGGCCCACTACAGCGCCGTCAGCATCCAGGCCGCGTTGCCCGCCGGGTTGGTCGCCTTCATGGTCATCGCGTTGTTGCAAAACGTCGTCTCCTACTCCGGCACCTTTGTGGCGCAATACGCCGGGGCCGGGAGCCGCGCCGCCTGCGCCCGCGCCATGGGCCAAGGCCTCTGGCTCTCCCTCGCCTGCGTGCCCGTCCTCCTCGCCACCATGCCGCTGGGCCTCTGGCTCTTCGACCTCGTGGGCCACGCGCCCGACGTCCTCGCCGCCGAGAAGAGCTACTACCTCACCTTGGTGGTCGCCAACCTCGCCCTCCCCTTCGGCGCGGCGCTCAGCGGCTTCTTCGCCGGACGCGGCCACACCCGCCTGGTCATGGTCGCCAACCTCATCGGCAACGTCGCCAACATCGTCCTCGACCCCCTTTTCATCTGGGGGTGGGGCCCCATCCCCGAGCTCGGCATCGTCGGCGCCGGCGTCGCCACCGCCATCGGCCAATTCCTCATCGTCCTCATCCTGGCCGCCGCCCTCTGCTTCGAACCCCACTTCTCCACCGGCCGCCGCCGCCGCGTCGTCCTCGCCTGGAAACGGCCCCTCGCCATGCGCATCGTCCGCTTCGGCATCCCCAACGGCGGCCACGTCCTCCTCGACGTCGGCACCTTCACCGTCTTTACCTTCGTCACCGGCTGGCTCGAACCCATCGAGTTTGCCGCCAGCAACATCGCCTTCGCCATCAACCAGCTCGTCTTCGCCCCTCTCATGGGCATCGGCATGGCCGCCAGCATCGTCGTCGGCCAACGCATGGGCGACCGCGACCCCCAGGGCGCCGCCCGCGGCGGCCGCAACGTCGTCCTCCTCGGCTGGATTTACGTCCTCCTCTGCCTCCTCGTCATCGGCGGCCTCAACGGCCCCATCCTCCGCCTCTTCTACCCCGCCGACGCCCCCTTCGACTACGCCCCCTACGTCACCCTGGGCCGCCACCTCATCGCCATCTTCCTCGCCTGGGCCTTCTTCGACGTCCTCAACATCATCCTCGGCGGCGCACTCAAAGGCGCCGGTGACACCCGCTTCGTCGTCCTCTGGGTCGGCGGCACCGCCCTGGTCCTCTGGATGCCCGCCCTCTTCGGCGCCTACGCCCTCGGCGCCTCCATCGAAGTCCTCTGGCTCACCATGCTCGGCTACGTCATGATCGCCGGCGGCGGCCTTCTCATCCGCTTCCTCCGCGGCCGCTGGAAAGAGATTCGCCTCATTAGCTGATTGGCTGATTGGGAGCGCCCCTTTTCCACGAAGACACGAAGGAACGCCAGGTACTGGGCACTTCACCGTTCGGCCCTACGGGCCTCACTACCGTGCCCATCCCTGGCGTTTCTGTCTGTTTCTTGAAAAGCGGCCAAGATTCGCGGTAGGACGCATAGGACATATAGGACGACTAGGATGGGGCGGCGGAGCCGCCTAGAAGAACGAAGCGTGCAGGCCCGCAGGACCAAACCCTCACGGCCACAGAACGCCCCTGCGGGGCGACAGGTGAAGCCACTGTCCAATAATTATTCTGGCAGTCCTGCGTGCGCTAGCACACCCTCAATCTGCAACAAATCTGTGAAATCTGCGGTTTCACATTCTGGCAGTCCTTTTCCCCTTGGTGTACCTTCGTGGTTCTTCGTGTGCTTCGTGTTTCCCAAAACATCCCATGCACTCCCAGCGCTCGCGCCTGTCGCCCCGCAGGGGCGGTTTCCAATCAGCCAATCAGCGAATCAGCCAATCAGCCGATGATTTTCCTTGCGTTTCGGCATTGAATTGGGGTATCTTATTGTTAATGTATTTGAGAGGGGGCGTCCCCTCTGGGTCAACCTGCGGGCCTCCTCCCTTGCCGAGGCGGGGTGCGCGCCAAAGACAGCACTCCGCGGCAAACAGGAACGTATCCAGATGGATATCTATGTCGGCAATCTTGCCTACGCGACAGACGACGAATCCCTCCGCGCCGCCTTTGCGGCCTATGGCGAAGTGACCTCGGCGCGCGTCGTGACCGACCGCATGACGAACCGCTCCAAGGGCTTCGGCTTTGTGGAAATGCCCAACGAAGACGAGGCCAACGCGGCCATCGCGGCCCTCAACGGCGCCGAACTCGACGGGCGGCCCCTGCGCGTGAACGAATCCCAGCCCAAGCCGCGCGACGAACGCCCGCGCCGCCCTTATGGCGGTGGCGGCTATGGCGACCGTCCCCGCCGCCCCTACGGTGACCGCCCCTATGGCGATCGTCCGCGCGGTGGCCGTGGGCCCCGTGGCGGTTATGGCGACCGCGGCCCCCGCCGTGGCGGCTATGGTCGCCGTGACTACGACGACCCGCCCGAATCCCAGTGGTAAGCCGGGCCGCCCCGCGGCCCCAAAAGCCCCCAAAAGGCGGCGTCACGCGCCGGCCTAAGGCAATAGTGTCCGGGGAAAATGGGAACCGCAAAGACGCAATAGGGGCGCGAACCGCTTCGGGCTCCATCGGTCGCTCAGCGGCTATCGCCGCTGACCGCGACCGCCGTCCTCCGTTTCGCGCCGTAAGATAAAAAGTCAGGGTGCGGGGCGGAGCCCCACCAACAAACCAAGCTTCTAAGCCTCCAAACCTCTAAACTTCCCAATTCCCTTTTGAGCGCCCCTTTTCAGGGGCGCGATAGCGTGGAAATCCCAAGGGCGGCGCGACCAACGGGAGCGATGGAGCTCGCCGGGTTCCCACGCCAAATCGTCTTTGCGGAAAAACTTTTCCGGCCAGCATTGGTGTTTTTGTGGAGAAGAAAGGCGGCGAGTTGCAAAGGGGGCGGACATTGTGGTATTTTATTGCGACTTATTCCGCGGAGGACGGCTTTCAGGCCGATGGCCGCCAAAGCGGACAACCCACAAAGGAACACGATCATGCCTAAGATGAAGACCAAAAAGGCAGCGACCAAGAAGTTCAAACTGTCGGCCACGGGCAAGGCTATGCGCACCCAGGCCGGGAAACGCCACCTCAATGGCTACAAGACCCGCGCCCGCAAGCGCAACCTCCGTGGCGCCACCGCCGTCTACGAAGGCAACCAGAAGATGGTCGCCCGTATGCTTCAGGCCTAACCCAGGAGGACACACACCATGAGAGCCACCAACGCCCCCGCTTCCCGCGAACGTCGTCGCCGCCGCCTGAAACTGGCCCGCGGCTTCTACGGCGCCCGCTCCAAGCAATTCCGCCTCGCCACCGAGGCCGTCGACCGCGCCCAGCGCCTCTCCACCTGGCACCGCAAGCTCCGCAAACGCGACTTCCGCCAGCTCTGGATCGCCCGTATCAACGCGGCCGTCCGTAACCTCGCCGACGCGAAGGTGCCCAACTACTCCCGCTTCATCGAGGGTCTCACCAAGGCCGGCATCACCGTCAACCGCAAGATGCTCTCCGAGATCGCGATTGCCGACGCCGAAGGCTTCAAGGCCCTCGTCGCCAAGGCCGCCGCGGCCCTCTGAGCTTGAAGCAGGTCGCTTCCGAAAGGCGCCGTTCGCGGCGCCTTTTTTGGTTCCCACGAAGACACGAAGGGGCGCTTGCGCGCCCCGGAGAACGGAGAACAGAGAACGGAGCGTGCAGGCGCGAAGCGACAAACCTTCCACGGCCACAGAACGCGCGGCAAGCGCGCGACGGGCGGGGTGGTGGGGGAACTATGGAAGATTTGCCCTGCGGGGCTATCACAAAGACCACGAAGAACCACAAAGGAACACAAAGGACTGCCAGAATAATTGAAGATTATGAAGGGGCATAAAGGGCGGTGCAGGGGCGGGCCGTGCGTGTGCGCAAGGCACACGTCCGGCCCGGAGGCCTGAGAGAGCATGGCGGGCTTCGCACGCCATGCTTTGGGGAAGAGGGAGGGCGACTATGCCACCCAGAGAACGAAGCGCCTAGCTGATTGGCTGATTGGACGGCGGCACTGCGGAAAGGGCTGGTGTATGGAACAAAGGAGGCGCCGCGGCGCCCCCTTCAATCCGCTAATCAGCCTTACAACAGATGGCCCATCTTCTCGCGCTTGGTCTCGAGGTAGTGGGCGTTGAAGGGGCCGGCGTGGGCGACGATGGGGACGCGCTCGGTGATTTCGAGGCCATGGCCGGCGAGGCCGACGACCTTCTGGGGATTGTTGGTCATCAGGCGCAGACGCGTGATGCCGAGCTCGGCGAGGATTTGGGCGCCGATGCCGTAGTCGCGCAGGTCGGGGGCGAAGCCGAGGCGGACGTTGGCCTCGACGGTGTCGCAGCCTTGTTCCTGGAGTTTGTAGGCATGGAGCTTGTTGGCCAGGCCGATGCCGCGGCCTTCCTGGCGCATATAAAGGAGGCACCCGCGGCCCTCCTTGGCGATGGCCGTCATGGCCTGATGGAGCTGCCAGCCGCAGTCGCAACGGGCGCTGCCGAAGACGTCGCCGGTGAGGCATTCGCTGTGGACGCGGACGAGCGGGGGCGGATCGCCGGCGAGGTCGCCCATCGTGAGGGCGAGGTGCTCCAGGCCGTCGAGTTTGCCGCGGAACATGGTCAGCCGGAAGTGGCCGTAGGCCGTGGGCAGATCTACGCTTTCGACCCGTTCGACCAGGGATTCGTGGGCGCGGCGGTAGGCGATGAGGCGCTCCACCGAGCAGATGCGCAGGCCGTGTTTGCGGGCGAAGGGGATGAGGTCGGGCAGGCGGGCCATGGTGCCATCCTCGCCGACGATTTCGCAGCAGATGCCGGCGGGCTTGAGGCCGGCGAGGCGCGCGAGGTCGACGGTCGCCTCGGTGTGGCCGGCGCGGCGGAGCACGCCGCCGGGCTGCGGCCGCAGGGGGAAGGTGTGGCCGGGCGACACGAAGTCGGCCGCCGTTGCCGAGTCGTCCACCAAGAGCTGGACGGCTTTGGCGCGGTCGGCGGCGGAGATGCCGGTGGTGACGCCGGTGTGGGGGGCGCCGTCCACGCTCAACGTGAAGGCCGTGGCGAAACGGTCGCCGCGGTTCACGCTCGGCGCCAACGCGATGCCCAGGCGGTCGAGGAGGGCGCCGTCGCAAGGGGCGCAGAGCAGCCCGCGGGCCTCGCGGATGCAGAAGTTGACGGCCTCGGGGGTGACCTTCTCGGCGGCCATGATGAGGTCGCCCTCATTCTCGCGCTGCGCGTCATCCACGATGACAACGAACTTCCCGGCCCGGATATCCTCCAGGCACGCTTCCACGGAGTCCAACGCAGCTTCCAGATTCTCTTCCATGCGACTAACCTTTCTGGCCCGTTAGTATACCATATTGGAACGCTCCCGCGCCCTGACTGAACACTTGGGAGCGGGTCATGGAAAGTGTATGATGTTTTCGCGCACTCTGAGAGGGGCTGTGGGCCTCCCCCCTGCGCCCCCCTAGGGGGGCGG
>CALXMT010000035.1 GCA_944389545.1 uncultured Kiritimatiellota bacterium | reverse complement strand
TCCGACAACTACGCCGCATTCCTGCCATTTCCAGCCTAACCCCAACACCTGCGCAAAAACACTTGCATTCTTCAGGCAATGCCGCCCCAGAGAGCGGAGAACAGAGAACGGAGCGTGCAGGCCCAAAGGGCCAAACCTTCCACGGCCACAGTGAACAGAGAGCGCCCCTACGGGGCGACGGACAAAGCCCCGTCCAAGCCTTCCAAGCTTCCAAGCTTCCCTGGAGCGTCCTGCCGGCGGTAACCGGCCCCTAATCGGCTCCAATCTGCGAGATACCGTAAGGTCTTCCTAGCGAAGCGACGGAACATCGGCGGTAGCCGTGGAAGGTTTGGTGCTTCGCACCTGCACGCCCACTCTGGCAGTCCTTTGTGTCCCTTTGTGGATCTTCGTGTTCTTAGCCGTGGAAGGTTTGGCCCTTTGGGCCTGCACGGTAATAGCCGCGTAGCGTTCGGCCTCACCGTCGCCGGAGGCGACAGCCCGGGCCTCAACCTCTGGGGCTCCTCCAAGCCTCCAAACCTCTAAGCTTCCAAGCCTCCAACCAAAAACCCCGCGGGACAATGTCCTCGCGGGGCCCATGTGTGGAAGAAAGGAGCAAATCTTACTCGGCGAGCGTCTCCGCCTCCGCCGCGGGGGCGACGGAGATGGTGAGCTCCAGGTTGCCAGCGGGGAGCTTGGCCGCCGGGACGGTAAGCGTCGTGACGCCATCGACCGTGGCCGACGTGGTCTCCAGGGCATCCTCCCCATTGCGCAGGGCGAAGGTGACACCCTCTGCGAAGGCAAGGGGCTTGGCCTGGGCATCCTGCGCGGCCACGGTGACCACGAGGTCGCCCTCCGCCGTGACACGCAGACCAGTGATACCGAAATCGTAGGCCACGACAAGCGTCTTCACGCCCTCAGACTCCGAAGCCGTGATGAGGCCCTCGCCCTCGAAGCACGCCAAAACCTCGTTCACCTGCGCCGTCGTCAGCGCCTTGTCGCCGGCCGTGGTGCCCGTGACGGCAATGGTGCCATAGAGCGTGTTGCCGGCCGCGGCAAGCAAGGCCTCCTGCGCGGCGGCGTTGAAGGTCTCGCCCTCGCTCTCGCCGGCCACACGGTTGGCCAGATAGAGCAGGTTGCAGTAGAGCGTGCCATCGTCCACGGCCAGCACGGTACCGGCGGGTGCGGACGCGCCTTCCGCCGGGGCGACTGTCACCGTCAGCCCTTCAGGCACGACCTCGGCGGCGGTGAAGAGCGCCACGCGGCCGGCCTCGGCATCCGCCTCGGTGAGCGCCAAGGTCAAGACGGGTTGCGTGCCGGCCACCACGCCACCCAGGATTGCGCCCTGGCCAGCCGTGCCGGCACCCGTGGCCGAGACAGTGCCCGTGTTGTCGCCATTACCGGCCGCGATGGAGCCCGTGCCCATGCGGCCAACGATACCGCCCGCGAAGACCGGCGTCTGGGCCGCGTTGCCCTCATCGTCCGGATAGGCCGTCACGGCACCCGTGTTCGAACAGTCAGAGATTGTCACGGAGGCGCCATTGGCGTCACCGACGATGCCGCCCGCGCACAGCACACCTGCCGTGTCCGAGTGGTTGATGGAAGCCGTCACTGCGGCGGCGTTGGAACAGCCGGTGATGGTGACCACGCCGCTGCGGATTTCGCCGATGATGCCACCGGCGTTCGACCCGCGGGCCGTCCCTTGAACCGTGCCGCCCACGTTGTGCACGTTCGTGATGGTGGTCGTCGTGTAGGCGCCCTGCGCGTCCACAACGCCGATGAGACCGGCCGCGCCGTTCGTGTTCGAGAACCAGCCCGACACATTCAAGTCACGGATGGTCGCGCCGCGCACCCAACCGAAGAGGCCCGAACCCTCGCTGACCTTCGTCTCGGAGGCGGTGACGTTGGCGATGAGGTAGTTGCCGCCCTCGAAGGTGCCGGCGAAGAAGCCGCCGTTCTTGCTCGCGCCGCCCGCGTTGCCTTCGCCGATGGGAATCCAAGTGCCCATGTCGGAGAGATCCAAGTCCGCCGTAAGCGTCACGGTGCACCCCGCGAAGGTGACGGTGCTGTTCACCTTGTCACGGAAGGCCGCCAGGTCACCCTCGTTACGGATGGTCCAGGCGTCCGCCACGCCGTCGTCATTCGTATCCACGCCCGTCTCATACCATCCCACAACGGAATAGGTGCCATCGGCATTCTGCTTCGGCGCATATCCCGGCGCGCAGAATGCCTCAGGCACGGCCTGGCTGAACGTGCCGCCGGAGACGACTTGCTTGTTCTCTGCGGTGGTGACGGCGATGTCGGCAGTAACGTCCTCATTCGTCTTGCTGCCGGTGAAGTCTCCACCCTTGATGGCGATGACAGCCCGGCTGGCAGTGGCGGCGGGAGTGCCATCGGCCTTCTTCGCGATACCTTCATAGAAGGCGTAACCGTTCTCGGAGATAAAGGTGCCGCCCGTGATGGTCACATTGGTCTTCGGGGCATAGGCCGAATTCGTGGTGATGGACACTGCCGCGCCGGTGTTCTCCGTGCCATTTCCATTGGCATCAGCGGGATTATTGAACTCTCCCTTAGCCATATAAGTGCCGCCGGTAATGGTGATGTCGCCACACTTGATGGAGAGCGCATCGTCGCCAGCAGTGACATCGCCAGCGAAGGTCCACTTGGCATAACCGGCGGCGTAAATACCGACAGAGACAGCCTCAACCGTGGCGCCCTTGGCCAGGGTAATCTCCGGCACAGGGCCCTCCAGGTCGTTGACCGAGCCATTCACGTAAAGCGCAGTGCCACCTTCCGAGGTCTTGACGGTTCCCTTGACCGTGACGGTGACATTGCGGCAAGCCGTCGCACCATTATTGCCAAAGAGCGCGATGCCATAATGGCCGTCAACCGTGACGCCCGAGTCGACAAGCAAGTCGATTTGACTGGTCTCGTTGCCGTAAATCGAGATGGCGCCCGTGCCACTGGACTGGCAAACCAACGCGCCTTCACCCGTGAGCGTGAGGGACGTAGCCGTCTGAAGCCGAAGTTTACCGGACGTGAAGGTAACGGTCTTGCCATTCATATTAAGGATGGCCTTCTGCCCATTCGTGAAGGTAAGGCTGTCCGCGCTCGTCACATTGTCCAAGAGCGTGATGGTGGTGGCCTCTGCCCCATTCTCGGGAACGGCGGCGATAGCCTCCTGGAGGGTGAGATACTTCACGCCATCGATTTCAGCGGCGAAGGAGCCCGGAGCGACTCCAAAGGTGCCATCCGCATTCTCAACAGGGATGAAACCATCGGCAAACCAGGCATTGTCCGGCTTCTCGCTAAACGTGCCACCGGAAACCTGAATGGCATCGGGACGCGAGACATCCTGACGATGGAGAGGTTTCAAGAAGGTACCACCCTTGATGGCAATGGTGCTATTGACAGGGTTATTGTAGTCACTGCCGACCCAAACGGAATAGGTCTTGCCGTCAAAGGTGCCGTCATTGACGGTGACGGCCGCCTGCATGGGATCCGCACCCAAACCATCGTTGGAGACATAAAGTCCGTAAAAATCGGAGGAGGAGTAAGTTCCGCCGTTGACGACTGCTGTGCCGCCATCGACTCCCAGACCGCCATGAGCACCGAAGACCTTCACTTCAGAACCTTCGGCAGGAGTAATCTCAATGGAACCCGTGTTGGAAATAATGGCATAGGTACGACGGTTGACGTTGTGGAAGGTACCACCCGTGACAAGCGCCGTTCCACTGTTGTTCAAACAACCCGGGCCGAACTCGTCAGAAGGCGTTCCGACGAACTCGGTCGTGAAGGTGCCGCCCTTGACGGTCACGTCCGCCTCGTTCCAGATACAAGCACCGCCGTTCGCATCGACGGACACGATGGTGCCGCTCTCGATGGTCAGCTTGCCGTTGTCGAGGTTCTTCACGCCGCGGGCACGGATGGTGCCGGTCTGCTCGGTGGAGGAGTCCTTGATGGTGAGCGTGCCGTAGTTGTCGATGGCGTAATAGTGCTTGGTGGAACTGCCCTGTTGGAGCGCGGTCTCCATCGTGTGGCCGTTGAGATCGAAGACGATGTTCCGCCCCGCCTTGACAGGAACAACACCGGGGACGGCACGGTCGCCGGTGAGGTCAGCCAAAAGCGTGACGGTAGTGGGCGTCTCGGAGGCCGCAATCGCCTGGAAAGCGGTGAAGAAAGAATTGAAGTCGGCATACTTCACATCGCCGATGGAGGCGACATAAGCACTCGCAACGCCGAAAGTACCATCTTGATTCTCAACGAGGACAAAGTCCGGGTCGAGCAATGCGCCATCCGGCTTCTGGCTAAAGGTGCCGCCGGAGATGGTGACGTGTTCGGAGGCTTCGGCCCAGTCGGATTGGGTGTTGTCGTTCCAGGTATAGGCGGCAACGGCAGTGGCGCCTTCGCCCTGTGCAATGAGGGTGGGCGTGCCTTCGATGGTGACGGTGCCGACATTACCGTAACCGGCGCGATTGACGATGGAGATGGCCGCGCCATCGGGGATGGGACCATCGCCGGTCTTGGAGGAGGCGACGTTGGCGGCGGTGGTGGTGATCCGCGTATCACCCTTCACAACCAAGTTGCCCGCGCACACCTGCACGCCATAAGGAGACATGATGACGGCATTATCCAACGTCACGGTGCTATCGCCACCCGCAGGGGCATAGATGGCAACCGTGTTCTTGCCGGTCGCAGTGAGCGTGCTGTTACGCACGGTGATGTCGATATTGTCGGTGGAACCGTTGGAGACGATGAGGTAGTCATCACTCGAAGATGTGGCGGTGATCCCCTCGAGGGTCAGCGCGGCGTTGCCTCCATCCGGCGGAAGCGCGACATGGGCGAGGTCGCCGATAGCCGCGAGCGTGCCGCCCTTGATGGTGACATTCGCACCGGAATCAACAACGATAAGGTCGGCACTGTTCCCGTCCAAGGTCGAAGTGAAGGCGTGTCCGGCGAGGTCAAGGGTCGCGGTCTTGACAATACCCGCCGCGCGGGACTGGCGCAAGGCCGGGTCAATGGGGAACTCGAGGCGGGACGGGCCGGAGAAATCCTGGCAAAGGGTGAAGGTGCCGCCCTCGGGCACATTGAGGAAGGCGCCGGCGCATGTTCCGTAGAGCCATTCTGCAGAGCCGTCGTTGACCTTGAAGCCGCCCTTGCCGAGGCGCGTCACGTTGGCATCTGTGGCGGCAACGCGAGCAGAACCGGAGAGTTCAATTTGGGGATTGCCCTCGACCGTAGACTTGAGAATGACGGATTTGTCGACAATGACCGTGTAGGGGCGTGCGTAATTGTAAGCGCCACTAGCATAAAGCGGCGTGGCAGCGACAACGCTACCGGGGCCGACCAACGTGAAGTTCGCCGGCGTACCTTCAGCATCAGCGAGCGTGAGGCGAATGCCACTGCCGTTTGCGGCGGTATTGGTGAGGGTGTGGCCGGCCAGGTCAATGGTCAGGCCGTAGACCGTGATAGGCGTAGACTCGGGGATGGTGACATCGCGCAGGAGCGTCACGGTGTCGCCGGCGGTAGCGGCGGCGATGGCTTCCTTGAAGGTCAGATAGGCGGCATCGCCGATTTGGGCCACGGCGGTGGGCGCGTAGAGGCCGTCTGCGTTCTGCTCGAAGGTCAACCCATCGGCAACGAGGGAGGGGTCGGGTTGGGCGGCGAAGGTGCCGCCGAGGATGAAGCCGACGATCGGGGCGGAGCCTTCGGAGACGATGGGCGCGTTGAACACACCGTCCACGACGGAGAGCGCGATGGCGACATCTCCTTCGTCTTGGTCCACGCGGATGGAGGCCTGGCCATCGGCCGGCGTGAAGGTACCCTTGTTGACCTGGATTTCGCAGGTCTGTGCCGCGCCATCGACCGCAAGGGCGTCACCCTCCGCAGCGGTGAGCGTGACGGAAGAGGAAGAGAAGACGGCCTCGATGGGAGCCGCGGCGGCACAGAGGCGGACGGCGGGGGCAGCCGAGATGGAGGCATAGGAGCCCTTTGTGAACTTGGCGACACCACCGTTCACCACGATAGCGCCCTCAGAGCCGGTGACGCCCTTCGAGGTGCTCAGCGTCAATGTACCGCCATTGCTGAGGACCGCAATGCCAGATTCGGCTGTGGTGGTACCACTTGAAATGGTCAACACACCGTCATTGCGGAAGGCCGTCCCGGAAGCGACAGACACCGTTGCGCTACATTTCATGGAATTATCTTCGGCCCCTCCATGATTGATAAAGGTAGCACCCGAATCGCCGGCATCAAGCGTGAATGTGCCGTTGGCAATGGAGACATAACCATAATTTTCAAGGAAAGTTCCTTGGACTCCCTCGCCATAGGCATATTCGCCGTTTCTGGTGAATGTCAGGCGTGCACCAGACTCCACCGTGAAAACAGGGGCGGTAAGCGAGGCTGGAATGTCATAGGTAATGCCACTCTTCTCACTATAGAGGGAGATGTTTTGTCCAGCCTTGACGGTGATAGGGGTCGTAATCTCGGCCGGGCCATCACCAATCACGGAAACATAATGAATCTTCCCGTCTGCAGGGACGGCGGCAACGGCCTCGGCAAGCGAGGAATACGACGTGCCGGGCTGGTTATACTTCGTACGCACTTCACAAGAGAACGGCGTCTCTTCGGCGGACTGCGCGAGGGAAGGGACGGCCAAGGCGAGGGCCGCCGCGAGGGAGATGCACACACGTTTCATAACAGACTTCCTTTACAGAGATCGGGTTTGGGCAACATACCGGTTCAGACTGCTTATAGAGTAGCACCCCCCCCCCGTAGTATGTCAAGGGTTTTTTCAATCTTGTCCGGGGGAAAGGTGTCGTGTTCGGGGAAAACAAAAGAGCCGCAAAATGCAACTTTTGCAGAAAAGGTGGGGAGTTGGCGCCGGGCGCACGGTCGTACGCCCTCCCATGCCCCACTGTCCTGCGCCAAAAGAAGACGATGGGCGGGAGGGAGCGGCCGGTGGGCGTTTAGTCCGCAAAGCGACCGCGTTGGCCCATCGGGCTTCATGTACAGTGGCGTCTTTGCGGGGAGTGGCGTCTGCCGATTTCCCCGAACAACATTGCGGTGCGATTTTAACCTTCCCCGGGCGGCATTGACGGATTAGGCGGCTGGCGTATTTTTCCGCTTGCACTTTTGGCGGGAATGGAGTATTCTTTGAGTAAACGTGAGAACCCACCCAGCGAGGATATCATGAAGAAATCGATTGTGGCCCTTTTCGCTTGCCTTTCTCTGGCTACCGGCGCCTATGCGCAGGAGGCCGCCGAGACGACTCAACCCGAGCAGCAGAAGCCCGCGCAGCCCCAGCGTGTGGAAAGCCGCACGATTGAGACGGTGCCCTTTGCGTTCGGCGGCGAGGAGACGATTGACATTGTCGGTCTGCGCCTGAGCGCGTGGGGCAAGTGCAACGACATCACCGGTCTGGATCTCGCCATCGGCGGCGAGGCGGTGAACGCCTATGGCCTGCAGCTTGCGCTGGTGCGCAACAAGGTCATCGACCGCGCGGGTGCCCTTCAGCTTGCCTTGGGCTGGAACGAGGCGGGTAACCTCTCCGGCATGCAGGTGTCGCTGCTGAGCAACCATGCCGACATCGCCAAGGGTCTGCAGGTGGGCCTGTTGCTCAACTCCGCCGACGATATGCGCGGCGTGCAGATTGGCCTGGTCAACACCGCCAACACCATTTACGGTTATCAGATCGGCCTCATCAACGTGATCAAGTCCTCCCCGGTCACCTTCTTCCCGATCATCAACTTCATGCTCGGGTATTGAGATGGCGGACTGGAAGCAAGAGCTCGAAAACATCTTTCTGAGCGACTCGCAAGCGTCGCGGGCGGAGCGCGAGAATGCGCGCTTCGTCCGCTTCTTGCGTGAGATTGCAACCCCCGCCCTGGAGGAAATCGCCGAGGAGATGCGGCGCTTGGGGCGCGTGGCCTCGGTCCGTGCCGCGCCGGCCTCCACCATCCTCACCATCTACCGCGACGGCAACGTGGAGGAAATCTGCTATTCCGTCACGCGGCAGTATGTGAACGATGGCATCCTCCCCCGCGCCAACGCGCGCGTGGTGCGCATGAATTCCCGCACCACCAACCACGATGAGCCCTTCCGCCCCGATGGCGTGAAGTACACCATCGATGATGTGACGAAGGAGGACGTAATCCGCTCCTTCCTCACCTTCTATCGCATGACAAAGGGGCAATGACGTGGGGTGGAAAGGCCCAGACCCCTATGCAGGACAACGCCCGGAGGCAACCCTGGGCGTTTCCTTTGCACGCCGCCTCTCTGTTTGGGTGGGGACGGGCTTTGGCATTGGGTTGGTGGCGCCTTGTGCGCCGGGGACCTTTGGGTCGCTCCCGGGCGTGGCGCTGGCCGTGGCAATGGCAGCGTGGATGCCGTGCTGGTGGGCGCAGGCCCTGCTCTGCGCCGTGCTCACGCTCTTGGCCGTGCCGGTCTGTTCTGTGGCGGAGGATTGCCTGAAGAAGAAAGACGATGGGCGCATCTCCGCGGACGAGTGGATGCTCTATCCCATCGCCACCATCGGGTTGCCGCTCACCGCGCAACCGTGGCTCATCCCGCTGACTTTCATCGTTATCCGGGTGTTGGACGTGCTGAAATTGCCGCCCGCCCGTCAAATCCAGTATCTGCCGCGCGGATGGGGCATCGTGGCGGATGACTTTGCTTCGCAGCTCTATGCCCTCGCCGTCAACTGGGCGCTTTGGCACTGGCTCTTCCAATGACTGCACTGTTTCACGCCGCTCCGTTTTCACGATTGATGCGCCACACGTTCGCGGCCATCCTTGCGGTGTTTTTTGCCGTTCTGCCGGCCGGCGCCTCCGCGCAACGCAACGCCAACGTCCTTGAGTTGCGCGGACAGCACCTGGATGTCCGCCGGCCGGACATCATCTTCTTGGCGCCTCTGCCCACCGCGCCCGCCGAGGCCTATGCCAAACCCTTCGACTTGGCCGAGGCCAAAGGCGTCACCCTGCCAAACGCAACGCTCACCGCCGCGGATTTCCATTCCGGCGGCGCTTTGTCCATTCTCAAGGCCGCAGATTATCGTTTTCGCTACGTCCGCGGGCTCTCCTGGAAAGACGCCGGCGAGCGTATCGCTTCCATGATCCGTCTCCGTCACGAGACGCGCGTCGAAGAGGGGCTGGACCTTGACCCGCTCTGTGTCATCTTGATTGAGAAGGCTTCCCCGGAGGACCTCGAGGCCACCCTCCCCGCCCTGCTGGAATCCGATGCGCTCCTCTTCTTGGCGCCCCAGCGCGACCTCAAACTCCCGCTCATCGTCGCGTGGCGCAATGTCTTCTGGCCGGGGCACCACGACATGCACACCATCCGCCCGGATCACTGGATTCCCACCTTGGCGGACGTCGTTGGCCTTCCCCCGCCTGCCGAGAACGATGCCGTCTCCATCTTCCCGATTCTCTCCAGCGTCGGCCACCAGCGCCCCCTGGAGCCGCCCCCGTCTCCGGATGCCATGCTGGACAACACGCGCGCCTACACCATGTTCAGCCACTTCGAAGGTCTCCTCGAAGAGTGCAACTGGGTGCCCGACTTCACAGACTCCGTCGCCCTCCGACCCTTGGAGTGGGCCTTCCTGCCGGATTTGCTTCCGCTCCCGGCGAGCACTGCGACGCCTCTCCGTACCGACAACGGCCGCCAGGGCTACTACGTCCGCGCCCTGCAGGAATCGCTCGACCTCACCTTCCCGCCGGGCGTCTCCGTCGTCATCCGTGTGGATGGGCGCCCCGTCTTCTCGGTCTGGGAGCCGCAGGAGGCCTCTCACTGGCGCTTTGCCTCCCCCACCCCGCGCCCCATCGAAATCTTCATTGTCACCCAGCCCGGCTTCAAGGCCGCCGATCTCCCCATCTTCCAACAACCCACCACACCAACCACCACGTAAAAGAGTCTCCCCATGAGACGTCTGCTCCCTACCCTCCTCGCACTCCTCCCGTTGGCCCTCCACGCCTATCTTCCGAGTTTCTCGCAGGCCGG
This sequence comes from uncultured Kiritimatiellota bacterium, assembly GCA_944389545.1. Classification (GTDB taxonomy): domain Bacteria; phylum Verrucomicrobiota; class Kiritimatiellia; order RFP12; family DVOR01; genus Spyradenecus. Next base: position 12,149 of record CALXMT010000035.1, on the reverse strand, counting down.
TTACTTCCCCGCAGAAGACTCCCCGCGCACCGTCTCCTCCCTCAATCCCGGCTGGGACTTCGTCCGCGGCGATGGCTATAAGGCCCGCGTGAACCTCCCCCACACCCTCAACGTCGTCGGCTTCGAGGCCAGCGGCGGCTCCAACTACCAGGGCCCCGCCACCTATGAAAAGCGCTTCGACTGGACCCAAAAGGGTGCGCGCCAGTTCCTCCACTTCGAGGCCGTCATGGGCAAGAGCAAGATCTTCCTCAATGGCGAGCAGGTGGGCCAGCGCTTCGGTGGCTACCACCCCATCCACATCGAGGTCACCGGCAAGCTCAAGCCCTCCGGCAACGTCCTGCGCGTGGAGTGCGACAACTCCGACGACAAGGACTACCCCCCCGGTAAGGTGCAGGAACAGCTCGACTTCTCCTACTTCGGCGGCATCTACCGCGACGTCTGGCTGATTGAGACCGGTCCCGTCGCCCTCTCCGCCCCCGGCCCGCAGGGCGGCGTCTACCTCGCCACCAAGCGCCTCGCCGAGGGCAAGTGGCAGGTCACCGCCCGCGTCGCCCTTGACGGCCAGGGCACCGTCCGCCGCCTCTACGAAGGCAAGGAGGTCCCCGAGACCTTCACCGTCGACAAGCCCACCGAGTGGACCCCCGACACCCCCGCCCTCCACTTCCTCCGTGTTGAGGCCATCGCCCCCGATGGCACCCTCTCCGACGCCGCCAACGTCCGCTTCGGCTTCCGCGACGTCCAGATCACCTCCGATCAGGGCCTCATCCTCAACGGCAAGCCCTGGCGCAAGCTCATCGGCGCCAACCGCCACCAAGACTTCGCCTTCGTCGGCAACGCCGTGAGCAACCTACTCCACTACCGCGACGCCGTCAAGCTCCGCGAGGCCGGCCTCACCCTCATCCGTAACGCCCACTACCTCCAAGACCCCGCCTTCATGGACGCCTGCGACGAGGTGGGCCTCTTCGTCATCGCCAACACCCCTGGCTGGCAGTTCTGGAACGGCAAGCCCATTTTCGGTCAGCGCGTCCTTGACGACATCCGCGCGATGGTCCGCCGCGACCGCTCCCGCCCCTGCCTCCTCCTCTGGGAGCCCATCCTCAACGAGACCTACTACCCCGACAACGCCGCCAAGTCCTGGGTCGCGGCCGTCAAGCAAGAGGCCGACCTCGGCCCCGACCTCTGCGCCTGCGACTCCGGCGCCAAGGGCCAGCAGCACTACGACATCATCTTCCGCCACCCCGCCGGCTCCACCAACGAATCCCACTCCGTCGGCCCCGAAGGCAACCGTCCCACCTTCACCCGCGAATGGGGCGACTGCGTCGATGACTGGAGTTCCCACAACTCCCCCTCCCGCGCCGACCGCGCCTGGGGCGAACGCCCCCAGCTCATCCAGGCCCGCCACTACCTCGACACCACCGACCCCGCCTTCCCCGTCACCTCCCTCACCATGCTCCTGGACCAACCGCCCAAGCACTTCGGCGGCGCCCTCTGGCATAGTTTCGACCACGCCCGCGGCTACCATCCCGATATGTTCTACGGCGGCATCATGACCTCCGCCCGACTCCCCAAGACCTCCTACTGGATGTTCAAGGCCCTCCTCACCCGCACCCAGCCCGCGCCCCAGATTCCCAACGTCCATCTCGGTCCCTTCGTCCACGTCGCCCACGACCTCACCCCCTTCTCCCCCGCCGAGATCGACATCTACTCCAACGTCCCCCTCGCCGGCCTCAACCTCTTCGGCCGGCCCCTCAAGGAGATCGCCCCCTTCCGCTACACCACTGAGGACGGCAAGGGCTTCTCCTTCTATAAGCTGAAGGACCTCGACCGCTCCAAGAAGAAGAACCAGATTCAGATTGCCGGCACCTACGGCGGCAAGCCCTTCGCCAAGAAGGCCGCCTACCGCCGCACCGGCCTCAACCTCCGCCTCGACACCATGCGCACCGACCTCATCGCCGATGGCTCCGAGCTTGTCGTCGCCGTCGCCACCCTCACCGACCCCGACGGCACCCCCAAGCACCTCGCCACCGAGCGCATCCGCTTCGCCGTCGAGGGCCCCGCCGAGATCGTCGACACCGAGGACCACACCCTCAATCCCCAATACACCCGCTACGGCGAGGCCGTCGTCCTCCTCCGCCTCGGCACCACCCCCGGCAAGGTCACCCTCCGCGCCGAGATCGACCGCCCCGGCCGCCACGTCACCGGCGCCGCCGCCCTCACCTTCACCACCAAACCCTCCCCCATCCCCCTGATTTGCGACAAGCCCGCACCCCTCGCCCCCAGCCCCAAACTCTCCGGCCGCACCCAGCCCCCGCCCCTTGACCTCTCCGAGGTCGAGGCCCAGCAGTCCGCCTTCGGCGAGTAAAGGACTCCCCCTCTCCACGAAGACGCGAAGGGACGCGAGGGCCTGGACACTTCACCGTTCGGCGCGTTGCGCCTCACTACCGTGTCCATCCCTCGCGTCTCTCTCGTTTTCTTGAGAAACCCAGATCTCTTTTGCCTAACTGGCCTGAACCATGACTAACACCAGACCCTCTCCAAGGTTGAGGCCCAGCAAGCCACTGCGAGTAAAGGTCGATGATGCAACGCGTCCACGCTGTTGAAGAAGATCCCATCTGGGGGAGCCTCCTCCAGACCGCTCGTGCCGCCCGGCGACCCCGCGCCATCGGACGGCATGTCGAGGTCGGAGCCGTGGCCGCCGCCCTCCGCACCCCCGCCGGCAACATCCATGTGGGGCTCTGCCTCGACACCGCCTGTTCACTCGGGTTCTGCGCGGAGCGTGCCGCCCTCGCCGCCATGCTCACCGCGGGGGAAGACCGTCCCACCCACCTCTTGGCCCTCGGCCCGGACGGTGCGCTCCTCCCGCCCTGTGGTGCCTGTCGCAAACTCCTTCTTCAACTCGGCGCGGGCGATACCCTCATGCTTCTGGGCGACCCGCCCCACCTCATCCCCCTCCGCGACCTGCTCCCACAATGGTGGGCCGCGACCGAGACCTCCCCCGGCCATGACTGACACCGAAAGCTCCCCATGTAGTGCCCATGACGCTCCGCGAGAGGCGAGCGTAACGGTGGGTCGTCGACTCCTGTGCGCGCTGACGTGGCCCTTCCGCGTCTGTTTCTCGGGACGCTTCACCGCCCTCGTTCCAATGGTGAGCGGATTGGCAATCTGTTGGCTACTCGAGCTCGCCGCCTTTCCCATTTTCTCTATCTGGCCGGAAGGCTGGATGTTTAATGTTGGAGGCTGGCTCTGTATCATCGGCTATCTCGGCGGCTTTGCCGTCGCAACGCTCTTCGGCCTGTTGGCGCTCATCGGTGCCTGCTGGCGCGACAAACCCTGGGTGCTCCTCCTCACCCTTCTCCTCCTCCCCTTGGGCCTCTTCGCCCACTTCATCCTCTCCGTCGTCATCATCTTCACCGCCGCCGGCGGCTGCTGACCCGGTTCCCCGCAGGTTTCTGAAAAATCTTTCCGTAAAGACACTTGGCGGCGACTTCGCCCATCCCTTACCGCTTCTGTGGCATTCAGGGAGTTTCCCAAGAACGCATAGAAACGCAAGGGATGGGCACGGTAGTGAGGCCCGAAGGGCCGAACGGTGAAGTGCCCAGGCCCTTGCGTTCCTTCGTGTTTTCGTGGAAAAGCGCTACTGCCAACACAGAGTCTGCTCGGCCTCCCCGGTCTCTGGGTCAATGGATTCCGAGACGACGGCAAAACCTTCCCGCGCATAAAAGGCCGCCACACGGTTGTTCTTCCGATAGACACTGAGCGTCAGCGACGGATGCTTGGCCTTGACGGTATCCAACAAACACTTGCCGATGCCTCTGCCGCGAGCCTCACGCCGCACAAAGATGCCTGCAATGAAATCTCCCTGCACGCCGATAAATCCCAAGATCGCCCCCTCCTCCTCGTAGACGAGGACCTCCGCCTCCGACAGTTGTCCCCGCACCTCCGCGGCATGGCTGTGCCAATAGGCCGGGTCGACAAAGGGATGTGCATCTTCATTCCCGGCCAACCAGATTTCCATCACTTGCGCGGCATCCGCCGGCTGAAACGCACGAATCATCCTTCGCCTCCTGCATCACGTCCGCCCGGCCAATCGGGCAAACGGCCATCAGTATACAAACTTCATCACCAAAAAGCCAGCATGGGGCGTGCAGGTGTGAAGCACCAAACCTTCCACAGCTACCGCAGATTGTTCCGTCGCTTCGCTAGAAAGACCTTCGGTAACACAGATTTTGAGCAGATTAAGGGCGTGCCTAGCGCACGCAGGACGCTCCAAGGACGCTTGCATGTTTAGTGCTTGGACGGGCCTTTGCCCGTCGCCCCGCAGAGGCGTTTCCATTCTCCGGGAGCGGCGCAAGCCGCCCCTTGTGTTTTCGTGGAAACGCGCCCCTTGGAAAGCAAAAAGACATGGCGGAGAGCCATGTCTTGATTGACGTTGGAGCTGGCGGAGAGGGAGGGATTCGAACCCCCGGTACCTTGCGGCACGCATGATTTCGAGTCATGTGCATTCAACCAGGCTCTGCCACCTCTCCGGATGGCACCCCCAAGCGGAGTCGGACCGCTCTTCCAAGGATGAGAACCTTGTGTCCTAGCCGATAGACGATGGGGGCCTAGGATTGTTGTTTTCCGGATTGGCACCCCCAAGCGGAGTCGGACCGCTCTTCCAAGGATGAGAACCTTGTGTCCTAGCCGATAGACGATGGGGGCCTAGGAAAACGTTTTTGGTGCACCCGGTGGGACTCGAACCCACACGTCTCTCAACATAAGAACCTGAATCTTACGTGTCTGCCAATTCCACCACGGGTGCGGCTTCTTGGATGGTCGGAGTGGAGGGATTTGAACCCTCGACCTTTTGGTCCCGAACCAAACGCGCTACCAGGCTGCGCTACGCTCCGTCCAACAAGTGCCGCTAATGATACCAAAACATAGCACTTGCGCGCAAGCCTTTTTTTCGCCTTTTGTGAAAATGGGAAAATCTCCTGTAAATAAACACAGAAAAGGCCCGTTCGTGGGAGGGAGCTACTAGGCTGCAATTGCCATTCGCCCTTTCATCCTCGCTAGTCGCGGACCTTTCCGGCGTCTTCACCGAAAAAGACTTTTCGATGGAAGACAAAGGAACGATACAACAAACTGGGCGCCTTGTCAATCCTCCGGCATGACGCGCGGAGGCGCGTCACTCGAAGTAAGGCTGCGGGGGCTGGGCGACGGGGCGGAGGGAGAAGGTAATGGGCGCCTCGGGCTCGGCATCCGCGGAGATCCGGAAGACAAAGCGGAAGGCGAGGACCAGAATCGTCAGGGCGATGAGGACACCGACAACGGTGAGCATGCGGAGGATGAGAAGACGCGAAAAGAGCGGCTCGGGGGCATCACCCATGCGGCGAACTTTGGGGCGGGAAAGGCCTTGGATAGCCGCAATCACCTTACGCGTGAAGGCTACGACGGCTTTGACACAGGCAAGCACCCCGGTTTTGAGGGAGCCGACCTGCGGGTTCGGCGGGTCGGGCACCGGGTGTTGCGGCCCGAAGATGGAACGAGTCGGAGCGGGACGGGCCGTTTCACCCTGAGGGGCGCCTGGATCGACAAGCGCGGCATGGCCGGAGACTGGGACATGGCGCTTGGCCTTGGGCGCCGGGGCGGGCGCGGGCTGGGCGGGAACCTCATCACCGGCGAGGGTGAAGGGTTGCTCTTCGGCAGTGGGCTCAGGGGTGGGCGCCACAGGTTTGGGCGCAGGTTGCGGTTGAACGGCGGCTTGGGGCACAGGCCGAGGCGTCGGCGTGGAAGACGCCGGAATGGGCGCCGCGGGTTGAACCTCGGCGGCGCGAGGAGCATCGGCACGCGTGGCGGCTCCGGGCAGGACCTCGGGCTTGGGAACGGCGGTGAAGGAGGCCTCGGCTGGCTCAACAAGCTTATGCGCAGAGGCGGGCCGAGGCGGCGCAGAGGGGTCAGGCGGGAGGGTGCGGCGACCACCGGTATGGATGGGCTCGAGCGGGCGCTGGGGGAGGTCGTGAACGGCGGGGCGGACGGCAGAGGGGCGGGCGGTGTTGGCGCAGATGGCGGCGTATTCGTCAAGCAGGGGCTGAGGATCAATCTCGAGGAGGGCGCAGTATTGACGGATAAAGCCGCGGCCGTAGACGGGGGCGGGGATTTTGTCGAAGGCTTCGGCTTCGAGGGCTTCGATGACGCGGGCCATGAGGTGGGTGCGCTCGGCGACGTATTGCATGGTCCAGCCGTGCGCAAGACGGTTTTGCTTGAGGGTCTCACCGAGTGCCATTGGGGTCCTCGTGGGTTGGGGGGTGAATGATGTCGGGCATGTCGAGGGAGGCGGGGTCGAGGTCGCCGAGGTCAAAGTCGTCTTCCGGCGCAGGGCCGGAAGGGTCAAGCTCGGGGGCGGACGGCTCTGGGGCCAAGGCGTCTGGGGCCTCCTGCGGAGAGGGGTTGGTGCGGGTGTCGAAAGCGACGGCCTCGCCATCGGTGCCGGCGAGCTGCTGCCGGGTCATCTCGTTGAGGTCGACGAGAATCTCGCGGGAACCGCCGGCCTTGCCGCCGGCTCCGATGATACCGCGCTCCTCGAGCATGTCGGTGATACGGCCGGCCTTGTTGTAACCGATCTTGAGACGGCGCTGGAGGGCGGAGGTGGAGAAGCGTCCGGTCTGGCGAATGTATTCGAGCGCCTTCTGATAGAGGCCTTCGTCAGAGGTGTCGTCAATGGCACCGAGGTCAACGGCGGAATCATCGACGGGCTCGGGGGTGACGAACTCGGAGATGAGGGAGTGGACGTCGTCGGCGGGCTTGTCTTCCTTGATGCGCTCCATGTTGCCGGCGAGGAGGTTGTCGAAGGCGGGGCCGGACTGCTCCTTGATGAAGTCGCAGACGCGGTTGATCTCATCGTCGCTGAGCCAGGCGGACTGGGCGCGGACGATATTCTCGCCGCCGAAGGAGAAGAGCATGTCGCCCTTGCCGATGAGCTTTTCGGCGCCGACGTGGTCGAGGATGGTGCGGGAGTCGTTGGACTGGGAGACACGCAGGGCAAGACGCGCGGGGATGTTGGCCTTGATGGTGCCGGTGATGATGTCGGTGGTGGGGCGCTGGGTGGCGATGATGAGGTGGATGCCGGCGGCGCGCGCCTTTTGGGTGAGGGAGGTGATGGGGGGCTCAATGTCGGCCTTGACGGTGAGCATGAGCTCGGCGAGCTCGTCAACGACGATGACGATGTAGGGAAGCTTGGCGGTGGGGTTGTCGCGCCCGGGCAGGGGCTTATCCACGCGACGATTGAGGTCGGCGATGTTGCGCACGCCATAGCGCTGAAGAAGCTTGTAGCGGCGGTTCATCTCAACGACGGCCCAGCGGAGGGAGAAGAGGACCTTCTTGGGCTCGACAACGACGGGGTTGAGCAGGTGCGGCAGGTCGTCGTAGGCGGTGAACTCGACGCGCTTGGGGTCGACCATCAGGAGACGAAGCTGATCGGGCTTGCGGCACATGAGCAGGCCGACGAGCATATCATTGACGGTGACGGATTTACCGGAGCCCGTACCGCCGGCGACGAGGAGGTGGGGGCATTCGGCGAGGTCGACGACCAGGTCGCCGCCGGTGGCGAGCTTGCCGATGGCCAGGGGAAGGGCCATCTTGGCCTCGGCGCGGCGCCACACGTCGCCCTCTAGAATTTCACGGAGGGTGACGGACTGGCGAACGGTGTTGGGCACCTCGATGCCCACGACGTCGCGGCCGAGGATGGGGGCCTGAATGCGGATGCTGGTGGCACGGAGGGCAAGGAGAAGGTTGCGCTCGTAGGCACGAAACTTCTCGAGCTTGACCTTGGGGCCGGGCTGAATCTCGAACTGAGTGAGAACGGGGCCGCGGATGTGATTGACGACATGGGCATCGATGCCGAACTGCTGGAAGACGCTCTCCATGGCGGCGGTGGCGGCGGGGATGTCGTCGGCATCGCCCTTGCGGGGCGGAATGGGATCGAGCAAATCGATGGGCGGAAGCGCATAAGGGGCAAAGTCGGGCGCGGGTTCCTCATCGTTGTCGTTGACGGCGGGCGCGGGCGCGGTGACGGCCTTTTCCGGGGAGACGGGCTTGAGGCGGCCAGGTGGGTCGGGATCAAGGGTAAGCGGCTCGGGTTCGGGCGCGGGGCTAGGCTGCTCGAAAAGCGGTTCCGGCGCCGGGGCGGGGGTATGCGCGGCCCAATCGTTCTGCGGGGCGGAGCGGGGCGCCGTACGGTGGGCGAGCAGATCGCGAATCCCGCCATCGGTAGGCTCCGGGGCCGAAGCGGCGGCCTCCTCATCAGTCTCGCGCCGTTTGAAAACCTTGGAAAACAAACTCTCCGAGGAGGCCTTGGGCGGCTCAGACGCGACAGGTTCCGGCGACGGGGGCGGAGGAACAGTGCGCGTCTCCTTGCGCGGCTCGGGCTCCTCACGGGACTCAGATTCGGACTCTGCCTCGTCGACCTCCTCGCGCGGTTCGCGGGCGGTGGCCAAGCGCACAACCAACAAGAGGCAGTTGCGCACACCTACGACCAAGAACGCGAAGAAGATGGCAAGGGGCCAAAGAAAGAGTTGCAGACCGATGTCGCCCAGCCAACCATCCAGCCGATTGGTGACGAGCCATTTGCCGATGGCGCCGCCGGCATCTCGGATATTCAGCTCAGCCAAGGTCGCGCCAACACCACTTTCATAGGCTTGAAAGAGGCAGGCGGCGGTAAGATAGAGGCAGAAGAGCCACACCGAACGCAGACGAAAACTGCGCACACGCCCATGCAGAAGCCCCCCGGCGAAGAGCACCAAGAAGGGGAACGCAAGCCAGTGATAGGCCAAGCCGGCGAAGGCATAACCATAGAACGTCATCCACGCGCCAAGCAGACCAATGCGGTTGGCGGGGTGGCCGTTGGGCGGCGAAGGCGGGTTGCACAGCCACGAGATGTCGTGCCAATCATAGGTGATGAGGGCCAGAAGCATCACCGCGGCATAGAGGCAGACCAGCACGCCGAGCAATCGCCGACGCGTCACGAGCGACGCCGTGATTTCGGGGACGTCGTTCGGGCGGGTCGTGTGGCGATTGGTCGCGGAAGCTTTGGGCATGGTCAGTCGTTCTTGGTGACGAGGGAGAGATTGGTGAGACCGGCGCGACGGAGGGCGGAAACCACCTCCATCAGGCGGCCATAGTCGATGCTCTCATCGGCGCGAATGTGGGCGGCGACCTTGGGGTCGGCGGCGACGCGTTCGCGGGCCACCGCCTCGAGCGCGGCCTCATCGGCGGGCTTGTCGCCCAGGAAGAGCGCACCGTTGGCATCGATGGAGACGGCGAGAGGCTCGGCGGTCTTCTCGGGGAGAGGAATCGGATCGCCATCGGCGGTGGGGAGGTTCACCTGGATGCCACTTTGGAGCGCAGGGAAGGTGATGATGAAGGCAATGAGCAACAGGAAGGTCATATCGAGAATCGGCGTCATGTCGATGTTCCCGTTGAGCTTCCTGCGGGCGCGCGCCCTGGAGCGGTTGAGCCTTTGCCGTAGCACGGTCAACCCTCCGAGCCCGTTGCGCGGTAGTGCAACGACAGCTTGCCCATCAGTTCCTCGGCGAAGCCTTCCAGACGGACCGTGTAGGCCTCGATCTTGGACTGCAGGACATTATAGAAGATGGTCGAAGGGATGGCCACCACCAGACCCACCACCGTGGTGAGCAGGGCCGAGGAGATTCCCGGAGCAAGGGCCGCAATGTCGGCCACCCCGCTCGCGGCCATCGTCTGGAAGGCCAGCATCACGCCCCACACCGTGCCGAAAAGGCCCAAGAGCGGCGCGGAGGAAGTGAAAACGGCCAGCGCCGTCATGCCGCGGCCCAACTTCATGGTCTCCTCGTCGGTGGCATGGGCGCAGGCGCTCTCCACCAATTCCATGCGCACGGCATCCAACCGGATGGGCGCGCCGGGATCAATACGCAACCGGGCGCGTTGTTCCTCGGGAATCAGCGTGGCGAAGCGGTCGCAAGTCTGCCGATAGACGTTCTCCAGCGGCGCATCGGGGAAGTCCGTGCGCCAGCAAAAGAGGGCGATGGGGTCCGCCTGGCGGCCAAACTCGTCCAGAAAACGGTTCGTGCGCCAGTTGAGGTCGCGCAGGTGCAACACACGCCCGGCCATCACCGCCCACGAGGCCACGCTCATGCAGATCTGAATCACCACAATGGCCTGACCGCACAGGTCGGAATCCAAGAAGGCCTTCAACGGCCCCGTGGTCATCGCCGCCAATATTCCAACGTCCATCACAGTCTCTCCGGCGTGGGAATGCCCAGGAGCGCCAGACCTCCGCGGAGCACCTTCGACACCGCGTCGCACAGACGGATGCGGGCGTCGCGCACCGCGGGCTCGGCCTTGAGCACCGGCGAGCTCTGGTAGAAGCTGCTGTAGAGCTGGCACAATTGATAGAGGTAGTCCGCCAACACACTGGGCTTGCAGAGCTCGCCCGCGCGCGCCACGGCGTTGGGATACTGCAAGATGTGCAGGGCCAGCGCCTTCTCCGAGGGCGAACCAAGCGCAAGCGTCTGCTCCGCCGGCTCCTTGCCCACCGCGTCGCGATACTTCTGGAGCAACGAGTTCAGGCGCGCATTGGCGTACTGCAGGTAAGGGCCACTGTTGCCGTCAAGCGCGAGGGCCTTCTCCCAGGTGAAGACGATCATCGTTGCGGGGTCGTGCGAGAGGTCGGCGTACTTGATGGCACCGATGCCGATGGCCTCCGCGAGCGCCGCGCGCTCGGCCTCGGGCCAATCCGGGTGGCTCTCGTCCACAATGGTGCGGGCGCGGGCCGCCGCCTCGTCCAACAGGGTCTCCAACTTGATGACGTTGCCCTGACGCGTCGAGAAGGTGGCATCGGGCAGACGCATCAAGCCGAACCACACGTGTTGCAACCGCGCCTTCCCGCAGAGGCCCAGCGCCCCGCAAATGTGGAAGAACTGCTTAAAGTGCAGTTGCTGACGTTCATCCGTCACATAGATGATGCGCGCGGGATTGAACTCTTCCACGCGGCTGCGCACGGTCGCGATGTCGGTCGTGGTGTAGTTGAAGCCGCCGTCGCGCTTCTGCACGATGGCCACCTCCAACCCCTCGTCCTTCAGGTCCACGATCCACGCGCCTTCGCTTTGCGTGGCCAGGCCCTTGTCCTTGAGCAACGCCACCGTCGGTCCGAGCATCGGCTGGTAGAAACTCTCCCCGCGCCACAGGTCAAACTTCACGCCCAAGCGGTCGTAAATCCGCCCGAACTCCCTCATGGAGATTTCGATGAAGCGCTTCCAGACCGCCAGGCACTCGGCGTCGCCGGCCTGGAGCTTCACCAGTTCCGCGCGGCAACGCTCCAACCACGCGGGGTCTTCCTTGGTGGCGTTGTAGCTGCGCACATAGACCTTTTCGAGCGACTCCACCGTCAGTTTCGCGCGCTCTTCGTCCGTCAGGAACTCCCGATAACCCATGATGAGAATGCCGAACTGCGTCCCCCAGTCGCCCAGGTGGTTGTCCGCAATCACATCATAACCCAGCGCACGCAAGATACGGTCGATGGCGTTGCCGATCACCGTGCTTCGGATGTGACCGATGTGCATCGGCTTGGCCACGTTCGGCGAGGAGTAGTCAATCACCACGCGCTCGCCCGCGCCTTCCTGGGCCACGCCCAGACGCGCGTCATCGGCCAACGCCGCCACGCCCGCCGCCACGGCCTTGCCGGAAAGCGTCAAATTGATGAACCCGGGCCCCGCCACCTCGGCCTTCTCCAAAATTTCCGGCAACGGCAAAGCCGACACCACCGCCTGCGCCAGCTCACGCGGATTCTTGCCCGCGCGCTTAGCCACACCCATCGCATCGTTGCACTGCCAATCCCCAAACCGCGCGTCCTTCGACGGCACCACCTTGCCCGCGCCGCACCCCGGTGCCACAGCCTCAAATGCCGCTGCCAACCACGCCTTCGCGATCCCTTCGCAATCCATCTGAACCGACTCCTTCTGCAATCTCAAATCGTACCTAAAAGTATACCATAATCTCCCCCACCCCGCAGGGGCGCCCAACGAGGTGCAATACTGTCCGGGGAAGTTTTTCCGCGAACGCCAAATCGAAAAGTAATCGCGCGGGGGTAGTCTCGGGGATGTCGCGATAAGGTTTCCCAAGAAGGGGAGAGCGAT
>CALXMT010000034.1 GCA_944389545.1 uncultured Kiritimatiellota bacterium | reverse complement strand
CCCCTCCTTTTCCGTTCCCCTCAATTATTTTTCTCTACCCCCAAAAATATAGTTGACTGCATCTCCTGAATCTCCTGACCCGGGCCGTGGGCGCGTCAGCACCCCTTCCCCAAAGCGTGGCGTGCGAAGCCCGCCACGCCCTTACAGGCCTCCGGGCCGGACGTGCGCCTTGCGCGCACGCACGGCCCGCCCCCTGCGTCGTGCTTTGTGTATCTTTGTGGTTCTTCGTGTTCTTAGCCGTGGAAGGTTTGGCCCTTTGGGCCTGCACGGTAATAGCCGCGCAGCGTTCGGTCTCATCGCCGCAGAGGCGGCGGCCCGGGCTCCAACCTCTGTGGCTCCTCCAAGCTTCCAAACTTCCAAGCTTCCAAGCTTCCAAATATCCTTTGTGTCCTTTGTGATTTCCCAAAACACGCTGGCAGTCCTCTCTGTGTTCCTCTGTGAAGCCCTCTGTGATCCTCTGTGTTCTAAAACTCAGGGGAATAAAAAGGGCGCGGGGGAGAGAGTCCCGCGCCCTGGGTATATGTTGTGGGTTGTCCGAAATCAGAAGGAATAAGAGAGGGCGACGCCGCCGTAGGCCACAAAGTCGTCATCGCCGACGATGTCACGGGCGTCGGAGTCGAGCTGGTAGTGGCAGCCGGCGTAGGGGGCGATGGTGAAGCCCTCGAAGGGAGAATAGGCGAGCTCGATGGAGGCGAAGCCGTCGCGGAACATGAAGGACTCGTTCTCGCCGAAGTCGGCCTCGTTGCGGTCGCGGTTGGCGATGGCGAAACCGAGGGTCGGGGTGAGGGTCAAGACGCCCTCGTCCAGACCGAAGCAGTCGGCGCCGAGGTCGAAGTCGTGGGCCACGGAGAAGGTGGCGTAGATACCGCCCTTGCCGGTTTCCTCACCCTCAGGGCCCTGGCGGACGAGCTGGTATTCCAGCGTGAAGGCGGGCTGGAGCCAGAGGTCGGGGAGGCCGAGCTCGAGATTGAGCCACTGGGTGTCGGGGTTGGAGTAGCCGGCGAGGGGCTTGTTGCAGGCGCGGGGGTGATATTCGTAGGTGTAGTTGATGGAGGTGTCGAGGGTGGAGCCGAGGAACTCGGTGGTGTCCCAGTTCTTGGAGAGGGTGATGCCGGGGGTCAACTCCTGATACTTCCAGCGGCGATCGGCATAGCCGCCGTCCTTGGCGCCGTAGTTGGTGGTGTCGAAGATGGCGTCGACGGAGAAGGTGAGGGTGAACCACTCCTCGTTGGCGATGGAGAGCTCGACGGAGGGCGTGACGATGGCGTGGGGGTTGTCGATCAAGCCATAGGTGAGCTGCTTGGAGGTGAAGTCCAACGTGGCCCCGCCGCCGATGGACCAGCCTTTGTCCCCTTCGGCGTGCACGCCGAAGGCGAAGAGAACAGAGAACAGAGAACAGAGGACAGTCCGCCCGGCAAGCGGGCGACGGATGGATTTGTGGGAGGATTGCTTCATGGCTGGGTTCCTTAAGAATGGGTGGGAGATTGATGAGTCGATTAGGATAAGCTAAGCAGGGTTGCAAAAAAAGAGATGTGGTCTGCCTGTCGCCCCGCAGGGGCGTTCTGTTTTCTGTGGTCTTTTCTCTCTTCTCCAGGGCGGCGAAGGCCGCCCCTTCTGTTCTCTGTTCTCTGTTCTCTGTTCTCTATCCCTGTCGTTCAGCTCACTGAACGACAGGGATCTTATGCTTGCGGCCGTAGGCGGCGAAGAAGGCCGCGACGCCGGCAAGGAGGACGCAGGGCGTAGCCACCCAGAGGAAGGAGTGGCCGACGGTGACCTGGTAGTAGAGGGTGGCGACGCACCAGCCCAAGAGGGTGAGGTAGCCGAAGAGGATGGAGGAGTAAGCCCAGCCGATCTCGCGCACCACGGTGGCCATCGCGGCCAGGCAGGGGACGTAGAGCAGGACGAAGAGCAAGTAGGCGAAGGCGCGATGCTTGTCGTTGTCGAACTTCTGCGCGAGGGTACGGGTGAGGGTGGCCTCCTCGGCGACCTCGGCATCGGCGGTCGCGGCTTCAGCGACCTCGGCGGTCTCAGCCTCGGGGACTTCCTCGAACTCGGCGAAGGAGTCTTCGTAACCGATGGGGTCGCGGAAGGTGGCGGCCAGGCCGGAGAAGGCGTCGGGGATGGTCGCGAAGGCATCGGCGATGCCCGTGGCGAAGGTGGACTTGGCGCTGCCCCAGGTGAGCGGCTCCTCCTCTTCTTCCTCGGCGGCCGTCTCGGCGTCACCGATAGAATAGAGGGTGTTGAGGGAGGAGACAACCTGTTCCTTGGCGAAGAGGCCCACGATGAGCGCCACGGAACCCTGCCAGTTCTCGCCCTCCACGCCCATCGGGGCGAAGACAGGGGCGAGGGCACGACCGGTGACCTCGATGACGGAGGCCTTGGGGGCGGGCTCCTCGGCGGTCTTCTCGCCGAAGGGGTTGGGGATGACGATCTTGTCGCAGACGGCGAGGACCAGGACCATGAGGGCCATCACCTTGCCGGCGCGGAAGAGGAAGTGGCGCAGACGCTCCCAGGCCGACTTGAGGACGGTCGAGACGCGCGGGATGTGGTAGAGCGGGAGCTCCATCACGAAGGGCGAGGGCTCGCCCACAAAGAGCGTATGCTTCAGGAGCAGGCCCGTGAGGACGGCCAGGACGATGCCGGCGAGGTAGATGGCGAAGACCATCGTGCCGCTGGCCGCGCCGAAGAAGGCCGCGCCGAAGAGGGCGTAGACCGGCAGACGCGCGCCGCAGCTCATAAAGGGCGTCATGAAGATGGTGAGCAGACGATCGCGGCGGTTGCTCAACGTGCGCGTTGCCATGATGGCCGGCACCGTGCACCCGAAGCCCACGAGCATCGGCACGAAGGCGCTGCCCGGCAGGCCCAAGAAACGCATGAAGCGGTCCATCACGAGCGCCGCGCGGGCCATGTAACCGGAGTCCTCGAGCAACGAGAGGCCCAGGAAGATGAAGAAGACCGGCGGGATGAAGGTCATCACCGTCTGGATGCCCACGCCCAAGCCGTCGGCCAGCAGCGTGACGAGCCAGGCGGGCAGTCCGCAGAGGGTGAGCACGTTGCCCAGGCCGGTGACGAAGAAGGCGTCGCCCAGGCCGTCAAAGAAGTCGATGAAGCACCCGCCGATCACCTGGGTAAACCAGAAGAGGAGGTACATCATCAGCAGGAAGAGCGGGATGCCCAGCCAGCGGTTCAGGGCGATGCGATCGAGCGCGCGGCCCAGCTCGGTGCGGGCGTGGCCGATTTGACGGCTGATGTCCTTGGTGAGCTCGGCAATCTTCGCGTAACGGGCGTCGGCGATCAGCACGTCGGGGGTGGTGCCCAGAGCCTTCTCGACGTCGGCAATGACGTCCTCGGCACCGGGCAGGATGCCCTCCAGACGGTGGATGGCGAGCACCTCGGGCTCGTTCTCGCGGGCCACACGGTGCAGGGCGTGAACCAACGAGGCCGGCACCTCCATGCGCGGGGTCTGCTGGCGCGTGGCCAACGCCTCCAACACGGCGCGCTCGAGGGCCACGCGGGAGGAACGCCGCTTCACGTCGCCCGTCACAACGGGCACGCCCAGACGGCGCGACAGCTCAGGGATGTCGATCTCGAAACCTTGACGGCGCAGGACGTCGGTCATCGTGAGGACCACGACCATCGGCTTGCCCAGCTCCATCAGCGCCAGGGTGAGATAGAGGTTGCGCTCCAGGTTCACCGCGTCGACCACGTTGATGATCAGGTCGGCCTCGCCGCTGCGGGCGTAATCCGAGGCCACGCGCTCATCCTGCGACACGGCATGGAGCGAATACATGCCCGGAAGGTCCACCAGGACCAACTTCTCGCCGCCGGGCATGGCAATCTCGCCCAGCAGCTTCTCAACAGTGACGCCCGGCCAGTTGCCGGTCACCTGGTGCATGCCCGTCCAGGCATTGAAGAAGGTCGATTTGCCGGTGTTGGGGTCGCCGGCCAGCGCGGCGGTGATGGTGCGCTTCTCGCTCATTCGGCCACCTCTTTCAACTTCAGGATGGAGGCCTCGTCCTTGCGTAGCGACAACTCAAAGCCGCGCACGCGAAAACGCAACGGGTCGCCCATCGGCGCCACGCCAATCAACTGAATAACGGCCCCGCGGGTCAACCCCAGGGCCAGCAGCTTCGCACGATAACCCGCTGCGGTTTCTTCATATCCCGTAATCTCGGCCTTGTCGCCGATCTTCATGTCCGTGATGCCCACTGTTAGGCTCCTTTCACTCAATGACGTCCATAAGATAGCAAAGGCTAATGAAATGGTCAAGCAATTTCTTCAGCGTATCTAATGATTGGAGGCTTGGAAGCTTAGAGGCTTGGAAGTTTGGAAGTTTGGAGGAGCCACAGAGGTGAAAGCCCGGGCCGCCGCCCTTGGCGGCGATGAGACCGAACGCTGCGCGGCACTCACAAAGGACACGAAGGGCCACAAAGGTACACGAAGGGGAACCGCAGATTCCTAAGAACACAGAGAACACAGAGAAGACAGAGGGGCACAGAGGCGGGCGGCGTGCTCCCGTACGCAGGACAAGGGGCGCTGACACGCCCCGGAGAACAGAGAACGGAGAACAGAGAACAGAGCGCGCGGCAAGCGCGCGACGGGTGAAGCCGCTGAAAAAGCCAAGCCTCCAAGCCTCTAAACTTCCAAACTTCCACTAAAGGCACACGTCCGGCCCGAAGGTCCTGTAAGGGCGTGGCGGGCTTCGCACGCCACGCTTTGGTTTTGGGAGTCCTCCGGCGAAGCCGCCGTCCTATAGGTCCTACCGCGATGCTTTCAACCTGGACATAAAAAAGCCCCGGCCTTGTGGGAGGTCGGGGCTTTTTTGGAGATGGGGGAGGCGATTAGGCCACGCGGCGGCGGAGGGCCACACCGGCCACACCGAGGGCGAGCAACGCCAGAGCAGTCGGCTCAGGGAGAACCTCTCCGGTTTTCGAGGCCTCCTGCGCGATGGCGTAGATGTCCTCGTCCGCTTCCGCGGTGTAGACGGTGACGTTCGCGAGCCCGCCGTTGTTGAAGACGAGGGTGGTGATGGGCGCGCTCAGATCCTGAGTCAGCGTCAACCCACCGACATTGGCACCGTTCACAAAGAGCGTGATCACGGACTGGTTGTTCCGTTGGTCGACGACCAAGGAGATGGTGTAGTTGCTAGGACCGACCGTCTGGGAGGTGGCGACACCTTGCTCGTTTCCGCCAGCACCCTTGGCCCAGAACTTGAGGATGCCCTCTTGCTTGTCGTTCAGGTTCTTTGCCACCTTGATGTAGTTGGTGCTCGCGCCATCACCATTACCCAGGCGGAAGAGGTCCTTGTTGTTGTCGCCCGGCACGGAGAGGGTCGCCGTGAGGGCGAAAACCGTACCATCGCCGTAGGAGCCGATGGTCTGGCTTCCCGTGACGGACGGTGATGTCCAATCGATGTTCACCGCCTGGGCGGCGCCGAAGGTCAATGCGGCGAGGGTCGCCGCCATCATCAGTTTCTTCATGTTTGACTCCAAACAATTATGCCCAGGCGAAGTGTCCGGGAACGATTTCAACTATAGCACAACACAAGGGGGGGGGCAAGATTTATTTTAAGTCGCCATCCGGGGAAGTTTTCCCGCAAGGGCGCCAGTGCACGCGAAGCCAGACGGGCTAACGCCGGTCGCTTTGCGGGCTAAACGCCCGCTGATCGCTCCCTCCCGCCCATCGTCTTCGCGCTTAGGTAGCCTTTGGAAGCACTTTTGGCGCAGGAAAGTGGGGCGCGGGAGGGCGCACGACTGTGCGCCCTCCCGCGCCCCACCTTTCCCGCAAGATTCGCGTCTTTGCGGTCCCTATTTCCCTAGGCACGATTGACTTATTTTAAGTCGCCATTCGGACTTCGCCGCCGCAGGTGCACACGTCTGTTGGGCGGTCAGGACGGAGACTCGGGGCGGAGTCGGGGGGCGCCAGCCTCTGCCTTTTGGGGTGAACCGCCAAGGGTTGTCTGTCAGGCCCTATAGGGGTCCGAGGAGAGACCCTATAGTGGTCCGTGGTGAGACCCTATAAGGGTCGGGGTCGAGACCCTATAGGGGTCCATAGCGAGACCCTATAGGGGTCGGAGGGCGACCCTTCTTATAGGGTCTGAGGAGGGGATTTATAGGGAAAAGGGTACAAAAAAAGAGAAGGACCGCGTGAGCGATCCTTCTCTTTTACGATTGAGGCCTTGACGTTTGGCTGTTTTGTCGCCCTTTGGGCGCACCAAGCCTCCAAGCCTCTAAGCTTCCAAACTTCCGTTCGGCTCAGCGGCCGCAGCAGTGTTTGTACTTCTTGCCGGAGCCGCAGGGGCAGGGGTCGTTGCGGCCCACTTTGGGGCTTTCGCGGACGATGGGGGTGCCCTTTTGCTGCTCGGGGGTGATGAGTTCGCCATCGATGAAGCGCCATTCGCCCTCGACGCGCTTGAAGAGGGAGCGCTCGTGGTGGGAGAAGGGCTGGTGCTTGACGGTGTAGTGGGCGACGAATTCGACGGTGCCTTCGTTGTCATCGATGCCGCCGCCTTGGACGTCGAGGACCTCCATGCCGGTCCAGACGGAGTTGCGGGCCCACTTGTGGGCGCCGGCGGCGTCGAACTCGGCGCGGATGGCGTCGCCGGAGGAGGCGAAGAGGAAGTCGACGTCGTCAATGGCGTAGGCGGTGTAGCGGGCGCGCATGAGGGATTCGGCGGTGGGGGCCTTTTGGTCGCCGCCGATGATGGGGCCGCAACAATCGCCGTAGACTTTGCCGGAGTGGCAGGGGCAGGGGTCGGAGGGTTTGAGCTCGGTCATGGGGCGCTCCTTAGATGAGGCCGCGGGCGATGAGGGTCTCGGCGATCTGGACGGCGTTGAGGGCGGCACCCTTGCGGATGTTGTCGCCGCAGCACCAGAGGGCCAGGCCGTTCTCCACGGAGGGGTCGATGCGGATGCGGCCGATGCCGACGTCGTCCTGCCCGCCGAAGTCCTTGGGCATGGGGTAGACGGCGTTGGGGAGGTCGTCGACGAGCTTGACGCCGGGGGCCTTGGTGAGGACCTCGCGGGCCTCTTCGACGGAGAAGGGGCGCTCGAACTCGGCGTGGACGGCGATGCTGTGGGCGTAGAAGACCGGGACGCGGACGCAGGTGCAGGCGATGCGCAGGTCGGGCGCGCCGAGGATCTTGCGGCTCTCGAAGGTGAGCTTGGCCTCTTCGGTGGTGAAGCCGGGCATCTCGGGCTTGGCGCCGCCGATCTGCGGGAGGACGTTCGCGGCGATCTGGTGGGCGAAGGCCTTGGGGACGATGGGCTCGCCGGCGGCGATCTGGCGGGTCTGCAGCTCCAGCTCGTCGATGGCGGCGCGGCCGGCGCCGGAGACGCTCTGGAAGGTGACGGCGGTCATATGGCGCAGGGGGTTGACGCGGTGGAGCGCGGCCACGCCCATGAGGGTGATGATGGTGGAGCAGTTGGGGTTGGCGATGAAGCGGGCACCGCCGCGCACCATGCGCTCCATGTCGTCGGCGTTGATCTCGGGGATGACCAGGGGCACGTCGTCGTGCATGCGGAAGTCGTCGCCGTTGTCGATGACGATGGCGCCGGCGTCGGTGGCCACCTTGCCCCACATCTTGCTGGCGCCCTTGGCGCCCTCGGTGCCGGCGAAGAGGACGATGTCCAGGCCCTCGAAGGCCTCGGGCGTGGTGGCGCGCACGTGGAAGGTCTCCCCGGCGATCTCCTCATCGCGGTCGCGCGTGGCGAGGACGCGGATTTCGGAGGCGGGGAAGTTGCGCTGGCGCAGAATCTTGATCATCTCGGTGCCGACGGCGCCGATGCCGACCAAACCGACTTTGTATTGCTTCATTGTGAAACTCCAGTCTGCAAATAGAGGTGCTTGGGATAAGACGCTTACTCGAAGTCGAGCGTGAGGGCGCGGTCCGCCACCGCCAGGGTGCGGACGGTGCCGCCCAGGGTGATGCCGCGCTGCTGGGCAAGGGTCGCGATCTCGACGGTCAGGGTGGTGCCGTTGACGGAGAGGCCGGGCTTGCCCGCGACGGCGGTGGCCACCTGGCCCATCAGCGCGCTCGCACCGGCGGCCCCGCCCATCATCATCATGGAGACCTTTTCCAACGTGATGTCCAGCGCGCTGCCATTCTGCGCGGGCTCCAGACGGATCTGCGCCTCGATCGGCATGGGCACGATGCCCATGGAGGCACGGCACTTGAAGGTGACCAACCCCTTCTTCAGCTCAACGCGGGGGTTCTTCACCTTTTTGAGGGCTTCGCCCTGAGGGCCTTCAGCCATCTTCTCGAACGCGGCCTCAAGACCTTTGTTGATGTCTTCCTCGGTCACGGTCAGCGCCAACTTGCTCAACGTCATCTGTGGTGTCTCCAATTCGTGGATGAATTACCGCCCATTATAGCACATAAGAGAACAGAGAACAGAGCGTGTAGCCCGAAGGGCAAACCTTCCACGGCTACGGAGAACAGAACGCGCGACAAGCGCGCGACGGGCGAAGGGATGGGGGAACTGTGGAGGGTTTACCCTGCGGGGCTGACACGAAGGGCACGAAGAACCACGAAGGGACACAAAGGGGAACCGCAGATTTCGCAGATTTTGAGCAGATTAAGGGCGTGCTACCGCACGCAGGACTGCCAGAATGGATTACCACAAAGCGTGTAAAGGCCCACAAAGGACACCGTGCAGGCGCGAAGCGACAAACCTTCCACGGCTAAGGACACAAAGGTTTTTGGTTGATTGGCTGATTGGAAGGTGTGGGGAGCTGCCCCACGCCCCGGCAGGGAGAAGTTCTCCCTGCACCCCCGGCACGTCTGCGACGTGCCAGAAGGACGTCGCGGTAGGACACATCGGCCATCGAGGCTGGCGCGACGACCGTTGACGTGAATGAGGAGAATCCCGGCGCGTTGACCTTCTATCTCGCCAGCGGTTTCCGTCAGACGGGCCGTTCGCCCCTTGACCCCTCCGGCCTGCCCCACCCCATCATCCATTTGGCGTTGGGGCGCTGAGGCGCCCCAGCGCCAGAGAACAGAGAACGGAGAACAGAGCGTGCAGCGGCGAAGCCGCAAACCTTCCACGGCTACAGAACGCCCCTGCGGGGCGACGGGCGAGAGCGTCGTGCGGGGCGGAGGACTTCCAAAACCAAAGCGTGGCGTGCGAAGCCCGCCACGCCCCTACAGGCCCCCGGGCCGGACGTGCGCCTTGCGCGCACGCACGGCCCGCCCCCAGCGTCGCCTTCCTTTGTGTTCTTTGTGGTCCTTTGTGATTTCCAATTATTCTGGCAGTCAGCGTGCGCTAGCACGCCGCCCGCCTCTGTGCCCCTCTGTCTTCTCTGTGTTCTCTGTGTTCTTAGGAATCTGCGGTTCCCCTGCGTCGTGCTCTTTGTGTCCCTTTGTGGTTCTTTGTGTCCTTAGCCGTGGAAGGTTTGGCCCTTTGGGCCTGCACGGTAATAGCCGCGCAACGTCCGGCATCATCGCCGCCAAAGGCGGCGGCTCGGGCCTCAACCTCCGGGGCTCCTCCAAGCTTCCAAACCTCTAAGCTTCCAAGCTTCCCTCCCCACCCTCACTGATTGCGGGGGAGACCTTGCTTTTTGGTGCCCATTGTCGGAAGGTGGCCGCCCACGTGGCAGACGATGAAACGCCGGTGCTCTTTCATGAAGGCAAAGTAAAGACGGAGTTGCTTACCGTTGGTCTCTTTGAGGTGTTCCGCACAGGTGTATTCACGGTTCTCGTAGCGGACGCGCCGCATCTTGCCGTATTCCTTGTTTTCCAGCGTGAAGGCGCTTTCTGTGGAACAACCCAGACCGAGAGGCTTGACGAGGTCGTCGCGACTCACGCCGGAGCCTTGACCGGTGTAGGTGTCGTAAAGATAGTAGTAGAGGGCGATGAGGAAGTTCGCCACAATTTCGAAGGTGAGCGCCTTGGCGCCGGCGACGTCCATGCTGTCGTAGGCCTGGCGCGTCAGGACGATGCGGTCGGCGAAGAGCGGCTCGCAGACGCGGATTTGCTCGGAGAGTTTGCCGCGTTTGGTATCGGCCATCTTGGCCAGGTAGCCGAGCAACAGACGCGTCTGGGCCTCGCCTTCCTTGCGCTCGACGGCCCCCACCTTGGCCTCCAGCTTGGCCTTGAGCGCGTCGCGTTGGCGGAGGGTCTCCTCCAGCTGGGCCCGCAGTTCGTCATTGTCGGCTTCGGTCTTGTCGCAGGCGTTGAGCCAGACTTCGTTTTCATGGCGCAGGGCGTCGAGTTCCTTCTCCAGTCGGGCGATTTCCTTCTGCTTCTCCCGCGAGAGACCGGCCAACGTCTCCTGCGCGCGCTGCTCCGCGATGCGCCGCTCCAGGTCGTAACGGATGGTGCGGCGGATGTCCGAGGGCGTCATGGCGCCCTCTTCCAGGACCGGCTGGGTGCGGTTGAGATGACGCAACAGACGCTCGCAGAGAGGCTTCGGCTTAATCAGCCCATACTCCTCCCTCACCGGGTCCTCGCCGGGCGCCGTCACGGGACGGAAGCAGTAGAGCGTGTTCGGATTGACGCGCATCACCTCCGGCAGGGCCGCGTTCAGGCCGCGGTAGGCCGGGGAGTCGCTCTTGAACCAAAAGACCTGCCCCTTGCCCAACAGTTGCTTCCCCAAGTCCTCCAAGGCCTTCGTCAATCCATCCTGCGCCTCCAGGTTCAGCGAGGCCGCCACGATCACCGGATAATGGCGCGTGGCGTCCCGCAAGAAGGCTGCGAACCGTTCGCCCTCCCGCTTGCTCCGCGTGATTTGCATCGGCCGCGGCAGAAAACGGAAGAGTCTGTCCGCGCCATAGGCCTGCAAGGCGTCCTGTTTGCCGATGAGGTCGCGGATGAAACGCGGCACGCACGGGTGGGGGTCCTTGAAGTTCGCCGTCCAGGGCGAGACCGATGAGCGCACGCAAAGGACAACGCGCGGCTTCCCCGATTCCGGCTTCCGCAGGACCGTCATGCCCACCTCTGTCAGCCAATCGCCCTCTTCCGAGGCATGCAGACTGTCCTCCGGGTCCGGCCGCTCCGTGTACTCCATGCCCCAGAGCGTCCGGTCCTCCAACTCATGGCGAAGCGTGCGGATGTGGTTCCGCGGCATCGCCAACGAGCGGTTGAGCGCGCCGGCCTCAAAATCCGCCTGTATCTGCGCCAACGACTCATCCATCGGCAGGCGTTCCTTCTGGTGCCACAACCACTTCCACAACGTGGCCAAGATGAACGGCGCGCTCTCCTCCGGCGGGCACGCGTCAATGATAAACGACGTCTGATAATGGGTGATGCGGTAAACAGATTCCATGGTCACGCTCCTTATCCTTATAGTTTAGCAAACAATACAGCCCGGGGAAAAAATCTTACCGCAAAACCAATACTGTCCAGGGAAAATTGGGACCGCAAAGACGATGGGGGGGGCGGCACGTGCCGCCCCCCGGAGAACAGAGAACGGAAAACGGAGAACGGAACGCGCGACAAGCGCGCGACGGGCGAAGTCGTTGTACAAAGCGGCGTAGCCGCCGTCCTATATGTCCTATGCGTCCTATATGTCCTACCGCGTTGCCTGTTGGCACATCGCAGACGTGCCGGGGGTGCAGGGAGAACTTCTTCCTGCCGGGGCGTGGGGCAGGTCCCACATTTCCCAGTTCTCCTATTCTCCTTGAAACTTCCTTTTGTATCCTTTGTGATTAAAATCACTGCGTCGAGCTTTCTGTGATCTAAAACATACTGACAGTCCTGCGTGCACTAGCACGTCCTAAATCTGCAACAAATCTGCGGTTCCATCACGACTACAGAGACGCAAGGGATGGGGATAGGGAGTGAGGCGCAACGCGCCGAACGGTGAAGTACCGGGTCGGAAGTTTGGAAGATTAGAGGCTTGGAGGCTTGGCTTTTTCAGAGGCCTCGCCCGTCGCGCGCTTGTCGCGCGATCCGTTCTCCGTAGCCGTGGAAGGTTTGCCCTTCGGGCTACACGCTCTGTTCTCCGTTCTCCGGGACGGCGGACGCCGTCCCATACAGAATGTGGTAAACTAGAATCATGATTACGCAGGCGAAGTTGGATCAAGCGGCGATGGAGCTGCGGTTGCTTGGCCGCAAGCCGCCGCGACGGACGGTGTTCGGTCTCTCCCCGGGTTTCGATGGGCTCGTGGGGCCGTTGGCCTTTTTCCTGGACTCGCGGGAGTCGCACGGGCTGGGCGACCTGGTGCTCTCGGCGCTCTTGCGCGCCTCGGGGACGCCGGTGGAGCCGCCGCCGCGCCGCGTGACGGACGTGCGTCTGGCGCCGGGCGGCCTGTTGCGGGTGGAGACCGAGCGGTCGCTCATCTGGGTGGCCGTGGGGGCCCTGCCCGAGGGCGCGGAGGCGCAGCCCGACCCACGCAAGCGCTTCAACACCGCCATCCTGCTGGGCGCGGAGGCACCCACGCCGCCCTTCGTGGCGGAATCCTTCCCTGACTTTTTGGAGCAGTTGCGGCGTTTCCTGTCGGCCTATCTGCGCGGGGCGGACCCCTTCTGGTGGGCCGCGCTGGCCGATTGGATGACCGAGCTTGACCGCACCACCGGAGCCGAACCGATGAAAGATTTGACCGACGCCCTGCGTTTCTATGACCGCAACCGTGAGAAGATCGAGAGCCTCCTCTCCTTCCGCCGCGAAATCGCCGAGGAGTCCGAGGCCTTCGCCAAGCGCCTGGAGGGCAAACTCCGCGCCGCCGGCCTGGGCGGCGACGCCCTCCGCGCGGAACCGGGCGGCCGCCTGAGCCTGACGCGCACCGTGCGCATCGAGGGACGCGCCTTCGAAGCGCAGTGGGTGGCAGAGATCCGTCTGGAAGACCTCGCCATCCGCGCCTCGGTGGCCCTCCCGCGCGACGCCAAGACCCGTCGCCGCCCCGCGCCCGAGGAGGCCGCCCAGGCCCTCGAGGCCTCGGGCCTGGCCGCACTTGCCGCCGAGCGCCGCATCACCGTCGACAATCCCGAGGCTTCGGCCTACCAGACGCTGAAGGCGTTGCTCCAGGCCGCCACCGAGGCCTTCGCCAAGCTTGCCTAAGAGAGGAATGTAATGAGAGACGTCCCCACCGATTTCGCCACCCCCATGGACCGTCTGCGCTGGGTGCTCAAGGCCCTGCGCGCCCCCGACGGCTGCCCCTGGGACCGCGCCCAGACCCTCAAGACCATCGAGCCCTGCCTGCAGGAAGAGTGCTACGAACTCCTCGACGCCATGGCCGGCGACGACCTGCCGCACCACCGCGAGGAACTCGGCGACGTCCTCCTCCAGGTCCTCTTCCAGTGCGACATCCGCGAGGAGCAGGGCGCCTTCGGCTTTGACGACGTGGTCAACGCCCTCGCCGACAAGCTCATCCGCCGCCACCCGCACGTCTTCGGTCAGGCCACCGCCGGCGACACCGAGGCCGCCCTCCGCAACTGGGAGCGCATCAAGCAGACCGAGCGCAAGAACCCCAAGGCCTCCGCCCTCGATGGCGTGCCCGCCGCGCTCCCCGCCCTCCTCCGCGCCCAACGCACCCAGCACAAGGCCGCCAAGGTCGGCTTTGACTGGAAGGGCGCCGAGGGCCCCGACGCCAAGCTCGATGAGGAAATCGCCGAACTCCGCGCCGCCATGCGCGAGGGCAAGAAGGAAGGCGTCTCCGAGGAGTTGGGCGATGCACTCTTCACCCTCGTCAACCTCGCCCGCCACCTGGACGTCGACGCCGAAAGCGCCCTCCGCGCCGCCACCGAGAAGTTCGCCCGCCGCTTCAAGGCCGTCGAACAGCGCGTCAAGGCCTCCGGCCGCGAGATGGGCAAACTCTCCCTTGAGGAACTTGACGCCGAGTGGGACGCCGTCAAACGCGAGGCCCGCGCATGACCGCCCCTCGGCCCCGCGCCTGCGTGGCGCTCGACAGCGACGGCACCGTCCTCGACACGATGGCGCCCAAGCAGCACCGTTTCCTCCAGCCGATGTTCATCGAGGCCTTCGGACTCCAGTCTCAGGCCGCGGCCTACCACGCGTGCGCCGACTTCGTGAACCTCTTCTCCGCCACCCGCGGCATCTCGCGCTTCAACGCCATCCTCCTCACCCTCGAGGCCTTCAACGCCCACCCCGACGTCCGCGCCGCCGGCTTCCCGCCCGTGCCCACCGCCGACCTCCGCGCCTTCGTGAAGAGCGGCCTGCCCCTGAGCGCCGACGCCCTCGCCGGTTGGCTCCGCGACCACCCATCGCCCCTCCTGGAAAAACTCCTCGCCTGGGGCCACGCGGTCAACGACGCCATCCTCGCCTCCGGCGCCGTCTTTGACGTCTTCCCCGGTGTCCGCGAGGCCTTGGCCGCCATGCACGGCCCCTGCCGCGTGGGCATCGTGTCGCAGTCCCCGGAACGCGTCCTGCGTCAGGACTGGGGCGCCCATGGGTTGCTGGACTTTGTTGACCTCGTCGCCGGGCAAGAACTCGGCGCCAAGCCCGCCCAGCTCGCCGCCCTCGCCGAGGATCGTCCCCCCGCCGATGTGCTCATGGTGGGCGACGCCTTTGGCGACCTCAACGCCGCCCGCACCTTTGGTTGCCGCTTCTTCCCCATCCTCCCCGGCCGCGAAGGCGACTCCTGGGAACGGTTCACCCGCGAGGTCTTCCCCGACTTCCTCGCCGGTCGCTACACCCCCGAGCGCGAGACCGCCCTCATCGACGCATTCTCCGCCGCCCTCCCCGACAAACCCGCCTGGGCCTGAGGCGGCCCTGCCGCGTATGAAAAGACGGTTCGTGGCCACCTGGCTCATCGTGGGCGTCGTTGGCCTCTGCGCCGCGACGGCCTCGGCCGAGGTGCCAAGCTCGGGGCAGCCCCAGGCGGAAGCGATTGTGCAGTGCCGCGAAGCCGCCGAGCAAGGCGATGCCGAGGCTCAATTCAGGCTTGGCGCGTGTTATGCCGCCGGCCAGGGCGTCAGCCAATCCTATACTGAGGCCGCCAAGTGGTTCCGCAAGGCCGCCGAGCAGGGAAACGCCAAGGCCCAATTCGCCCTCGGCGTGTGTTATCACGCCGGCGAAGGCGTGGAGCGCTCCTACACGGAGGCCGTCCGCTGGCACCGCAAAGCGGCGGAGCAGGGGCTCGCCCAAGCCCAATTTGCACTCGGCCTCTATTATGCCTTGGGCCAAGGCGTGAAACACGCTTATGCGGAAGCCGTCAAGTGGTACCGCAAAGCCGCGGAGCAAGGACACGCCGAGGCGCAATTCTATCTCGGCAGTTGTTATTATGGCGGCCGAGGCGTGGAGCAATCCTATGCCGAGGCCGTCCGGTGGTTCCGTGAAGCCGCCGAACAAGGCGACGCCTACGCGCAGTTCGCCCTCGGCAGGTGTTATTACAGCGGTCACGGCGTGACGCAGTCCTACACAGAGGCCGTCCGCTGGTATCGCAAGGCCGCCGAACAGGGCTTTGCCGAAGCGCAATACAATCTCGGCGCGTGTTATTACAGCGGGCAAGGCGTGGAGCAATCGACCGCTCTGGCGAGGCAGTGGTTCCTGGAAGCCGCCAGGCGTGGCAACATCCGTGCGGCTCAACTGTGGGAAGCGCTTGAGTGATCGGCGAAACCCGCGAGGCCGCAAATCTTGCAGGAAAGCTGGGGCGTTCACGCCGGGCGCACATCTGTGGGAAGGCCCGTTACGACACGGTAGGACGCATAGGACATATAGGACGCATAGGACGGCGGCTACGCCGCTTTGTACAACGACTTCGCCCGTCGCGCTTGCCGTGCGCGCTCTGTTCTCCGGGGCGCGCCAGCGCCCCTTACGGCTTCATCGCCGCCAAGGGCGGCGTCCAGGCTTCAACCTCTGTGGCTCCTCCAAGCCTCCAAGCCTCTAAACTTCCAAGCTTCCCTGGCGCGTCCAGCGTGCGCTAGCACGCCCTTAATCTGCTCAAAATCTGCTAAATCTGCGGTTTCATCACACTGGCAGTCCCTTACGAGACCCACACTCACCAGAAGTGGTAGGCTCCGGCGGCCAGGACGTGGATAGCCAGGATGAGATTCGTTGTCACATGGGCCACGATCGGCGCCGCCAAGGAACCGGTCCGCACGGCCAGAGCGCCATAGGCCAGGCCCGCCAGCAGGCCCGCCACAAAACGGTCGTGCTCGAAGGCAAAGACGAGCGCCGTCGCCCAAAAGGCCTGGCGGGTCACCGCGTTCAAGGCCAGTCCGCGCCAATCCCTCTGGGAGAGCCACCGCATCAGACAGCCCCGGAAGAAGAACTCCTCGATCGGCGCAATCACGAAGGCCGAGCCAATCAACTTCACCACCGCCAGCGTCGGACTGTGCCCCCACGCGTAGCACCACGAGGCCGCGTAATCCGGCATACCGCCGATCGGCATCACCATCCAGCGGTAGTACCACTCCCGCACGCCCGGCCAGGGCACGCACTCCGGCCACGCCCACAGCACGTAGACCGCCACGCCCACCAAGAGGCCCAGCGCCACATCGCGCCACGTCCCGCCACACCGCACGAAGCGCCACGGCCGCAACGCCAGCACGAGCGCCGCGCACACCGCCGTCTTCCCCGCGTAGACATAGGCCGGCGCGTAGAAGCCCAGCGGCAGGAAGGTCGCCGCAATCCCCGCCAACCACACAAAGAACGGCGCCGCAAGGGCGAATCCCGCCCGCGTCACGCCCAATCGCTCACAAATCGCATTCATCCTCATTATTCTACCACATCCACCCCATGGCAATGCCCGGGAGAAATAGAGAACCAATAGTGTCCGGGGAAGTTTTTACCGCGAAGACGGTCTTGCGTGGAAACCCGGCGGGCTCCATCGCTCCCGTTGGTCGCGCCGCCCTTGGGATTTCCACGCTATCGCGCCCCTGAAGGGGCGCTCAATGGGGAATTGAAAACTTGGCTGATTTGCTGATTAGCTGATTGGACCTCTTGGTGGGGCTCCGCCCCACACCCCGGCAGGGAGAAGTTCTCCCTGCACCCCCGGCACGTCTGCGACGTGCCAAAGGACTACCGAGGAAGCCGCCCTACACAACGCTTTGGCCGTCGCACATTCCAGCATCTCCTGCCAGAACGCCGCGGTAGGACATATAGGTCGCTGATGAAAAAGTGGCCGATAGGCCTAAAGACGAATAATGATGTATGTAGAAAAGGAGGCCCAAGCAGAGCTCACGAAGGCAAAAAGGTAAAAAAGTGGGCGTGATGGGGTAATTTTCGCCCCTTTTTGAGAATGTTGAAAGAAATCGCGATTCGGAGAACACTGGGATTCACCTTACGCTGTGCTTCTCTTTTGACTTTTTCATCACCGACATATAGGACGTATAGGACATATAGGACGGCGGCTTCGCCGCTCACGAACCACAACCTTATCCGTCGCCCCGCAGGGGCGTTCCGTGGCCGTGGAAGGTTTGGCCCTCTGGGCCTGCACGCTCTGTTCTCCGTTCTCTGTTCTCTTGTTCGCTGTGGATTTGGTATACTTAGCCATTCCTTTTGGAGACTGATTATGGCAGGATTTGACATCGACCGCGTGGCCATGTTGGCACGCTTGGAGCTGACCGATGAGGAGCGTACGCGCTTCGGCAGGCAGTTGGAGACCATCGTGGCCTACGTGGACCGCATCGCGGGACTGGATTTGGACGGTTTGGACGCGACGCTGCACGGGCATGACGCCGGTGCGCCGTTCCGCGAGGATACCCCTGTGCCGGGACTGCCCCTGGAGGCCGTGCTGAACAATGCGCCCGCGCGCATCGAAGACGAAATCCGTATGCCCCGCGTGGTGGAGTGAGCGCCATGGACGACATCAAGACCCTGACCCTGGCGGGCGCCCTGGAGGGCCTCCGCGCCAAGAAGTTTTCTTCCGTTGAGCTCACCCAGGCCCTGCTTGACGTGATGCAGCCCTCGCAGGCCGACATCCACGCCTTCGTGACCATCGACGCCGAGGGCGCCCTGGCCCAGGCCGCCGAGGCCGACCGCCGCCGCGCCGCCGGCGAGGACGCCCCGCTTCTGGGCGCGCCCATCGCGATGAAGGACAACATGAGCGTCATCGGCCAGCCCTGCACGGCCTCCAGCCGCATCCTCGAGGGCTACATCGCGCCCTACGACGCGACCGTCACCGCCAAGCTCCGCGCCGCCGGCGCCATCTTCCTCGGCCGCACCAACATGGACGAGTTCGCGCTCGGCTCCACCACGCAGACCTCCGGCTTCGGCCCCACCGAGAACCCCGTCGCCCGCGGGTGCATCCCAGGCGGCTCCTCCGGCGGCAGCGCCGCGGCCGTCGTCGGAGGCCTCGCCCTCGCCGCGCTGGGCACGGACACCGGCGGCTCCATCCGCCAGCCCGCCAGCCATTGCGGCATCGTCGGCGTCAAGCCCACCTATGGCCGCGTCTCGCGCTACGGCATCGTGGCTTGCGCCTCCTCGCTCGACCAGGTCGGCCCCATGACCAAGACCGTCGAGGACGCCGCCCTGCTCATGGACGTCATCTCCGGCCACGACCCGATGGACGCCACGAGCCTCGACGTCCCCGTGCCGCGCCTGGCCGACGCCTGGACCGGCGCCGACCCCGCCAAGCCGCTCGTCGGCATGACCCTGGGCCTGCCCAAGGAATACTTCGGCGACGGCCTGGACCCCGAGGTGCGCGCCCTCACCGAGGCCGCCGCCAAGCGCGCCGAGGCCCTCGGCGCCACCCTCCGCGAGGTCTCACTCCCCTATTCGCCCTACGGCATCCC
Source organism: uncultured Kiritimatiellota bacterium (assembly GCA_944389545.1). Classification (GTDB taxonomy): domain Bacteria; phylum Verrucomicrobiota; class Kiritimatiellia; order RFP12; family DVOR01; genus Spyradenecus. The sequence goes on along the minus strand of CALXMT010000034.1, from coordinate 6,319 downwards.
CACCTACTACATCTGCATGACCGCCGAGGTCTCCGCCAACCTCGCCCGCTTCGACGGCGTCCGCTACGGCGCGCGCGTCCCCTGTGACGATGTGCTGGGGCAGTACCTCAAGACCCGCGCGCAGGGCATGGGCGCCGAGGTCAAGCGCCGCGTCCTCCTGGGCACCTTCGTCCTCTCCTCGGGCTACTACGACGCCTACTACAACCGCGCCCAGAAGGTCCGTACCCTCATCAAGCGCGACTTCGACGCCGCCTTCGCGACCTGCGACCTCCTCCTGGCGCCCGTCACGCCCGAGCCCGCCTGGCCCCTCGGCGTCTACCAGGACGACCCCATCCGCAACTACCTCTCCGACGTGCTGACCGTGGGCGCCAACCTCGCCGGCTGCTGCGCGATGGCCATCCCCGCCGGCGCCACCGCCGCCGGCAAGCCCGTCGGCATCCAGCTGCTGGGCCCCAACTTCGGCGAGCCGACGCTCTTCCGCGCCGCCCACGCCCTGGAACTTCGCTGAGGAGACCGCCATGGAATACGAAGTCGTCATCGGCCTGGAAACCCACGTCCAGCTCAAGACCCACACCAAGATGTTCTGCGGCTGCGGCACCGCCTTCGGCGCCACCCCCAACAGCCACGTCTGCCCCGTCTGCCTCGGCTATCCCGGCGCCCTGCCCACCCTCAACGGCCGCGCCATCCGCCTCACCGTCATGGCCGGCCTCATGCTCGGGTGCGAGATCGCCAAGCGCTCCCGTTTCGACCGCAAGAACTACTTCTACCCCGACTCGGCCAAGAACTACCAGATCACCCAGAACGACGCCCCCCTCTGCCTCGGCGGCCACGTCGACCTCCCCGGCGGGCGCACCGTCCGCCTCAACCACATCCACCTGGAAGAGGACGTCGGCAAGCTCACCCACCGCCCCGGCTGCTCCGGCGTCGACTTCAACCGCGCCGGTATCCCCCTCATGGAGATCGTCTCCGAGCCCGACCTCCGCTCCGCCGACGAGGCCATCGCCTACCTCACCGCCCTGCGCGAGATGATGATCTACGCCGGCGTCAGCGACTGCAACCTCGAAGAGGGCAATATGCGCTCCGACGTCAACGTCTCCCTCCGCCCCAAGGGCCAGGAGGCCTACGGCGTCAAGGTCGAGATCAAGAACATGAACACCTTCAGCGGCATCCACGCCGCCCTGGAGTACGAAATCGCCCGCCAGACCCAGGCCCTCGACCGCGGCCAGCCCATCGTCCAGGAAACCCGCCGCTGGGACCCCGACCTCGGCGAGACCTTCACCATGCGCACCAAGGAAAACGCCGAGGACTATCGTTACTTCCCCGAGCCCGACCTCCCGCCCGTCGTCCTCACCCAGGAGCAGATCAACGCCTGGGCCAAGGACCTCCCCGAGGCCCCCGCCGCCCGCCGCGAACGCATGATGAAGGACTACGGCATCCCTGAATACGATGCCGGCGTCCTCTCCGCCGACCGCGCCCTCGCCGACTTCTTCGAGGCCGCCGCCAAGCGCTCCGGCAACGGCAAGCTCACCTCCAACTGGGTCATGGCCGAGGTCCTCGCCCTCACCGCCAAGGAAGGCACCCACGTCAAGGACTCCGCCCTCACCCCCGAAGCCCTCGGCGACCTCCTCAAGCTCCTCGACGCCAAGACCATCAACGGGCCCACCGCCAAGGCCCTCCTCCCCGAGCTCTTCGCCCAGGGCGGCGACCCCGCCGCCATCGTCAAGGAACGCGGGCTCGGCCAGGTCGCCGACGCCGGCGCCATCGAGCCCCTCGTCGACGCCGCCCTCGCCGACAACCCCAAGGTCGTCGCCGACTACAAGGCCGGCAAGCAGGCCGCCCTCGGCTTCCTCGTCGGCCAGGTCATGAAGCGCTCCAAAGGCAAGGCCTCCCCCCAGCTCGTCCAGTCCCTCCTCCGCGACAAGCTCTCCTAAGCCGCGCGGGAAAGACCTCCCCATGGCCGGGAAACAGACGTGGTCCGCGACGCTCTACGACACGCGCCATGACTATGTGGCGCGCTACGGCGCGGCCCTGCTGGACTGGCTCGCGCCCCAGCCCGGCGAGGTGATCCTCGACCTGGGCTGTGGCACGGGCGACCTCTCCGTGCGAATCGCCCAGATGGGCGCGGAGGTCTGGGGCGTCGACGCCGACCCGGCCATGCTGGCGCAGGCCCGCGCCAAGTTCCCGGACCTCCGCTTCCTCCAGGCCGACGCGATGGCCCTCCCCGACTTCGGCCGCCCCTTCGACGCCGTCTTCTCCAACGCCGTCCTCCACTGGATCCCCGACCTCGACCGCTTGGCCGAAGGCCTGGCGCGCACCCTCCGCCCCGGCGGACGCTTTGTGGCGGAATGCGGCGGCATCGCCTGCAACGCCGGCATCAATGAAGCCCTCCGCCTCACCGCCGAGGCCCACGGCCTGACCTTCGCCGACACCGCCCACTTCCGCCCCCTGTCCGAGCTTGTCGTCCCCTTCGAACGCGCCGGCTTCCGCGTCACCCGCACCGAATGGTTCCCGCGCGACACCCCGTTGCAGGGTGAAGACGGCATGCTCAACTTCCTGCGGATGTTCCGCAAAGGCTGCGTCGCCACCACCTCCGACGCCGAACAGGAAGCCCTCTTCGCCGAAACCGTCGCGCGCCTCCGTCCCACCCACCTCCGCCCCGACGGCTGGCACGCCGACTACACCCGCCAGCGCCTCCTCTGCATCCGCCTCTGACCTCACCCAACCACGGGCAGTCTCTTTTTCGCCGATTTACAGGGCCCGAACCGTGCCTTATATATAAAGGCTGGCGCAAGCCTCTCTCGACGCAATTGCCAATACAAACGTCATTCAGTTGTCAAAGATCAGATGGAGCTTGGGAGTGCGGAGGCTTGGCTAGACGACCCACAATCGCTTGTTCTTCCTCTATCTCCACCCTTTGCCAAAGACCTGTCATTTGTGGAAAGCTTGAAAGTTTGGTGTTGTTGGTGAAGTTCCCCCTACCCTGACTTTATTCTTAGCCGTCAAGGCGCAAACCGGAGGGCGGCAGGCGCGGCTAGCGGCGAAGCCGCAGAGCGACCAATGGGACACAAAGCGGTTCGAGCCACCCCTTGCGTCTGTGCGATTCCTTACTTTCCCCGGACACTATTGCTTGACAGCAGTACACAGAAAGGGGTATTCTAAGGATCAGTTGCTTGGGCAGGGCGGCCCGCCGCTTAGGCCCAAGCCGATTGGATGCGTCTCGCATACATTCGTTCAGCGAAACTACCACCTTCACTGAGGAGCGATTGTCATGCAGAGTGTGCGCCAGGTATACCTGGCGTGTCTCTTCGTACAGTTTTCCTCAAGGCTGTGGTAGGCCCCGCTGAAAACGGTCGATGGTGACACGCCCTTTTTGTTTTGGTTTAAGCCAGAGCATTTGGGCGTTCACTGCGGCAAATCGTAGAACTCTTGCCAGCGGGCGGGTAAGAACGTATCCACTGATAAGAGGAACAGTCATGGCCAGTTGTCAAACCACCTGCACTTGCACCGGAAAACCGGGGCATTCGGCAGTTGCGCGCATTGCGGAACTTGGAATCGTCTCCGCAATGCGTCATGTGCTCGCCAAGAAGCCGTCCATCAAGGCGAAACAGGCCTGTTTGGATGAGCTCTATGATCAAACGCCCACGTGCCTGATTCAGGCCTGAGTCGTGTTGCCTGGGAGCCCTTCCCCATTGAAGTCTTCGCGCGGAAATGGGGAGGGCTTTTTGGGTTTTGACGGAGCAAGTATGAAACGCGTTTTCCAATCCTATTCAGGCAACACGTGGGGTTACGACATCCACACTGGCGTGGTCGCCCCATTCGATATGCCCATCTCTCCGCGGGGTGTGGAAGAGGAACCTTTCTTTTCCTTGCAGCCTTATCCGGACGAGGCGTGGGCGCAGGCAGTCGCGCGAGGTATCGGGATTTTGATTCTGAACGTCACGGAGAAATGTTCGAACCGTTGCCGTTATTGCGTCTATGGTGGTGCCTATGGCCATGAACGCACTCATAGCCAGCGTGTGATGTCGTTGGAAATCGCCCGCAAGGGCGTGGATTTTTATTGCTCGCACAGGAATAAAGCGGACGGGAAACTCCTTTTGTCCTTCTATGGCGGCGAGCCGATGTTTGAGGAGGGGCTAACGCGCATTCGGGATGTGCTCGCCTATGCCAAGGCACGCTGGCCGGATGTCCCCGTCATGCCCTCCTTCACCACCAACGGGAACCATCTGACCAAAGAGAACTGCCGCTTCCTGATTGAGAACGATGTGCAAGTGATGGTGTCGCTGGATGGCCCCAAGGATCTGCATGACCGCTACCGCAGAACCCTGCATGGCGAGCCGACTTTCCAGACCATCATGGCCAATCTGCAACGCTTGCACGATCTTTCCCCGGATTATTACCGCCGACGCGTCGGCTTTATCGCGGTTGTCACCCCGCCGGTGGCGTACCAGCGTCGTAGTGCTTTCTTCCGCGAGCATCCACTTACGGCCGGCCAGCCTGTTTTGGTCTCTAATGTTTCCCTTTATAACCAGACGCTCTTTGATACACAGACCATTCGTGATTTCGCACAGGAGACCATCGCCGCGATGAACGAGGCCGCGCAGGCTTATTATCAGGCCGCGCTCCGTGGCGAGCAGGGAGCCTACCGATTCGAACAATCGCTCTTCGGACACACATTGTGGCGGTTGGAACATCTTTCTTTGGAAGGGCAATCGGAGCGGACGCTCGGTCTTGGTGGCTGTTGCGTACCGGGCGTCACCAAACTCTTCGTCCACACCGATGGCACATTGTACGCCTGCGAAAAGATGGAGGGCTACTACCCACTCGGCCACGTCAGCACAGGCCTAGACAAAAAGGCTGTGTTGGATCTGATCCATGGGTTCGAACGGTTACGCGTCGGGCGGTGCGAGAATTGCCCCTACGTGCGGCTCTGCTCGCTCTGTTATGTGAACGCAATGGACAAAGCGCACACGGTTTCCGCGACATGCTTGGATGATGCGTGCATCGAGCGGTGCTCCTTCTTCAAAGTGGCCCTGCGCCTCTATGCCAGTCTGCGGGAGGCGGGAATCTCGCCCATCGAGGCCTTCGCACCAGCCGAACAAGGCATCTTCGACCCGTAATGCGGGCACGCCTACCACGACCACGCCCTACATTCGAATACCGTAGGGCGTGGTTTTATTTATCTTAGGCGGCTTGCAACATACTTGCGATGCCCAAAGACGTTCACGGGTGATGGAGCTGGCCTTAATGACCTCCGCGGACCGCGCACTCGCCGACGTCTTCGAGGCTGCCGCCAGCGCCTCCTCTGCATCCGCCTCTGATTGCAGACCGTCCCCCACCCCATCTCTCCGGGGGAAAAGAGGCCCCGCAAAGACTGCCAGTGTGGATTTACCACAAAGAACACAGAGGACCCCAAAGGGCACAAAGGGAATTGAATATTTGGAGGATTGAGAGAGTGGAAAAGTGGAAGGATGTGGGGCGCCGCCCCACGCCCCGGCAGGGAGAAGTTCTCCCTGCACCCCCGGCACGTCTGCGACATGCCATAAAACGACGCAGTAGGACGACTAGGACCCATATGACGAATAGGACGTAGCACCTTGCGGCGCCCTTCCAAACGGCTTCATTCGTCGCGCGCTCCTGTATCTCCTGTGCGGCCTTTGCTTGTCTTCAAGAAAACGCAGAAACGCAAGGGATGGGCACGGTAGTGAGGCCCGAAGGGCCGAACGGTGAAGTGCCCAGGCCCTTGCGTTCTCTTTGCGTCTTCGTGGAAAACGGGGCGCGTCAGCGCCCCTCGGCATAGGCGAGGAGGGGGCAGACGGGGGCGTCTTTGGTGAGTTCGAAGAGCGCGTCGATGGAGCGGTGGAGGAGCTTGGCCTCGTGGGTGTCGGCCAGGGTGTAGTAGATTTCCTTGCCGCGGCGCTCGGAGACCAAGATGCCGGCACGGCGGAGCACCTGCAGGTGGTGGGAGACCGCGGCCACGCTCATGCCGACCACGGCGCCGATGTCCGTCACGCACTCCGAGCAATGGCAGAGAAACCACAGGATGCGCAGACGCGTCGGGTCCTCAAGCAGACGGAAGAGCGTGGCGACGCGCTCAAAACGTGGACGGCTCGGCATCCGTTCCAGGACGCGGCGGGTGTCCTGGCCATGATCGTGCGGAAGCGTGTAGGAATCTTTTGGCATGAGCTTATTATAGCACAGGGGCGGGGTGGCTAACGCCACCCCAGAGAACAGAGAACAGAGCGTGGAAAGTGTACAATGTGTTTGCGCACTTTTGAGAGGACCTGTCATGAAGAAAGAGAAGAAGACCATCCCGCCCCCC
>CALXMT010000033.1 GCA_944389545.1 uncultured Kiritimatiellota bacterium | reverse complement strand
GCCGCCCCCCTAGGGGGGCGCAGGGGGGAGGCCCACAGCCCCTCTCAGAGTGCGCGAAAACATCATACACTTTCCAGTTCTCCGGGGCGCGCAAGCGCCCCTGTGCAAGAGGCGCGGGATTGTGCTAAACTAAGGTTAAATCTTCAACAAGGATAAAGGAGTCTCTTTATGGCTTGGTTTACGAAGGCGCCCGAGGCGCCCCTGCGCGTGCCCACCGAGGCGCTTTGGAACGTCTGCAAGAAGTGTGGCGCCTACACGCCGAAGGACGAGTATGCCGCGAACCTGAAGGTCTGCCCCGTCTGCGGTGCGCATGGCCGTCTCTCCGCGCGTGAGCGCATCGCCCTCTTGGCCGACAAGGGCTCCTTCAAGGAGATCGCCGCCGACGTCATCGCGCACGACCCGCTCACCTTCCACGACGCGAAGGAGGCCTATGCCGAGAAGGTCGCCGCCACCCGCGAGAAGACCGGCATCGGCGAATCGATCGTCGTGGGCACGGCCACGCTGGACAAGATCCCCGTGGTGCTGGGCGCGATGGACTTCCGCTTCATGGGCGGTTCGTTGGGTTCCGGCACGGGCGAGCGCATCCTCCAGGCCGCCGAGACCGCGCGCAAGCTCAAGTGCCCGCTCGTGCTCTGCACGGCCAGCGGTGGTGCGCGCATGCAGGAAGGCCTTGTCTCGCTCATGCAGATGGCCAAGACCTGCGCGGCCATCCAGCGTCTGCGCGATGAGGGTCTCCTCTACATCTCCGTCATGACCGACCCCACCACCGGCGGTGTCTCCGCCTCCTTCGCGATGGTCGGCGACCTCAACATCGCCGAGCCCAAGACCCTCATCGGGTTCGCCGGGCGCCGCGTCATCGAGACCACCATCAAGCAGAAGCTCCCGCCGGAGTTCCAGACCTCCGAGTACCTCTTGGAGCATGGCTTCCTGGACAAGATCGTCGCCCGCAAGGACCTCAAGGCCTACCTCGCCAAGACGATCCGCTTCCTGACGGCCGCTAAGTAAGGAGGAGACGCACCATGGCCACCACCAAGAAACCTGTCGCCAAGAAGCCCGCGGCCGCCAAGGCCCCCGCCAAGAAGCCCGCCGCCAAGCCTGCGGCCAAGAAACCTGCGGCCAAGGCCCCCGCCAAACCCGCGGCGAAGAAACCCGCGGCCAAGCCCGCGGCCGCCAAGAAGGCCCCCGCCCACACCACCTGGGACACCGTCCAGATCGCCCGTCACCCCAATCGCCCCCTGCTCATCGACTACCTCGCCGCCTGGGATCCGCAGGCGAACGAGCTGCACGGTGACCGCCTGGTGGCCGACGACCCCGCCATGTTCGCCGGCCTGGTCAACATCGGCGGCGAGCGCGTCGTCCTCGTGGGCCACCGCAAGGGCCGCACCACCGAGGAGAAGATTGCCTACCGCTTCGGCATGGCCAACCCGGATGGTTACCGCAAGGCCATGCGCATCATGCGCCTGGCCGAGAAGTTCCACCTGCCCATCGTCACGCTCGTTGACACCTCGGGCGCCTTCCCCGGCCTTGACGCCGAGGCTCGCGGCCAGGCCGAGGCCATCGCCAAGAACCTCGCCGACATGTCCGTCCTCAAGGCGCCCATCGTCGTCGTCGTCACCGGCGAAGGCGGTTCCGGCGGCGCGCTCGGCATCGCCGTGGGCGACCGCATCCTGATGCTCGAGCACGCCATTTACTCCGTCATCAGCCCCGAAGGCTGCGCCTCCATCCTTTGGCGCGACGGCCACATGGCGCCCCAGGCCGCCGAGGCCCTCAAGCTCACCTCCGACTGGCTCAAGAAGCTTGGCCTCATCGATGAGATCATCCCCGAGCCCCAGGGTGGTGCGCAGAACGACCCAGCCAAGACCATCGAGGACGTCAAGCAGGCCATCCTCAAGGCCATCCGCGAACTCAAGAAAATCCCCGTCGACAAGTTGGTCGAGCAGCGTTACGCCAAGTTCGCCGCCATGGGCCGCTTCTCCGACTGAGACCCGCCATGTCCCACGCGCTGATCCTCACCGACGGCAAGCCGGGGCATGAGAACCAATCCAAGGCCCTCGCCGAGGGCCTTGGATGTTCTTTTGACCTCGTGCCTTGCACCTATCCCACCAAGGGCCGCAAGACCCTCTCTTACCTCTGCGACCGCGTGGGACTGCGGCCGGACCTCACGGGCGTGCTCCCCGCCGTCCGTGCGGCCGCCGCCAAACGCCGCCCGGACCTAATCATCGGCGCGGGCTCCAACACCTTCTATTCCCTCAAACTCCTCAAGCGTGCGCTCGGCGTCCCCTGCGTCGCCATCCTCACCCCGGGCGGTTACCGCCTCGGCGGCTTCGATGCCATCCTTGCGCCGGTCTTCGACAACCCGCCGCGCCGCGCCAACCTCTTCCCCATCCCCACCAACCTCACCCCCGCCCGACCGGACTTCTACACCGCCCAGACCGCGGCCTTCTACGAGCGCTACGTGCCCAAACGCAACCGCGCCGTGGCCGTCATCATCGGTGGCAAAAACCCCGTGGCGGACGTGGCCCCCGATTGGCTCCGCACCCAACTCGAAGCCGTCTTCGCCGCCACCGAGGGGTGTGAGCGCTGGGTCACCACCTCCCGCCGCACCTCCCCCGAGGCCGAGGCCGTCGTCGATTCCTTCCCCTTCGACTACAAGCTCCTCTTCTCCAAGGACCGCTTCAACCCCATCCCCGCCTTCGTCACCGAGTGCGAACGGCTCTTCGTCACCGCCGAATCCACGGGGATGCTCAGCGAGGCCGTCGCGGTCGGCCATGCCGCCGTCGAGGTGTTGGACAACCTCACCGTGACCACCGGCAAGTTCGCCCGCTTCGTCGACAATCTCTGCGATGAGGGCTACGCCCACCGCTTTGACGGTGCCCTCGGCGAGGCCCGCCGCAAGGTCAACCTCGCCTCCACCCTCGCGGCCCTCAAGGCCCGTTTGGGCCTTTGACGTCCCTTCTCCACGAAGACACGAAGGAACGCAAGGGCCTGGGCGCTTCACCGTTCGGCGCGTTGCGCCTCTCTACCGCGCCCATCCCTTGCGTTTCTGTGACTTCTTGAAGGCACCCCTAGACGACGCAGGATGAAACCGCAGATTTCGCAGATTTTGGCAGATTAAGGGCGTGCTACCGCACGCAGGACTGCCAGTGTGGATTTATCACAAAGCGCACAAAGGACACAAAGGTAGGCGACGCAGGGGAGCGGGCCGTGCGTGCGCGCAAGGCGCACGTCCGGCCCGGAGGCCTGTAGGGCATGGCGGGCTTCGCACGCCACGCTTTGGTTTTGGGAGTCTTCCGGCGAAGCTACCGTCCTATACGTCCTATATGTCCTACCGCGTCGTTCAGTCAATCAGCGGGGGGCTCCGCTGGACTACCCCGTTGAAAGCAATACTGTTCGGGGAAATCGCAGGTCTCTTCTCCCGCAAAGACGCGAGGGTGCGCGAAGCCAGATGGGTTGACGCCGGTCGCTTTGCGGGCTAAACGCCCGCTGATCGCTCCCTCCCGCCCATCGGCTTCGCGCTTGGGCCGTCTTAAGAAGTCCTTTTGGCGCAGGAAAGTGGGGCGCGGGAGGGCGCACGGACGTGCGCCCGGCGTTAGCGCCCCAGCTTTCCTGTAAGCGTTGCGTTCTTGCGGTTGTATAAAAAGGCGTGGCGAGCAGGGCTCACCACGCCTTTAACTGGGTTTTATCCATCGCGCGCTTGTCGCGCGCTCTGTTCACTGTTTTCTGTTCTCTGTTCTCTGGGGCGGCAACGCCGCCCCTTAGGCGCGACTACGGGGCAGAAGGACCGCGATGATGGGCACGCAGGCGGCCACGAGCAGGATACGGACCCAGGTCTCCACGCCCAGGGCGACGGTGCCGAAGGCGGCGCCGCCCCAGACCACGATGACCCACTGAAGCACCGCGGCGATGAAGAGGGCGCAGACGAGCGCCGGGTTGCCGGTCAGGCCGCCCAAGGGGTTGCCGCCCTCGGGACGGCGCGCGGCCAGGGCGTTAGCCAGCTGGCAGAAGACGAAGAGCGTGAAGACGGCGGTGCCGAGCTCCGCGGCGTTCGTCAGGTCGACGCCCAGGAAGTTGACCACGCCCTTGAGTTGGAGCAGGCAGACCGCGGCGATAAGACCGCCGATGATGGCCATGCGCATCACCATGCCGCGGCTGACGAGCGGGGCGTCGCGGCGGATGGGCTTGCGGCGGAGCAGGTCGTCGCTCATGCGCTCCAGGCCCAGGCAGAGGGCGGGCGGACCATCCATGATGATGTTGACCCACAGGAGCTCGAGGGGCGAGAAGGGCGGCGGCTCATCCAGAATCACGGCCACGAGCACCACCAGCACGGCGGAGACGTTGACGGTGAGCTGGAAGAGGATGAAGCGCTTGAAGTTGTCGGTGATGCCGCGGCCCCAGCGGATGGCGCGGACGATGGTCGCGAAGGCGTCGTCGAGCAACAGGATGTCGCAGGCCTCCTTGGTGACCTCGGTGCCGGTGATGCCCATGGCCACGCCGACGTCCGCCTCCTTGATGGCGGGCGCGTCGTTGATGCCGTCGCCCGTGACGGCCACGGATTCGCCCTGCGCCTTGAGCGTGCGCACCACGCGCAGCTTGACCGACGGCGTGGAGCGCGCGATGACGCGGACGCTCTTGAGCGCCTCGGCGAAGGCGGCGTCGTCGAGCTTCTCCAGCTCGGCGGCGGTGACGGCGCGGTGGCCGCCCTCGAGCATGCCCAGCGAGCGGGCGATGGCGGTGGCGGTGATCAGGTTGTCGCCCGTGAGCATCATCACGGAGATGCCGGCGGTGCGGCAGGCGTCGATGGCCGGGGGCACGTCCTCGCGCACGGGGTCGGCGATGGCGGCGAAGCCGTCATAAATCAACGGGCCGTTGCCTTCGGCATGGGCGAAGGCGAGCACGCGGCAGGCTTGGTCCTGCCACTTGGCCATCGCGGCCTCGGCGGAGGCCTTGGCCTCGCCGGCCATCCCGCAGGCGGCCAGGACGGCCTCGGGGCTACCCTTCATCAATGTGAGCGGACGATTGCCGCCGAGCTTGGTGACCATCCGCTTGGTGTCGGAGGAGAAGGGCTCGACGTCCACGATGTTCGCCTGGGCGCGGAGCTTGGCGGGCTCGTGGCCGGCCTTGGCGGCGGCGACGAGGAGGGCGCCTTCGGTGGGGTTGCCCACGAAGCCCTTGCCGTCGTCGGAGAGGTCGGCGGTGGCGTTGACGCACATGTTGGTGAGCAGGTCGCCCTGCGGCGCGGTGCGCTCGCCGTCGGGCCCGACCAGGGAGATGACGGTCATGCGGTTCTCGGTCAGCGTGCCGGTCTTGTCCGAGCAGATGAAGGTGACGCAACCGATGGTCTCGCAGGCGATGAGTTTCTTGACCAAGGCGTTCTGCTTGGCCATCTTGAGCACGTTGATCGCCAGGCTCATGGCCACGATGGTGGGCAGACCCTCGGGCACGCACGCCACGATGAGCACGATGGCCGAGATGAAGGCGTTGCCCACGCCCATCCACGTGATGCCGCCGTGATTCAAGAAGCCCTGCAGCAACTGCACCGCGAAGACCAGGACGGCCGCCGCGATGCCCGCGATGGTGACCCACTTGCCCAGCTTGGCCAGACGCTCCTGCAACGGCGTCTTGCCCGTGCTCTGCGTGGCCAGCGCCGCGGCGATGCGGCCAAACTCGGTGTGCATGCCCACCGCCGTCACCACCATCAGGCCCGTGCCCGCGGTGACGTAGCTGCCGGCGTAAAGCATCGTGGGCCGCTCGGCCACGGGAGCCGTCTCGGCCACCTGCGCCGTGGCGTCCTTCTCCACAGGGGCCGATTCGCCCGTCAGCGCCGATTCGTCGGCCACCAGACCGCTGGACTCGATGAGGCGCCCGTCGGCCGTCAGCTTGTCGCCCGTGCCCACGAACATGATGTCGCCCACCACCAGCTCGGACTGCGGGATGCGCACACTCTTGCCGTTGCGCAGGACCCGCGGATGGACGTCCGCGCCCATGCCGCGCAGGGCCTCGAAGGCCTTGGCGCTGCGCCCCTCCATGCCCACGGAGATACCCACCGAAAGCAGGATGGCCAGCGCCACGCCCACGCACTCGGCAAACTCGGTGTGGCCGTCGGAGAGCAGGTGGGCCACATTCACGCCCACCATAATCAGCAACGCCATCACCAGCAACAGAATCATCGGCTCCTTGAAGGCCTCGATGATCCGCTTGAACCATCCGATTTGCTCCGGGCGCGACAGCTCGTTCGCGCCGTGCGCCTCGCGGCTGGCGCGCACCGCCTCCTCCGTCAGCCCCTGCCGACGGTCGCCGCCCAACTCCCGCACCACTTCATCGGCGGGGGTCATGAATGCTTTGTCCATCTCTCTCTCCGTTCGGTGAACGAAACAATAAGCCCGGCGGCCGCCTGGCCCCGGGCTTTCTGTTTGGAGACAAAAGACCCGTGCGCGGCGGCGTGCCGCACATGAGTCTCGCCATTTCAGGCAGGCCAGGCGTTGCCGCCGAGACTGTTGGCCTGCCGCGCATCTCGCGCCGGCTACTCCCTCAATGCGCCCATAGTGTAGCAAACCCCGCGGAAAAAAGAAAGGGGCGGCGGAGCCGCCCCTGGAGAACGGAGCGTGTAGCGGCAAAGCCGCAAACCTTCCACGGTCACAGAGAACGGAGAACGGAACGCCCCTGTGGGGCGACGGATGAGTTGTTGCCAAACTTCCAAGCCTCCAAGCTTCCAAACTTCCAGATCGCACTTCACCGTTCGGCGCGTTGCGCCTCACTCCCGTGCCCATCCCTCGCGTCTCTGTGACTTCTAGAAAAACAGAGCGTGCAGGCGCGAAGCGCCAAACCTTCCACGGCTACAGAACGTGCGACAAGCGCGATGGGCGAAGTCGTTGTACAAAGCGGCGAAGCCGCCGTCCTAGTGGTCCTATAGGTCCTATACGTCCTACCGCGTCGTCCAAGACTGCCAGAATAGGGGAACCGCCGATTACGCAGATTAAAGCCGATTAGGGGCGTGCTACCGCACGCAGGACTGCCAGTGTGGGTTTATCACAAAGCGCACAAAGGACACAAAGGTAGGCGACGCAGAAGGCGGGCCGTGCGTGCGCGCAAAGCGCACGTCCGGCCCGGAGGCCTGTAGGGCATGGCGGGCTTCGCACGCCATGCTTTGGTTTTGGGAGCCATCCGGCGACAGACGCCGTCCAATCAGCCAATCAGCCCCAAGCGGGGGAGTGGGGCGAAATCCCTCCCCGAAAACCAAGCTTCCAAGCCTTCAAGCTTCCAAACTTCCTCTTCTCCTTTGACGCAGGAAAGTGAGGCGCGGGAGGGCGCACGGATGTGCGCCCGGCGTTAGCGTCCCATCTTTCCTGCAAGATTTGCGTCTTTGCGGTCCCCATTTTTCCGGCACTACTGGGGGCGCGTTGGCCGCCCCTTCCCCCTTACCTTATTATATAGTACCTTCTGGAGGCCCAAAAAGGGTCTTTGGGGAGACGCTTAAGGGGTCTTTCTGAGACCCTATAAGGGTCCGAGGTCGACCACTATAGGGGTCGGTGGTGAGACCCTATAAGGGTCGAGGGTCAACCCTTATAGTGGTCCAAGGCGGACCACTATAGGGTCTCAAAAGGGGGTAAAAAGGGGCCTTTGAGAGGCGCTTTTCGGGTGATTGCGAGGGGGGATTTGGCTTTGTGAGGTCCCTACATAATAAGGTAGGGGCCAAAGAGGGGCGGCGGAGCCGCCCCGGAGAACGAAAAACGGGACGCTCGGGTTTCCACGAAGACACGAAGGACGCGAGGGCCTGGGCACTTCACCGCTCGGCCCTGCGGGCCTCTCTACCGTGCCCATCCCTCGCGTCTCTGTGTTTTTCGGAAAACCGGCAAGGCGCGAAGACGATGGGCGGGAGGGAGCGGTCAGCGGGCGTTTAGCCCGCAGAGCGACCGGCGTCAACCCATCTGGCTTCGCGCGTATTGGCGTTTTTGCGGGGAAAAGAGGTTTGTCGATTTCCTCGGAGGTTCTATCTGTCCTACCGCGTTTGGTCAATCAGCCAATCAGCCAATCAGCCAATCAGCTAAACTTCCAATTCCCCTTTTGAGCGCCCCTTCGGGGGCGCGATAGCGTGGAAATCCCAAGGGCGGCGCGACCAACGGGAGCGATGGAGCCAGCAGGGTTTCCACGCCAAATCGTCTTCGCGGAAAAACTTCCCCGGAGATTACCGGGGAAGGGACGTCAGACCTTTTGGGCGGGGACGCCGAAGACGGTGGAGGAGGGGTGGAGGTTGGAGAGGAGGACGGCGCCGGCGCCGAGGGTGCATTGGTCGCCCACGCGTTTGCCGGGCATGACCTGGGCGCCGGTGTGGAGGGTGACGCCGTTGCCGAGGACGGCGTAGCCGCCGACGAAGGAAGTGGTGTCCATCCGCAGGAAGTCGCCGGCCACGACATCGTGGCCGAGCACCGCGCCGGTCTGCATGAAGAGGAAGTCGCCGGCGCGGGCGTCGGCGCCGACGTAGGCGAAGGGGGCCAGGACGGCGCCGGTGCCGAGGGTGGCGTGGAGGACTTTGGCCTGGGGGTGGATGAGGGTGGCGAAGCGCGCGCCGCGGTCCGCGAGGCGTTCCACGCAGAGGCGGCGGATGGCGTTTTGGCCGATGGCGCAGAGGACGGGGCAGGTCAGCGGGGCCTCTTCGACGCCGCCGACGATGGGGGCGTAGCCGGTGCGGTCGCCGAGGGCGGCGGGGTTGTCGTCGATGAAGCCGACGGGGTCGAGGCCGGCCTCTTTGGCCCACCAAAAGACTTCGCGGCCGAGTCCACCGGCGCCGAGGATGAGGACGGTGCGCGTTTTCATGGCGTGTTCCCTTCTGTCTGTGTGAGCAATTCGCCGTAGGCTTTGTAGTGGCGACGGATGGCGAGGCCCTCTTTGGCGTGGCCGCAATCGATGAGCAAGGAGCCGTAGGCGGGGATGTAGATGTCTTTTTCCGCTTGGTCGGTGACGGAGGCGGCGATGCGGCGGGCCATGGCGAGGCCTTCCGCGGAGCGTTTGGGTTGTTTGGCCACGCAGGTGGCGATGAAGAAGCGCAGGCTGCGCTGCAGGGCGGGGTCGCCATCCAGGATCAGGCGGAAGGCTTGGTTGGCGCAATACTCGGCCTTTTCGTATTGCTTGTCACCTTCGAGGAACTTGGCGTATTCGGTGAGGGCCTTGAAGTTGGGGGTGGGGCCACTGATGGCGAGGGCGTAGTAGCTCTCCACGCGGCGGAGGTCGCCGGTGCTTTTGGCGAGGTCGGCGGCGGCGAGGATGTCCTCGACCTCCGGGACGGCGGTGGCGAAGGCGATGTCGTAGAACTGGAGGGCGCGCTGGGTGTTGGCGAGCTTGGCGAGGTCGGCGGCGGATTGGATGTAGCGGTCGGCGAGGCTTTGGAGGAAGGGGTCGTAGGGGTTGGCCTTGCCGGCCTCGAGTTGCGTCTTCGCGTTGATGAGGTTGTCGGTCATGACCCCTTTGCGCGTTTGGCGGAGGGCGTAGAGGAGGTCGCGGAAGTCCTTTTCCGCCTCTTTGGGGACGGCGACCCAGGCCATCTCGTCGTCATAGAAGGGTGCGAAGGCCTTCATCAGGTGGAGGGCGGTCTGCTTGTCGAAGAGGAGCTCGCGGGCCTTCTCCGGCTCGCCCCAGGGGAGGTCGGCCTTGACGGCGTCCTCGCCTTCGGCCAGGGCGGAGACGAGCTTCTGGGTGTCGGCGACCACGCAGCAGGGGAGGAGGTAGATGGGGTCGGGGATTTGGGCCTTGATCAGGCAATCGGCGACCGCGGGGCGGTCGGCCAGGGCGGTCAGGGCGTTGAGGTCGGCGGTGATGGGCTGGCGGGAGGCGACGAGCTGCCACTCGTTGAGGCCGGTCATCCAGAGCTGGACGTGGGCGAAGTGCTTGCGGAGGATGAGGATGCGCTCCATCAGCAGGCGGGAATCCAAGGCGCGGGCGTCGAGGTCGTAGACCATCAGGCCGTTGTCTTTGAGGTGGGTGAGGACGGCGTTGAGGGCGGCCGCGCCGAAGTAATCGCGCTCGGTCACCTCCGCGGCGGGGGGCAGGCGCACCCAGATGGCGTCGTAGAGGCCCTTGAGCTGGGCGGTGTCGTAGGCGGGGAGGGCGGGCTTGAGGTCGCCGGCGCGGAAGGCGATGCGGGCATCGGCGGCGGGCTTGAGCAGGGTGGGGATGAGCTGGGAGGCGATGAAGGGGGCTTCGTCCACGCCCTCGGCGGGGCCCGCGCCAAGCGGCGTGTGGATGATGGTGTAGGGATTGAGCGCTTCCAGGGTCTCCCCCTCGGGGAGGCGGGCGGAGCGACCGAAGAGGAAGGCGCCAAGCAGCAGCAGGACGACAACGCCGGCGAGCGTCTGCCGCACGCGGCGGTTCTCGAAGGCGGTGACCAGCCAGGCGCCGGCGGCGAGGAGCATCGCGGCCACGCAGCCCGTCCAGACCCAGGTGAAGGGGGCGGCGCCCACAAAGATGCGCCCGAGGATAAAGCCGGCGCAGACACCGACAAAGACGGTCATGCGGCCACGCGGCGCGACCTCGTTGCCGCGCACCCAGAGGAGCGGCAACAGGAAGGCGAGCGGCACAAACCAGAGGGCGGCCTGCAGGCGGACAAAGGTTTTCCAGGCATCATAGGAGAGGCCGAGGCACGTCCAGTCCGCGGCCAGACCGGCGTGGTCCAGGAAGGTGAAGGCCGCGAGCAACGCCACGAGCAACGCCAGGACGGAGAAGGTGCGCGTGCCCACGCGGTGCTCGGCCCAGCGGCGGAGCGCCCAACCGACGATCCAGCCGAGGAGCAGGGCCGGCAGGACGATCAGCCACAGGCTGAAGTTGTTGGTCCAGAGGCCGTAGACATGGTTGGCGATGAAGCAGAGGAAGCCCCCGGCGAGGGTGTAGAGGAAGAGGGAGGAGAGGAGGATGTTGTTGCGCATGGGGGTCCTTGGGTTACGAGGCGTCACGGGGGACATAGCGGCGGCGGTTGCGTTTGGGGTCGCCGAAGATGCCGTCGCCGCGCTTGGTGTAGGAGACGGCGTTGCGGCCCCAGATGGCCTCCAGGCCGGCGATGCAGTCGGCCGTGGGGTCAACGGTCCAGGAGGTGTCCGGCTCGATGACGGCGGCGCGGTTGCCGGGGAGGTCGAGGGCGAAGGTGATGGGGAAGCCGCCGGGGTGGGCGGCGAGGAGGTCGCGCATCCGCTTCATCTTGTCGGCGGAGCGCGTGTCGTTGTCCACGCGGCAACGGACCTCCAGGCTCTTGGCGAAGACGGAGGGGGCGTCGGCGAGGGCGTAGACCTCGCTGGCGAAGATGACGGGGTCGCGCCCCTCCTCGGTCTTGGCCTCGCCGCAGATGAGCACGGGGGCGTCTTGCACGAAGAGGTCGCGGTGGCGCTCGAAGGTGTCGTTGAAGGCGAGGATCTTGACGGTGCCGGTGCCGTCCTCGAGCGTCAGGTCGGCCCAGGGGCGCTTGGTGTTTTTGGAGAGGGCGATGCGCACGCCGGTGAGGATGCCGGCCACGCGCACGGCGTTGTGGGCCTTGGGGTCGTTGGCGAAGCGCTCGGCGGTGACGGTCTGGAAGGAGCGCACCAGCGTGCGGTAGCGGTCGACGGGGTGGCCGGTGAGGTAGACGCCCAGGAGGTCGCGCTCGTCCTGGAGTTTCTCCTTGTCGGAGCGGTCGGGGGCGTCAGGGAGGTCCTCGCCGCCGAAGGAGCCGGCGGCCTTGTCGTCGCCCAGGAGGTCGAAGAGGGAGGCCTGGCCGCTGGCGCCGTCGCGGTCGGACTCGGCCACGCGGGAGAAGGCGAAGTCGATGCCGGCGAGGAGGCGGCCCTGGGTGACGTCGGTGAAGCAGGCCATGGCGCCGCTGCGGATGAGGGCTTCAATGGCGCGCTTGCCGACGAGGAGCTTGTTGTCGTTGGCGGCCTTGGCGGCGGCGCCGCAGAGGCGTTTGCAGAAGTCCACGAGGCCTTTGTAGGGGCCGTTGGCCTCGCGCTCGGCGACGATGAGGGAGCCGGCGGCCTCGCCGACGTTGCGGATGGCGCCAAGGCCGAAGCGCACGGCGTCCTTGCCCTCGGGCGCGAAGTGGCACCGCGAGCGGTTGACGTCCGGCGGGAGGACCTTCAGGCCCATGTCGGCGGCGGCCGCGACGAGCGCGGGCATCTTGTCGAAGTTGCCGATTTCCGAGGAGATTTGCGCGCACATGAAGTCGGCTGGGTAGTGCGCCTTGAGGTAGCCGGTCTGGTAGGCGATGTAGGCGTAGCAGACGGAGTGCGACTTGTTGAAGGCGTAGGAGGCGAAGGCCGTCCAGTCGGCCCAGATCTTCTCGGTCTTCTTGCGGGCCTCGTCCTCGCTTGCGCAGGCCTCCATGAAGGCGGGGTTCTTGAGGCAGCCGTCGATGAACTTGACGCGGAGCTTCTCCATCGTCTCGAGCTGCTTCTTGCCCATGGCCTTGCGGAGCGTGTCGGACTCGCCGCGCGTGAAGCCGCCCAGCAGGCGCGAGAGCAACATCACCTGTTCCTGATAGACGGTGATGCCGTAGGTGTCCTTGAGGTACTTCTCCATCAAGGGGTGGTCGTAGGCGATTTGCTCCTCGCCGTGCTTGCGCTTGATGAAGGAGGGGATGTACGCCATCGGGCCGGGACGGTAGAGGGCGTTCATGGCCACCAGGTCCTCGAAGCGGTTGGGGCGCAGGGAACGCAGGTGGGCCTTCATGCCGTCGGATTCGAACTGGAAGAGGCCGTCCGTCTCGCCGCGGGAGAAGAGCTCGAAGGTCTCCTTGTCGTCGATCGGGATTTTGTCCATGTCCACGTCCAGGCCGTGGGATTCCTTGATGGAGGCCAGGCAGGCCTTGAGGACGGAGAGGGTCTTGAGGCCCAGGAAGTCCATCTTCAGCAGGCCGATGGGCTCCACGAAGTGCCCGTCGTACTGCGTGGTCATGAGGCTTTCGCCCGCGGTGGGGATGATGGGGATGGTCTCCATCAGCGGGTCGCGGCTGATGATGATGCCGCAGGCGTGCACGCCGATGTTGCGCGTGGTCCCCTCCAGACGCATGGCGAGCTCCAGGATGCGCCGCTTCTGGGGGTCGTCGCCGTCGAGCAATTCGGCGAGCTTGGGATTCTCCTTGAAGGCCTTGGCGAAGGTGATTTTTGGCGTGTCGGGGACCATGGACGCGAGGGCGTTCGCGTCGGCCAGCGGGTAGTCGAGCACACGGCAGACGTCCTTGATCGCGCTCTTGGGCGCCATGATGCCGAAGGTGGCGATGTGGCCCACGTGGTCGGCGCCGTACTTCTCCGTCACCCACTCCAGCACGCGGCTGCGGCCGTTGTCGTCGAAGTCGACGTCGATATCCGGCATGGAGATGCGGTCGGGGTTGAGGAAGCGCTCGAACAGCAGGTCGTAACGGATGGGGTCGATGTCGGTGATGCCCAGGGCGTAGGCCACGGCGCTGCCGGCCGCGCTGCCGCGGCCCGGGCCGACAATCACGCCCATCCCGCGCGCCGCGCCGATGTAGTCCTGCACAATCAGGAAGTAGCCCGGGAAGCCCATCTGCTTGATGGTGTTGAGCTCGAAGGCGATGCGCTCCCTGATGTCCTCGGTCATCGCCTCGCCCGGCCAACGCCGCGCCGCGCCTTCCCACGCCAGGTGCGCCAGGTAGTCGCTCTCGAGCTTGATGCGGAGCACCTTGTCGTAGCCGTCGAACTTGTCGTAACGCTCGAACTCCTCGCGCAGTTTCGCCTCGGGGAAGCGCGCCGCGTAGTCCGTCTCCGTGCCGAAGCTCTCGGGGATCGGGAACTTCGGCATGATGGGGGCGGAGTTCAGCTCGTAGGCCTCCACCTTGTCGGCCACGCCGACGGTCGCGCGGATGGCGTCCTCGTGGTCGGGCAGGGCCTCGCGCATTTCGTCGTAACTCTTCAGCCACTCCTGCTGGGTGTAACGCAGACGCTTCTCGTCGGTCAGCTTCTTGCCCGTGCTCACGCAGAGCAACACGTCGTGCGCGGGGCCGTCCTCCTTCAGCAGGAAGTGGACGTCGTTCGTCGCGATGACGGTGATGCCAAGCTTTTTGCCCAGCTTGACGATCTCGCGGTTTACCGTCAGCTGACGCTGATACAGCTCCCGATGCTCCTCCTCGCCCGGCCCGTGGACCTCGGACTTATGGAGCATGATTTCCAGATAGTAATCCTCCCCGAAGAGCTCCTGGTACCACTTTGCTTGGGCCTCGGCCTCGTCCAGCCGGCCTTCATTGATCATGCGCGGCACGATGCCCGCCACGCACGCGGAGGAACAAATCAGCCCCTCGTGGTAACGCTCCAGCAACTCACGGTCGATGCGCGGGCGCCCGTAGAAGCCCTCGATATGGGCGAGCGAGATCATCCGCAGGAGGTTGTGGTAACCCGTCAGGTTCTTCGCGAGCAAAATCAGGTGGTCGCCGCTGCGCACCGTGCGGTCGTGCCGCCCCAGGCGCGCCACGTAGGCCTCGCACCCCAGGATGGGCTTGATGCCCTCCTTGCGGCATGCGTCATAAAAGGCCTTCAACCCATAGAGGCACCCGTGGTCCGTGATGGCGCAGGCCTTCATCCCCAACGCCTTCACCCGCTTCACCAGCGCCGGCACCTGGCACGCACCGTCCAGCAACGAATAGCCCGTGTGCACGTGCAGATGCACGAACGGCACGGCCGTCGCTTCGCCTTCTTCCTTCGTCGTTTCGCTCATGCCGTCATTATACCAAATGCATCCACCCGCACGAGGTGTTCCCAATAGTGCCCAATAGTGTCCGGGGAAATTTTGGAATACAGAGCCTAATACGACCCAAGGGAACCGCAGATCCCGCAGATTTTGGCAGATTTAGTGCGTGCTACCGCACGCAGGACTGCCAGAATATTTTAAATCACAAAGGGCACGAAGGATACAAAGGGAAAGCGGCTGATTAGCTGATTGGCTGATTGGAAAGGTGTGGGGCGCTGCACACCCCGGCAGGGGGAAACGCCCCTGTACCCGCAGGCACGTCTGCGATGTGCCAACCGATGTCGAGGTAGGACGAATAGGACGGCGGGTGCACCGCTTGACACCCAGCCTATCCGTTGCCCCGTAGGGGCGTTCTGTGGTCGTGGAAGGTTTGGCGCTTCGCGCCTGCACGCTCTGTTCTCCGTTCTCCGGGGCTCAAAGCGCCCCTTGTGTCCAGGCCCTTGCGTTCCATTCGTGCCTTCGTGGAAAATCTTTCCCGGTGAAGATTTGCAAGTCAAATGAGCCAAGGCTTTAGGATAGAGCTGAAATAGCTTCATAGGCTGTGCGTCCTTTCAGGGAGACGGTTCTGGAGATGCTGTTGGCAAGGTGTTGGACGAAGGCGATTCGTTGCTTGTTGACGCGGGAGAAGTCGGTGCCTTTGTCCCACCAAAAACGGATGATGCCGTTGGTCTGTTCGACGGTGCCTTTCTCGTAGGAGGCGTAGGCGTGGGTGTAGTAGACAGGGACGCCGAGGGTTTTTCTCGAGTCGCTTCTGGTCGAGGAACTCGGTCCCGTTGTCGGTGGTCACGCTCTTGAGGGCGGGGAAGGCATCTTCGCGCACCATCTCGCGGAGCGCGTGGAGGACGGCCTTCTGCGAGATGGAGGGAAGGCGACGTAGCAGAACGTAGCGGGAACACCGATCGATCATGACGAGAAGACCGCCTTTGCCGGAACGCCCTGAGACAATACAGTCCATTTCCCAATCGCCCATTCGCTCGCGGTTGTTGATTTCCTGGGGACGTTCCTCGATGCTCGTCCTCCCTGTCAACACTTTGGAACGCTTGGGGATGTGATGTTTCTTAGCCTTGCGCGGACGGTAGCGGAGCTTCCCCTACGGCAGGACAATCACCCCCTCTGAGGTGGTAGTAGACCGTGCGCTGTTTGGGGAGGTTCACCCAATCTTTTGCTTCGAGACGATGGAGACAGGAGGCAACCGAAAGGCCTTTCTTGAGATCTTCGACCAGTTCGTCCGCGAACTTGTTGGTCACCACGCTCCGTCGCCCCTTGTTGGCCTGCAACGCGCTGGTCACCCCTTGGGCCAATACGGCGGAATACTCGGGATAGATCCAGCCGCCATGGACCTTGTCTTTGAGGAGTACGCCCGTGAACCCACGGTTCAGCTCACGCTTGATGCGAGCCTCGGAGAGCCCATAATTACGGGCGAATGCGTCCATGGGCAAGGCGTTCCTGCCATGTTTGAGATTCGTATTCCACAAGCGTTCCAAAGTCAGGCGTCCTTCCATCGTCCAATGTTTCCGGGGAAGCGGGAAAGTGCTAATATAGGGCATGTCAGCGTCCTTTCTAGATGTGGTTGTTTTACGTCCCTTCATCTTAGCAAGGTCGCTGACTTTTTTCGCCCCTCTGGGGCGCCCCAGAGGGCGTGCCACGCCCTCCTCGCCTCGGTTCACTATATTGTGCAACTTTCCCGTGGGCGGTTCGCGACAAAGTGGTTGAAGTGTTCACTTGATAGGTGTATACTAAGGTCAAAGTGAGAATGAGGTTGATGAAAGGTTTGGCATGAAGACGTGGCTGTCGGCGTTGGTGATGGTGTTTGCCGTCGCGTTCGCGTGGCGTTGGGGCGGTGCGGCGGAGGCGGCGATGATGCGCAACCCGCCGCCGAAGGAGGATCCGGAGGAGGAGCCGGGGGAGGATTGCGAGTGCCCGCCGAAGGAGATCGACCAGGGGTGCGTGAAGATCAAGCTGGATCTGGGGCGGACGTCGGTGTTGTCGGGGCGGCGGCCGGTGAGTCTGCGGGTGTACACGAACACGGCCTCGGAGGCGATCTTCACGCCGGAGGAGTTGAAGGTGGTGATGGATTACACCTTCGACCGATTCGGAAGCGACCGGACGAAGGCGGGGGCGCCGGGGGAGGTGGTCTTCATCCAGCGGACGGGGCAGGAGATCCATTTCCGCTTCGCGGAGGGGGAGTCGCTGGGGGTGCCGGATCCGGGGGTGCACAAGGAACTGAACGAGCGGCTGCAGATGGTGGACGCGGAGGGGTGGGCGACGGCGGAGGAGCCGGCGTATTACGACCTTTACCCGGGGGATGGTTCGGTGTGGCGGTTTTACGCCACGGACGTGACGGGGCACTTGGGGGAGTTGGTGTCGCACACGGATGCGCGGGGGCGGGTAACGACGTTGGCGGATTTCGGGGTGGAGATCCTGCGGGACGCGCACGGGGCGGTGCGGCAGGTGCTGACGCCGTCGCGCCTGGCGGATGTGACGGTCAGGGGCGCCGCCGAGTATGAAGTGTGCATTTATCCGCTGACGGAACGCCCGAACTTTGCCGATGGGCGTTATGTCCCGCCCCAAGCGACACCCATTCGTCGTTTGACGATGAAGCGGGGGAAGGATGCGCGGGAGTTGTTGGCGACGTTGCAAAGGGGCGAGGGGCAGCCGCGGGCGTATGTGTATGCCTTCGTGAACGGGGATTGGGGGCTGAGGACGCCGGAGGGGTTGGAGAAGACGCGCGAACTGATGGAGAGCGACGATGGGTTCGTCACGCAGGCGCACACCTTGACGCGCAAGAACGGGAAAACCCTTGAGCGGGAGGTGGATACCTACGAGGAGGCGCAATGGGGCTTCGTCAAGGTGCGTTCGGAGGAGGGCGAGGGGGCGGCCTCGCGTTGGAGGGAGTGGGAGTATTATTTCAAGACGGACGCGGCGGTCGGCGCCTACAAGGGCAAGGTGAGGGAGCGCCGTGCCTCCAACGGCGAGGTCGTCCGCCACCGTTACGACGCGCAGGGGCGGCGGGTCGAGACGCGGCGTACGGACGCGGCGGGGTCGTTCCTGGAGGTGACGGTGGTCTCGTATGCGCCAGTGGCGGCGGGGGACAGGACGTCCTTGATGGACACGCGCCCGCGGTGCGAGGTGGTCTCGGAGCGCGACCCGGAGAGCGGGGAGATGGTGGAGGTGTCGCGGACGTATCACGTCTATCTGCCGACGGAGGAAATCACGGAACGGGCGGCCACGGCGGGGGCGGCCTATGGCGCGGCGGGGGCCCTGCGCACGGTGAGGACGTGGTACGCGCCGGACGACGCGCGCCCCTTTTACGCGGGGCGGCTGGCCTCGGTGCGCGACGAGGACGGTTCGCTCCGGGTGTATGACTATCGCGTGGAGGATGAGCGGTGGATTGAGACGGTGACGGCGCTGCACGAGCAGGCACCCGAGCCGGTCTCGGGGAGGACGACGCGGAGCGCCACGGTCTATGACCGCGTCGGTAATGTAGTCGAGCGCAACCAGGAGGTTTTCATCGATGGCACGTGGCGCCTCATCGACCGCATGGTTTATGAGTACGACATTGGGGGGCACGTCATCAAGGAGACGGACTTCGCGGGCCGCGAGACGGTGAGCGTCTGGGGCGATGCGTGTTGCGGAAAGGTGTCGGAGACGTTGCCCGATGGCACGCGCCGCACCTTCGCCTACGACGGGGAGGGGAATCTCCTTTCGCAGACGACGCTCGGGGCCGGGTCGCACACCGTCACCTATCGGCGGGACGACCTCGGGCGGGTCATTCGCGTGGAGCGGGAGGGGCTGAACCCGGAGGCCACGGACTACGACATCCTGGGGCGCGTGGTGCGCAGGGTGGATATCCGTGGCGGCGTCACGCAGACCGCCTACAGCCTCGATGGTAACACCGTCACCACTACCTTCCCGAATGGCGGCACACAGATCCGCAAGACGGATGCCATCGGACGTCTTCTTGAACTCTCCGGCACCGCTGTGCGGCCGCAGGTCTTCACCTATGGCCCGCTGTGGGAGCGCGTCGCCACGGGCGCGCGTTGGGAGCGGACGGAGCGGAACCTGCTCGGGCAGGTCGTCCGCGAGGCGCGTCCCGGCGCGAACGGCGCCACGTTGGAGACGCTGGCGGCCTACGACGGTTACGGGCGCGTGGCGCAAATCACGGCCTCAGGCCAGCCGACGCAGACCTTCGACTACGCCTCTACGGGCGAGCAAACCGCCCTCACGCAGACCGTCGGCGAGGTGTGGCGGAAGCAAGAGAGCGAGACCGACTATCTCCTCCGCGAGGGCGAGGTGTGGCAGCGTCAGGCCACCACGCAGTCTTGCTCCGACGTGGACATTGCACCCCTGACGCAAAGCGCCTACGCCCAAGTCTCGGGGTTGTCGGTGACCAATACCTTCAATCAAATCACCGTGGACATTCGCGGCAACGAGACCCACACCTTTGGCAACGACACCCAGCGCACCACGCAGGCACCCTTCTGCTCGAATCCGCAGATTGAGCGTTACGCCTTCGGCCAATTGGTCGAGACGGTGGATACGGCCTGTGTGACGAATCGTTTTGAGTACGATGCGCTCGATCGTCGCATTGCTTCCATTGATGGTCGCAACAATCGCACCGCCTATGCCTACGATGCCAAGGGCAATCTCGTCTCCACCACCGATGCCGTCGGCGCCGTCACGGCCTACGGTTACGACGTGATGGGGCAGACCGTCGCCGTCACCAATGCCCTTGGCAACGTGACGACCTATGAATACGATTTGCGGGGCAATCGAACCTATGAGGGCGGCGCCACCTATCCTGTGCGCTATGTCTATGATGTCTTCGGCAACAAGACCTCCATGACCACCTACCGCAACGAGGCCTCCGGCGTGGGCGATACCACCACATGGGCGTATGACGAAGCCTCCGGCGTCCTCCTCTCCAAGACCTACGCCGACGGCAAGGGCCTCACCTACACCTACACCAACGATGGCCGCCTCGCCACCCGCACCAACGCCCGTGGGATCGTCACGACTTATGGTTACGATACGTGGGGCCAACTCCTCTCCGTGGATTACGCCGACACCACGCCCGACGTCGCCTATGTCTATGATGCGATGGGCCGCCAAACCTCCGCCACCGATGCCGTTGGCACTACCACCTTCGCCTATGATGCCTTCGGGCAACTTACGGCCGAACAAGTAAGCGGTCTCTACTCCAAGACTCTCACTCGCCACTACGACACCTTCGGTCGCAATGTGGGCTACTCCGTGGATGGCGACCGCAAACAGTCCATCACCTATGACTCCGCCACGGGCCGCATCGCCGAATCCGATGGCTTTGCGTGGGACTACCTCGCGGGCTCCAACCTCAAGTCTAAACTCACCTATCCCAATGACGCCGTGGTCACATGGACATATGAACCCCACCGCGATCTCCTCACTGCCGTCACCAACGCCACCTATTCCACGTACGTCTACACCAACGACCTCCTCGGCCGCCGCACCTCGAAAAATGAGGAACAGTACGGTTACAACGTCCGCAATGAATTAATCGCGGCAGACGAAGTTTCCTATGCCTACGACGACATCGGCAATCGTACCACCGCCGAGGGCAAGACCTACACCGCCAACAATCTCAACCAATACACCGCGATTGACGACTTCACGCCCCAATACGATGCCGACGGCAACCAAACCCTCATCAAGACCGAAACCGGTGTGTGGTCTGTCACCTACAATGCCGAAAACCGCCCCATTCGTTGGCAATCCGGCGACACCGTGATCACCATGGCCTTCGACCGCATGGGGCGCCGAATCGAAATGCGCACCCAGTCTGCCGATTCCGACACTCTTCAACGCTTCGTCTACGACAACTACCTCTGCGTCCAGCAACTCCGCACCCCCTCCAACGCCCTCTTCCACTCCTACATCTGGGATCCCACGGAACCCATCGCCACGCGTCCCCTTGTCTTCCAACCCGCCTCAGGCGAAATCGCCTATTATTTCCACGACGGCAACAAAAACGTCTCCGACCTTGTATCCCTCTCCGGTGTCGCCGTCCACTACGATTATACCCCTTTCGGAACTCCCACATCCTCCGTCCCCTCAGAAAATCCCTACGTTGTTTCCTCCGAAGTATTCGATTCTCAACTTGACCTAGCTTATTATAATTATCGCCACTACAACTCTTGCGATACCCGTTGGATTGGCCGAGATTATATTCAGGGGTTCAATGAGTATTTATTTTGTGAGAATGCCCCATTGACATCCTTTGATTGGTTAGGGTTGCTGTCACTGAAAGAAGCTGTTGTACAAGAAATGGATGATCGGGGGATTGTTCCATCATGGTTGGAATCCATACGCAAGTATTGCTCCCAACCGGATTATGAGGATTTAACTTTCGAATATTACAGAGTGAAATATGGAGATCAAGCTGTATTTGATGCTTGGCTAAATCAAGAGGCGAAGTCAACCGAATGGCGAAACTCGCTTCCTGAATGCCCAAAGTGCATCAATGTGGATACATTAGAGGCACCTTCTTCTGAGTGGGAGCGCCCACATGCACGTGACCGTATGTATAACCCTGACAAATATCATCCTGAGGCTGCATATGAAATGCGAACAGCTCATCCAAATGAATTTGGCGCTGGGAACCAATGTATTTATGATGAAAATGGATGTTTAATATCGTCTGGCGTTAGTGCAGGCACCACGGATCGGAAACAAGCCCCCTTGTCAAGGTGGGAGGGAATCAAGGATTTCTTTTCCCGGTCAGGACATATCGCTAATGATGTTCGTCCATATGATTGGGCATATCGCCTGGATGGGAATACGCACGGGAAAAATGTAATGGAGTATTTACGTCTTCGTCCTCCTAAATAATGAGGATGGGGGTGCCATGTTTTCCATAGGACAAAAGTTATGTTTTGTTTTCTTCGTCATTTTTTAATCTTCTTCGGATTGATTGAATGTGTGGCTTTCTTCTTTCTGGATCAGGCTCTTGAGATTCAAAATGATGAACTACGCCATAGGGAATTACTTTTGTTGATAGGTGTGGGCGTTGGGACAGTCGCCGGTCTGTTTATGATGTGGCATGTTCGAAAGATGCAGAAGAAGAACCCGTTTCTCAGGAATCCCCACCAGAGGGTGCAAACCATAACACGGGTTGTGTCTGCCTTCTTAATTGGGTTTGCCCTTTTCTCATTGTTTACATTGGCCAATGTCCCAGGATGCACACCCACTAGATTCTGGTCGGATGAACTGGCGTATGTTGCCCACTGTGGGGGAGGGATGCGAGGTTTTTACCAGAGTTTAAGCATTGCGAGTGGCGCATTCGCTTGTCTAATTGATAGATATATTGCGTTTTTTGAATGGTTAAATAAGGCGGTTTCCGATAAAGACAAGTGAGGTCCCGCAATACTCAACCGTGTGCCCATAAGAAAATGTGTGATCTTGTCAAAATTATATTGCAGGGACTGCGATGTTATGGATAACCGCACTATCACAGGATGTCTTATTTGCGCGACCAACAACCTCAACCAATACACCGCGATTGACGACTTCGTCCCCCAATACGGTGCCGATGGTAACCAAACCCTCATCAAAACTTCCACCGGCATTTGGTCTGTAATCTACAATGCCGAAAACCGCCCCATCCGCTGGACGCAGGGGAACAAGGTCATCACCATGGGCTTTGACCGCATGGGGCGGCGGGTCTTCTACAAGGAGATGGAAGGCAACCGCCAAATCACCTACACCGTCTTCCTCTACGATGGCTACCTCTGTATCCAGCAACTCTTCTCCAACAGCCCATGGAACGTCTACAAGGAGTTCATTTGGGATCCCACGGAGCCCCTCGCCACGCGCCCTCTCTGCTTCCGACAGTACGGCCAGCGCTCGGCCTTCCTCCTGCACGACGGCAACAAGAACGTGACCGACGTCGTCACCGTCGGCCCCCACAACGAACCCGTCGCCCACTACGACTACGCCTCCTTCGGCGCCGCCACCGTCACCGGCGCCCGCGCCCTTGCAAATCCCTTTCGTTTCTCCTCCGAATTGCACGACGACACCCTCGCCCTTGTCTACTACAACTACCGCCACTACAACCCCAAAGACGGAAGGTGGCTGGGAAGAGACCCCCTTGAGGAGGAGGCGGGGAGGAATCTCTTTTCGTTTGTTCGCAATTCGCTAAATTCCGATGCGCTGGGCCGTTCAGTGATAGGTGATACGGTGACGTTTTTGTGGGAGGGGACGATTCAAAGTGGACGCGTTGTGAAAGATGGGGCTGTCGCGATGTGGAATGGGACATTTTACGTCGGGAAGGTGGTTCAAACGTTTTCGGGTACGCTTCTTATGGCTCATGCGTCCATCCTTAATGGTGAAGCGTTCGCGGAACTTTATGGTGATGAATCTCGACGGCAGTTGAGCTTTACGGAAGAAGAAGGGTGTCGGTTCAATATCTCAATCAATGGGATGGCAAACAAAGATGGGACCGCTTTCCGAGATTTACTTGAGAATAAATTAAAACAGAAGGTTTATCCGTTGGATAATGTAAATACATGGACGATTCCGTTCGTGGGGTCTGATTCGTTAGGGGTCGGGGATTTAATGCAATCCGCGTGGTATGAAATGGGAGGGCAAGATTTTCTTTCGCTTCATTTGGCAGATGCCGTTGCTGCGGCCAATGAACGCGGGAAGGCAAATAACTGTTCGAAAATTTGTATTGTAATTTACGCCCATAGCCAAGGAACAATGGTTGCCCGCCGTGGCTTTGACCTTCTGAAGTATCTTATGGGGGATCAAGCGGCACTCGCAAATGTCACATTCTGTGGCTACGGAGGCGAGACAAGGATTGACGCCAATGAGTTTGGCTTGAGAAGTGCGACAAATGTTTCCAATCCTTGGGATCCAATCAGTCGAGGATGGGGCTTCCTAAGAGATCTAGGTACTAAGGCGGAAACGGGGCCTGGAGTTGGACATTCTACAACGCAATACATCCGGAGGCGTTAACATGGTGAATATTGGCTGGTGTTCTTCACTTTTCAGAACTGGAGTTATAGGGGTGTTACTTGCCCATTTAGGTGGAGGGTGCATCTCTTCTCCTAGTTATCATATCGGCGTTTTAGTGGGTTCCTATAAGGCTCGCCCTTTTCCACTCGTCCGCTATTGGGCGGAATATTCTCAAAAGGAACTTACGGAAAACGTCATCAATGTTCCGATGATAGGCGTTCCGGCAACAGTCCCAATCGGCTATCTTGGAGACCTGATTACCGATGTGGTCTGTTTTCCAATTGACTTTCCTCTCAGTTGGTTTTCATCAGAACCGAAAGTGGACGTTCGTCTCTACAAGGATGACAAATACACAATCACGGTTTCTGACATTCGAAACGTTGAACTGCATTGGGATATTTCTCGAGCAAAAGGGAGGATACCTATTACTGTTTGTGTCAAACAAGGGACTCTCCTTGTTCGGATTGTTGATAGTAATTCGCGCTCCATTTGTTTACAGATAGGAACAGACAAAACACAATATACTGAGTACGACATTGATGGACGACAGCGCACCCAACAAATGGAAACTCCAGATGGCAAATGGCTTCTGACGTGTTTCCCTCCCGTGGCACCTCTCCCTCCAGCGTTCCCTTTCGGAATGATTTTTGAAGATGTTGCTTATCCTCCCTCAATGGTTTCCCTCCGTCCTTGGTCGGAGACAACGGCTCATGAGTGGAGTACTTCTTTTCCTTGGGGAGTTTCCTATGGTGTTCGTTTTATCCCATCACAGGATTTTGTAGGCGAAGTGAACTATCAGGGGAAGTCAATTCACAATGTCATCTTCGATGCTCCTCAGTGGCACTTTTTTTAATATGAACGAAGGTAACCGCCAAATTACCCACATCGCCATCGATGACTTCATGCCGGAGTACGACGCGGATGGCAACCAAACAGTAATCAAAACTCCCACTGGCATTTGGTCTGTCGTCTACAACGCCGAAAACCGCCCCATCCGCTGGCAATTCGGCGACACGGTCATCACGATGGCCTTCGACCGCCTTGGCCGCCGCGTGGACTATTGCGAAATGCGTGCCGGGCAGGTTGCCACGCACTTCCGCTTTGTTTACGACAACTTCCTTTGCGTCCAAAGACTGAACGCCGCCAACGGCAACGCCGTCCGCACCGAATTTATGTGGGATCCCACCGAGCCTATCGCCACGCGCCCGCTCGTCATGCGCGCCAAGAACTGGGGCCTCAATCTCTTTTACACCCACGACGGCAACAAGAACGTCTCCGAGGTCTTCTACCACGCCCTTCAGAATGGACAAGGCCACATTCATCAGAACCTTGACGGAGGAACGTTGTGACGATTTCCGCTTGCGCTTGGCCATGAAGACCGAGGGCGAACTGAAGGTGACGCGGATTGCCCCCCTTGATGAGGACGACGTGGATTTGTTGGTGGAGTTCGAGGGTACCCCCACGAATGCCCAGGCGGGCATCGACCAAGCCCACGAGGTGCGCAAGCTCATCGAGGCGGAACTGAAGGTCACCTTGGACTTCGTTGAGATGGTTCCTCGGCGAAGCGATGGAAGCGTTGGCTTCCACTCCGCCCTTGCTTGGTTCCGCCTAAGTTAACCTTGCCAACACGGCAACCGGGGGAAG
>CALXMT010000032.1 GCA_944389545.1 uncultured Kiritimatiellota bacterium | reverse complement strand
GGGGGCGCGGACGGAGCATGTTGAGTACCAGGAGGTCGAGGCCGCGCATGAGGGCGAGGGTGGAAGCGGGGATCTCGTGGACGTCGGGGAGGTAGGCGAGGGAGCGGCCCCGGAAGTCGATGCGCAAGCCGTTGGTCTCGATGGAGCCGTGGATGACGGGCAGGGGGGTGAGGCGGGCGCCGAGCGCCTCGAAGGGCGCGGTGACGGGGATGAAGTCGATGAGCGGACGGTAGAGGCCGAGGGCGTTGCGGCGCTGGGTGATGTAGGGGAAGACGCGGTGCATGCCGGCGATGGTGTCGGGGCCGGCGTAGCAGGGGATGACGGCGTTGCCCTGCATGGTGTTGAAACGGCGGATGTCGTCGAAGCCGAAGAGGTGGTCGGCGTGGGCGTGGGTGATGAAGACGGCATCAATGCGCGACACGCGGCGGCGCAGGCACTGGGCGCGGAAGTCGGGCCCCGCGTCGAGCAGGAGCGTGCGGCCGCCGAGCGTGACGAGCGCGGAGGAACGGAGGCGTTCATCGCGCGGGTCCCGGCTCCGGCAGACCTCGCACCCGCATCCAATCAGCGGCACCCCCGTGGAGGTGCCGGTCCCCAAGAAGAGGATGGAGAAGTCGCCGTTCACGCGAGTTGTTTTTCCCAGTCGGCGAAGCCGGCGCGGGTGCCGACCCAACGGAGGCCGACGACCTGGTCGCCGCGGCGGAGGATGGTCTTGCGGATGAAGGGCGGGGTCTCCTCCACGCACTTTTCCAGCAGGCCGGGGGAGCGGACGTCGCCGAGGGTGTGGAATTCCACGTCGCCGACCTTCATGAAGAGCGGCAGACGGGGGTCGGCCCAGGGCTGGGTGGGCTGGCCGGCGAGCTCGGCGAGGAGGTTTTTCGCGGCGAGCTGGCCCATGAGCTGGGCGCGGCGGACGGAGCAGGTGGGGCGGCTGGCCGGCGGTTCGGCGGGGTCGCCGGCGGCGTAGACGCAGGGCGCAAGGGAGAGGTCGCCACCGGTCTTGAGGTAACCCTCGGTGCCGGCGGCGGGGCCGTTGGGACGGGCGCCGGTGGAGCAGAGGAGCAGGTCGTCGGCGATGGTGCGGCCATCGGCGAGGGTGAGGCCCTCGGCGGTGATTTCGGCGACGCCGACGCCCACGCTGAGGGCGATGCCCTTGGCCTCGAGGGCGCGGCGGAGGGTGGCCTCGCAGTCGCCCAGCACCCCGCCGGCCAGGAAGGGCGCGGACTCGATGACGGTGACGCGGAGTCCGGCTTCGGCGGCACGGAGGGCGGCCTCGAGTCCCAGGACGCCGCCGCCGATGACGGTGATGGCCTTGCCGGGGAGGGCGGCCTCGCGGATGGCAAGGGCGTCGGCCAGCGTCCAGAGCGTGTGGGCGCGGGTGCGTTCGCCCTTGAAGGGCGGCACAAAGGGGTGCGAGCCGGGCGAGACGATCAAGCCGTCGAAGACCTGGCCGTTCACCGTGCGCGCCTGGACGTCGACCTCGGTCGCGGGCTCGTGGCGCAGGGTGATGCCGGCCTTGGCGTAGGCGGCCTCGGGCTTGATGGCGATGGCGTCGGGCGCGGCCTGACCGAAGGCGACCGCGATGAGGCGGGGCCGGAAGTAGGGCAGGCCGGGCTCGTTGGAGAAGAGGGTGACGGCGGCACCGGCGGCGGCGAGGGCGAAGGCGGCCTCAACGCCGGCGTGCCCGGCTCCGACAATGGCGATGGTGGGTTGGCTCATGTCAGTCCTCCATGTCTGCGGGGTCAAAGACCCCCTCTTCGGTGATGACGACGCACATGGCGATGTCGTGGTCCTCTTCGGGGATTTCCTCAATGAGCTGGTCGCTGAAGGCCAGGCCCATGATGAGCGCCTCGGTCTCGTCCGCCAACGGTTGCAGGAGGCGGTCATAGATGCCCGCGCCGTGGCCCAGACGGTTGCCCATGCAGTCGAAGGCCAGCCCCGGGACGAGCGCGAGGTTGATCTCCTCCGGCTCGACGGGTTTGGGCTCGGCGGGCTGCGGGATGCCGTGCGGCCCCTCAGTGAGCGGCCCTTCGAGACGCGCCCAGAAGTAGTCGCCCGTCTTGTCGTCGTGGCAGGGGACGCAGAGGTCAAACCCCTTGGCGCGGAGGGCCTTGTTGAGCGCGATGGTGGGGAACTCGTCGCCGACGCTGAGATAGGTGGCGGCGAGGGGGCGGCCCTCGAACGCGACCACGTTGAGGTCCTCGAAGGCGTCGGCGATGTCTTGGGCGATGTCCGCCGCGTCAAGGTCTTGGTTCGCCTCGAAGGCGGCCTTGCGGATCGCCTTCATCTTGGTGCGGAGTGCGGCTTTTTGCGCTGCGATGGTACTCATGGGCGGGTTGCTCCTTGGCTGTCGATGAGCCATTTGTAGGTGGTGAGGGCGTCGAGGCCCATGGGGCCGCGGGCGTGCAGTTTCTGGGTGGAGATGCCGACCTCCGCGCCCAGGCCGAACTCGCCGCCGTCGGTGAAGGCGGTGGGCGTGTTGACGTAGACGCAGGCGGCGTCGACCTCGCGGCGGAAGCGCTCGGCGGCCTCGGGGCTCTGCGTGACGATGGCCTCGCTGTGGCCGGAACCGAAGCGGGCGATGTGCGCGAGCGCCTCGTCCAAATCCTCCACCACGCGCACGGAGAGGTTCATCGAGAGCCACTCGCGGCCCCAGTCCTCGGGCTCCGTGTGCAGGGTCACGCCCTTGGCCAGGCAGGGGGCCAACAACTCCTCGATGCGGTTGGCCCAATCGCGGTGTACCAGCAGGCAGTCGAGCGCGTTGCAGACCGAGACGCGGCGGGTCTTGGCGTTGTCGATGACGCGCGCCGCCAGGGCCGGGTCGGCGTCCGCATGGACGTAGACGTGGCAGACGCCGGCGCCGGTCTCGATCACCGGCACCAAGGCCTGCTCGCGGACGGCGCGAATCAGGCGGGCCGACCCGCGCGGGATGAGGACGTCCACCGGTCCCTCCGCGGCCATCAGCTCATCGGCGGCCTCATGCGTCGGCGGCAAGAGGGTGACGGCGGCCTCCGGCACGCCCTCGGCGCGGAGCGCCTCGCCCAGCATGGCGGCCAGCGCGGCGTTGGAGCGCGCGGCCTCCTTGCCACCCTTGAGCGCGGCGGCGTTGCCGGTGCGCAGACAGAGGCACGCCACATCCACCGTCACGTTCGGGCGCGCCTCGTAGATGCACGCCACCACGCCCAACGGCACACGCACGCGCCGCAGGTGGATGCCGCTGGGGCGGTCGCGCTCCTCCAGCGTCTGCCACAGGTTGTCGGGCAGGTCCGCGACGGCCTCCGCGCCGGCGGCCATGGCCTCGACCCGTTCGGGCGTCAGCAACAGCCGGTCGCGGAAGGGATAATCCGCCGGGAGCGCGGCCAAATCCGCCGCGTTGGCGGCCAGGATGTCGGCCATCCCGCGCCGCAACTCCGCGGCGATGCGGCGGAGCAGGCCCTGCCGCGCGCCGTCGGAAAGCAACCCAACGGCGCGCGAGGCCGCCTTGGCCGCGGTGAGCGCTTGGCGCACCTCAGTCACGGTGGAAGACCTCGCCTTCGATGACCTTCCAGGGCAGACCGTACTTCGCGAGGTCCTCCAGGAAGGGATCGGGGTCGAACTGCTCCATGTTGAAGACGCCCTTGCCGCGCCACTTGCCCGTGAGCATCATCTTGGCGCCGACCATCGCCGGCACGCCGGTGGTGTAGCTGATGGCCTGCGACTTGACCTCCTTGTAGCACTCCTGGTGGTCGCAGATGTTGTAGATGTAGACCGTCTTGGGCTTGCCGTCGAAGTCCAGGCCGCGCACCTGGCAGCCGATGCAGGTCTTGCCCTTGGTCACGGGGCCGAGCGTCGCGGGGTCAGGCAGCAACGCCTTGAGGAACTGGATCGGGATGATCTCGTGCCCCTCGTACATCACGGGGTCGATGCGCGTCATGCCCACGTTCTTCAGCACCTCCAGGTGCTTCAGGTAGTTGTCCGAGAAGCTCATCCAGAAGCGGGCGCGCTCCAGGCCGGGGATATGCTTGGCCAGCGACTCCAGCTCCTCGTGATACATCAGATAGGTGTTCAGCGTGCCCAGGCCCTCGGGCATCTCGAACGGCTGCTTCACCGAGAGCGGATCCGTCTCCACAAAGCCCTTGCCGGCCTCCCAATAGCGGCCCTTCGCCGACACCTCGCGGATGTTGATCTCCGGGTTGAAGTTCGTTGCGAAGGGGTGGCCGTTGCTACCCGCGTTGCAGTCGATGATGTCGATCTGCTTGATCTGCGGGATGTAGTGCTTCTGGATATAGGTGCAGAAGACCGAGCTCACGCCCGGGTCGAAGCCCGAGCCCAAGAGCGCCATCAGACCCGCGTCCTTGAACTTCTGGTCATACGCCCACTGCCACTTGTACTCAAACTTCGCCACATCCGGCGGCTCATAGTTCGCCGTGTCCAGATAATCCACGCCCGCCGCCAGGCACGCGTCCATGATGTGCAGGTCCTGATAGGGCAGGGCGATGTTCATCACCAGGTCAGGCTTGAAATCCTTGATGAGCGCCGTCAACGCCGGCACGTCATCCGCGTCCACCTGCGCCGTCTGCACCGGCCGCGGCAACTGCGCCGCCAGCTCATCCACACGCTTCTTCGTGCGCGAAGCCAAGAGAATGTCCGCAAACACCTCCGGCACCTGCGCCAGCTTATGGGCCACCACACTGCCGACGCCGCCGGCGCCGATCATCAACACGCGCATAGGAAACACTCCTTTCAAGTTGAGTACTCCTCCCATTATACCACACCTCACCCCTCCCGCTCCGCGGGAGGGGGAAGTTTGGAAGTTTAGAGGCTTGGAAGCTTGGAGGAGTCACAGAGGTTGAAGCCCGGGCCGCCGCCCTTGGCGGCGATGAGGCCGGACGCTGCGCGGCTATCACAAAGGACACGAAGAACCACAAAGGTACACAAAGGATTTGGCTGATTAGCTGATTGGCTGATTCGCTGATTGGAAAGGTGTGGGGCGCTGCCCCACACCCCGGCAGGGGAAGGGGCGCTAGCGCGCCCCAGAGAACAGAGAACAGAAAACAGAAAACAGAGCGCGCGGCAAGCGCGCGACAAAACAATCGTTGTGCAGAGAAACCAAACTTCCAAGCATCCAAGCTTCCAAACTTCCAACTGCCCCTGCACCCCCGGCACGTCTGCGACGTGCCATAACACGTCGCGGTAGGACAAGGGGCACTGACGCGCCCCGGAGAACGGAGCGTGCAGGCGCAACGCGCCAAACCTTCCACGGCCACAGAGAACGGAGAACAGAGCGCCCCTGCGGGGCGACAAAGTGACGGATGGTCTCTCGTGGAAGATTAATCCTGCGGGGCTCCCCCGGAGGACTTCCAAAAAACCAAAGCGTGGCGTGCGAAGCCCGCCACGCCCCTACAGGCCCCCGGGCCGGACGTGCGCTTTACGCGCACGCACGGCCCGCTCTCCGCGTCGTCCTTTGTGTCCTTCGTGTCCTTTGTGATTTCCAAAACACACTGGCAGTCCTGCGTGCGCTAGCACGCCGCCCGTCTCTGTGCCTCTCTGTCTTCTCTGTGGTCTCTGTGTTCTTCGTAATCTGCGGTAGCCGTGGAAGGTTTGGCGCGTTGCGCCTGCACGCTCTGTTCTCCGGGGCGGCGGAGCCGCCCCTTTTGGGGGCCCTTCTGAGACCCTATAGGGGTCGGCCTCGGACCCTTAAGGGTTTCGACCCCGACCACTATAGGGTCTCACCCTCGACCACTATAGTGGTTGACCTCGGACCCTTATAGGGTCTCAAAATGGCCCCTTTAGAGCGGCTCAAAAGCGGTGCTAGAGCCGCCCTGTTGCCGGAAGCGATCCCCGATTCAGAGAAAATGGGCAAGTTTTCAACAAAGGCGGTCTCGCATGAAAATCCACAAGGCTCCATCGCACCCTCCGCGCCCCCGCCCTCGTCCCGCACCTTGTACCTTATAATATATAGAGGACATGGTGCAGAGCCCCAATCGTGCCCGGGGAAAATGGGACCGCAAAGACGTAGGCGCTCCGACGGAGCGCCTGCTGATTAGCTGAATTGGCTGATTCGCTGATTGGACGGCACCCCCGCCGCTGCCCGCGCCCGCGCCCACCGCCTCGCGCCCTGTCCTTATAATATATGGTACAGGGCGAAACCTCCCCGGACGCCACAGGTGTGGAGGGGGAAGGGCGGTCACGAGGCGGGGCGGAGGGTCTCCCAGACGTCGCGGAAGTGGGTGAGCAGGGCCTCACGGCGGTCGGCGATCACCTCGTCCGAGAAGGAGTACGGCAGGGTGTCGAGGAGATCGCGGATATCGATGTCGAGTTTGGAGCTTGCGCTCTCGCTGGCCCAGAAGTCCGGCTTGTCGAGCACGTTGCGCACGGCCTCCAAGATTTGCTTGGCCACCTGCTTGGCTTTTTCTATGTCCTCCTTGGAGAGGGAGACCCCACTGCGGATGACGTCATAGACCGCCAACTCCTCTTCGCTCTCAAAGCCCTCCCGCAGGTAGCGGTCCTGCTCCTCGGTGAGTTCGTTGGAAAGCGCGATGAGCTTGAGGAAGAGTTGCTCGGCGGCCTCGGGGTCTTGGCACGCGTTGTAAGCCTCGGCGATGGCCTCGTAGGCCTTGAGGAAGTCTGTGCGGGTGGGGTTCTTTTGAGCGAGTTTGGCAGCCTTGGCTTTGACGCGCTCCAACGTCTCTTCTATGATTTGGCGCTTATGCGAGCTCCGGCGGAAGGCATCGGCCAAGCGGCTGAAGTCAATGTCGGAAAGGTCGAGCGGCTCGGCGACGGCCTTGTCCGCGTCCGCCTCGATATGGATATAGTCATCGACAATCCTTTGGATGGCGGCGGCGAGGTCCGTGACGTCAGCCTCGCGGCGGCGATCCTCGAAGAAGGTCACGATGGCGCGATGGGCCTCCCGTGCGTCGATTTCTTCCTCCGTCAGCTTTTCCCGCCCGATGAGCGTGGCGGTGCGGTTGAGCAGTCGCACGGCGGCGAGATAGGTTGCCTTGCTCTCGGCGCTTTGGCTGACCGCCTCGGCGGCGTCGGCCAAGGCTTGCAGACGTTCCGTGGCTGTCAGTTCCCCGAAGAGGCGCTCAATCGCGAAGCCACCCTCGGTCAGGCGTCGCGTGGCCTCGTCCAACGCCTCACGGAAGCGCGCCACGAGCGTATCCAGGTCTTGGAAGGGGTCTTGCCCCGCCGCGCCCTCGACGTTGGTGTAGTCGGCCAGCGCTTTGCGGAGGGCATCGACGATGCCGATGTAGTCCACCACCAACCCGCCGACCTTGTTGGCGTCCACGCGGTTCACGCGGGCGATGGTCTGCATCAGCGTGTGGGCCTTCAACGGCTTGTCCAGATAGAGACAACTCAGCGGCTTCACGTCGAAGCCCGTCAGCCACATGGCGCAGACGAAGACCAAGCGCAACGGGTCGCTACGGTTCTTGAACTTTTTGTCCAGCCGCTCTTGCTCCATGCGTATCCGATGGGGACGGATGTCCAGCCCATGCTTCTCGAAGACGGTCTCCTCGCCCTGCGCCGCGCTCACCACTACGGCCATGTCGGTGGCTTCCATCCAGGCGCGCTTTTCGGGGTCCGTTTCCGCCGCCGTCAGGCGTTTCCACGCCTCGTGCACGTAGTTATAGAGCTTCACGCAGGTCAGCTTGTCCAGGCAGACGACCATGGCCTTGCCGCACCGCCACCGCGCCGCGAAGTGGGCCGCCAAATCCTCCGCGATGGCTTGCAGACGCTCCTTCGCCGTCAGCACGTGATACGACTTCCGGAAGCGCCGCTCCAGTTTCTCGCGTTGCACGTCATCGGGCTCGGACTCGTCGATGGCCTCGGCGATTTTGCGGTTCAGCTCTTCATCGTGCTCCACGTGGAGGGCTTTCCCGCGCGGCTCGTAGTAGAGCGGCAGGGTGGCGCCGTCCGCGACCGCCCGCTGGAAGTCGTAGATGGAGACATACTCGCCGAAGGTGCGGCGCGTCAGCTGGTCGCTTCCCAAGAGCGGCGTCCCCGTGAAGCCCAAGCGCACGGCGTTCGGTAACGCCTCCGCCAGATTCTCCGCATAGATGCCATACTGCGAGCGGTGCGCCTCGTCTGAGAAGAGCACCACCTCCTCGCTCCCCGGCACCGGCGCATGGCGCCCCTGAAACTTCTGGATCAGCGCGAAGACCACCTTCGCCTTGGACTCCAACTTCTCGTAGAGGTCGACCTCGCTCGTCGCCAAGGATTGCGCCCGTTCGCACACGCCGCACTGCTCGAAGGTCGCGCTCAGTTGCTCCTGCAGTTCCTCGCGGTCCACCAAGACCAGGAAGGTCGGCGTCCCGCTCAGCTTGCGCAGGATTTTCCGTGCCAGGAAGACCATCGAATAGCTCTTTCCGCTTCCCTGCGTGTGCCAGAAGACGCCCAGCTTCCCACCCAACGTCTCCCGCCGCCGGTAGGCCTCGAAAGCCTTGTTCACCCCCAGCGCCTGATGGTTGCGCGCCACAATCTTCGTCAATCCCGCCGGCGACCGCTCAAAGAGGATGAAGTTCTCGAAAAGGTCCATGAAGCGCGTCTTCGCGAACATACCCTCCGCCAGACGCGCGAGCGCCGTCGACCCCGCTCCGTCGCGCTCCTCCAAGCGTTTCCATTCATGGAAGAAGGCATAATCCGCCCCCAACGCCCCCACTTTGCTCTGTGCCCCGTTCGAAAAGACCACGAAGGCATTGTTCGCGAAGAGGGCCGGCATTTCCCGCTGATAGTCCTGGTAATTCTTGTCGAAGGCATCCCGCAACGCCACCCCCGTCGCCTTCAGCTCCACGAAGAGGAGCGGCAACCCATTCACGAATCCCACCACGTCCGCCCGCCGTTGGAAGGCCCCCGCCCGAATCCGGCACTCATACACCGCCACAAAGCGGTTCGCCTCCGGCTTGTCGAAGTCGAAGACCTTCACCCGCCGCGTCTCTTCCCAACCCTTTTTGGTGTCTCGGAACTTCACCTCCACCCCATGCAACGCCCATGCGTACCGTTCCGCGTTCGTCTCCAAGAGGCCGGAGAGGCCAATCGGCGCCGTAAGCTTGCCTATCGTCTCCTTCAGCAACGGCGTCGTCAACCACGGATTCAGCCGCCGTAACGCATCTTCCAATGGGCCCCGCAGGAACATCTCCTCCTCCGACATCCGCCCCAACGCCGCCAACGCACCTGCGTCGCCGCCGTTCACCACCTCCCAGCCGAGCTTCGTCAGTTGCTCTCGCAACGCCCCCTGCACCAACGCGTTCTCGCTGTACACATTCATCTCACGCCTCCTCTCTCAATAAGCGCGGCAACAACTTGTCCCGACCCGCACGCAACAACGCGTTCTCTCGCGCCAGCGCCCTGCTCGCTTCCCAGTAGTTCTTGACCTTTTCCTCAAAGTCTCGCATGAGAGTCGGTGGTGGCATCGGAACCTCCCAGTCTTTCACAATATCGCCGCTGATATTCTGTTGTCCGGCACCGCGCGCCACCTGATTGAACTTATCTCGCTCGTTTCGCAACGTGTGGAACAGCCACCATTTCGAGGCAATTTTCTCATCTACGACGAATCCTAATGCGGCCTGGTTACACGTTGCCTCATGGTCAAGTACACCGAGCCGGCCTAATGTCGGGCTCGCGTAGATTGCCATCAGGATTGTCCCTGCGGGATACAGGCGTGCGGCCGATTGCCGTAGCCCGGCCTTGGTTATTTGCTCGCCTGACGTAAACAACCAGGAGTCCTCCAGTTCCTTGGTCTTGAACCAGTCAATGGTTCCATTTTCCCAGAACTGGTCTTTATCTCTACTGGGAGTGCCACCGCTCTGAATAGTGGAGCATGCATCTGAAAGAGGTTTCCGCTCCCAGTCGGGGTCGGCGTGGGTGATGAAACGGTTGCGGTAGAGACGATGCGCCGCCTCCTCCAACAACGCTATCCGCCGCTCATTTATCTTTATCAAGTCATCGTACGCACCCAATATTCCTGCAATCCGCTCCTGCTCCTCCAACGGCGGCAGGGAAATGGGCATCTCCAAGAACATCCACTGCCGGAGAGATTTGACGGTAGAACCTGTGGCCACACGGGCGAAATAGGCCTGGTTGTTCGTCAGAACGTAATAAAGGTAATGTGCATTGACTTTGCACGCGGCTTTCTCATCTTCGCGTGGGGACACTTCATAGGCGCGTTGATGCAGGTCGAACTTTCCTCTTGCAAAACGAGGTTTGAAGGTTTTTCCCTCGCCAGGGACAATCACCGCCCCATTGGGAAAGTCAAAGAGATAGCGATTGCTTCGCTTCACCTCAAGTGAGCGGTCATAGAGGGGATACATCCCATTCTCCACCGCGTCTTCGCTGTTGGAGTCGCCAGTCGAGACATCCGCCACGTCTTTTAACTTATAGGTTTTCCATGTACCCATGATGGATCCTTGATTTCTTTTGTGGCGGTCAGATTCCCTTTGTCAGCGTCTCTGCGTTGGCGAGGATGGTCTTCATCAGCCCCTCGGCTTGGGTCGAGAGCGAGGCCAGCTCGGTATGGATGGCGGTCATACGTTCGGCAAAGACGGAATCATCCTCGGGCGGGGTCTCGGGAACGCCGACGTAGACGCCAGGAGAGAAGGTATAATTTTTGGCGGCGATTTCGGCGCGGGTGGCGGCTTTGCAGAGGCCGGGGATGTCGCGGTAGACGCCCTCGTATTCGCCAAACTTTTCGGTGAGCCAGAGCGCTTGGGTGGCAGTATCAAGGCGGGCCTTGGCCTCGGCCTCACAACGGGCCCAAGCCTCCTTCGCTTCGCGGCTTCCCCTCTTGCCTTTACGTGTGGCGAGGTCGGCTTCAGCCTCGGCGCGGGTTTTGGCGAGGTTAGCCTCGGCCTCCTCCTTGACCTGTGCGAAGGGGACGGTTTCATCGATGCCGAGGGCAGCGCGGTAGTCGGCCAGGAGCTTGGCATAGTCGTCCTTCCGACCACGGTAGAGGCGGACGATGGCGGTGAGGTTACGCAACTGCCAGGGACTCCACTCATGGAGGTTGCTACTGACAACGGTGTAAACTTCGCGGGCGTCAATGAGGAGGACGGTGTCGCGCAGGGCCTCATCCTTGCCCTTGTCGAAGAACCAGAGAGCACATGGAAGGGTTTTGGTGTAGAAGAACTTGTTTGCCACGCTGACGATGACGTCGACGTGCCCGGTGTCGAGGAGCTTTTCGCGGATGACGCGGTCCTCGCCATTGGCTTCGCTGTCGGTGGCGGAGGAGGGCATGACAAAGCCGGCGCGACCGGTGTCTTTGAGATAGGCGTAGAAGTAGGAAATCCAGAGGTAGTTGGCGTTGGAGAAGCACTTCTCTTTATTGATTGAAGGGAGGCCGAAGGGGAGGCGACCGGCGGATTCGGCAAGCTCCGCGCTCACGGCTTTGACGTTGAAGGGCGGATTGGCCATCACCGTGTCGCACTTGCCCTCTAGGCAGAAATGGTCGTGA
The DNA here is from genome assembly GCA_944389545.1 of uncultured Kiritimatiellota bacterium. GTDB lineage: Bacteria > Verrucomicrobiota > Kiritimatiellia > RFP12 > DVOR01 > Spyradenecus. Next base: position 16,135 of record CALXMT010000032.1, on the reverse strand, counting down.
TAGAAGGAGTTGGCCTCGTCGCCGGAGGAGATGTGCGCCTCGAGGCCATGGACGGCCATGTTCATGCGGCAGAGGCGGGCGTTCTTCTCCACCTTTTCCTGGCCGTAGAAGGTGGCGGTCAGGTTGGGATTGTCGGTGCCGGTCTCCGAGCGGATGAAGTCGCCGGACTGGATGAACATGCCACCGCTGCCGCAGGCGGGGTCGAAGATGGTGCCGCCGTGGGGTTCCACCACCTCCACAATCAGCTTCACTAGGCACTTGGGTGTGAAGAAGACACCATCGGTGGCCGAGGCCACGGGTGCGAACTTCTGGAGAAAGTATTCATAGATGCGACCGAAGACGTCGCCGCCGATGGTGTCGAGCACGGGGTCGTTGAAGGTGCGCACTAATTCGGACAAGACGTTCGGCGGCAAGTCGCCGTATTGCTTGGGGAGGACGCCCTTGAGGTTGTCGGACTCGGCCTCGATGGCAATCATGGCGGCGTTGAGCGCCTCGGCGAGGTTCTCGTCCCCGGGCAGGGCGGCCAGGTGGTTGTAGCGTGCGGCCTCGGGGAGCCAAAGTACCCCATCGCCTCTGTATTCTGCCTTTTCGATGGCGCGGTTTTGGCCGCGAGGACTATTTTTTCTCTTCTCTTCCAACTTCTCCGTCTGCCGATGGAAGCGCCCCCATGCGTAGCGCAGGAAGATGAGGCCCATCACCGGCATGCAATACTCCGCCGCGTCAAGCTTGGAGTTCGAGCGCAACGCGTCCGCCGACGCCCAGAGCCGCGTCTCCAACTCTCTCAGCTTCTTGTTCCAATCCGTGGCCTCTGCCATAAAACGCACCTTCCTGCATATACCTACCGAAGGCCTAGGCTTGCCCTTACCGAACACATGCAAAGAAGGTGCGCCGATACGGCGCACCTTGCCAAACACATCGCTCGGTAATGAAAGTGCCTAGTTTTCAGTAAGCGATTTGTTTGCGCAAAGCGCAACAATCACCATGGCTCTCCCATGGCGTGCCATTAGAATAGCAAAACCCTCCCTCCCTTGCCAAATCCGAGAGCGCGATTCCCGATTCTGCCCCGGATACTACTGAACGGCGTATTTTCGGAAGACTATCAAAAGCAGGTCTGTGCTATACTAAAAACGAGGTTTCGGCCAAGAGTGGAAGCTCACAGGGATTGGTATTACGGTGATTGAGGTCAGACAAGGAGATTTGTTTGACGACCCCGCAGAGGCACTGGTCAACACAGTGAACTGCGAGGGCGTGATGGGGCGTGGTATCGCGCTCCAGTTCAAGCGCCGTTTCCCCAAGAACTATGACGCTTATGCGAAGGCGTGTAAGCGAGGTGAGGTGGTGCCCGGGCGGGTGTTTGTCTTTGAGACCGGGGCGCTCATGGGGCCGCAACTCATCCTCAATTTCCCGACGAAGCGCCATTGGCGCATGGCCAGCCGGATGGAGGACATCGAGGCGGGGCTTCGCGATTTGGTGCGTATCGTTCGGGAGCTTGGGATTGTTTCCGTGGCCATTCCGCCTTTGGGGTGTGGGCTTGGCGGGCTTTCGTGGCCTGAGGTCAAGGCGCGAATTGAGTCCGCGTTCCAGACGTTGCCGGAGGTTCATGTCTCTCTTTATGCCCCAGGTCAAGCCCCCGCCGCAGAATCCATTCCACCGCCTCCGGGAGTCCCGAAGATGACGGTTGGCCGGGCGAATCTCGTCTACTTGATTGGTGCTTATCTAGATGGCGGGATGGATCCAGAGTGTACGTTGCTAGAATTGCACAAGCTTCTTTATTTCCTGCAAGAGGCCGGGGAACCCCTCAAGCTTGACTATGAAAAGGGGCTCTATGGCCCTTACGCCAAGAACCTGCACCATGTGCTGAACAGGATTGAGGGACACTTCATCGATGGGTTCGCGGACGGCGGCGATGCGCCGGGCAAGGTGCTCACGCTTCGCCGTGGGGTTCGCGCTCGGGCGAAGGCGTTTTTGGAGGGTTATCCGGAGACCCTTGAGCGGCTTCATCGGGTCACAGATTTGGTGGAGGGCTTTGAAAGCCCAAGGTGGATGGAGCTGCTGGCGACCGTCCATTGGGTGATTGCACATGAAGGGGCCAGCACGTTCGATGCCGTTATTCAAGCCGTCTATGGGTGGAATTTGCGCAAACGGCTGTTTACCAGACGCCAAATCGGTATCGCGCTCCAGATGTTGCAGAAGCGGGGATGGATGCCGGTCACCTTCCATGAGGAAACGCTTCCCACGGCGAATAGCGTGCATACTGACGACTCCTATGCGTTGCGCCTGGCGGAACCTTCCGCCGTCAGTGGCGACTGACAATCCATCGGGCCTCTTTAATCTATAAGGCCTATGTGTCCCTGCGCCCCGGCATGGGCCGGGGCGGTGTTTACTTGAGGACAGGTCTGGGGAGGGTGTATCTTGCTGTGGGGGAAGGGATTGGTGTTGGGTGGGGCGGCATAGGACAGGTCTCTGGCAAGGGTGCGCGTGAGGGTATGCGCCAAGCATCCCTCTCGCCATTGATCTTTGACAACTGAATGAAGGGGCGCTGCCGCGCCCCGGAAGCCCCTTCCCCACGAAGACACGAAGGAACGCAAGGCCCTGGGCACTTCACCGTTCGGCGCGTTGCGCCTCACTCCCTATCCCCATCCCTTGCGCTTCTGCCGGTTCTTGGAAAGCGTTCCTAGACGACGCGGTAGGACAAGGGGCACTGACGCGCCCCGGAGAACGGAGAACAGAGAACGGAGAACAGAACGCCCCTGCGGGGCGACAAAGTGACGGATGGTCTCTCGTGGAAGATTAATCCTGCGGGGCTCCACCGGAGGACTTCCAAAAAACCAAAGCGTGGCGTGCGAAGCCCGCCACGCCCCTACAGGCCCTCGGGCCGGACGTGCGCCTTTGCGCACGCACGGCCCGCTCTCCGCGTCGTCCTTTGTGTCCTTCGTGTCCTTTGTGATTTCCAAAACACTCTGGCAGTCAGCGTGCGGTAGCACACCCTTAATCTGCCAAAATCTGCGGAATCTGCGGTTCCAATTGCGGCGTGTCAGGAGATGCAGGAGCGCCCCTGCGGGGCGACGGAGAAGGCGCTGTGCAAGGGCGGCGTAAGCCGCGAAAAGCCAAGCCTCCAAACTTCCAAACTTCTAAACTTCCAATCGTGCAGTCAGCGTGCGGTAGCACGCCCTTAATCTGCTCAGAATCTGTGTTGCCGAAGGTCTTTCTAGCGAAGCGACGAAACAATCTGCGGTTCCAACTGCGGCGTGTCTTGCTGTGATCTAAAAAGGGGAATAAAAAAGGCCCCGGGGTGGGGGCCTTGGGATAAGGAGGGTGAGGAGGCTCAGCGGATGGCGCGGGCGAGGTCGACTGCTTCGTCGAGGGCGGCGGGGGTGTTGCCGACGTGCTCGGCGGCGCCGCGGTGGCTGGCGAGCTGGGCTTCGGCGCCGGGGAGGACGCTGAGCATGGAGACGGTGCAGAGCTCGCGTTCCTTGTCGGTGAGGAGGCCGCGGGCAAAGACGTCGCAGAAGAGGTGCTCTTTGAGGAATTGCTCGGCGCCGGGGGCGAAGGTCTGCCAGGCGGCGGCGGGGGCGTTGGGGTCGGAGCCGAAGAGGGCGGCGCGCTTCTCGCGGCCGATGCGCTCGCGGTCGGCGTCGGCGGGGAGGGTCTTGGGCGCGGGGCCTTCGGGGTCGACGGTGCCGGCGGCCTTGCGTTCGGCGAGGAGCTGGGAGAAGGCGGCGTTGGCGTTGAGGCAGCGGGGGAAACCGAGGTAGGCGTAGAGCTGGACGAAGATTTCTTTGATCTCGTTGACGGTGAGGCCGGCGGCGAGGCCTTCGGCGCAGGCGCGTTTGAGGCCGGGCATGTCGCCGGCGGCGGCGCGGCCGGAGATGCGGGCGAGGGCGGCTTCGCGGGGGGTGAGGAGCTTGGGCTGGGCGGCGCGGGGCTGGGCGGCGGCGTAGTCGGCGTCGGAGACGGGCTCGAGCCAGGTGTTTTTGTTGGTCTCGGGGTGGCACTCGACGGAGAGGTGGGCGAACCAGCGGTCGGCGGTGGCGCCGTGCCAGTGGTCGGTGTCGGCGGGGATTTCGACGACGTCGCCGGGCTTGAGGTGGCGGGCGGGCTTGCCGCGCTCTTGGTAGAGGCCCTCGCCGGCGACGCAGACGAGGATTTGGCCGCCGGTGTGGCGGTGCCAGTTGTTGCGGCAGCCGGGCTCGAAGGTGACGTTGGCGATGGGCACGCCGGTTTGGTCGGCATGCTCGGTGAGGCGCGCGAGGTAACTCCGGCCCTTGAAGTATTGGGCGTAGGCGTCGTTGGGGGCGCCGGTGGGGAAGGCGGGGGTGAAGTCAGGCATGGGAGTGGCTCCTTGGATGAAGGTGGGGGCCGCAATGAGGGCGGCGGTCAGGGCGATGGCTGCGGTCTTCATGGTGTGGGCTCCTTGAGTTGCTAAAGAGAACAGAGAACAGAGGCCGCGTTGCGGCCGGAAGTTTGGAAGCTTGGAGGTTTGGAAGCTTGGACTTCTCGGTGGGGCTCCGCCCCACACCCCTTCGCTTCGTCTGTCGCACGCTTGTCGCGCGTTCTGTTTTCTGTTCTCTGTTTTCTGTTCTCTTATTTGTACGAGGCTTGATAGATCTGGACGACGTCCTCGTTCGCCAGCGGGGCGGGGTCGCAGTTGAAGAGGCCGGCGAGGGTGTCGCGGGCGTTCTGGGCCATGGCGGGGAATTCCGCGGGGGTGATGCCGTAGTCGGACATCTTGAGGGCGTCGACGCCGCAGGCGCGCTGGAGGGCGGCGAGGGCATCGAGGAAGTCCTCGGGGCGGGTGGCGGTGGGGCGGCCGAGGGCCTGGGCCAGGCGGACGAAGCGGCCGGGGCAGGCGCCTTTGTCGATGAGGGCTTTGTAGTAGGCCAGGGAGACCATGATGAGGCCGGCGCCGTGGGGGAGGGCGTGGTGGAAGGCGCTGAGGGCGTGCTCGATGGCGTGTTCGCTGGTGAGGGGGCCGGTGGACATGACGAAGCCGCCGAGGGTGTTGGCGAGGGCCACCTGCGTGCGGGCCTCGAGGTCGTCGGGGTGGGTGATGCAGCGGGGGAGGTTGGCGGGAGGCGCTCGACGGCGGCGAGGGCGTAGAGCTCGCTCATCAGGCTGCGGGGGCCGGCGAGGTAGCCTTCGATGCTGTGGAAGAGGGCGTCGAAGCCTTGGTAGGCGGTGAGGTGCGCGGGCACGGAGAGCATCAGCGTGGGGTCGACCACGGAGAGGACGGGGAACTGGCGGGGGTCGACGAAGCCGGGCTTCTCGTGGCGGTCGTCGTCGGAGATGACGGCGCCGGGGTCGATCTCGCTGCCGGTGCCGGCGGTGGTGGTGACGCAGACCAGCGGGAGGGGGGCGTTGGGGTAGGGCTTGTTGCCGCCGGTGGTGGTGTAGGCGTAGTCCCAGAGGTCGCCGGGGTTGCGGGCCATCACGCCGATCATCTTGGCGGCGTCCATCACGGAGCCGCCGCCCAGGGCGACGATGAAGTCGCAGCCTTCGGCCTTGGCGAGCGCGGCGCCTTCCATCACGGTGGGGCGGAGCGGGTTGGCCTGGACCTTGGGGAATTCGACGACGGTGGCGCCGGCCTTGGCGAGCTGCGCGAGCAGGCGGTCGTAGGCGCCGGTGGCCTTGGCGGACTTGCCGCCGGTCATCACGAGGAGGCCCTTCTTGCCGGGGAGTTTCTCCTCGCCGAGTTTGTCGAGCGCGCCGGGCCCGAAGAGCAGGCGCGTGGGGATGTCGTAGATGAAATTAGGGGATGTCATGAGGTGAACCTTTGTTAGAAATCAGGAGAACGGAGAACGGAAAACGAGGCCGCTTCGCGGCCGGAAGTTTGGAAGCTTGGAGGTTTGGAAGCTTGGACTTCTCGGTGGGGCTTCGCCCCACACCCCTTTGCTTCGTCTGTCGCGCGCTTGCCGCGCGTCCCGTTCTCCGTTTTCCGTTCTCCGTTTTTCTTCTCATTAGAAAGACTTGCCGAGGGCGTAGGCCTGGTCGGCGTAAGGGGAGTTCTTGGCATCGCCGGCGGACCAGAGGCCGGGTGCGACGAGGACGCCGCCATCGGCCCAGCCTTCGTAGGCGGCGATCTTGCGGAACTGCAGGACGGCGGCCGCGGCGGTGTCGGGGTTGGTGTCGGCCAGGGTGACGATGAGGGCGGCCTTCTTGGGGAACTTGAGGTCGTCGCCGCAGGCGTAGAAGCGGTCGATGGCGGCGATGAGCTGGGCGGGGAGGCCGAAGTAGTAGATGGGGCCGGCGAAGACGATGGCGTCGGCCTTGGCGATGGCGCGGCGGATGTCGGTGAAGCCGTCGTGGAAGGTGCAGGTGCCGCTGCCGTTGTGGCAGTGCTCGCAGGCGATGCAGGGGTGGACGTCCAGGTGGGCGGTGTCGAGGTGGGTCACGGTGTGGCCGGCGGCCTTGGCGCCTTCGGCGAAGCGCTCGGCGAGGAAGTTGGAGTTGCCGTTGGGACGGGGACTGCCCGTCAGGATGAGGATGTTCATGGTGTTTCCTTTCTCAGAGGGAGTTGCCAAGATTATAAGCTTTTTGGGGGAGGTCTGTCGCGTTGATGGCGCCGGCGGGCCAGCATCCGGGGGCGATGATACGCCCGGCGTCGGTCCAGCCGTGGTAGTCCAGGAGCATCGCGTAGTAGTCCTCGAGGACGCGGCGTTTGCGGGCGTCGGTGTCGGCGTAGGCCATCATCAGGACGCAGCGTTTGGGGGTGTGCAGGCGGCCGGCCAGCGCGTAGAAGCGGTCGATGACGGCCTTGAGTTGCGACGAGAAGCCGAAGTAGTACATCGGCGTGGCGAAGGCGATCACGTCGGCCTCCACCAGTTTCTCGCGCAGCTGCTCGAAGTCGTCTTTGATGACGCAGGGGCCGTTCATGCCGCAGGCGTTGCACGCGCGGCAGGGGCTGACCTTGGACTCCGCCGCGTCGAAGCGGAAGACGTCGTGGCCGGCGGCCTTGGCGCCCTCGATGAAGCGGGCGGCGAGGGTGTTGGTGTTGCCGTTTTTGCGGGGGCTGCCCGTCAAGACAAGGACTTTCATGGGTCTTCTCTCCGTGTTGGTGTCAAGCGTTGACGTCGCGCCGATCAGAGCCGCCCCGCCAAGGGCCGCCCCGCCGACAACGAACGCACGTCTGCCCAGTTTTGCCATAGCTCTCCTTTCATAAAACACCACCATAATACCCCTTGGAGCGTGCTCCAGCGCAAGCCCTTTTTTGTGACCCTTTTCCACGAAGATGCAGGCGTGATGGAACCGCAGATCTCTGTTCTCTGGGCGCCAACGGCGCCCTTCCGTTTTCCGTTCTCCGTTCTCCCTATTACTTAACAGCGCCTTCACCTCTCGGGGCATCGGTTGCGCTTTTGATACAATGTGCGGCAAGAAAGGTTGATTGAGATGACGGGAACACGCGGGATTTCGCTTCTTTCCGGCGGGCTGGATTCCATGCTCGCCATTTGTGTGTTGCGCGACCAGGGCATTGAGATGGAGGGCGTTGTCTTTGTCAGTCCCTTCTTTGATGCGAAGTCGGCGCGCAAGGCCGCGGCGCAACTGGGCGTGCGGTTGCATGAGCTGGACTTCACGGCGGACATCCTGGCCTTGGTGCGCAATCCGCCGCACGGTTTCGGCGGCGCGATGAATCCTTGCATCGATTGCCACGCGGCGATGATTCGCCGTGCGGGCGAATTCATGCGCGCGGGCGGCTACGACTTTGTCTCCACCGGCGAGGTGCTCAATCAGCGGCCCATGTCGCAGAACCGTAAGAGCCTGGAGACCGTGGCGCAGGATTCCGGCATCCCGGGACAGCTCCTGCGTCCCCTCTCGGCCCAACTGCTCACGCCCACTCAGCCCGAGCTGGATGGCCGCGTCGACCGCGAGCGCCTCTGCGCCATTCAGGGCCGTCAACGCGTTGAGCAGCTGGCTCTGGCCAAGCGGTTCGGCCTCACGGAGTTTCCCTCGCCCGCCGGCGGTTGCCTCCTTACGGAGAAGGGCTACTGCCGCAAACTCCGCGACCTCTTCGACCACACCGAGGGCATTCCTGCGGCCGAGGACGTCGCGCTCCTGCGGTTCTCGCGGCAGTTCCGTCTGCCCCACGGCGGACGCGTCATCGTCGGTCGCAACCGTGCCGACAACCAGGCCCTCAAGGCCCTCGCCGCGCAGGGACGCACGCTCTTGCACACGGTCAACGTCCCCGGACCCACCGCCGCCGTCCTCGGCCCCATCGACGAACATGACCTGGACCTCGCCGCCGGCATTGTCGCCTCCTACGGCGACCGCGGCACGCTGCCTTCCATCATCGTCCGCCGCCTCATCCCCGGCCAGCCCCCCGCAGACCTCCCGACGGTCCCCCTCCCGCGCGAGACCTACACGCCCTGGATGCTGTAAGGCGCTGGCGCGCCTGGAGAACGGAGAACGGAGAACGGAGAACGGAAAACAGAGCGCCCCTATGGGGCGACGGATGAGTTCCCGGGAAAGTTTTTCCGCGAAGACGGTGTTGCGTGGAAACCCTGCGGACTCCATCGCTTCCGTTGGTCGCGCCGTCCTTGGGATTTCCACGCTATCGCGCCCCTGAAGGGGCGCTCAAGAGGAAAAGAATAATACTGTCCGGAGAAATCGACCGGATCCATGTTCCCGCGAAGACGCCAGTGCGCGCGAAGCCAGATGGGCTAACGCCGGTCGCTTTGCGGGCTAAACGCCCGCAGATCGCTCCCTCCCGCCCATCGTCTTCGCGCTTGAAAGAGAGAAGAGAGGGGCGAAGCCCCTCCCCGAAAACCAAGTTTCCAAACTTCCTCATCTCCTTTTGACGTAGGAAAGTTGGGCGCGGGAGGGCGCACGACCGTGCGCCCGGCGTTAGCGCCCCACCTTTCCTGCAAGCGTTGCGTCTTTGCGGTCCCCATTTTCCCCGGCCAGTATTGGTCGCGCGCTTGTCGTGCGCGCTGTTCTTCGTGGCCGTGGGAGGTTTGACCTCGGGCTTTTGAGGGGTGGGGGAGGAAAACGAAACGGCCCCGCCGTGTGGCAGGGCCGTTTCGTTATTGGGGCGCCCCAGATTAGGCGCGGCCGACGGCGAGGGTGTTGAACCCGAGCGCACGGAGCGCGGGGAGGTCCAGGATGTTGCGGGTGTCGAAGATGAGGGCGGGTTTGCGCATGGCGGCGTAGACGCGGGCCCAGTCGAGCGTGCGGTAGCAATCCCACTCGGTCATGAGGAGGATGGCGTCGGCGCCCTCGGCGGCGCGGTAGGGGTCGGGCTCCAGGGTGATGTTCTGGAGGTGGGCGAGGTCGCGTTCGGCGTTGGGGAGGGCCTTGGGGTCGGTGACGACGATTTGGGCGTGCTCTTCGGCCAGGAGGTTGGCGACGGTGAGGGAGGGGGTCTCGCGGGTGTCGCCGGTGTTGGCCTTGAAGGCGAAGCCGAAGAGGGCGATGCGCTTGCCGGCGAGGGTGTTGAAGAGGGCCTTGACGGTGCGCGCGACGATGCGCTTCTGCTGGGCCTCGTTCATGGAGATGACGCTCTCCCAGTAGTCCGCGCAGTCGTCGAGGCCGTAGGTGCGGCAGAGGTAGACGAGGTTGAGCACGTCTTTTTTGAAGCAGGAGCCGCCGAAGCCGGGGCCGGCCTGGAGGAACTTGGGGCCGATGCGCTTGTCCATGCCCAGTACGCCGGCGACCTCCTGGATGTCGGCGCCCGTGGCTTCGCAGAGGGCCGAGAAGGCGTTGACGGAGGAGATGCGCTGGGCGAGCATGGCGTTGGCCGCGAGCTTGGACATCTCGCTGGACCAGACGTTGGTGGTGAGGATGCGGCGGCGGGGGACCCATGCGGCATAGACGTCAACGAGGGCCTTGATGGCGGCCTTGCCGCGGCGATCCTGGGGGCCGCCGATGAGCACGCGGTCGGGATCGAGCAGGTCGCGGATGGCGCTGCCTTCGGCGAGGAACTCGGGGTTGGAGAGGACGGTGAAGGTGTGCTCCGGGTGCGTGTGGAGCACGGCGGCCATGGAGTCGGCCGTGCGCACGGGGAGAGTCGACTTCTCGACGACGATCTTGTCGCCGTTGGCCTCCTGCGAAATCGTGCGCGCCGCGGCCTCCCAATACTGCAGGTCGGAGGCGTAACCGGCGCCCTCGCCGAAGGTCTTGGTCGGGGTGTTCACGCCCACAAAAATGATGTCGCAAGCCTTGATGGCGCCGGCGATGTCGGTGGAGAAGAAGAGGTTCTTGCCGCGGCAAGACTTCACCACCTCGTCGAGCCCGGGCTCATAGATGGGCAGGTTGTCGGAATTCCAAGCGTCGATGCGCGCCTGGTTGATGTCCACCACCATTACCTTGCGGTCGGGGTTCTTCTGGGCGATGACGGCCATCGTGGGCCCGCCAATGTAGCCCGCACCGATACAAGCAATATCACGATTCATGCTGAGGGTCCTTTAGGGGAGATACGCCTGAGCGCCGTTGGGGGCATAAGGCGCAGGGTAGGTGAACGATTGGGGAGGAGGGACGGTCCGGAAACCCATGGCGTTCTGGAATCGCAGTCTCGCGACGCGTTGGGCATCGAGCGTAAGGCCCACGAAAGTGAAGGCCCAGAGGAGCCCTCCGTTGGCTGACGTGGAGAAGAAGGTAAACTCGCCTAGATTCGAAATGAGGAAGACGAAGAGGGCACAAGTTCCCAGGTAAGCCTGGCGGGACAACAAGAGGGGAAACGCGATTAGCAAGAATCCGCAGAAGAGAAGAAACCCAAAGATGCCGCCCTCTTCCAATACAGCCGTTATCCAAACGCCTTTTTCAATGGGCGCAGAGAGCAATTGTTTCCACGAACGGATGTCCATGTCTGCCATTTGTGCGGTGACCTGGAACCCATTGCCGATGGCGGGGCTCTCCTCGAAGTTCGCCATGGCGCTGTCCATCAATCCCTGACGGGAAGAGGTGAAACGCTCGAAGGTGAAATCTTCTTGGGCTGCCTGTTCAGAACTCGTTTTGAGCACAAACTCCATAACTTTGTTTTGGACGCCCGGTGTCGCAAAGAGTGCGATGCCGGTCAGCATGCCGACGAGCGTGATTGCGCCAAGCGCACGGTTTTTCCAACGCGCTCCAACGCCGTTCGAACACATAAAGACGAAGATCGTGAAGCACATACCCACCAACCAGGTGCCCATGGCCGTGCGGCTGGAAGTGTAGTAAACCAAGACCGGTGCGGCAAGTAACAACGCCAAATAAAGGTAATTCCAACGGTGCAGAGAGAAAAGTAAGTCCGCCAACAACACCGTCGCAATGACGCTGATGGCCGGTCCCAACGTTTGCGGCTGAAACGTAATGCCCATGAACAGACCGACGGATTCCACTGTTAACCCCTGTTCCAATGCCGCCGCCGCACCCATCTTGCCAATCCCCGGAAAGGGAATCAGCGCCAACGAGCCAAAGATAAAGTAACAAGCGAAAATCAGCAAGACCGTTCGTATAGCTCGCTCAAATCGGAAGTCTTCCCGGCCTCTGGCCGCGCTGGCAACGCTATAGAACGCGAAGAAGACCAACAAGAAGAGCACCATCTTAAGATAACTGATGATGGGTTGGTATCCAACTGATGAGGTCATCGCCTGGTAGGCCAGATAAGGCATAAGGCCCAAGAGAGGCGTGAGTTGTTTCGGTGATTTGCGCCCGACAACCTGCAAAATCATGACTCCGGCCACAATGATATACACCAAGCGTGCGGCAATGGTGAATACAAACCCTTTTGGAGCGAAGAAGGAGTTTGTCACCGTCAGCGTCGCAGTCGCCACCAAGGCAAACAGTAACACCGGGATTCGGTTCTTGGAGAAACCGGCGAACACCACGGCAAAGATGGCCAAGAAACCGGCACCGCTTGTGGCCTTCATGAGAGCGCACATCGCCAACAAACCAAGCAGGCCCCACACGAGGCCCTTCTTCGAATAAAATTGGTCTGTCGCCTTTGTCATACTATGGCACCGAAAAATACGGAAGATATAGTACCATAAATACGACGTTTCGCAAAATCACCGATAAAATACTCCCCAATAGGCGTGTTTGCAACATTGTCCCAGAGGATTGATTTGGCGGATCGCCTTTCGCCATAGCTGGGTTATACGGTTGTCGCACTTTGTCTGCGCTCACGCGTTTTTTTGCTTGCGTTTGGATGGCGCGGGGAGTATCATACAATATAGTCAAGATTGGGCAAAGCGGAAGCCGCGCCTTAATGAATGCCGTAAGGAAGGTTCTATGAGCAAGGACAAACAGGCGGATCCCATCGTCGAGGTCGAACAGTTCGGCAAGTTGCCGGATGGCACGGCGGTGCTGAGTTACACGTTGAAGAATGGCCTGGGCGCGGAGCTGCAGGTGCTGGAGTATGGCGGCACGGTGCGGCGCTTCACGGTGCCGGGGCCGGACGGCCAGCCGCGCAACGTCATTGTCGGCCCCGACACGTTGGAGGGCTGGTTCAAGGAGCCTTACTACGGTCAGCTCGTCGGCCGCGTGGCCAACCGCATCGCCTTCGGCAAGTTCTCGCTCGACGGCAAGGACTACACCCTCGCCACGAACAACGCGCCCGGCGGCATCCCCTGCGCCCTCCACGGCGGCGAGGACGGCTTCAACTCCCGCGTCTGGAAGGCGAAGTCCTTCTTCAAGGAGACCGAGAACCTCGCTCCCGAGTGGGTGCGCGGCAAGGGCTACTACACCGAGGACGACGTCTGCCTGCTCCTCTCCCTTGATTCCCCCGACGGCGACCAGGGCTATCCCGGCGCGGTGCACGTGGACGTGCTCTACGTCCTCACCCCCGACAACACCTGGCGCATCGTCTATCACGCCACCTGCGACGCGCCCACGCCGCTCGCCCTCACCCAGCACGCCTACTGGAATCTCAAGGGCTGCGCCAAGGGCGACGTCCTCGACCACACCCTGCGCATCAACGCCACCCGCTACACCCCCGTCAACGCGGGCCTCATCCCCACCGGCGAGCTCGCCCCTGTGGCCGGCACGCCCTTCGACTTCACCGCCACTCGTAGCCTCGGCGACGACGTGGATGCCGACAACGACCAGATCCGTTACGGCGCGGGCTACGACCACAACTTCGTGCTCGATCACGCGCCCGGCCAGTTCGGTCACGCCGCCACCCTCACCTCGCCCGACGGCCTCGCCCTCGAAGTCTGGACCGATCAGCCCGGCATGCAGGTCTACACCGGCAACTACATCCCCGATGGCCTGGTCACCCCCGAAGGCCCCACCGTCCGCCGCGGCGGCGTCGCCCTCGAGACCCAGCACTTCGCCGACAGCGTGAACCACCCCGACTTCCCCACCGTCATCCTCCGCCCCGGCGAAATGATGCAGTCCGTCACCGAGTTCCGCTTTCCCCAGCGCTAACTTCCTCTATCCTTGGAGCATTCCACAATGAGCACTGAAACGAAAACCTCCATCAACTGGGTGGCCGTCATCACGATGATGTTCCTCTGCGGCATGATCGCGTTCGTCACCTACCTCGGCCAGCCCCTCTCCAACGTCTGGAAGGCGCAAGAGGCCATCAAGAACTCCACCATGTTGGCGATGCTCGGCAACGCCATGGTCTTCGTGGCCTACCTCTTCATGGGCATCCCCGGCGGCAAGCTGTTGGGCAAGGTCGGCTACAAGAAGACCGCGCTCATCGGCATCGCCGCCGGCTTCATCGCCATGGCCGTGCAGATGCTCTCCGGCAAGCTGCCGATGGATGGCGGCGTGGCCCTGCCCTACGGCGTCTACCTGGTCGGCGGCTTCATCGGCGGCATCTCCGCCTGCCTCCTCAACATGGTCGTCAACCCCATGCTCAACCTCCTCGGCGGTGGCGGCAAGCGCGGCAACCAGCTCAACATGGCCGGCATGACCTTCAACTCCCTCACCGCCACCGTCACGCCGCTCATCGTCGGCTCCCTCGTCGGCGCGGTCACGGCCGAGACCTCCATGGCCGACTGCGACCTGCTGATGTACATCGCCCTCGGCGTCTTCGCGGCCTCCTTCATCATTATCTCCCTCGTCACCATCAAAGACCCCGAGCAGGCCGTCGTCACCGAGAAGATCGGCGCCTTCGCCCCGCTCCGCTTCCGTCACTGCCTCCTGGGCGTGCTCGCCATCTTCGCCTACATGGGCGTTGAGGCCGGCATCCCCAACGTGATGACCCAGTGGCTCACCGCCGAGGGCGGACCCCTCGCCGCCACCGGCAACGCCGCCGCCATCGCCGGCGCCGTCGTGGCTGTCTACTGGCTCCTGATGTTCGTGGGCCGTCTCATCGGCGCGGCCATCGGCGGCAAGGTCTCCTCCCGCACCATGATGATCGTCACCTCCGGCGCGGCCATCCTCTTCATCGTGGCCGGCACCCTCACCACCGGCATCGCGGCCAAAATGCCCGTGCTGAGCGGCGGCGTGAAGCTGGTCGACGTGCCCCTTGCGGCGGTCTTCTTCGCCCTCTGCGGCCTCTGCGCCTCGGTCATGTGGCCCGCCATCTTCAACCTCGCCACCGAGAAACTCGGCAAGTACACCGCCGCGGCCTCCGGCCTCTTCATGATGATGGTCTTCGGCGGCTTCGTCTTCCAGATCATCCAGGGCCTCCTCATCGACTCCGGCGTCTCATTCATGGTCTCCTTCATCGTCCCCGGCCTGGCCCTTGCCTACATCTTCCTTTACACCGTCGGCTTCTCCAAGCCTGCGGACAACATCGAAGAACTCACCAAGTAACCCCATCCACCCCTTTACGAAAGGTCCAACCATGCAGAATCAGGAAGTCTACGACGAACTCGTCGCCAAGTTCCAGGCCAAGTACGGCCAGAAGCCTCAGATCGTCGCCTACGCCCCCGGCCGCATCGAAGTGCTCGGCAATCACACCGACTACAACGAAGGCTACGTCTTCTCCGCCGCCATCGACAAAGGCACCTTCTTCGCCGTGAGCCCCTCGGCCGACGACACCTGCGAGCTCACCGCCGCCGACCTCATGGAGACGGCGAGGTTTACCACCTCCACCTGCGCCCCCGCCAAGGAGATGACCTGGCAGAACTACGTCAACGGCACCTTCAACTGGCTCTTCGACGGCAACCCCGCCGCCGCCCCCCACGGTTGGAAAGGCATGTTCCTGGGCAACATCCCCCTCGGCGTCGGCCTCTCCTCCTCCGCCGCCCTTGAGATGTGCACGGTGCTGGCGCTCGCCAAGCTCTACGGCATCGACAAGGACAAGACGACGATGGCCAAGATCGGCCAGAAGTCCGAGCACACCTTCGCCGGCTGCCCCTGCGGCCTCCTCGACCAAGCCTCCTCCATGTACGGCCAGGAGGGCTGCCTCGTCAAGAGCGACTTCCGCACCAACGTCTTCGAGACCGTCTCCATGGGCCCCGCCGTCTCCTTCATGATGGTCAAGTCCAACGCCAAGCACGCCCTCGTCGACGGCGCCTACGCCTCCCGCCGCAAAGCCTGCGAAGACGCCGCCCGGCACTTCGCCAAGGTGCTCCGCAAGCCCGTCACCCACCTGCGCGACGTGACGATGGCCGAGTGGGTGCTTTACCGCGACGGCCTCGACGAGACCGTCGCCAAGCGTGCCGTCCATCCGATTGGTGAGGATGAGCGTGTGCTCCAGGGCGCGGAACTTCTCGCGAAGGGAGATCTCAAGGCCTTCGGTGCGCTGATGTTCGATTCCCACGAGTCGAGCCGCCATTGGTTCGAGAACTCTTGCGAGGAGCTCGACGCCATCGTCGATATCGCCAAGACCATCCCCGAAGTCTACGGCGCCCGCCTCTCCGGCGGCGGCTTCGGCGGCTCCTGCTGCCTCCTGGTCGACCCCACCGCCGCTGACAAGATCGCCGCCACCATCACCGCCGCCTACAAGGCCAAGTTCGGCGACGAGCCCGTCTGCCAGCTCATCAAGCCCTCCCAGGGCGCCCACATCGTCCAGGGCTAAACCGGACACGGCGCGCCCCCGCCCGGGCGGCGCGCCACAACCCCTCTCCTCACAACCCCACCCAGCCCCGCCGGGATTCCCGGCGGGGCATTTTTTTTGTACCCTGACGCCTACTCCCTCTTGAGACCCTATAGTGGTCCGACCCCGACCACTATAGGGTCTCGCCCCGGACCACTATAGGGTCTCACACTCGACCACTATAGGGTCTCACACTCGACCACTATAGGGTCTCACACTCGACCACTA
>CALXMT010000031.1 GCA_944389545.1 uncultured Kiritimatiellota bacterium | reverse complement strand
CAGGTAATCGCGCATCCCCCCTCCCCGGGGAGGGGGGGACTCCTCTATCATCTCATATTTTCCACAATTCTTCCAGATACATAATCGCGCATCCTTCTTTAGGAAACCTAATCGCGCCCCCCACCTTAGGACACCTTATCGCGACATCCCCGAGACTACCCCCGTGCGATTACTTTTCGATTTGGCGGAAATGACCGATTTAACACTAAGACTAAAAAAAGCGCTTGCATTTCGGAATTGGGTGTGGTATCTTATGGGGACTTTCTGATGGAAAGCGCATACGCGCCGCCCATGAGGAAGGCACGGGCACCCCGTGTGAGGGTGCGTTTGTGCCTACGTAGCTCAGTAGGTAGAGCACTTCCTTGGTAAGGAAGAGGTCGCCGGTTCGATCCCGTTCGTAGGCTCCATATCAAACACCCCACTTCTGTTCACAGGAGCAAAACAAAATGGCCAAAGAGAACTTTGAGCGCGGCGATAAGGTCCACGTGAACGTGGGCACCATCGGCCACGTCGACCACGGCAAGACCACCCTGACCGCCGCCATCACCCACGTGCAGGCCCTGAAGGGTCTCTCCGGCGAAGTCAAGTACGATGAAGTCGCGAAGGCTTCCGAATCCGCCGGCCGCCGTGACGCCAAGAAGATCGTCACCATCGCCACCGCGCACGTCGAGTACTGCACCCCCACCCGTCACTACGCGCACGTCGACTGCCCCGGCCACGCCGACTACGTCAAGAACATGATCACCGGCGCCGCCCAGATGGATGCTGCCATCCTCCTCGTCGCGGCTGACACCGGCGTCATGCCCCAGACCCGTGAGCACGTCCTGCTCGCCCGTCAGGTCGGCGTCCCCAAAATCATCGTTTTCCTCAACAAGATCGACCTCGTTGACGATCCTGAGCTCCTCGACCTCGTCGAGATGGAAGTGACCGAGCTTCTTGACAAGTACGGTTACGAGGGCTCCCCCATCGTCCGTGGTTGCGCCTATCCCGCCACCCAGGCCCAGAGCGCCGATGACCCCGCTTGCGAGTGCATCAACCAGCTCATGGACACCCTGGACACCTACATCCCCGACCCCGTCCGCCTGACCGACCAGGCCTTCCTGATGCCGATTGAAGACGTCTTCTCCATCGAAGGCCGCGGCACCGTGGTCACCGGCCGTGTCGAGCGTGGCACCATCAAGGTTGGCGAAGAAGTCGAGATCGTCGGCCTCAAGCCCACCCAGAAGACCACCGTGACCGGCGTCGAGATGTTCCGCAAGCTCCTCGACCAGGGCCAGGCCGGCGACAACATCGGCTGCCTGCTCCGCGGCACCAAGAAGGAAGAGGTCGAGCGCGGCATGGTTCTCGCCAAGCCCGGCTCCATCACCCCCCACACCGACTTCGTTGGTCAGGTCTACGTCCTCACCAAGGAAGAAGGCGGCCGCCACACCCCGTTCTTCAAGGGCTATCGTCCCCAGTTCTACATCCGCACCACGGACGTCACCGGCGACATCACCCTTCCTGACGGCGTCGAGATGGTCATGCCCGGCGACAACGTCGAGATCACCGTTAAGCTGATCGCCCCCGTCGCCCTCGAGGAGAAGATGCGTTTCGCCATCCGCGAAGGTGGCCGCACCGTCGGCGCCGGCACCGTCTCCAAGATCATCAAGTAAAGGCTTTTCTCTTGTGAACAGCGCCCCGGGGCGGGGCCACCGCCCCGGGGATTTTTCACCCCAGAGATCAGTCACCGAAGGAGGCAACACAGATGCCCCGCGAACTCGCCATCCTGGCCTGCACCGAGTGTAAGCGCCGCAATTACACCACCACCCGCAACAAGAAGACGCAGACCGAGCGCGTTGAGCTCGTGAAGTTCTGCCCCTTCGAGCGCAAGCGCACGTTGCACCGCGAGACCAAGTAACCCTCTTAAAAGGAAGCCGCGACACAGGGTGTTAGTTCAATGGCAGAGCAGCAGTCTCCAAAACTGCCTATGGGGGTTCGAATCCCTCACACCCTGCCATCCCAGCGGCAAACGCCATGATCCAGAAGATTCGACAGTTTTTCGCCGACGTTGCCCTTGAAGGCAAGCGCATCAATTGGCCCGAGCGCCGCGAGCTGGTCGAATCCTCCCTCGTGGTGATCGTTTTTATCGTCATCCTGGCCGTCGTCATCCTGCTGTGCGACACGATCCTTGAATACGTGCTCCACCTGATTCTCGACTAAACGGCCCCAATCGGACGCGCGCAAATGGCAGACCTCCCCAAGCAATGGTATGTGCTCCAGACCCTCACCGGCCAGGAGCAGAAAGCGCAGCGTCAAATCGTCGCCCAGGTCCGCGCCGCCGGCCTCTGCGACTACTTCGCCATCCCCCCCGAGCCCGCCCCCAAAGAGGTGCTCAACGATTTCGACGTCGTCGTCCCCACCGAGAAGGTCGTCGAAATCAAGGATGGCAAGAAGCGCACCATCACCCGCCGCATCTGCCCCGGCTACGTCATCGTCCGCATGGCCCTTTATTCGGACGACGCGCACAAGCACATCAATCAAGAGCTCTGGGAGCTCATCCTCAACATCCCCGGCGTCACCGGTTTTGCGGGTTGCAAGCGTGGCACCGCCCAGAAGCCCCGCCCCATCACCGACGCCGAGGCCCAAAACCTCCTCCGCCGCGTCGCCGCGGAAGAGGTCCAGAAGCCTAGGCTCAAAGTCAATTTCCAGGTCGGAGAGACCGTTCGTGTCAATGAAGGCCCCTTCATGAACTTCAATGGCACGATTGAGAACATCGATCCTGACAGTGGGCGCCTGCAGATTTCCGTCTCGATTTTCGGACGCATCGCCCCCGTCACGCTCGAGTATTGGCAGGTCGAACGCATCACCGAACATCCGGAAGGCGTCTGATTCCCGCCATACGCGTGCGTCGTCAACGGTCGTGCGTTTGCACCGGTAAGGATCCCGGGAGCGCGGCATAAGACAAAGGACCACATAGATGGCCAAGAAAGTCACCAAGGTGTTAAAGCTCCAGATTCCTGCTGGGGCCGCCAACCCCGCCCCGCCCGTGGGCCCCGCCCTCGGCTCCGCCGGCGTCAACATCATGGCGTTCTGCAAAGAGTTCAACGCCAAGACCCAGGACAAGGGCGGCATGACGATCCCCGTCGTCATCACCGTCTACGCCGACCGCTCCTTCTCCTTCATCCTCAAGAGCCCGCCCGCCGCGGTCCTCATCAAGAAGTACGCCAACCTCCCCAAGGGCTCCGGTAAGCCCAACACCGAGAAGGTCGGCAAGATCACCCGCGCCCAGATCGCCGAGATCGTCAAGATCAAGGCCGAGGACCTCAATGCCGCCGACCCCGAGGCCGCCGCGCGCATGATCGAGGGCACCGCCCGCCAGATGGGCGTGGACGTCGTTGACTGAGGAGAAGCTCCATGGCCAAGCACAGCAAGAAATACCAAGACGCCCTCAAGGCCGCCCCCAAGGCCCCCGTCTCCCTCGAGGACGCCGTCGCCTTCATCAAGGCCCACCCCGGCGCCAAGTTCGACGAGACCGTCGACGTCGGCATCCGCCTCGGCGCGGACCCCACCAAGAGCGACCAGGCCGTCCGCGGCGTCGTTCATCTGCCCCACGGCACCGGTAAGCACGTCCGCGTCGTCGTCTTCGCCGCCGGCGAACAGGCCGACGCCGCCAAGGCCGCCGGCGCCGATGCCGCCGGTCTCGACGACCTCCTCGAGCGCGTCAAGGGCGGCTGGACCGACTTCGATGTCGCCATCGCCACCCCCGATGCCATGAAGCAGGTCCGCACCGTCGCCCGCGTCCTCGGTCCCCGTGGCCTCATGCCCAACCCCAAGACCGGCACCGTGACTGACGACGTCGTCTCCGCCATCAAGGCCGCCCAGGCCGGTAAGGTCGACTTCCGCATGGACCGCACCGGCAACCTCTGCGTCCCCGCCGGCAAGCTCAGCTTCGAGGCCTCCAAGCTCGTCGACAACATCCGCGCCATCATCGACGCCGTCGAGCACGAGCGCCCGGCCGCCGCCAAGGGCCTCTTCATCCGCAGCTGCACCATCAGCCCCACCATGGGCGTCGGCGTGCGCGTCATCGTCAAGGAGTGATTTCACCATGTCTAACCAGAAGAAACGCCCCGAAGTCGTCGCCATCTACAACGAAGTCTCCGACTTCCTCGCCGGCAAAGAGTTCGCCTTCCTGTTGAACTTCGGCGGCCTCACCGTCGCCCAGATTGGCGACCTCCGCCGTCAGCTGCTCGCCAAGGGCGCCCGCATGATGGTGATTAAGAACGCCTTCATCAAGAAGATCCTTGCCGAGCGCAACATCTCCTTCCCCGAAGACGTCCTCACCGGCCCCACCGCCGTCATCGCCGGCCAGGGTGACATCGCCGATGCCGCCAAGACCGTTGTCGACTTCGTCAAGAAAAACGAGAAGGCCTCGATCAAGGGCGGCTTGATGAACGATACCGTCATCACCGACGCCCAGGTCAACACCCTCTCCGAACTCATCTCCCTCGCCGCCCAGCAGGCCCGCCTCCTCGGCACCCTGCAGGCCCCCGCCTCCAAGATGGCCCGCGTCCTCCAGGCAAAGGTCGACAAGGAAGGCGAAGGCAACGGCGACAACACCCCTGCGGCCTAAGCGCCGTGTCGTAAAACCGCCTCGCGCCTCCCGCGCGAGGCACCCCCCTCCCGGGGCAAGACCCCGGGCGGTTACACCAAAAGGAACAGAACAATGACCCAGGAAGAAATCATCGACGCCCTCTCCGGCATGACCGTGCTGCAGATCGCCGACCTCGTCAAGGCCCTCGAAGAGAAGTGGGGCGTTTCCGCCGCCGCTCCCGTCGCCGTTGCCGCCGCCGGTGCCGCCGGTGCCGCCCCCGCCGAAGAGAAGACCGAGTTCGACGTCATCCTCGCCGAAGCCGGCGCCAACAAGATCGCCGTCATCAAGGAAGTCCGCACCATCACCGGTCTCGGCCTCAAGGACGCCAAGGACCTCGTCGAAGGCGCCCCCAAGCCCGTCAAGCAGGGTGTCGACAAGGACGAAGCCGCCAAGATCAAGGAAGCCCTCGAGAAGGCCGGCGCCAAGGTCGAGGTCAAGTAAGACCCTCGCTCTTGCGACAACAAAAAAAGCCCCAGGCCCACGCCTGGGGCTTTTTTTTGTTGCTGATTGCCTGATTGGCTGATTGGTGCGCCCCTGCGGGGCGACGGGTGAGGCGCTGGGAGCGTGTGGAAGGTTTGCCCTGCGGGGCTGACACGAAGGTGCACGAAGAACCACGAAGACACACGAAGAAGAAACCGCCGATTTCGCCGATTGGAGCCGATTAGGGGCCGGTTGCCGCCGGCAGGACGCGTAATTGGAAGTTTGGAAGCTTGGAAGTTTGGAGGCTTGGAGGAGCCCAAGAGGTTTGGTCCCGAGCTGTCAAATCGGCGGCTCTAGGGCCTCTTTTGAGCCGCTCTAAAGGGGGCTTTTGAGACCCTATAAGGGTCCGAGGTCAACCACTATAGGGGTCGACGGTGAGAACCTATAGTGGTCGGGGTCGAAACCCTTAGTGGTCCGAGGCGAGACCCTATAGGGTCTCAAAAAGGGGGCTCTGCGAGCCCTCAGAAGAGGTGGGACCAATGGGACATATAGGTCGGTGATGAAAAAGTCAAAAGAGAAGCACAGCGTAAGGTGAATCCCAGTGTTCTCCGAATCGCGATTTCTTTCAACATTCTCAAAAAGGGGCGAAAATTACCCCATCACGCCCACTTTTTTACCTTTTTGCCTTCGTGAGCTCTGCTCGGGCCTCCTTTTCTACATACATCATTATTCGTCTTTATGCCTATCGGCCACTTTTTCATCAGCGACATATAGGACAATTAGGACGTGGTGGCTCACGCCGCTTGAACCGCGACTTCGCCTGTCGCGCGCTTGCCGCGCGCTCTGTTCTCTGTTCTCTGTTCTCTGTTCTCTGTTCTCTGTTCTCTGTTCTCCGTTCTCTAATCCGTGGGGCGCCAACGGCGCCCCGCGGATTATGCTATCATTAAGAAACCATGGAATTGCGAATGATTGTTTTGGAGTTGGTGCGGCGTGCGGCATGTGAGTTGCCGGACGACGTGCTGGAGGCTTTGGCGCGGGCACGGGAGACGGAGTCTGAGCCGGCGCGCGGGACGTTGGGGACGATTCTGGAGAATTGTCGGGTGGCGCGGGAACGCGGGGTGCCGCTCTGCCAGGATACGGGGACGTTGACCTTCTTTTGGCGCGTGTCGCCGGGGACGCGGCAGGGGCCGCTCATCGAGGCGGCGGCGTGGGCGGTGCGCGAGGCGACGGCCCGCGGCTGGTTGCGCAAGAACACGATTGACGCGCTCACGGGCGCCTCGGTGGACGACAATGTGGCGCCGGGCATCCCGGTGCACCACTTCGTCGAGACCGAGGGCGCGCCTTCGGTGACGCTGATCCTGAAGGGCGGCGGCAGCGAGAACATGAGCCGCCAGTATTCCCTGCCCGACGCGCGGCTCGGCGCGGGGCGCGACTTGGCCGGCGTGCGGGCATGCGTGCTCGACGCGGTGCAGTCCATCCAGGGCCAGGGGTGCGCCCCGGGCATCCTGGGCATTTGCATCGGGGCCGACCGGGCGGAGGGTTACGCCGTGGCCAAGGAGCAGCTCCTGCGGCCGTTGGGCGACGCCTCGCCGGTGCCTGAGCTGGCGGCGCTGGAGCGGCGCTTGCTGGAGGAGGCGAACAGTCTGGGCGTGGGCCCGATGGGCCTGGGCGGCAAGACGACTTTGCTAGGCGTGAAGGTGGCGGCGCGGACGCGTCTGCCGGCCTCTTTCTTTGTGACCATCGCGTATGGGTGCTGGGCCTGCAGACGGCACACGGCGCACTTGGAGGGATTGGCATGAGGACAATCGATTGCGATTATTTGGTGGTGGGCAGCGGCATCGCGGGGTCGATGGCCGCGATGGGCCTGGCCGGCCATGGACGCGTGCTGTTGGTGACCAAGTCCGCGCTGGACGAGGCGAACACGGCCTATGCCCAGGGCGGCATCTCCTGCGTGATGGGGACGGACGACACCTTTGACCTGCACGTGGCCGACACGCTGGACGCGGGCGCCGGGCTTTGTCACGAGGACGTGGTGCGGCGCATCGTCGAGGCCGGGCCGGCGTGCCTGCGCAAGTTGATCGACATGGGCGTGCCCTTCACCAAGGGCGAGGGCTCGGCCTGTCCCGAGGGCTTCGACCTGACGCGCGAGGGCGGCCACACCCGGCGGCGTATCCTCCACGCGGGCGACATCACGGGCCGCGAGGTGGAGCGCACGCTCGCCGCGCACGTCCGCGCCACCAAGGGCCTCCACGTCTGCGAAAACACCCTGCTCATCGACCTGGTGACCACGCGCTTCCTGCACGACCAGAGCGGCGAGAACCGCGTGGTGGGCGCCTATCTGCTCAGCACCGAGACGGGCGAGATCTGGGCCGTGCGCACGGGCGCCGTCATCCTCTCCACCGGCGGCATCGGCAAGGTCTACCAATACACCTGCAACCCCGACATCGCCACCGGCGACGGCATCGCCGCGGCTTGGCGCGCCGGCGCCAAGATCCGCAACATGGAGATGGTGCAGTTCCACCCCACCTGCCTCTTCCACCCCAAGGCCAAACGCTTCCTCATCAGCGAGGCCGTCCGCGGCGAGGGCGCCATCCTCGTCACGCGCGACGGCAAGCCCTTCATGGAGAACTACGACCCGCGCGGCTCGCTGGCCCCGCGCGACATCGTGGCCCGCGCCATCGACAACGAGATGAAGAAGCGCGGCGACCCCTTCTGCTGCCTGGACATCCGCCACAAGGGCGAGGCCTACCTCAAGGAGCGCTTCCCCGCCATCTACGCCAAGTGCCTGGAGTTCGGCATCGACATGGCGCGCGACCTCATCCCCATCGTGCCCGCCGCGCACTACCTCTGCGGCGGCATCGCTGCGGACGTCGAGGGCCGCACCACCCTGCCGGGTCTCTACGCCATCGGCGAATGCGCCTGCACGGGCCTTCACGGCGCCAACCGCCTCGCCAGCAACTCGCTCCTCGAGGCCCTCGTCTGCGGTTGCACCTGCGCCGACGCGCTCTGCGCCCAGCCCGTCCCCTCCGTCGCCCACGTCACTATCCCCGACTGGGTCTACGGACACGCCGTGCCGACCGACGAGGCCGTCCTCGTGGCCCACAACTGGCAGGAGCTCCGCACCTGCATGTGGGACTACGTCGGCATCGTCCGCACCGACAAGCGCCTCCGCCGCGCCCTCCGCCGCGTCCGCAACCTCCGCGAGGAGATCAACGAATACTACTTCGATTACCTCGTGACCGCGGACATCCTGGAGCTCCGCAACATCGCCGATGTCGCCGAACTCATCATCACCTCCGCCATGGCCCGCCGCGAAAGCCGCGGCCTCCACTACACCCTCGACTGCCCCGACCGCCTCCGCCTCGCCAAGGACACGGACCTCGTCCGCGCCCCGGAGAAAGAGTGGTGAGGTGGCGCGCAGCGCCCCTTACCACTCTTTCCAGAGAACAGAGAACGGAGCGTGCAGGCGCGAAGCGACAAACCTTCCACGGCCACAGAGAACAGAGGCGCGCGGCAAGCGCGCGACGGCCTAGCCGCCGAGAAACCATGCGCGTTCAGGAGATACAGGAGATTCAGGAGATGCAGGAGCGCGCGTCAAGCGCGCGACCGGCAAAGCCGCTATCCAATCAGCTAATCAGCCAATCAGCTAATCAGCGGGGCGCGTTAGCGCCCCTTGCGTGCGCCAGCACGCATTCAGCAGCGTCCGGCCACATCGTCGCCGGAGGCGACAGCCCGGGTCTCGACCTCTGGGGCTCCTCCAAGCCTCCAAACTTCTAAGCTTCCAAACTTCCTCTTAAAATGAACGTCTGGATCAACAACCCCTTTGACAATCTGCCGGGCGAGGGCCGCCGGCCTCAGCGGTACAACCTCCTTTGTCGCGCGCTGGCCAAGGCCGGCCACACCGTCACTTGGTGGAGCAGCGACTTTTCGCACGCCACCAAACGCCTGCGCCGTCTGCCGCCGGTCTACGACGCGCCCGAGGGATTCCGCGTGCGCCTGGTGCCCACGCTGCCTTACTTCGACAACGTGGGGTTCCGCCGCGCCCGCAGCCACCGTCTCTATGCCGCTGACTGGGAAGAGATGGCCTTGGACGGCGTGGAGCACGGCGCCTTCCCGAAGCCAGACCTCGTGCTCACCTCCTGGCCGCCCATGGAGACCGCCGATGTCGCCCGCCGCTTCCGCGACCGTTGGGGTTGCAAGGTGGTACTTGACGTGATGGACGCCTGGCCCGAGAACTTCGCCCGCCTCATTCCCGGTCCCGACTGGTTGCGCGACATCCTCTGGCGCCTCTTCTGCGCCCGCGCCATCCGCCGCGCCCGCCGCGCCTACCGCGGGGCCGACGCCGTCAGCGCCGTCGGCGTCACCTACCTCGGCCTCGCCATGCGCTACGGTTGCCGCGCCCCCCGCCACCTCTGCTACCACGGCATCATGCGCATGAACAACGGCGCCACCCGCTACAGCCTCGACGAGACAGAGCCCCTCCGCCTCATCTACGTCGGCAACATGGGCCGCTCCTATGACCTCCCCACCGTCGTCCGCGCCGTCCGCGACCTCTATGCCCGCGGCGAGAACATCCGCCTGGACCTCGCCGGCACCGGTCCCCGCGAACCCCTCCTCCGCCGCGAGGCCGCCGCTTGCCCCGCCATCCGCTTCCACGGCTACCTCTCCAACGAGGACATGCAGCAGCTCCTCGCCGACTCCGACCTCGCCGTCGTCCCCATGTTCCCCGACAGCCGCGTCGCCGTGCCCTACAAGCTCGCCGACTACACCGCCGCCGGCCTCCCCATGATCTGTTGCCTCACCGGCGAGACCCAAGCCCTCATCGAGCGCTACGGCGCCGGCACCCAATACCGCGCCGGCGACCAAGCCGACTTCATCCGCGTCCTCACCGCCTACCTCCACCAACGTTCCCGCCTCACCCGCGAAGCCCTCGCCTCCGCCCGCCTCGCCCGCGAATCCTTCATGATGGACACCATCTACCCCGAGTTCGTCCGCTTCCTCGAAGAACTGTGTTTAGAAATCACAAAGGACACAAAGGACACAAAGGAGGCGACTTTATGACGAAACCAGACACTTCCGGATGGACCAAAAAAGACTGGGACGCCGAAAGTTACCGGCTTAGTGGCATCCTAATCACTGAGGCCATCGCTATCCACAAAAAGTATGGTCCCAAACTGTTGGAGCACTTTTATCAAGCCATCTTGGCCTCGCGTCTGCGCCGCCGTGGTCTCGAGGTGGAGACCGAGGTCCCTGTTACGGTGATTGATGAAGGTGTCAAGGTCGACCTCGCCTTTCGAATGGACTTGGTCATCAATGGCCTAATGGTGGTGGAATTAAAGGTCGCCGATGCGCTTCGCCCTGTCCATAAACAACAATTGCTCACCTATCTACGACTCTCCGGATTGCGCCTTGGCGCGTTGCTGAACTTTGGAATGGAAACCCTTATGCCCGATGGTTACAAGCATTACATCAACTAAAAGCACCTTGCATGGTGGCAGGATTGCCCATTGGCACGTCGCAGACGTGCCGGGGGTGCAGGGAGAACTTCTTCCTGCCGGGGTGTGGGGCAGCGCCCCACGCCAATCCCATCCCTTTCTCAATCCCCTTTCTTCTTCCTTCCCCTTTGTGTCCTTTGTGTCCTTTGTGATTTCCAATCATTCTGGCAGTCCCTCTGTGTTCCTCTGTTTCCCTCTGTGAATCTCTGTGTCCCTTCTCTTACGGAGCTCCGCCTATGAACCCGAAACAACAGATTTTGGCCAACTTGCTTAAGCGCACCGGGCTGCTCAATGACGCCCAGGTGGAGATTTTGCTTGCCTCCGACTTGAGCGAGGGGCTCCCCGCCACCGTCGCACGCCTTGAAATGGCCAAAGAGGCCGACTTCCTCCAGCGGTTCGCCCCCCTCATCGGCCTGGAATACGTCGACCTCGCCAAGACCCGACCCACCGACGAGGCCCTCCGCCTCCTCCCCGCGCGCGCCGTCTACCAATACAACGCCCTTCCCCTTGCCCTCGAAGACGGCGCCCTCATCGTCGCCCTCAACGACCCCATGGCCTCCGCCGCCGTTGACGGTCTTCGCCTCGCCTGCGGCCACCCCATCCGCGTCCGCCTCGCCCCCGCCGAAGACATCGACAAAGCCATCAAGAAATACTACGGCGTCGGCGCGGAAGCCATCGAGGCCATGATCGAGGATGGCCGCTACGACGTCTCCGACACCGAGGCCAACATCTCCAAGATCGATGTCAACGAGATGGGCCAAGAGGCCTCCATCGTCCGCTTCGTCAACCAGATCATCGCCGAGGCCGACCGCCAGGGCGCCACCGATATCCACGTGGAGCCCATGGAAGACGAGCTCCGCATCCGTTACCGCATCGACGGCATGCTCCACAAGGTCGACGTGCCCCCGCAGATCAACCGCCTCAAGGCCGCCATCATCTCCCGCCTCAAGGTCATGGCCAACCTCGACATCGCCGAGAAGCGCCTCCCCATGGACGGCCGCATCGGCATCCGCCTCAACGGCGAAGACATCGATATCCGCGTCTCCACCTGCCCCACCGCCTACGGCGAATCCGTCTCCCTCCGCCTCCTCCAGAAGGCCGGCAACTTCGTCCAGCTCAAAGACCTCGGCATGTCCGAGCGCGACTTCGCCCTCACCAACAAGCTCATCACCCGCCCCAACGGCATCATCCTCGTCACCGGCCCCACCGGCTCCGGCAAGTCCACCTCGCTTTACGCCTTCCTCCACGAAATCAACAAGGTCAACGTCCGCATCATGACCGCCGAGGACCCCATCGAATACGAGATGAAGGGCATCAACCAGGTCCTCGTCCGCTCCGACATCGGCCTCACCTTCGCCCGCGCCCTCCGCGCCTTCCTCCGCCAAGACCCCGACATCATCATGGTCGGCGAAATCCGCGACGGCGAGACCGCCGACATCGCCATCAACGCCTCCCTCACCGGCCACCTCGTCTTCTCCACCCTCCACACCAACGACGCCGCCGGCGCCTTCGCCCGCCTCATCGATATGGGCGCCGAACCCTTCCTTGTCGCCTCCGCCGTCGCCGGCGTCCTCGCACAGCGCCTCGCCCGCCGCCTCTGCCCCAAGTGCCGCCAAGAGGCCCCGCTCAAACCCGGCTGGTGGGACCAAGCCGAGCCGCCCCCGCAGGACCATGTCTTCGCCCCTCAAGGGTGCGACGCCTGCGCCCACACCGGCTACAAAGGCCGCGGCGCCATCTTCGAGCTCCTCCACGTCTCCGAACGCATCGGCTCGCTCATCATCGGTCGACACTCCTCCGCCGACATCCGCAAAGCCGCCATGGAAGAAGGCATGGCCACCCTCCGCCAAGACGGTTGGCGCAAAGTCTTCTCCGGCTTCACCTCCGTCGAAGAACTCTTCCGCGTCACCGAAGATGCGAAGTGAGGGGCGCGAGGCGCCCCTCACTTCGCGGCTGATTGGCTGATTAGCTGATTGGCTGATTGGTAACGCCCCTACGGGGCGACAGGTGGGGCTGTAGGAGGAGCGGCGTCAGCCGCCGTCCTAGACTGCCTGGGAACCGCAGATTCCGCAGATTTGTGCAGATTTTGGGCGTGCTGGCGCACGCCTTCTATTGGATAACGGCTTGCCCGTCGCGCGTTTACGCGCGCTCCTGCATCTCCTGAATCTCCTGTATCTCCTGCTACGCCGTGCCAGGATATGTTGCAGTAGGACGGGGCGGCTTACGCCGCTGGAAGCTTGGAAGCTTAGAGGTTTGGAGGCTTAGTTTGATTGGGAGGGGCTTCGCCCCACACCCCCTCAACTTTTCCGTCGCCCCGTAGGGGCGCTTCTGTTCTCTGTTCACTGTTCTCTGTTCTCTGGGGCGGCGAAGCCGCCCCTTTGTTATAATAAAGCCATGGTTACGATTCTGGATTATGGCGCGGGCAACCTCACGAGCGTGCGGTTGGCCTTCGAGCGCCTCGGCGAAACGCCCACTTTGATTACCCGCGCGGACGAGTGGCGCGGCGGCCGCATTGTCTTCCCCGGCGTTGGCTCTGCGGCCAGCGGCATGGCCGGCCTTCGCGCCCGTGGCTTTGACACGCTCCTCCGCCGCGCCGCGGATGAAGGCGTGCCCATTCTTGGCGTCTGCCTGGGCATGCAACTTCTTCTGGAAGGCTCCGAGGAAGACGGCGGCGTGGAGGGCCTCGGTCTCATCCCGGGCCGTTGCGTCCGCTTCGACCCCACGCGCGACCCCACCGCCAAAATCCCCCACATGGGCTGGAACACCGTCGATCAGACGCCCCATCCCCTCTGGGCCGGCATCCCCAACGGCGCCGCCTTCTACTTCGTCCACTCCTTCTTCGTGCGTCCCGCCGCCGAGGCTGACGTCGCCGGCCGCACCGAGCACTGCGGCGAGCGCTTCGCCTCCGCCCTCACCCACGGCTCGCTCTTCGCCACGCAGTTCCATCCCGAGCGCAGCGGCGAGGCCGGCGCCGCGCTCCTGCGCAACTTCCTCACCTGGGAGGCCCGCTGATGCTCCTGAAACGCCTCATCGTCTGTCTGGACGTCCGCAATGGCCGCGTCACCAAAGGCGTCCGCTTCCAAGGCAACGTCGACGTCGGCGACCCCGTTGAGATGGCCGCCCGCTACTGCGCCGACGGCGCCGACGAAATCGTCTTCTACGACATCACCGCCTCCGCCGAGCGCCGTGCCTGCGACCTCGATATGGTAGCCCGCGCCGCTCGCGCCCTCAGCGTCCCCTTCACCGTCGGCGGCGGCATCCGCGGCGTTGAGGATATGCGCGCCGCCCTCCTCGCCGGTGCCGACAAGGTCTCCCTCAACTCCCTCGCCGTCCAGACCCCCGACATCCTCACCCAGGGCGCCAAAGCCTTCGGCAGCCAATGCGTCGTCCTCGGCATGGACGCCAAGCGCGTCCCCGTCACCGCCGCCATCCCCAGTGGCTACGAGGTCGTCATCCACGGCGGTCGCACCCCCACCGGCCGCGACGCCCTCGCCTGGGCCAAAGAGGCCGTTGACCGTGGCGCCGGCGAGATCTGCCTCAACGCCATCGACACCGACGGCGTCCGCCAGGGCTACGAGCTCGACATCACCGGCCTCGTCGCCCAGGCCGTCCCCGTCCCCGTCATCGCCAGCGGCGGCGCCGGCGCCGTCCAACACCTGGTCGACGTCTTCCGGATCGCCCATGCCGATGCCGCCCTCGTCGCCAGCATGGTCCACACCATGGGCTTCACCTGCCAATCCATCAAAGGCGGCCTCCGCCAGGCCGGCATCCCCGTGAGGTAACCCATGCGCAACGAACGCTTCGACGACGCCGTCAACGCCATCCTCTCCACCGACACCCGCTACCCTCGCGAGGCCTACACCCTCATCACCGCCGCCCTCGACTACACCCTCCGCGGCATCCACGCCGACCGCCGCGCCCAGGACGACGACGGCCCCCACGTCTCCGGCCAACAGCTTGCCGAAGGCCTTCGCGACTACATGCTCAGCGAGTTCGGTCCCTTCGCCAAAGGCCTCCTCGACGACCTCAACATACGTTCCACCGACGACATCGGCGAGCTCGTCTACAACCTCATCGACGTCGGCGCCTTCGGCAAGACCGACTCCGATAAAAAGTCCGACTTCCACGCCGTCTACGACTTCGAGGAGGCCTTCGTCCTCCCCTTCCGCTGCGAACACGACTGAGGAATGTGCTATACTGATTCTCAGAAAGGAGCGAAAGATGGTCACGCGCGCACAACAACCCATGACAACGGTTCGCTTTGGCGCAACCGTCCCCGGTAAGTTTGCCGGGCCCACGCAAATCCCCTGGATTCGCGAGCTTGAGTTGGATATTCCAAACGTCGCATTGGAAGATTGCGGCGAAGGGCGCTATATTCTCCGGCAACTCTCTGAACAGACCTTGGAAGGTCTTCGGGAAGATCTCGCAGATGACGGGGATTACTACTCGGATTTCAAGGATTTTCTTAGAGCAACCGAGTCATGAGCATCAAACAGCTCTTCTTCTCTAAGCGATTTCAGAAATCCTTTAAGAAGCTCCGAATGAATGGGCTTAATCCATCTTTGGTGGAGGATGCCATCACGTGGATTCGTAATGGGTATCAGCCACCGGATCCTACTTATTGTGATCATGCGCTTTGTGAGAATCTTGCGGGACTGCGAGATTTGCATATTCGTGGGGATTTGGTATTGATTTATCGTATTGATGGGGATTGTTTGCGGTTAGAAAATATAGGCTCTCATAATCAAGTCTTTGGAAGATAAGCGACTGATAAACATTAGGAGTTCCCTTCCCTATGTTCTCTATCTAGTATCCGCCCCATCCGTCGCGCGCTTGCCGCGCGTCTCTGTTCTCTGTTCACTGTTCTCTGTTCTCTTCGCTATGCATACCGACTGGCGCGACGCACTCCTCCCCCTCCTCAAGACCCCGGAATTCGCCCGACTCCGCGCCTTCTGGGAGCACGCCTACGCCACCGACCCCCAGACCCTCCCCCCGCAAGAGACCCTCTTCGCCGCCCTCACCCTCTGCCCCCTCGCAAACACCCGCGTCGTCATCCTCGGGCAAGACCCTTATCCCACCCCCGGCCATGCCCACGGACTCGCCTTCTCCGTCCGCCAGCCCACCCAGCCCCCGCCCTCCCTGCGCAACATTCTCACCGAGATCCAGTCCGACCTCGGCCGCCCCGCCCACATCCACGGCGGCGACCTCACCCCCTGGGCCCAACAAGGCGTCCTCCTGCTCAACGCCATCCTCACCGTCCACGCCCACGCCCCCCTCTCGCACGCCGGCAAAGGCTGGGAACCCTTCACCGACGCCCTCATCCGCCTCGTCTCCGAACGTCGCCCGCACGTCGTCTTCCTCCTTTGGGGCGCCAAGGCCAAGGCCAAAATCCCCCTCATCGACGCCTCCAAGCACCTCATCCTCACCGCCCCGCACCCCTCCCCCCTCTCCGCCCACACCGG
This sequence comes from uncultured Kiritimatiellota bacterium, assembly GCA_944389545.1. GTDB lineage: Bacteria > Verrucomicrobiota > Kiritimatiellia > RFP12 > DVOR01 > Spyradenecus. The sequence goes on along the minus strand of CALXMT010000031.1, from coordinate 11,775 downwards.
CTTCTTCGGTTGCAAATGCTTCTCCCGCGCCAACGCCTGGCTCACCGCCCAAGGCCTCGCTCCCATCGACTGGTGAGGGGCACAATGCGTCCCCCTTATGCTATACTGTAGCCGAGGAGCTGAGCTATGGAAGAAGAGAAGATCGCGCAGGGAACCTATGACTTCCGCATTATGCGGGAGGATGGCTTTCGTTATGTGGATAAGACCGCGTTGCTCTATCCGCTCATCACGCGTGGGCGGGATGCCTTCTTTTTCATCTCGCGCCCGCGGCGCTTCGGTAAGTCGCTCATGCTCTCCACGTTGGAGTATCTCTTCCAAGGCCGCCGTGACCTCTTCAAGGGCCTCGCCATCGATCGGATGGACTACGACTGGGCAGAGTATCCCGTCCTGCATTTCAACTTCGGCACGATGGACGTGACGACGTTCGACAGCTTCTACTCTACTTTTGTGGCGCGTGTCATGCAGGCCTTCAAGGAAGCCAAGGTCACCTATGACCCTGCGTTTGCCCCGGGGGACAACTTCGCCAATGCCATCCGTTCCCTCGCCCAGGACCGCGGCAAACCCGTGGTCATCCTTATTGATGAGTACGACGCGCCCGTCGGAGCCGCCCTAAACGACATCGAGAAGGCCGAGGCCATCCGCGCCAAACTCTCCGCCTTTTACGGTGAGATTAAGAACAACGTCGGTAACATCCGTTTCATGATGATGACCGGCGTGACGCGTTTCACCCAGCTCTCCGTCTTCTCGGCGCTGAATAACCTCACCGACCTGACGATGGATAGTCGCTATGCCACGCTCCTCGGTTACACCGACGAGGAGCTGGAGGCCAACTTCAGCAAGACGTTGCACCGCCACGCCGAAATCATGGGCCTCTCCTACGAGGACTATCGCGAGAAGCTCCGCTGGTGGTACAACGGTTACCGTTTCGCCCGTTGGAACACGGCCAAGGTCTACAACCCCTTCGCCATTGGCCAAACCCTTGGAGCCTGCGAACCCGAGTTCATCGGTACATGGATTGCCACTGGTCAGACCTCCGCCGTCATCAACTACTTCACAAACAACCAACTCGCTGAGAGGGACTACGAGAACGTTGAGGGTGTTACCGAGGAAGATTTGGATGTCTGCGGATTGGAGAATATTCGTCCCGTTGCCATGCTTTATCAGAGCGGGTATCTCACTATCAAGGATTACCGCACCCCTTACTTCACCCTCGGCTTCCCGGACGAAGAGGTCCGTCGCGCTTTCAACACCCAGCTCGTTCAAAAGTTTGCCGGGAAGAAAGACAACGACTACCGGAACCTCACCTGCTTGGCGCTGATGAAGGGCGATGTCGCGACCTTCCTTGGACGCCTCTCCGACCTCTATGCCCACCTCGCCTATGGCCCTCAAGAGAATAGCATCCACGAATTCTCCTATCAGCGCATCCTCTACGTCCTGCTGACCTCCGACGGCTCCTTCCGCGTCACCGCCGAGGACCGCCAGTCTCACGGTCGCGCTGACCTCGTTGCCGAGACGCCTGAACGCGTCTTTGTCTTCGAGCTGAAGGTTGACGGTACGCCCCAAGAGGCCATCGAACAAATCAAGGAAAAGGGTTACGCCGAGCCCTATCGCCACAGCGGCAAAGAGGTCCACCTCATCGGCCTCTCCTTCGATGGTCAGACCCGCCACCTCACCGGCACCGCCACAGAGCCCCTCGCGTAGTTTCCCCAAGAACAGCCCGGCGAGCGATTGTGGCTTGACGGTGGGGAGGGGATATGGTATTGTATGGGCTTTCAGTGAGGCGGTTTCGACCCACCCGCGGGTGTAGCTCAATGGCAGAGCCCCAGCCTTCCAAGCTGGTCACGAGGGTTCGATTCCCTTCACCCGCTCCAAGCCGGGGTGGTGAAATGGCAGACACAGCAGACTCAAAATCTGCCGCCCCTAAAGCGTGAGGGTTCGAGTCCCTCCCCCGGCACCATTTAAGCCTTGCATATTAAGGCAGTTGTGTGGCTTCCGTCTCGCCTTTGCGGCCCTATCGTGGCCTCCGGGCGGTTAACTCAGTTGGTTAGAGTTCCTGATTTACACTCAGGCTGTCGGCGGTTCGAGTCCGTCACCGCCCACCAGTTTTGTGCGGCATTGCCGCGCAAAACCGGTGAGCTGATTGGGAGGGGCGCTTTGCGCCCCGGAGAACGGAGAACAGAGAACGGAGAACGGGGCGCCCGGCAAGCGGGCGACAAAGAGGGCGTTGGACGGAGGTGGGAGGTTTACCCTGCGGGGCTGACACGAAGGTGCACGAAGAACCACGAAGACACACGAAGATGAAACCGCCGATTTCGCCGATTGGAGCCGATTAGGGGCCGGCTGCCGCCGGCTGACTGCCAGAATAGGAAACGCAGATGTTCCGTCGCTTCGCTAGGAAGACCTTACGGTATCTCACAGATTTGAGCAGATTTTGGACGTGCTGGCGCACGTAAGGGGCGCTAACGCGCCCCGCTGATTAGCTGATTGGCTGATTGGATGGCGGCCCGTCCGTCGCGCGCTTGCCGCGCGTTCTGTTCTCTGTTCACTGTTCTCTGTTCTCTGGGGCGCGTCAGCGCCCCATGATTTTCTCTTTTTTTTGGACGCATGCGGGTGCGGGTGCTATACTGGGGGGCATGAAAATCATTCATACGTCTGATTGGCACCTCGGGGCTCGCCTGCATGGCCAGGAGCGCGGGGCGGAGCATGATGTGTTTCTGGCATGGCTGCTGGACGCAATCCGTGAGGAGCGTCCGGATGCGTTGTTGGTGTCGGGGGACGTCTTTGACGTGCGTCAGCCGGCCCCCGCGGCGCAGGCGCGTTACTATAACTTTTTGGCGACGTTGGCCACGATGGAGAACCGCCCGAAGGTGGTGGTGACGGCGGGCAATCATGACTCGGCGGCGCTCTTGGGCGCGCCGAAGGATTTGCTGAAGCACCTGGACATCGTGGTGGTGCCGGAGGCGAAGGAGGACCCCTCGCAGGAGGTGGTGCCGGTGCGCGATGCGGCGGGGAACCTGCTGGGCGCGGTGGCGGCGATCCCCTTCATCAGCGAGGGTGACCTCTCCAACCTGGCGCGTGCGGCGGGTCTGGACCTGGAGGACACGGTGGCGCGGCGCGCGGCGGGCTTCGAGGCCCATTGCCGCGCGGTGTTGGAGGCGGCGCGCGCGGCGGCGCCGGGGCTCCCGGTGGCGGCGATGGCGCACTGCTTCCTGACGGGGGCGACGCCCAGTGATGATCGCTCCGAACCGGGGCGTCTGGTGGGCAATTTGGAGGGTTACGCGGCGGGGCCGTTGGCCGAGGCGGACTATGTGGCGCTGGGCCATCTGCACCGGCGGCAGACGCTCTCGCCCACGCTGTGGTATTCCGGCTCGCCGCTGGCGATGAGCTTCGCGGAGGTGGGCCAGACGAAGGGCGCGCTGTTGGTGGAGTTGGAGCCGGGGAAGGCGCCCGTGGTGCGCGAGCTGACCCTCTCCGCGCCGGTGCCCTTGGTGCGGTTGGAGGGCGACACGGAGGTCATCAGGGAGGGGATCCGCGCGTTGGACCCCGCGCACCCGGCCTATGTGGAGGTGCGCGTGACCAAGGGCGAGGACGACCTGGCCGGCTTCATGGCCGAGCTGGACGCCCAGGCTGGGACTTCCGCGGTGCAAATCCTGCGCCGGGAGAATGCCCGCCCGCGTCCGCTGATCGAGGCCCTCGCGGAGTTGCCGAAGGAGAACACGTTGCGCACGTATGAGCCGCTGGAGATCGCCGAGATGCGCCTGCGGGAGGAAGGCCTCACGCCGGAAGACCAGAAGCTGTATCTGGACATGATCCGTTCTTTGGGAATCTGATAGGGAGACTGGGATGAAGATTCTGTCTGTTTCTTTCGCGAACCTCAACTCGCTCGCCGGCGAGCATTCCATTGACTTCACGGGCCCGGCCTTCCGAGACGGCCTCTTCCTCATCACGGGGCCGACGGGTGCCGGCAAGACGACAATTCTGGATGCCATTTCGTTGGCGCTCTATGGGCGCACCGTGCGCCAGAAAGAGTTCTCGATAGAATGCGATGAGGTGATTACCCGCAATGCCAAGAGGGCGTGGGCCGAGGTCGATTTCCTCGCGCCCGACGGACGGCGCTATCGCGCGCGCTGGGAGCATGGCCGCCCCATCCGTTCCGATGCCCAAAAACCGTTTCAGCAGGCCACCCACAGTTTGCTGGATGTGGAGGCGGGGAAGAACCTCGGCAGAACCAAAACCGACATCAAGCAGATCATTGCGAGCACCATCGGCCTCTCTTTCGTGCAGTTCCAACGCACCATGATGTTGGCGCAGGGGCAGTTCGATCAGTTTCTCACCGCCGACGACAACGACCGTGCGGCCATCCTGGAGCAGGCCACCGGCACCGAGGCCTATGCGCAGCTGGGCGCGCGAATCTTCGAGGCCAAAAGGGTCGCCGATGCCGCACTCGAGGCCATCAACAACGAACTGCAGGCGCACCCCACGTTCACCGATGACGAGCGCGCCGAGCGCGTCGAGCGGCGCAAGACCGCCCAGGCCAAAGCCAAGGACCTCGCTGTGCGCCTTGCCGCTGCCCAGAAGCGGGTGGAGGCCTATGACCACAAGCGCAAGGCTCACGTCAAGGCCCAGGCCGATTTGGCGCGGCGCACCCAGGCCCGCGACGAGGCCATCGAGACTCACGCCCGCGCCGACAAGGCCGCGCAGACCGCGCAGGCCCGGGCCGCCGAGGCCGAAAAGCGGAAACAGGAGGCCGAGCCCCTCCTTGTCAAAGCCGCCGCCCTGGCGAAGGATCTCGCCCTCGCCAAGGCCAACGCCGAGGCCACGGGCGCGACCCTTAAAAAGACCCGCGCCGAGCTCCGCAGGACGCAGAACGCCATCGAGATGTTGGGTGAGGCCATCGCCGAAGAGCAGGCCGAGGCCGCGCTTTTGGGGGCCGTCCTGCGCGGTGAGCCGACGGCGAAGCCGGCGAAGGGCACCCCCGCCGCGGACTACCTCGCCCTGCGCGGGGCCTTGGTCAAGCGCGAGGCCGCCGTGCAGGAGACCCAGGCCGCCGCCGACCAGGCGCAGCAGGCTTGGGAGGCCGCCGACCAGGCCTACAAGGCGCAACGCCCGCTCTTGGAAGAGAACCGCGACAACGCCCACAACGCGCTCTTGTTTGCCAAGGCCACTGACTCCCTGGAGGAGCACCGCAAGGCCCTCCGCGATGGCGAGCCCTGCCCGCTGTGCGGCGCGTTGGAGCATCCCTACGCCCGCGGCAACCTGCCCAAGCTGAGCGATTGCGAGCGGAAGTATAAGGCCGCGCAGAAGGCCCTGGAGAAGGCCGAGGCCGACCACGCGGAGGCGCGCAAGGCCGCCGACCAGGCCCGCACCAAGGCCGACCGCGCACAAAAGACGTTGGAGAAGGAGCGGGAGCAGGTGCAGACCCTCCGCGAGGAACTCGCCAAGGCCGCCGAGGCCGCCGCCGCGACCGCCAAGACCAAGGGCGAAGCCCGCGACCTGGCGCAGGGGATGCTCAAGGACTTGCTGGCGGAGGAGCAGGTGCAGGCCCAAGCCGACCGCGTCGCCAAGGAAAAAGCGTCCGCTTGTGCCAAGGCCCTCGACGCGCTGGGCATCCCTGACCCCGAGGCCGCGCGCAAGGCGTTGGACGAGGCCCTCGCCAAGGCGCAGAAGCGCCTTCAAAAGGCTGTCGCCGACCAGTCCGCCGCCAAGACCGCTGAGGAGACCGCCCGAGCCGAGGCCCAGACCGCCACCGCGACCCTGGCCCAGGCCAAGCAGGAGCTCGATGCCGTCTTGGCCGAGCTGCCCGACCCCGAGGCCCTTCGCCAGGAGGCGCAGACGTTGGATGAGGAGCGCGGCCAGACCGAGCGCGAAATCGGTCAAATCGGCCAGGAACTCGCGGCTGACGAGAAACAGCGCGTCCTCCGCGATGCGCTCATCGCCAAGCACGCGGAGGCCAAGTTGACCGCCGCGAAGTGGAAGAACCTCAATGATTGGCTCGGCGGGCAGAACGGCAACAACTTCCGCCGCTATGCGCAGGGCATCACCCTGCGGACCCTCTTGGCGAGCGCCGCCCCCCACCTGAAGCGGATGTCCGCCGGGCGCTACTCCCTCACGTGGGTGCAGTCCGATGAGCTCCTGCCCAAAATCGTGGATGCCGACCAGTTCAACGCGGTGCGGCCCGTCAGCAACCTCTCGGGCGGCGAACGCTTCCAGGTGTCCCTGGCGCTGGCGCTGGGCCTCTCGGAGATGAGCGGGGCGCGCCTCCGCGTGGACACGCTCTTCTTGGACGAGGGCTTCGGCTCGCTCGATCAGAGCACGCTCTCTGCCGCGCTGGACACCCTCTGCCGCGTGCAACAGGAGGGCAAGCTCATCGGCCTCATCTCGCACGTCACCGAGGTGGCCGAGCGCATCCCCGTTCAAATCCGTGTGGAGAAGCTCGGCGGCGGTCACTCCGTCCTCTCCGGCCCTGGTGTTGTGGAAGGGGATTCGCAGGGTGCGGCGCCCAGGAAGAAGAAGGGGCGCTGACGCGCCCCAGAGAACGGAGAACGGAGAACAGAGCGTGCAGGCCCGAAGGGCTAAACCTTCCCCGGCCACGGAGAACAGAACGCCCGGCAAGCGGGCGACGGGCGGGGCGTTGGGAGAGTGTGGGAGGTTTGCCCTGCGGGGCTGACACAAAGACCACGAAGGACCACGAAGGTACACGAAGGACTGCCAGAATGGGGAAACGCAAAGACGCCAATCTTGCAGGAAAGATGGGGCGCTAACGCCGGGCGCACGTCCGTGCGCCCTCCCGCGCCCCACTTTCCTACGCCAAGTACACTTGAAAGACGGCCAAGCGCGAAGACGATGGGCGGGAGGGAGCGATCAGCGGGCGTTTAGCCCGCAAAGCGACCGGCGTTAGCCCATCAGGCTTCGCGCGCACTCGCGTCTTTGCGGAAAAGAGCCACTCGCCATTTGCACAGCGGTTTGTCCGTCGCGCGCTTGCGCGCGCTCTGTTCTCTGTTTTCCGTTCTCTGTTCTCTGCCCAAAGGGATGCCGTCAGTCATCCCTTTGGGCACGCTGGGCGATCCAATCGCGGATGGGGGAGAGGGCGGCGCGCCAGGCAGCGGGGTCTTCGCGGATGGTGAGGAATTCGCCGTAGAGATGGAGGAAGGCGTCGACGTAGAAGGCGGCGCGGTCGAGGCGCTCATCGACATCGAGTTTGCGCTTGGGGTCGGCGGGGTCGGCGGGGGGCTTGGCGCCGGGACGGTTGAGGGAGGGCATGCCCTGGAGGGCGTCGGGCTCGGCGCCGGGGGCGGGGGCGGATTCGCCCTTGGGGGTGACGATCTTGAGGGAGCGGAAGGCGAAGTCCTGCGCGTCGACGGTGGCGGTGACGACCCAGTCGCCCTTGGTGAGGGTGAGCTTGGCGCGGCGGAGGCGCTTGCCGTTCCAGAGGGCGATGCCGAACTCGGGGGAATCGAGGGGGGTGCCGTTGCGCAGGAGGGTCTCGTGGCAGCCGGGGGCGTCGTCGGAGGAGACGGTGAGGGGGCCCTCGAACATCAGGCCGCAGCGCTGACCATCGAACTCGAAGACGGCGCTTTCGCGTTCCCAGCGGTGGAAGAGCCAGGTGAGGAACTCGGCGCCGAGGGCGTTGTCGGGGGAGGACTGGACGTCGGGGTTCGGGGTGAGGGGGATCTGCTCCAGGGCGTTGGCGTCGACGCCGCGGATGCGGTAGGCCGCGCTTTCGGGGCAGCAGAGCACGGGCATGACGCCGGTGGTCTCGCGGAAGAAGGGGCAAAGGAGCTGGATGGAGGCGTCGTTGAGGGCGGAGGCCAGGAGGCGCTGGTTGCGCAGGTCGATGGCGCACTCCATGGAGGCGAAGGCGGGTTGGGCGTCGCGGAGGAGGGCCTCGGTGACGCGTTCGCGGACCTCGGTCTTGGCGGCGCGGGGGAGAATCTCGACGTCGCGGGCGCGGCGCTCAATCTCGAGCTCGGCGAGGAGGGTGGCGCGGAGGAAGCTGGGCGGGACGGCCTTGCGGGCGGTGACATGGGCGAGCCAGAGCCAATCACCGCGCCAGCAGTGGGCCTCGGTGAGGTCGCCGTCGAGGGCGTGGAGGGGGCCGGCCCAGCCGTGGAGGGGCTGGTCGCCCACGAGGGTCTTGATGGGCGGGAGGGGACGCGCGGCAAAACGCTCGATGTCGCCGGGCTCAAAGCCCTTGGAGAGGTAGAAGGCGTGGAAGGAGAGGGAACCGGATTCGAAGCCCATGGGGTCACTCCGTGTCGTCGGCCAGGCGCTCGCGCAGGCGCACCAGCCAGATGGTGATTTCGTAGAGGATGCACATCGGCACCGCCATGATGATCTGCGAGAGGATGTCCGGCGGCGTGAGGAACATGGCGATGGTGAAGATCAGGATGATGGCGCCGCCGCGATGGCGCCGCAGGGTCTCGGCGCGGATGATGCCCAGCCAGCCGAGCGCCAGCAGGATGAGGGGGAACTGGAAGGCCAGGCCGAAGGCCAGCAGAATCTTCAGGATGATGGAGACGTAGGCGTTGGCCTCGAGGATGGTGGTGGGCACGTTCATCCACGCGTTGAAGGCGATGAGCATCTGCAGCGCCAGGCGCAGGGTGAAACCGTAGCAGAGCCACACGCCGCCCACAAAGAGGAAGAGACCGATGCTTAGGACAAAGAGGATCAGATTGCGCTCGTGGCGCTTGAGGCCGGGGAAGATGAACTGCGCCAGGAAGCAGAGGATGGCCGGAAGGGCCAGGATGGTGCCGCCCCACAGCATGGTGGACATGAAGATGTTGAAGCCCGCCGTCACGTCCAGCCCCTGCACGATGACCTGCCCCTCCAGGCCGGCCTGCGCCAGGGGCCGCTGCAGCGCGTGCATCACCCACGGCGCGAAGGGCGCCACGATGAGCATCCCCGCCCCCCACGCCAACACACTGCGCACGATACAGTTGCGCAGGTCGATGAAGTGCTCGATGAAGGGGCGCGGCGGGTCCAGCTCGCCCTCGTGGGCGCGGTCCTCATCGGTCTCGGTGAAGAAGCGGCGGAAGAGGCGTGCGGCCAGACCGTGCTTGGTCTTCTTGTCGGGCGTCGGTTCAGCCACGGTGAGCCTCCTTGGCCTCGGGCGGGGTCGGCGAGAGGCCGAGCGAACGCGGCGCAGGGGGCTTGCCCGAGGTGCGCTTGGGGGCGGCGGTCGCGGGGGCGGAGGGCTTTGCCGCAGGCTTCTCGGCGGCGGACGTTGCCGCGGGTTTGGCCTCGGGCGACGGGGTGGGGGGCTCCTCGTGGGGCAGGCCGCCGGGGACGGGTGCGGCGCCCCAGGCGTCGTCGGGCGAGGCCGCCGGCGGGGGCAGGTCCAGACTGTCATAGGCCTGCTCGGCCTCGGTCACGGCGCGGTCGATCTCCGCGCCCAGCTCCTCGTCGGTGGGCACCAACTTCTCCAGGTCGCCCGTGGCGGTGTTGAGCCGGTCCTGCACGCCCTGATCCATCGCCATCAGCTGGCGCTTGAACTCATCGCCCGCGCGGCGCACCACGCCCATCCAATGTCCGATCTTCCGGGCGGCCTCCGGCAGACGCCGGGGCCCCAGGACGATCATCGCCACCAAGAGGATGATGAGTGTTTCAGAGAAGGACATGGCAGGCCCGGTGCACACCACGCCCCGCGCATGGGTCACCCACGCGCAGGGCCGCGTGCGACTCCCTTATTTGTAGGGGACGAACTCGGCGCGACGGTTCAGGCGGTAGGCCTCTTCCGAGTGGCCGGGATCGGCGGGCTTCTCTTCGCCGAAGGCGCGGGTCTGAATGCGGGCCGGGTCGATGCCATAGGCCGTGACGTACTCGCGGACGCCGCCGGCGCGCTGCTCGGAGAGGGAGAGGTTGTACTCATTGGAGCCGCGCTCGTCGCAGTGACCCTCGATGACCAGCACGCACTGGGGGTTGTTCAGCAGATACTGCGCGGCGGCGTCGGCCTTGGCCAGCTCGTCCGGCGGCAGGGTGTAGCTGTCGAAGGTGAAGTAAAGGGGCTCCAGGCCGGCGTCGGTCACGCGGGCGTAGCGATCCTCGAAGTTCCCCGTGCCGGCGGCAGGGTCGGCGAAGGCGCCCACGTTGGGGTCGTTGGGGTCATAGGCCGCGGCGTTGGGGTCCACGGAGAGGCCGTCGTCGCCGTAGTAGCCGTCGCCCAGGGCCTCATCGCCCGCGCCGGCGCCGGCGGACTTGGTGGCGCAACCGCCCAGGACCAGGCCGGCGGCCAACGCGCTCAGGAAAAAGGAAGTACGCATCGTTTGCTCCTTTGTTGTTTACTTGCTCCAAGCGGGATTCAACCACTGGGCCCCGCCCCCGGAGAAGGGTTTGTACGGCTCGGCGCCGCCCTCGGCCGCGTCAAGCACCCAGATGGAGGCTTGGCGACCCTGCGTCCGCGACGTCACCACATGGCGGCCGTCCGGCGCCCACGAAGGGGATTCGTATTGCTCGTTGACCGGCGTCAAGAAGCGGGTCGATTCCTCACCGCGCGCCGGGTCGATCACGGCGATGCGGTAGGGGCACCCGCGCTTCGTGGCGAAGACGATGCCGTTCTTGCCCCAGTCGGGCTGGACATTCTCGCCGCCGCGCAGGGTCAGCTGGCGCGAACGCTTCGTCGCCACGTCCACCACGTAGAGCTGGGGCGAGCCCGACTTGTCGGAGACGTAGCAGATTTGGCGGCCGTCGGGCGACCAGCAGGGGCTGGCCTCCGCCGCGAGCTTCGTCTCGGTCAGGCGCGTCAGGCGGCGCGTCCGCGTATCCATGATATAGAGTTCCGGGTTGCCCTGGTGCGAGAGGATGAGCGCCACCTGGGCCGGGTCCGCCGGCGAGGCCGCCGCGCCCGTGCTCAGCCCGCGGAAGGAGGCCAGCGGCCGCACCTGCCGCGTCGCGATATCCACCGTATAGACCGCGGGATAACCTTTGCGGTAGCTCGTGAAATAGATCGTCCGGCCATCGGGTGCCCAGCGCGGCCCCACGATCGGCGCGCCGTCGTTCGTCAGGCGGGTCAGGTTGTGGCCGTCATAATCGCAGATGTAGAGGTCTTCCATCGCCTGGCCGTCGCGGCGCGTCCCGGTCTTCGCCACCATCACAAAACGGCTCTGCGCGATGCCCTTTTCGCCCGTGGTCGCGCCCACGATGGCATCCGCCAGCTCATGGGCGTGGCGCCGGCCCTGCGTGGCGGAATCCGCCGAACGCACCCAGGCGAAACGCTTGCCCGGCCACGCCACCGTCAGATTCTCCGAGACGCCGCCCTCACCCGCGGCGCTTCCCGTCACCTTCACCTGCGCGTTTCCCTCCGTCAGGCGATACCACCCGCAGCGCAACAAATCATTCCGGAGCGTCGAGACGAAGCTCGCCCCCGCGCTTCCCACCCCCTGCGCCCCCGCCATCGAGAGCGACTGCCGCGCCGTGCCTTCCACGCGCACGTCAATGACCGGCCCCGCCCCCAGGCAAAGCCCGGCGGCCAACGCAACGACAATCCCAAGAATCTTTCTCATATCCCTATAATCATACCAAAATTCTCTCCCCGGCGTGCATCAATAGTGTCCGGGGAAAATTGAAACCGCAAAGACGCAAGGGTGGGCGCGAACCGCTTCGGGCTCCATCGGTCGCTCTGCGGCTACGCCGCTGACCGCGACCGCCGCCCTCCGTTTCGCGCCTTATCGCTTTCTCGGGAACGCCATCCGTCGCCCCGCAGGGGCGCTCCTGTATCTCCTTATCTAGTCAGATGGTGTATTATTGGGGTGTCTTTTCTAGGTGGAAAGGACGCCCGTG
>CALXMT010000030.1 GCA_944389545.1 uncultured Kiritimatiellota bacterium | reverse complement strand
CACGGGCGTCCTTTCCACCTAGAAAAGACACCCCAATAATACACCATCTGACTAGATAAGGAGATACAGGAGCGCCCTTGCGGGCGACGGAGAAACCGCGGGATGTGGACGGCGGCTACGCCGCTTTGGGCAACGACCGATTTGTCGCGCGCTTGCGCGCGTTCTGTTCACTGTGGCCGTGGAAGGTTTGTCCCTTCGGGCCTGCACGCTCTGTTTTCTGTTCTCTGGGAATAAAAAAGGCGGCCTCGCGGCCGCCCTTTTTTATTCCCATTCAATGGTGCCCGGGGGCTTGGAGGTGACGTCGAGGACGACGCGGTTGACGCCGCGGACTTCGTTGACGATGCGGGCGGAGACGCGGCGGAGAAGGTCTTCGGGGAGGTTGACCCAGTCGGCGGTCATGCCGTCGGAGGAGGCGACGACGCGGAGGGCGATGACGTAGTCGTAGGTGCGTTGGTCGCCCATGACGCCGACGCTGCGGACGGGGAGGAAGACGCAGAAGGCTTGCCAGAGCTTATAGTAGAGGCCGGCGACCTTGATCTCGTCCACGAAGATGTCGTCGGCCTCGCGGAGGATGTCGAGCTTCTCTTTGTCGACGGCGCCGAGGCAGCGGACGCCGAGGCCGGGTCCGGGGAAGGGCTGGCGCATGACGACGTCTTCGGGGAGGCCGAGGAGGCGGCCGACCTGGCGGACTTCGTCCTTGAAGAGGCGGGAGAGGGGCTCGAGGAGCTTGAACTGGAGGTCCGGGGGGAGGCCACCGACGTTGTGGTGGCTCTTGATCATGGCGGCGGGGTTGCCGTTGATGGGGACGGACTCGATGACGTCGGGATAGGTGGTGCCTTGGGCGAGGAAGGTGACGTTGGGGATGGAGCGGGCGGTGTCGGCGAAGACGTCGATGAAGGTGTGGCCGATGACTTTGCGCTTGGCCTCGGGCTCGTCAACGCCGGCGAGCTTGTCCATGAAGGTCTGGGAGGCGTCGACAAAGCGGAGCTTCATGTCGAAGTTGTCGGCGAAGAGGCGCTGGACGCGCTTGGCCTCGTCTTTGCGGAGGAGGCCGTTGTCGACGAAGATGCAGGTGAGCTGTTTGCCGATGGCGCGGTGGATGAGGGCGGCGGCCACGGAACTATCCACGCCGCCGGAGAGGCCGAGGATGACGTTGGCGTCGCCGACGGTCTCGCGGATGGCGGCGGTCTGGGTCTCGATGAAGGAGGCCATGGACCAATCGCCGCGGCAGGCGCAGACGCCCCGGCAGAAGTTGGCGATGAGGGTGGCGCCGTGGGGGGAGTGGACGACCTCGGGGTGGAACTGGATGCCGAAGAGGGGGCGGTCGCCAATCTGGACGGCGGCGAACTCGGTGTTGTCGGTGACGGCGACGGTGCGGGTGCCGGGAGGCGTGGCGAGGACCTTGTCGCCGTGGCTCATCCACATGACCGAGGGGCTGGGGACGTTGCGGAAGAGGGCGCAGGAGGGGTCGGTCACGCGGAGCTCGGCGCGGCCGTATTCGCGGGCGACGCCGGGGCCGACCTTGCCGCCGAGGGTCTGCACCATCAGTTGCATGCCGTAGCAGATGCCGAGGACGGGGAGGCCGAGCTCGAAGAGGGCGGGGTCGACCTGCGGGGCGCCGGGCTCGTAGACGCTGCAGGGGCCGCCGGAGAGGATGATGCCTTTGGGCGCAAGCTCGCGGATGCGCGCGAGGGGCGTGGAGAAGGGGAGGACCTGGCTGTAGACCTGGCATTCGCGGATGCGCCGGGCAATGAGCTGGCTGTACTGCGAGCCGAAGTCAAGGACGATAATCTGTTCCTGGGTTTGCATGGGGCAATAGTATATCAAAGAGAACAGAGAACAGAAAACAGAGAACAGAGAGCGCGCGGCAAGCGCGCGACGGGCGGAGCGGTGGAAGAACTGTGGAGGGTTTGCCCTGCGGGGCTGACACGAAGGTGCACGAAGAACCACGAAGGTACACAAAGGAGGAAAGAATAGGGAACCGCCGATGTTTCTTCGCTTCACTCGAAAGACCTTCGGTAGTCCACCGATTGGAGCCGATTAGGGGCCGGCTACCGCCGGCAGGACTGCCAGTCTGTTTTACCACAAAGAACACAAAGGACCGCAAAGGGCACAAAGAAAATTAGCTGATTGGAAGGTGTGGGGCGCTGCCCCACGCCCTGGCAGGGAGAAGTTCTCCCTGCACCCCCGGCACGTCCGATGGACGTGCCAACTGAACGACGCGGTAGAAAGCAGCGGCTATGCTCTTACGTACAGTGGCTTGCCAGTCGCGCGCTTGTCGCGCGTTCTGTTCTCCGTTCTCTGTAGCCGTGGAAGGTTTGGCCCTTCGGGCCTGCACGCTCCGTTCTCTGGGGCGCAAAGCGCCCCTTTCCTGCACCCCCGGCACGTCTGCGACGTGCCAATCAATGAGCGAACAGAAGATAAAGGAGAGACGGCGTCAGCCGCTGTCCTATTCGTCCTATAGGTCCTACCGCGTCGTGTGAGGTGGCTTTGCAGGAAGTCACAGAAGCGCAAGGGATGGGGATAGGGAGTGAGGCCCGAAGGGCCGAACGGTGAAGTGCCGAGTAGAAAGCTTGGAAGTTTGGAGGCTTGGAAGCTTGGTTTTGTTGGTGGGGCTCTGCCCCACACCCCACCGGTTCGCCGGTCGCCCCGCAGGGGCGCTCCGTTCTCCGTTTTCCGTTCTCCGTTCTCCGGGACTAGGGCGCCAAAGGCGCCCTAGTCCTTGATGAGGGCGAAGAAGCGGTCTTGGTAGAGGTCGAAGAGGCCTTTGTCCTTGAGGAGGCGGCCCAGGGTCTTGATGAGGGAGGGGTCTTTGGCGGCGGCGGCGAAGGCACGTTCGATTTCCGCGCGGTCGTCGTGGGGCACACGCTCGCGGAAGCCCTCCTTTTCGTGCTCGGTGAGCGCATGGAGGGTCTTGGGCAAGGAGGCCTGCACCAGGCGCATGAAGAGGTGCAGCAGGCAGACGTCCCACGGTTCGTCCACGCCCACGACCAGCGCGGCGTAGGGGTCATTCTTCCGCTCCAGGGCCTTTTTGGCGCGGTCGCGCACCACCTCGAGCGGCTCGTTGATGAGCGTCTCGGAGTAGGTCTCGCGGCGCAGACGGTAGGAGTAGCGCAGGATGCGGAAACGGTCGCCGTGGGACTTCAGGAACGACAGGTAGTCCTGCGCCTGCGGGCCGAAGCCCTCCAGTTCCTGCGTGGAGAGGTCCCCGGGCAGGAGCAAACGCGGCGGAAAGGTCTGCAGTTTGCCCTCGCGGACGCGCGTCTTGGTGGGGTCGTCCATCGGCTGGGCCAGCAGGGTGTAGTTCACGAGGGTCTGGTCAAAGGGGTCAAGCAAGCGCTCCGGGGCACGCACGATACGCGTGTTCCGGACGGCATAGACGAAGTCGAAGGTGTTAGGGCCTCGTTTCATGCCTGTTATTGTACCATAAGGGGCACCTGCGGTGCCCCAGAGAACAGAGAACAGAAAACAGAGAACAGAGAACGCCCCTGCGGGGCGACCGGCGAAGCCGCTGTGCAAGTGGCGAGTTTCCCTTTTCCGCAAAGACGCCAGTGCGCGCGAAGCCAGATGGGCTAACGCCGGTCGCTTTGCGGGCTGAACGCCCGCTGATCGCTCCCTCCCGCCCATCGTCTTCGCGCTTGACCGACTGCCGCGTTGTCCTTTGGCACGTCGCAGACGTGCCGGGGGTGCAGGAAAGGGGCGCTTTGCGCCCCAGAGAACGGAGAACAGAGCGTGCAGGCCCAAAGGGCCAAACCTTCCACGGCCACGGAGAACAGAACGCGCGACAAGCGCGCGACTGGCAAGCCACTGTACGTAAGAGCATAGCCGCTGCTTTCTACCGCGTCGTTCAGTTGGCACGTCCATCGGACGTGCCGGGGGTGCAGGGAGAACTTCTCCCTGCCGGGGTGTGGGGCGGCGCCCCACACTTTCCAATCAGCTAATCAGCCAATCAGCTAATCAGCGGGGCGCGTCAGCGCCCCTTGCGTGCGCTAGCACGCCCCCAATCTGCAAAAATCTGCGAAATCTGCGTTTCCCTATTCTGGCAGTCAGCCGACGGCAGCCGGCCCCTAATCGGCTCCAATCGGCGGAATCGGCGGTTTCTTCTTCGTGTGTCTTCGTGGTCCTTCGTGCGCCTTCGTGTCAGCCCCGCAGGGCAAACCCTCCACAATTCTCCCATCGCTCCGCCCGTCGCGCGCTTGCCGCGCGCTCCGTTCTCCGTTCTCCGTTTTCCGTTCTCCGGTTGGGCGGCGCAAGCCGCCCCACCAAAAACGCTTGCCCGAGGGGAGGGGTTTGTGATACGATAAGAAACGGAAAGAGTATAAGTGAAACAACCCAGCCGCGGACAGGGTGGCATCCCGTTCTTTCCGGCCACGACCCGCGGCACACAGACACGACCATGCAAAACAGCAAGCAATTCTCCACGGAGATCGCCGGGCGCAAGTTCACCATCGAGACGGGCCTCTTGGCGCGTCAGGCCGCCGGCTCCGTGATCGTCTCGATCGGCGACACCGCCGTCTTCTGCGCCGTGACCTGCACGGACAAGCCGCGCGAAGGCATCGATTTCTTCCCGTTGCAGTGCGAATACCGCGAGAAGTTCTACGCGGCCGGCCGCTTCCCCGGCGGCTTCTTCAAGCGCGAGGCGCGCCCCTCCGAGAAGGAGACCCTCACGGCGCGTATGTGCGACCGCCCCATCCGCCCCCTCTTCCCTGACGGCTACTACAACGACGTCCAGGTCAACTCCATGCTCATCAGCTGCGACGGCGAGATCGACGGCGACGTCTGCGCCGTGAACGCCGCCTCCGCCGCGCTCCACATCTCCGAAGTGCCCTTCATGGGCCCCATCGGCTGCGTGCGCATCGGCCGCATCAACGGCGAGTGGGTCATCAACCCCACCCACGCCCAGCGCCAGGAGTCCGACCTGGACCTCCTCTACGCCGGCCTCCGCGGCAAGTTCCTCATGATGGAAGGCTCCGCCAAGGAGATCTCCGAGGCCGACTTCCTGGCCGCCATGAAGCGCGCCCATGAGGAGGTCGAGAAGATCATCGACCTGCAGATCGAGATGCGCCGCGCCCTCGGCAAGCCCGACAAGGTCATCGCCGACCAGCCCGAAGACCCCGAGAAGATGGGCTTCATCCGCGGCCTCGCCGGCACCCGCCTGGCCGACGCCCTCGTCATCCCCGGCAAGATCGAGCGCGAGGCGGCGGTCAAGGCCATCCGCGATGAGCTCCTCGCCGCCTGCCAGGAGAAGTACGGCAAGGACGAGAACGGCCTGTGGGTCATCGACGACGTCAAGTTCGTCCACCTCTTCGACGCCCTCGAGATCGAGACCGTCCGCGCCAACTTCCTCGAGCGCGGCAAGCGCATCGACGGCCGTGCCCAGCACGAGATCCGCCCCCTGGCCGCCCAGGTCGGCGTCCTCCCCCGCGTCCACGGCTCGGCCATCTTCAACCGCGGCGAGACCCAGAACCTCGCCACCGTCACCCTCGGCACCAGCAAGGACGCCCAGGACCTCGATTCCGTGGCCGGCGGCCCCAAGCAGAAGAAGTTCATCCTCCACTACAACTTCCCGCCCTACTGCACCGGCGAGGTCGGCCGCTTGGGCACCACCGGCCGCCGCGAAATCGGCCACGGCGCCCTGGCCGAGCGCTCCCTGGCCGAGGTCATCCCCGCGGATTACCCCTACTCCATCCGCGTGGTGAGCGAGATCATGGGCTCCAACGGCTCCTCCTCCATGGCCTCCATCTGCGGCGGCTGCCTGGCGCTGATGGACGCGGGCATCCCGATCACCTCCCCCGTCGCCGGCATCTCCGTGGGCCTCTTCACCACCCCCGACCTGAGCAAGAAGATCCTCGTCACCGACATCCTCGGCGCCGAAGACCACTGCGGCGACATGGACTTCAAGATCGGCGGCACCCGCAAGGGCATCACCGGCTTCCAGGTCGACCTCAAGCTCCGCGGCCTCACCTGGGACCTCGTCGAAGGCGCCCTCGAAGCCGCCCGCGTGGGCCGCAACAAGATCCTCGACTTCATGGCCGAGATCATCCCCGCCCCCCGCGCCGAGCTCTCGCCCTACGCCCCCCGCATCGCGGTCGTCCACATCCCCGTCGACAAGATCGGCGCCCTCATCGGCCCCGGCGGCAAGGAAATCCGCCGCATCACCGACACCACCGGCGCCCAGATCGACATCGCCGAGGACGGCTCTGTCTCCATCTTCGCCACCAGCGCCGAGAGCATGGCCGCCGCCAAGCGCGAGGTCGAGTCCATCTGCGCCGAGGCCGAAGAAGGCAAGATCTACGAAGGCACCGTCACCGGCATCAAGGAATTCGGCGCCTTCGTCGAAATCCTCCCCGGCAAGGACGGCCTCTGCCACATCTCCGAGCTCTCCGACCGTCGCATCCCCTCCGTCGAGAGCGTCTGCAAGGTCGGCGACAAGATGATGGTCAAGTGCATCGGCATCGACGAGCGCGGCCGCATCAAGCTCTCCCGCCGCGAAGCCATGCGCGACCTCGACAAGCAGTCCCGCGGCGAGTAAGCCCCGCCCGGCACAAAAAAGCCCCCGACCGCAAGGCCGGGGGCTTTTTTTGTTTTCTGGGGCCCCTTCTCCACGAAGACACGAAGTGACGCAAGGGCCTGGGCACTTCACCGTTCGGCCCTGCTGGCCTCTCTACCGTGCCCATCCCTTGCGTCTCCATCGTCTTCTTGAGAACCGCAAATGTAAGGGGAACCGCCGATGTTTCTTCGCTTCACTCGAAAGACCTTCGGTAGTCCACCGATTGGAGCCGATTAGGGGCCGGCTCCCGCCGGCTGGATTTTAGTAGCTTGGTTCCGTCTGTCGCGCGCTCCTACATCTCCTGCATCTCCTGCGGGGATGCTCAGCACTTTTCGAGGGGTCGCAGCCCCCCCTTTCTGAGACCCTATAAGGGTCGACCTCAGACCCTTAAGGGTTTCGACCCCGACCCTTATAGGGTCTCACCTCGGACCACTATAGTGGTTGACCTCGGACCCTTATAGGGTCTCAAAAAGGCCCCTTAAACGTCTCTCCAAAGACCCTTTTTGGGCCTCCAGAAGGTACTATATAATAAGGTAAAGGGAAGGTGCGTCGGTACGCCTCCAGTAGTGGCCAGGGAAAAATGGAACCGCAAAGACGCAAGGGTGGGCGCGAACCGCTTCGGGCTCCATCGGTCGCTCTGCGGCTTCGCCGCTGACCGCGACCGCCGCCCTCCGTTTCGCGCTTTATCAGTTTCCCTAGCTCCCCACCCATCGCCCGAAAGGGCGCTCCTGCATTTCCTGCATCTCCTGAATCTCCTGTGGGGCATGCTAGTTGGCACGTCGCAGACGTGCCGGGGGTGCAGGAAAGGGGCGCTTTGCGCCCCGGAGAACGGAGAACAGAGAACGGAGAACAGAACGCGCGACAAGCGCGCGACTGGCAAGCCACTGTACGTAAGAGCATAGCCGCTGCTTTCTACCGCGTCGTTCAGTTGGCACGTCCATCGGACGTGCCGGGGGTGCAGGGAGAACTTCTCCCTGCCGGGGTGTGGGGCGGCGCCCCACACTTTCCAATCAGCTAATCAGCGGGGCGCGTCAGCGCCCCTTGCGTGCGCTAGCACGCCCCCAATCTGCAAAAATCTGCGAAATCTGCGTTTCCCTATTCTGGCAGTCAGCCGGCGGTAGCCGGCCCCTAATCGGCTCCAATCGGCGTAATCGGCGGTTTCTTTTGCGACGTCTTCTCAAGCGTCGCGGTAGGACATATAGGACGTATAGGACATATAGGACGGGGCGGCTAATGCCGCCCTGTATGCACAGTGACCTCTTCGTCGCCCCGTAGGGGCGTTCCGTTCTCCGTTCTCCGTTCTCTGTTCTCCGGGGCGGCGAAAGCCGCCCCTTGGTTCTTCGTGCGCTTCGTGTCAGCCCCGCAGGGCAAACCTTCCACACTCTTCCAGCGCCTCACCCGTCGCGCGCTTGCCGCGCGTTCCGTGGCCGTGGAAGGTTTGGCGCTTCGCGCCTGCACGCTCCGTTCTCCATTCTCCGTTCTCCTGTCAACATCCGGCGCCTTCACATTCAAACCCGCACTTGACAATAACACCCGGATTGCGGTACTATAGCGGCGTCTTCAGTCAAACAGGCATTTGACCCAAAGGCGACAGAAAGGAGTCCGAACCATGAAGCAATCCTTCCGTTTGAAAGGCCTTGATTGCGCGAATTGCGCGGCGAAACTGGAACGTGCGCTCGCCAAGCTCGAGGGCGTTGAGCGCGCCTCGGTGAACTTCCTCACGCAACGGATGAGCCTGGAGGGCGATGACGCCCGCTGGGACGATGTCGTTGCCTCGGCGAAGGCCCTGGTGCACAAGATGGAACCCGATGTCGTGATGGCCTGAGCGCCGGCAATCCCCTGCCCAGGCCGGTAGGCGGCCGCCGCCCCCCTGCCCCACCCCACGCGGAAGGCGAGGGCGGACGGCGCCCCGGCCAGGGGAACAGGCACACCGGCCTTGACGTGGCCAACGCGACTTTTGGAAAGGAGTTCTGCGATGTCTCGCAAGCAACGTTTGGAATTGATCCGCATCCTCATCGGCCTGGCGGTCTTCGCGGCGGGCTGGTGCGTGCCGAGCGCCTGGCTGGAGGGTTGGGCGGCACGCGGCGTCTTCGCCGTGGCCTACGTCATCGCCGGCTGGGACGTCCTGTGGGCGTCGATCCGCAACATCCTGCGCGGCGAGGTCTTCGACGAGAACTTCCTGATGGCCGTCGCCTCGGTCGGCGCGATGGCGCTGGGCGACTTCGCCGAGGGCGCCGCCGTCATGCTCTTCTATCAGGTCGGCGAGTGGTTCCAGGCCTACGCCGTCGGGCGCACGCGCGGCAGCATCGCCGCCCTCATGGACATCCGCCCCGACTTCGCCAACGTCCTCCGCGGCGGCGAAACCCTCCGCGTCGACCCCGAAGAGGTGCAGGTCGGCGAGACCATCCTGGTGCGCCCCGGCGAGCGCGTCCCCCTCGACGGCACCATCCTCAAGGGCGAATCCGCCCTCGACACCGCCGCCCTCACCGGCGAATCCCTGCCGCGCCCCGTGATGCCCGGCGACCCCGCCCCCAGCGGCTGCATCAACCTCTCCGGGCTCCTCGAAATCCGCGCCGACAAGCACTACGGCGACTCCACCGTCGCCCGCATCCTCCAGCTCGTCGAAGAGGCCGCCGAGCGCAAGGCCCGCACCGAGGCCTTCATCACCCGCTTCGCCCGCGTCTACACCCCCTTCGTCTGCATCGCCGCCCTCCTCCTGGCGCTCACCCCGCCCCTCCTCTTCGGCGGCGCCTGGGGCGTCTGGGTCTACCGCGCGCTCACCTTCCTGGTCATCTCCTGCCCCTGCGCCCTCGTCATCTCCGTGCCGCTGAGCTTCTTCGGAGGCATCGGCGCCGCCAGCCGCCGCGGCGTCCTCCTCAAAGGCAGCAGCGCTCTCGAGACCCTTGCCCACGTCCGCACCGTCGTCTTCGACAAGACGGGCACCCTCACCCGCGGCGCCTTCGCCGTCGCCCAAGTCCTCCCCGCGCCGGGCTTCGACCGCACCGCCCTCCTCACCCTCGCCGCCCACGCCGAGAGCGCCTCCACCCACCCCCTCGCCAAGGCCATCGTCGCCGCCGCCCCCGGTGCCATCGACCCCGCCGCCGTCGCCAACCTCCGCGAACACGCCGGCCGCGGCGTCTCCGCCGAGGTCCACGGCCGCACCGTCCTCGCCGGCAACGCCGCCCTCCTCCGCGCCAACGCCATCGAGCCCCCTGCCGACGCCCTCACCCTCCCCGGCTCCACCATCCTGATCGCCATCGACGGCGCCTACGCCGGCGCCATCGTCGCCCAAGACCAGCCCAAGGAAGACGCCAAAGCCGCCATCGACGGCCTCCACCGCGCCGGCGTCCGCAAAACCGTCATGCTCACCGGCGACAACGAGCCCGCCGCACGCGCCGTCGCAGAATCCCTCGGCCTCGACGAATGGCACGCCAAGCTCCTCCCCGCCGACAAGGTCACCCACGTCGAGCGCCTGTTGGACGAAACCCACGCCGACCCCAAAGCCCGCCTCGCCTTCGTCGGCGACGGCATCAACGACGCCCCCGTCCTCGCCCGTGCCGACCTCGGCGTCGCCATGGGCGCCCTCGGCTCCGACGCCGCCATCGAAGCCGCCGACGTCGTGCTCATGGACGACCGCCCCTCCAAACTCGCCGCCGCCATCCGCATCGCCCGCGGCACCCTCACCATCGCCTGGCAAAACATCGTCTTCGCCATCGGCGTCAAAGCCGCCATCCTCATCCTCGGCGCCCTCGGCCTCGCCAACCTCTGGCTCGCCGTCTTCGCCGACGTCGGCGTCGCCTTCCTCGCCATCCTCAACGCCCTCCGCGCCCTCGCCATCTCCCCCAAGGGGTCTGACCGGTAAGGCAAAGCCATAAAATAGGGGCCCCGTCACACCGGGGCCCCTGTTTTTCGTACTTGGGCTAAATAACCCGCCGCGAAGGATCAATCGTCAAGCTCCTCTTCTTCTGGAACGCCGTCCAAGATCGTCACCATACCACGCTCACCCTCTTCCGCTTCACAGGCTGCCTCGGCAAGCGTCTTCCCATAGGTCGTGAATTGCCTCTCAGTAAGACCAGCATTGAGCATGGCAAGCTTATCTTTCCGATACTCAGAGAGAATCTTCTTGACGACCTTTTTGCCCGGTTTTTTAATGGACGAGCGAGACTTTTCATCACGCAATTTAGAACACGTCCGCTCCACAAGGTCATCCAAGAATTCCGTCTGCGACACCCCCCACACGATTGGGTGAGCATCTTGGATAGCGATGGTTTGGTCCCTTTCTTCTGCGGAAGGTTTGCGAATGGCCGCCTCAAGGCAGGCCTTTGCCTTTGTGCATAGACCATTGTTACAAGCTTCTACAAAAGCCCGTTGGACATAACGCAAATAGCGAATATCACTCTTGGCGAAATTGGAGAAATCACCCATGGTGCCCGTTGTCTGGCAATAGTCGATGTAACCCTTATAGATGAATTCATTCAGGCACAAATCGAGGAGCGCAAAGAGCGGGGACCCCTGTTGCGGGATCTCGGTTACGTTTTCACCCTTCAAGAAAGGATAGGCGACATCACACACTCCGAGCAACTGGGAACTTGATGTCACGTCAACCATCTTGAGGCTCCGTTGCAACGTACTGTTCACAAAGACCTTGCAAAGCAGGCCAACGCAGGCGACCAGCAACAACTCGCCGTTGGCGACCAAAGCCGCACGCTGGGCGATTCCTGAGTCGTTTTGAGAACCCCTCGAGCGATTCTCTGCCCAATCGCGCTTGTATGCCTTGATAGACAGCTGCAAACGGAGCAAGTCCCGCACGAAAGTTGCCGGCAGCGGCGGGACCTTATCCGTGGCGGTGAACAGTTGTTCATAGAGTTTCTTGTCTTCGAAAAGCGACTTTGTCTTGTTACGTGCCGCACAGGGAGCCTGATAAAGAAATGCCAACAGAAGTTGGCCATATTGCTCTGTCTTGACAATCTGCCAAGGTTGCGAGAATTTACGCGTATCAACCGGCTCCCCGCGTTTCCTCTGGAGATAGATGGCACAGGCCGGATCCTCCTTCAGCGCCTTTCGGATAGTCAAAATCTCCCGTCGATTGGCAACGGTGTCGGAAGCTTTGATCGGCTTTTGGGAGTTCGTGGCCGTACTGATTTCCGCCATGAAGTCGATGCGTGCGTCTTCTTCAAGCGCATGACCAGAACGGTCACTCATGGCGATAACCCGGCACGGCAACGCAAAATCATGCCGAGAGCGCGGCTCAATCGGTGTGGCCATCCCAATGTTGTGGGTCGTCTGCCCGCCGTTGACAATGGAGAATTCCGTCATCCTCAAGGAGGCTTTCGTGATCTTGAAGGACTTGCAGATAATGGTCAACCCATTGTTGAAGTACCAGAAGCGCTCAGGGTGATCGCGCATGGTGTCCGCCATCGCCCGATCCACGCGCGCCATTTTCACATAATAACGGAGGTTTTGGGCCAACAATCCCCGATAGGAGGTCGCCCGCCACAGCCTTTGCAGAGAACTGGCCAAGACATTGACATTGACAGCCGTGCACGCAGCCGCGCCACCCTCGCCGTCAATGCCATCATACCCACAAACATTGTTGGCACGATCAAGCTCAAGTTCCCCAGACGGGACATAAGGGATGGCGGTGGCCGTGTTTGTCACCAAATAATCGATGTCCTCTGCGAAAAGGATCTTGCGTGTCAATGGCCACTGAGATCCATCAAAAACCTCCTCTGTCCGAGAATTCACGCCATCCACAATCAGTTGCGCCTGTTTCTGCGTTGGATCCACCCCAACCAGAAAGATGATGGATACGGGCCATTTGGGATGCAACTTCAGCCCCAGATCAAGCAGATGTTGCGCAAAAGCCGTTGGCTTCACGTAAGATTTCCGGAGCCCCATCAGCAGCTTCTTGCACGCGGCATATTTCTCCTCAATCTCCTCTCGGATGGAAGACGCCTTTTGCTTCGGATCGCCGGCCACCGGGACCAAGATTTCAATGCAAGGGGGCGCATCGCTGGAAATCGCCTCCTCATCCCGCGTACGAAAAGCCCCATAGGCCAGAAACCCAGTCTTACTCCCGCAAAACTTCAAGCCGGCCCGCAATTCATCCACACGCGTGTAATCAGCCTGGAAATAACGGTAATAGGCATAAAAAATGGCAAGCAGACGCCCTTGCAGGTTTTTATCCTCCCTAAAATCCCCGGCCACATCCATTTTGAGGTCTTGGAGACATTCCAATTGGAAATTCTCCAAAATCTTCTCATCCAAAACTCTCATCGACATCGCAAAATCCTCCGACCAAGTATGGTCACTAAAGGAAGAGACTAAATCTTCCCCTATGGCCTAAGCGGCCTACATCAAAAGTAGACCTAACCCTTACTTCAACTGCAATTAAAATCTACTTTCGGCAGGGAAGGGAAAGTTGCACACAATAGAGTGAACCGAGGCGAAAAGGGCGTGGCACGCCCTCTGGTGCGCCCAGCTTTCCTGCAAGGGTTGTGCCTTCGAGGTGCTATCCTTGCACCCCGGGTACAACGAACTCCGCGCCAAGCAAGAAGGCGGCGTAGAGGGGCAGGGAGAGGAGGTCCGGGGTGTGGCCGAAGGGCTTTTCGGAGAGACGGACCGCCTGCAGTTGCGGCGTGCGTTGGCGAAGGACGTCCAAGCTCTTGGAACGCACGTGCTGACCGCGCTTGACCTCGACCGCCACCGGCGTGCGGGGGCCATCATAGACAAAGTCAACCTCGGCCTTGCCCTCGCTCTCCCAATAGAACGCACGCACACCATTGGCAGCAAGCGCTTCCGCGACATAGGTTTCCGTGAGACCGCCAAAGGCTTGCCCCGGAGTGGCCGCGACGATATCGTTCGGGCGGAACCCCGCCATCGCGGCGAAGAGGCCCACGTCCATATGAAAGGCCTTGAAGGCCTCGGGCTCGGCCTGCGCCACCAAAGGCGACTCCACACGCGGAAGGCGATTGCACAACGTGATCAAACCGGCCTGCACCAACCACTCCAACGCATATTCGCAACGACGGGAGGAGGCACCTTTTTCCACCACGCAATATTGGAATTTCTGATTCGGCTTCGCCAACTGATTGGGCAACGATTGATAGCACGCCTGAATCCGCCGCGCCTCCGTGGCCGAAGCATAGCGCGTCATGTCCGCCAATGCGCCCAATTGCAGGTTCATTTGCACCGTGCGGACCGCCGACCAATCCGGCGCCTCCGCCCGATCCAGATAGGTGAGCACCGCCTCCGGCATGCCGCCGACCACCAAATAATGGCGATAGAGTCGGATCAACTCCTCGTGCAAGAAGCTTGGAAACGCCCCCGTCCGCAGAAAATCGCGAACCAACGCGGCCTGGCGCTCTCGCCCACATGTCCACAGGAATTCCTCGAAGTCCATCGGGTGCAGGGTCTCAATCGTCACCTTGCCCACGGGGAAGCCGGCATCCCCAGGGCGCACACTCACCCCCAGCAGACTCCCCGCCGCAACGACCGGGATCTCCGGCGCCTGCTCGAAGAAGTACTTCAGCGAAGTCAACGCCTGTTTACAACTCTGAATCTCATCGAAAAAGAGCAACGTCCGCGGCGTGATGGACATGGACAGCTCCGCCGAAAGATTCTGCAACAAGATCTCCGGGACAAGGCTCCCCTCAAAGATTTGCCGCGCACGCACATTCTGCTCGAAGTTGACATAGGCCAACCCCTCGAAGTGCGTTTTGCCCAGCTCCTGAAGCAAGTACGTCTTGCCTATTTGACGCGCACCCTGCAAAATCAGTGGCTTGCGGGCGCCAGATTCCGCCCATGCAACCAATTTCTCCATCATTTTGCGTTTCATATGCTCGTCCTTTCACCGCATAGTATAACACATCCGCAAGTCTTATCTTCCAAAAAGTAGCAATCCTGTTATTTTTTGGAACCAAAAAGTAACAAGACGACAACTTTTCCGAACATAACTCGAGGAAGTCTCCCACAAAAACACGAAGGATCGCAAGGGCCTGGGCACTTCACCGTTCGGCCCTACGGGCCTCTCTACCGTGCCCATCCCTTGCGACGCTTTCGTCTTTCGGAAAGCATCATCCATCGTACCTGGCACGTCGCAGACGTGCCGGGGGTGCAGGGGCAATTGGAAGTTTGGAAGTTTAGAGGTTTGGAAGTTTGCTTTCTTCAGCGCTATTCCGTCGTGCTAGTTGGCACGTCGCAGACGTACCGGGGGTGCAGGGGCAATTGGAAGCTTGGAAGTTTAGAGGCTTGGAGGCTTGGCTTTCTCGGTGGGGCTCCGCCCCACACCCCTACAATTCCTCCGTCGCCCGTTTACCGGGCGCTCTGTTCTCCGTGGCCGTGGAAGGTTTGGCCCTCCGGGCCTGCACGCTCTGTTCTCCGTTCTCCGGGGCGGCATTAGCCGCCCCTCCCCTGCCGGGGCGTGGGGCAGCGCCCCACACTTTCCAATCAGCTAATCAGCCAATCAGCTAATCAGCGGGGCGCGTCAGCGCCCCTTGCGTGCGCCAGCACGCCCAAAATCTGCCCAAATCTGCGAACTACCGAAGGTCTTTCGAGCAAAGCGAAGAAACATCTGCGTTTCCCATTCTGGCAGTCAGCCGGCGGCAGCCGGCCCCTAATCGGCTCCAATCGGCGAAATCGGCGGTTTCCCTAGCTGTCTCAAGCATCGCGGTAGGACATATAGGACATATAGGACATATAGGACGAATAGGACGGCGGCTTCGCCGCTTTGCACAGTGCCTTATCCGTCGCGCGCTTGCCGCGCGCTCTGTTCTCTGTTCACTGTTCTCCGTTCTCTGGGGCGGCAACGCCGCCCCATATGCTACAATACGCACCATGCAACACGCCATCCTCTTCGATATCGACGGCACCCTCCTCCACGCCAAAGGCCTCGGCCGCCCCGCCTTCGCCGAAGCCTTCCAAATCGCCTACGGCGCCCCCATCGACGCCGACCGCATCTCCTTCATCGGCGCCACCGACACCGCCATCATCCGCGCCCTCGCCGCCGAACAGGGCCTCCCCTCCACCCCCGCCCAAGAGGAACGCTTCGCCATCGAGCTCACCAAACGCCTCGAGCCCCGCCTCGCCCAAGGCCCCATCCACGTCTACCCCGGCGTCCGCCCCCTTCTCCAAGCCCTCCGCGACCAAGGCTTCCGCCTCGGCATCGTCACCGGCAACCTCCGCCCCACCGCCTGGGCCAAACTCATCCACGCCGGCCTTGCCGACCTCTTCGACTTCGGCGCCTACGCCAACGACGCCCCCGACCGCGACGCCATCGCCGCTATCGCCTGCCGGCGCGCAAACGCCCTCGGCGCCACCCCCGCGCTCCTCATCGGCGACACCCCCCGCGACATCCAGGCCGCCCACGCCAACCGCCTCCCCTGCCTCGCCGTCACCGTCGCCGGATGGCTCCCGCCCCAAGACCTCACCGCCGCCGAAGCCACCCTCGCCACCTACACCGATCTCCCCGCCGCCCTCCGCGCCATCCACGCCCTCATCCCGCCGCCGCCCCTCCCCATCCGCGTCCTCGCCTGGGAGCTCACCCGCCGTTGCCCCATGGCCTGCAAACACTGCCGCGGCGCCGCCCGCGACACCGCCCCCGCCGGCGAACTCACCACCCCCGAGGCTCTCCGCGTCATCGATTCCCTCGCCGACGCCTACCCGCCCCCACGTCGCAAACCCCTCCTCATCCTCACCGGCGGCGAACCCATGTATCGCCACGACCTCGAGACCCTCGTCCGCCACGCCACCGCGCGCGGCATCCCCACCGTCCTCGCACCCTGCGGCCGCTTCGCCACCCCCGACCGCCTCCGCGCCCTCAAAGACGCCGGCATCCGCGGACTCTCCATCAGCATCGACGGCCCCGACGCCCCCACCCACGACGCCTTCCGCGGCATTCCCGGTGCCTTCCAAATCGCCCTCGACGCCCTCGACGCCGCCCGCCAAGTCGGCCTCCCCTTCCAAATCAACCACACCGTCACCCGCGCCACCCTCCACACCCTCCGCCAAATGCGCGACCTCGCCAAAGCCCAAGGCGCCACCCGCATTGACTACTTCTTCCTCGTCCCCGTCGGCCGCGCCACCGCCATCGCCGACCAATGCCCCACCGACGAACAAACCCTCGCCGCCCTCGACCAAATCCTCGACCTCGACGCCGAAAGCACCCTCCCCATCCACGTCACCTGCGAGCCCCGCATCCTCGAACGCCTCCAAGCCCGCCGCCAAAACACCACCGCCCTCTTTTCCTCCAACGAAGGCCACCCCTCCGGCCATCCCGCCGCCTCCACCGGCAAAGCGGCTCCCGTCTGCGCGGGCACCTGCCCCCACGCCCACCCCGGCGGCCATCCCGGCGGGCATCCCGGCACCCAAAGCAGCTTCAACGGTTGCATGGCCGGCGCAGGCTTCTGCTTCCTCTCCCACGATGGCCACCTCCAACCCTGCGGTTTCTACGACGCCGACTGCGGCGACATCCGCGCCCACAACTGCGACCTTCCCGCCACTTACCGCGCCAGCACCCTCCTCAATGCCCTCCACGGTGGCCCCATCTGCCTCGCCCGCGCACGTTACCAGAAAAGCTGATTGGCTGATTAGCTGATTAGCTGATTGGTTGTGGGGCGCTGCCCCACAACCCGACAGGGGGAGGCGGCTTCGCCGCCGGAAGCTTGGAGGCTTGGAAAGTTGGAAGCTTGGCCGGCTTGGTGGGGCTCTGCCCCACGCCTCGACAGGGGGAAACACCCCTGTACCCGCAGGCACGTCTGCGACGTGCCAAGAGTCGGCATGGCCGCCTTTCAATAGGGAAGCTTGGGAACTTAGAGGTTTAGTTTTCTCAGTGGGGCTCCGTCCCACACCCGAGCTTTCTCCGTCGCCCCGCAGGGGCGTTCTGTTCTCCGTTTTCCGTTCTCCGTTCTCCAGGCGCGCTAGCGCCCTACTCCACGACGATGGGCGGGGAGGCGTTGAGGAGGGCGCGGAGGGTGAGGAGGGCCCAGGCGGTGGATTCGGCGTCGCCCCAATGGCCGCCTTGGGCAGAGGTTTGCTGGGAATCGATGAGGGTGAGGGTGAGACGTTGGCGCCAATCGGAGGGGGGATTGGCGTCGGGGAGATCGCGCTGGAGGGCGAAGAGGGCCTCGGGGGAGGGCTTGAGGGTGAGGGCGGCGGTGAGATTGGTGAGGGTGTTGGGCGGCGTGAGAGGCGGCATGGCCTGCTCGAGCGGCGTGAGGTCACAACGCCGGAGGGTGAAGGGTTGGCCGGCGGGGGCGAGGGCGTAGCGACGAAGAATCCGGGCGGGGACCTCGGGGGGCGGCGGTTGGGCGGCGAGCCAACGTTGCCCTTTGTCGATGGCGTTCTCGGCCTCTTGCGCAATGGTCAGGGGAATCTGGGATTCGGTGGCGATTCTAAAGGAGCCGCCTTGCGAGAAGGCGAGGAGGGGGGTGAGGAAGAGAAGGAGAACGGAGAACGGAGAACGGAGAACGGAGGCGCCCCTAACGGGGCGACGGATGGAGCGGTGGGAGGAGAAGAGACGTTTAAAGTTCATCACAAAGGACACAAAGGACCACAAAGGAACACGAAGGACTGCCAGAGGAAGGGAAACCGCCGATTTCGCCGATTGAAGCCGATTAGGGGCCGGCTGCCGCCGGCTAAACGCAGAGCGCTTGGGAGCTTGATTCTCTCGGTGGGGCTTTGCCCCACACCCCGCGCTTTCTCCGTCGCCCCGCAGGGGCATTCTGTTCACTGTTCTCTGTTCTCTGTTCCCTGGGGCGGCAACGCCGCCCCTACCGTTCTCTGTTCTCTGTTCTCTCACGTAAGGGCGCGGCGCGCCCTTACGTGTAGCGGAGGACTTCGTCGACGGTGGTGTAGCCGTCGAGGACGTTGCGGATGGCGTCTTCGCGCATGGTGCGCATGCCCAGCTCGCGGGCCTTCTCGCGGAGGACGAGGGTGGGCTCGCGGTTGTTGATCATGTCGCGGATGGGGTTGGACATGCGGAGGTATTCGAAGACGCCCTTTCGACCCTTGTAGCCGGTGGCGTTGCAGATCTTGCAGCCCTTGCCGAAGGCGAACTGGCGGTTGCCGATGTCGGCGCGGGTGAGGCCCAGGCGGCCGATGGCGTCGTCGTCGGGGTCGTAGAAGGTCTTGCAGTTCTGGCAGCAGGTACGCACGAGGCGCTGGGCCAGGACGGCCTGGAGGGTGGAGGAGATGAGGTAGGGCGCGACGTTCATATCCACCAGACGCGTGACGGCGCCGGCGGCGTCGTTGGTGTGGAGGGTGGAGAAGACGAAGTGGCCGGTGAGGGCGGCCTGGATGGCGATTTCGGCGGTCTCGAGGTCGCGGATTTCGCCGACCATGATGATGTCGGGGTCCTGACGGAGGAAGGCGCGGAGGACCTTGGCGAAGGTGTTGCCCTGCTGCGGGTTGATCGGCACCTGGACGAGGCCTTCGATGTCGTATTCCACCGGCTCTTCCGCGGTGAGGATCTTGACGTCGACCTTATTGATATAGCGGAGGCAGGAGTAAAGGGTGGTCGTCTTACCGGAACCCGTCGGGCCGGTGACGATGAAGATGCCGTTGGGCTTCTCGATGTCGAGGGTGATGCCGTCGTAGATGTCCTCGGGCAGGCCGATGTTCTCGAGGTCGAGCGACACGGCGGAGCGGTCGAGGACACGGAGCACCACGGATTCGCCGTGGACGGTGGGCAGGCAGGAGACACGGAGGTCGACCTGGCGGCCGGCGACGGTGAGGGCGATGCGGCCATCCTGCGGCACGCGGCGCTCGGCGATGTTGAGGTTGGAGAGCACCTTGATACGCGAGATGATGGGGAGCGCCATGCTGAGCGGCGGCGGGTTCATCTCGTAGAGCGCGCCGTCGACGCGGTAGCGGATCTTGAAGTCCTTCTCGAAGGGCTCGATGTGAATATCGGAGGCGCGGTCGGTGATGGCCTGATAGAGGACGAGGTTGACGAAGCGGATGACGGGGGCGGAGGCGGCGGCACTCTCGATACCCTTCTCGTCGGCGGTGTCGGCGTCAAACTCGGGGAGCTCCTCGATGAGCGCGTCGGAGGCGTCGCCGCCCGAGAAGCTCTCGTCGATGGCGGCCTTGATCTGCGCCTCTGTGGCGAAGACGAAGCGGATTTCGCGGGAGAGGAGGAAGGTGAGCTCGTCGATGACGTCGGTCTCAACGAGGTCCGCGGTGGCGAAGGTGACGTGGTCGCTCTCGGCCTCCACCGGGACGATGGAGTGCATCCGCACGCTGGCCACGGGAACGAGGTTCTTCAGCGTGTCGTCAAAGGTGAAGTTGGAGAGGTCGACGACGTCGGTGCCCTGGCTGCCGGCCATGAGGGAGAGGAGGTCGTCCTCGCCAAGGACGTCCAGGTCGAGGATGAGTTCCTTGTAAGGCTTGCCGCTCTCGATGTGTTGGCGGACAAGCTCTTGGGCCTGGGCATCGTCGATGAAGCCGTTCTCGAGGACGAGCGCGACGAGGGGCGGGAGCTGGAGGGTGTCTGCCATGGCGGGTTATTCCCCTTGCATTTCGCGGAGTTTCTGGACGGTGGTCTCGGGGTCCTGGGCCTTGGTGACGAGGTCTTCGTAGGAAATCTTCCCCTCGGAGTAGAGGTGGAGGAGGGAGTCGTCCAGCGAGATCATGCCGAACTTGGCGCCGGTCTGGATGTCGGAGGTGATCTGGAAGGTCTTGTTGTCGCGGATGCGGGAGCGGATGGAGGGGGTGGACATCATGATTTCGAAGGCCGCGCAACGGCCCTTGCCGCCCTTGTCCGCGCGGGGCAACAGCACCTGCGAGATCACGGCCACCAGCGACATGGAGAGCTGCGTGCGCACCTGCTCCTGCTGGTTCGTCGGGAAGGAGTCGATGATACGGTCGACGGTCGAGGCCGCGCCGGTGGTGTGCAGCGTGCCGAAGACCAAGTGGCCCGTTTCGGCCGCGGTGATGGCCGCGCCGATCGTCTCGAGGTCGCGCATTTCGCCCACCAGGATCACATCGGGGTCCTGACGCAGGGCGCGGCGGATGGCCTCGGCGAAGCTCGGCACGTCCGCGCCGACCTCGCGCTGGGTGACGATGGACTTCTTGGAATAGTGGTAGAACTCGATCGGGTCTTCGATGGTGATGATGTGGCAGTCGCGGTCCTCGTTGATGATGTTGAGCATCGAGGCGAGGGTGGTGGACTTACCGGAGCCCGTCGGGCCGGTCACGAGGATGAGGCCGCGGGGCTTGTAGAGCAGTTCGTGCACGGCCTCGGGCAGGCCCAGCTGCTCCAGCGTGAGGATGGTGGAGGGAATCTGACGCAGCACCAGGCCGTAGTTGTGGCGCTCCTTGAAGACCGACACACGGAAGCGTGCGGCCTCGGAGAAGTAGAGACCGAAGTCCGCGCCGCCGTTCTTCTCCACCTCGGCGATTTGCTCCTCGTTGGAGATTTCCAGGGCGAGCTTGGCCACGTCGGCCTGCGTCAACGGCGGCACGTCCAGCGGCTCCAGCGACCCGGAGCAGCGCAGGTAGGGCGGCCCCCCCACGCGGATGTGAAGGTCGGAGGCGCCCTCATCCACGGTCGCCTGCATCAAATCCTGCATCGTGATTTCGGTGGTGGCCTCCGGGGCCAGCTCGTAAACGGTCTTATCCATCGCCAAACTCCTTTAATTCTCGTCGCCCATCGTCGCGCGGAGGACCTCCTCCAGGGTGGTCATGCCGCTGGCGACCTTCAACATGCCGTCCTCACGGAGCGTCCGCATGCCCATCTCACGGACACGGGTGCGCAACGTGGTGGTCGGCACGCGGTCGAAAATCATGCGCTGCACCGTGTCGTCCACGGTGAAGATCTCGAAGATGCCCTTGCGGCCCTTGTAGCCCGTGCCGTTGCACACCGGGCAGCCCTTGCCCTTGAACATCTTCATGCTGTCGATGTTCTTGGCCATCGAGCCCAGCAGTTTCCGCTCGTGTTCTGTGGGGATATGCTCCTCGCGACACTTCTCGCAAATCGCGCGCACCAGACGCTGCGCCATGGCCGCCCGCAACGCCGACGCCACCAAGAAGGGCTTGATGCCGATGTCGCACAGACGCGTCACCGCGCTCGGCGCATCGTTCGTGTGCAGCGTGGAGAACACCAAGTGACCCGTCAACGCCGCTTCCATCGCGATTTCCGCCGTCTCATGGTCACGGATTTCACCGATCATCACGATATTCGGCGCCTGACGCAGAATGGAGCGCAGGGCCGCCGAGAAGTCCAAGCCCACCGCGCGGTTCACCTGCACCTGGTTGATGCCGCTCATCTGGTATTCGACAGGGTCTTCCACCGTGATCAACTTCTTGTCAGGCCGGTTGATCTGCCCCAAGCACGCGTAAAGCGTCGTCGTCTTACCGGAACCCGTCGGACCCGTCACCAGGATCACGCCGTCCGGCAGGCCGATCAGCCGCTCGAACTTCGCCTGGTCGTCCGACAGGAAGCCCAGCTGCGGCAAGCCCAGCGCCAGGTTCTGCTTATCCAAGATACGCATGACGATGGACTCGCCGAAGTTCGTCGGCACCGTGCTCACACGCAGATCCAGCTCGCGGTCGCCCATCTTCACCTGGATGCGACCGTCCTGCGGGATACGCCGCTCCGAAAGGTCCATGTTCGCCATCAGCTTCACGCGCGAGAGGATCGCCCCCTGCAGACGCTTCGGCGGCGGGTCCATCTCACGCAACGCGCCATCGATGCGGAAGCGCACACGGAACCGCTTCTCCATCGGCTCCAAGTGAATATCGGACGCCTTCATCTTGCACGCGTCCATCAAAATCAAGCTCACCAAGCGGATGACCGGCGCATCCCCCTCGCCGCTCTCATCCACCTCCATCTCCTTGCGCTGCGACACCAGGCCCTCGCCCGTGTCCGTCGCATTCGGGTCAAACGTCAGCGGATAGAGCTTGTCCATCAACCGCTTCACGTCCCCCGCCGTCACCACCACGAAATCCGCGTTCTTCCCGTTCAGACGGTACCGGATCGCGTCCTGCGCGTCATAGTTCGCCGGGTCGCAAATCGCCACCATCACCGAGTCGCCGTCATCCTGCAACGGCACCGCGTTATACTTCCGCGCCGTCTCGGCGTCCAACAGCTTCACCGCCTCCGGGTCCACATCGTCCCCGTCGATCGAGGCGAACGGCATGCCAAACTGCTCAGCCAGCGTCCCAAGCACATCCTCTTCGGAGACGGCCCCCTGCTCCACCAGCCAATCCAGCGCCGTCTGACCCTCCCGGCGGTCGGCGCCCAGCGCCTCCGCCACTTGGTCAGCCGTCAAATGACCCGTCTCTTGCAGAATCTGCAACGCATACTCATCATTCGTCGTCACGCCATACTCTCCCAAAAAGCTATCATCGTCATCTTTAAGATACCAAAACCGCCCCCACCACGCAACCAGTGGAATTAATACTGCCCAGGGAAAATGGCAAACCTTCTTTTCCCGCAAGGGCGCCTAAATGTTTGCACGGCGCCCCACCCGTCGCCCCGTAGGGGCGTTCCTGCATGTCCTGTATCTCCTGAATCTCCTGTTGGGCGTCCCAGTAATATCTGGGGAAGCTTTCCGCAAAGACGCCAGCGCGCTTTCTCCTGCACGACGCGGTAGGACCTATAGGACGTATTGGACAACTAGGACGGCGGCTGACGCCGCTCTACACAACGCCTCACCGTCGCCCCGCAGGGGCGTTCTGTTCTCCGTAGCCGTGGAAGGTTTGGCGCTTCGCGCCTGCACGCTCCGTTCTCCGTTCTCTGGGGCGGCAACGCCGCCCCTTGGTTCTTCGTGTTCTTTGTGATAGCCGCACAGCGTTCGGCCTCATCGCCGCCAAAGGCGACAGCCCGGGCTTCAACCTCTGTAGCTCCTCCAAGCCTCTAAACTTCCAAGCTTCTCTGGAGTGTCCTTCGTGTCCTTCGTGTTCTCCCCAAAACATCCCACACCCTCCCTGCGCCTCGCCCGTCGCCCGCTTGTCGGGCGTTCTGTTCTCTGTTCACTGTTCTCTAGGGCGGCAACGCCGCCCCTCCGTTCTCCGCGTTATTGGGGCGCATGGCGCCCCAATAACGCTTGCGACAGCGGCGAGGCTTTTGCTAGTATATAGGCGTGTTGGGCGGAAGCGCCCGAAAGACCAGGAGTTTTCACATGAAGCAGCAAGTGCTCGTCACCCTTTCCCTTGCCGCCGCCGCGCTGATCACCGGCTGCGCCACCAAGCAATCCGCCTCCGCCGACCGCGCCCGTCTCGAGGCCGCCGAGGTCACCGCCGCCGAAGAGCGCCAGGAGCAGGCCGAAGTCGCCGCCGAGCCCGTCATCGAGCCCACCGAGGCCGAGCCGCTCCCGGTCATCGAGCCCGCCCCCGAGGCCACCCCCGCGCCGGCCCCCGTCGAGACCCGGCCCGCGCCGGCCAAGCCCATCGTCCGTCCCCAGCCGGTCGCCTACACCGTCACCGCCGGCGACTCCGTCAGCGCCCTCTCCGTCCGCTTCGGCGTCCGCCAGGCCGACATCATGGCCCTCAACCCCTCCCTGCGCGGCAATCCTGACCGCCTCATGATCGGCCAGAAGGTCTACCTCCCCGCCGGCACCGACGTCACCAAGGCCCCCAAGCCGCGCGCCGCCAAGCCCGCCTCCGCCCCCGCCAAAGGCACCACCGTCTACGTCGTCCAGCCCGGCGACGTCCTCGGCGGCATCGCCCTCACCCACGGCGTCTCCATCGCCACCATCCAGAAGGCCAACAACCTGAAGGGCGACACCATCTTCGTTGGCCAGAAGCTCTCCATCCCCGGCGCCAAGTCCCGCGGCCGCGTCGTCGCCAAGAAGGACCCCGCTTCCAAGCCCGCCGCCAAGCCCGAGCCCAAGAAGGCCGAGCCCAAGCCCGCCGCCCCCGTCGCCCCCAAGGCCGAAGAGCCCAAGGAAGAGCCCGCCCCCATCGCCCAGCCCGAGCCCCTCCCGCCCCCGCCCGTCGAGGAAGGCCTCGGCGCCGAAGCCCTGCCCCCGCCGCCCCCCGCCCCCGCGGCCGACACCCAGACCTACGTCGTCCAGCCCGGCGAAGACCTCGTCCAGGTCGCCATCAAGTGGGGCGTGACGCTCTCCACCCTCCGCGCCGCCAACGGCCTTGACGACGCCACCACCGAGGTCGCCCCCGGCACCACCCTCAAAATCCCCGCCGGCGCCGCCCAATAAGATCGCCCGGCGATTGACAGGGCGCGGCCACGCCGCGCCCTTTTTTGCCCCCACGGAGCCCCAACATGATTCGTTTCTGCGCCAGAACCATCTTCGCGCTCGCCTTCGGGCTCACCCTCCTGGGCATCCTCACCCTCTCCTACGTCGGCAAAATCGAAGCCGCCGACCACCCCTATCACTACGTCATCATGCAATCCGCCTTCTTCGGCGTCGGCCTCTGCGTGATGACCCTCTTCTACCGCCTCGACTACCACCTCTACCTCAACAAGACCCTCCTCTGGTGCCTCGCCATCGGCATGGCCCTCGCCCTCCTCCTCGTCCTCGTCCCCGGCATCGGCAAAACCATCGCCGGCTCCCGCCGCTGGATCGGCCTCGGCCCCATCAACGTTCAGCCCGCGGAATTCGTCAAGCTCGGCGCCATCATCTTCATCTCCGGCTACTTCGGCCACATCGGCCCCCTCGCCCAACGCTATAAATACGGCTTCTTCATCCCCCTCGGCGTCGTCGGCCTCCTCCTCGGCCTCGTCGTCATCCAGCCCGACTTCGGCAGCACCATCATCCTCGGCGGCCTCAGCGGCCTCACCCTCCTCACCAGCGGCGCCCGCTTCCGCCGCCTCATCGGCCCCTTCCTCATCGTCCTCCTCGCCGTCGGCGCACTCCTCTTTGCCAACGACAACCGCCGCGCACGCCTCATCAACGAACAAGAAGGCGAAAACTACCAAGCCAAACAATCCGAAATCGCCTTCCAAAACGGCGGCGTCTGGGGCGTCGGCCTCGGCCGCGGCATCCAAAAAGAACACTACCTCCCCGAATGCCACACCGACTTCATCTTCGCCGTCATCGCCGAAGACCTCGGCCTCGTCGCCACCGCCTCCGTCGCCACCGCCTACTTCCTCATCCTCCTCTGCGGCTGCACCATCGCCCTCCGCGCCCCAGACCGCCAAGGCATGGCCCTCGCCATCGGCGCCGTCACCCTCATCTGCGCACAAGCCTTCGCCAACATCGCCGTCGTCACACACCTCTTCCCCACCAAAGGCCTCGCCCTCCCCTTCCTCTCCTACGGCGGCTCCTCCCTCCTCTCCTCCTACGCCGCCATCGGCGTCCTCCTCGGCGTCGCACGCACCACCTCCGCCGCCGAAAACCTCCCCCCGCCCCCCGGAGGCCGCCTCATCTCACTCACCTGACCCCGCCCCACACCCCACCCCCGCCCCGAAAGGAACACCGCCATGCCCAACACCCCCCACACCATCGTCTGGGACTTCAACGGCACCCTCCTCGACGACGTCCGCGCCTGCCTCGACGCCCTCAACGTCATCCTCCGCGCCAACCGCATCTCCCCCCTCACCGCAGCAGACTACCGCGCACGCTTCCGCTTCCCCGTCGCCGACTTCTACCGCGAGCTCGGCATGGTCCCCGCCACACCCTTCGACTGGGAAGCCCTCGGCGAAAGCTTCCACATGCGCTACCTCTTCTCCCCCCACCTCCGCCTCCAAGAAGGCGCCCGCGAAGCCCTCCTCGCCTTCCACGCCGCCGGCCTCCGCCAAGGCATCCTCTCCGCCCTCGAGCAAGGCATCCTCGAAATGCAGCTCCGCCAATTCGGCCTCACCCCCCACCTCGACTTCATCCGCGGCTCCAGAAACTACGACGGCGCCTCCAAAGAAGACGCCGCCCGCGGCCTCAACCTCCAAGGCCCCGTCCTCCTCGTCGGAGACACCCTCCACGACGCCGAAGTCGCCCGCTCCCAAGGCTGGGACTGCATCCTCTGCTCCGCCGGCCACCAAAACGCCACCCGCCTCGCCACCGCCGGCTTCCCCGTCATCCCCACCCTCCGCCTCCTCCCACCCCGCCTCCTCTGACACCGGGGCCGCCGCCCGCGAAAGCTTGACGGGAGACAACCTCCCCGCCTCCTCTGACACCGGAAGTTTGGAAGTTTAGAAGCTTGGAAGTTTGGCTACTTGACAGATTCGCTGATTGGTGTTCTTGCTGGCGCTCCGCCCCACGTCCCCGTCGTTCTCC
Organism: uncultured Kiritimatiellota bacterium; assembly: GCA_944389545.1. GTDB lineage: Bacteria > Verrucomicrobiota > Kiritimatiellia > RFP12 > DVOR01 > Spyradenecus. The sequence continues at coordinate 1,404 of CALXMT010000030.1, read as the reverse complement.
GCCGCCCGCGAAGGCCTGACGGGGCCCCCCCCCTCCTCCTCTGACACCGGAAGCTTGGAAGTTTAGAGGCTTGGAAGCTTGGCTGATTAGCTGATTCGCTGATTGGAACGCTTGCTGGCGCTCCGCCCCACGTCCTCGTTGTTCTCCGTCGCCCGCTTGCGGGCGCTCCTGTATCTCCTGCATCTCCTGTTGGTCGTGCTCATGGGCACGTCGCAGACGTGCCTGCGGGTGCAGGGGCAATTGGAAGCTTGGAAGTTTAGAGGCTTGGAAGCTTGGCCTCCTTGGTGGGGCTCCGCCCCACGTCCTCGTTGTTCACCCGTCGCCCGCTTGCGGGCGCTCCTGAATCTCCTTGTTGGCTGATTCGCTGAATTAGCTGATTGGTGACGCCCCTGCGGGGCGACAGATAAAGCGCTGGATTGTTTGTCGCGCGCTTGCCGCGCGCTCCTGCATCTCCTGAATCTCCTGCATCTCCTGTTGGTCGTCCCAGTAGTATCTGGGGACGCTTTCCGCGAAGACGCCAGTGTGCACGAAGAACGATGGGCTAACGCCGGTCGCTTTGCGGGCTAAACGCCCGCTGATCGCTCCCTCCCGCCCATCGTCTTCGCGCTTGGGCCGTCTTTCAAGTGTACTTGGCGCAGGAAAGTGGGGCGCGGGAGGGCGCACGACCGTGCGCCCGGCGTTAGCGCCCCAGCTTTCCTGCAAGCTTTGCGTCTTTGCGGTTTTTATTTTGCGCGGCGCCCCGCCCGTCGCCCGCTTGTCGGGCGTTCCGTTCACTGTTCTCCGTTCTCTGGGGCGGCATTAGCCGCCCCTTGTGTCCTTTGTGATTTCCAATTATTCTGGCAGTCCTGCGTGCGCTAGCACGCCCTTAATCTGCTCAAAATCTATGAAATCTGCGGTTCCCCATTCTGGCAGTCCTTCGTGTCCCTTCGTGGTCCTTCGTGCTCTTCGTGTTCTCCCCAAAACATTCCACGCTTTCCCATCAACCCCACCCGTCGCGCGCTTGCCGCGCGTTCTGTGGCCGTGGAAGGTTTGGCGCTTCGCGCCTGCACGCTCTGTTCACTGTTCTCTGTTCTCTAGGGCGGCAATGCCGCCCCTCCGTTCTCCGGGGCGCGCCAGCGCCCCCTGCACCCTTGCCAAAGACCGGGCATTCACCTCCCTTAAATCCAAACAACCCCACCACCCACCACACCATACGCCATCCCCAAAACCTGTCATTGGGTTCCCCATTCTCCCCACGCCTCACCCCACCCGCACACTCTCACATCCCCCCTCACTAGCCACCTCAATACAATTGGGTAAACACTGTTTCCCCAATCTTCCCCCACACAAAAACGCCCCTTTATCCGCCGCCGTCGAGAGCGACACTGTCGGCTACACCACAATCACCATGGAGGCCGGCAAGTG
>CALXMT010000029.1 GCA_944389545.1 uncultured Kiritimatiellota bacterium | reverse complement strand
GATGAGCAAACGCGAAGAGCGTCACACTCAATGGTGGATCAACAACTACCCCCGTCCTACAGACCTCAAAAAGAAAGCCGCCACAAAGGTTTAATTCTCCGCCTTAAAACCTGCGCAAAAACACTTGCATTCTCCACCCATTTCCACGAAGACACAAAAGAACGCAAGGTACTGGGCACTTCACCGTTCGGCCCTGCGGGCCTCACTACCGTGCCCATCCCTTGCGTTTCTGTGGCTTTCGCGAGAACCGCCGAAGGCGACGCGGTAGGACCTATAGGACGTATAGGACGAATAGGACGGCGGCTGACGCCGCTCTGTACAACGGCTTCGCCTGTCGCGCGCTTGCCGCGCGTTCCGTTCTCCGTTCTCTGTTCTCCGTTCTCCAATCTAGGGGCGTCAGCGCCCCTAGATTCTATCGCCGGAGAGAGGGTCGAAGAGGCAGGCGTGGGTGTAGTCGGGCAGCAGGAAGCGTTGGTCGCCGTGGCGGAGGGGGGCTTCGGCGGGGATGCGGGCGATGACGGGGGGGCAGCCGGCGGGGGTGAGATGGGCGTAGGCCTCGGCACCCATGCGTTCGACGAGGTCGACGGTCGCGGGGAGGGCGCCTGGGGCGGGGGCGTCTTGGAGGGTGAGGGCCTCGGGGCGGATGCCGAAGAGGACGTCGCGCGGGGCGTCGGGCAGGGGCCAGCCGGGGGGCGGGAGGAGGTCGCCGGCGGGGGTGCGGAGGCGGCCGGCTTCGGCGCGGGCGGGGAGGATGTTCATCGGCGGGGTGCCGATGAAGCCGGCGGAGAAGCGGTTGCGGGGGTGGTTGTAGAGGGTGATGGGGTCGTCGATCTGGCGGATGCGGCCGGCCTCCATGACGACGATGCGGTCGCCGAGGGTCATGGCCTCGGTTTGGTCGTGGGTGACGTAGAGGATGGTGGCGCCGAGGCGGAGGTGGATGCGGTGGATCTCTTGGCGCATCTCCACGCGCATCTTGGCGTCGAGGTTGGAGAGGGGCTCGTCGAAGAGGAAAACTTTGGGCTGACGGACGATGGCGCGGCCGAGGGCGACGCGTTGGCGTTGGCCGCCGGAGAGCTGTTTGGGCAGGCGGTCGAGGAGCGCGGTCAGGCCGAGGGTTTCGGCGGCTGCGGCGATGCGCGTGGCGATCTCGGCCTTGGGGGTGTGGCGGAGGCGCAGGCCGAAGGCCATGTTCTCGCGGACGGTCATGTGGGGGTAGAGCGCGTAGTTCTGGAAGACCATCGCGAGGTCGCGGTCTTTGGGCGGGAGGTCGTTGACGACGCGCCCATCGATGGCGACGGTGCCGGCGGTGATGGTTTCCAGTCCAGCGACCATGCGCAGCGTGGTGCTCTTGCCGCAGCCCGAGGGGCCCACGAGCACCAGGAACTCCCCGTCACGCACGGCGAGGTCAAAGTCCTCCACGGCCACGGCCCCATTGGGGTAGACCTTGCGCAGGTGGGTGAGGGTGAGGGTGGCCATTGAACTGTGGAAGCGGGGGGAGGAGTGGGGAGAACGGAAAACGGAAAACGGAGAACGGAGGCCGCTTCGCGGCCGGAAGTTTGGAAGCTTGGAGGCTTGGAAGTTAGCCGTGGAAGGATCGCGCTTTACGCTCCCGGGCTTTCGTGGTGGGGCTCCGCCCCACACCCTCACTTTTGCCGCCTGTGAGTGGGTGTTGAAAGGGGCGGCGGCCTTAACCGTCGCCCCGCAGGGGCGTACCAATCAGCCAATCAGCGAATCAGCCAATCAGCTCCGGTTCGTGAGCGTTGCGCTCACGAACCGGGATGGACGAAGGGCTCGCCGGCCTTGCAGAGCGGGCACTCGGCGGGTTCCCAGGTCACGGGCTCGATGTGCAGGAGCGCGAAGGTGGGATAGGGGAACTTGGCCTTGCCGCCGGAACGGTCGACCAGGACGAGAACGGCGGCGACTTCGGCGCCGGCGGCCTTCACGATGTCGATGGTCTCCTGAACGCGGCCGCCGCGGGTGATGACGTCTTCGGCGACGACGTAGCGCTGGCCGGGGAGGAGCTTGAAGCGGCGCATGGTGAGCGCGCCCTCGGCGTTCTTCTCGGCGAAGACGCACTGCGTGCCGAGGGCCTTGGCGACCTCGTGGCCGACCAGGATGCCGCCCAGCGCGGGGGAGATGACGCCGTCGACGGGGCCGATGTCGGCCTCGGCCTTCATGCGGCGCACAAGCTCGGAGCAGAGCGTCTGGGCGTGGTGCGGCCAGCGCAGGACCTCGGCGCACTGGAAGTAACGGTTGGAATGGAGTTTGGAGCGGAGCTCGAAGTGGCCCTCCAGCAGGGCCTTCGTCTCCTTGAAGATTGCGAGCACTTCGTCGTCGGTCATGGGAATCCCTTTCATTGACTGGTCCTAGTATACCATATCCACTGATTTAGGAGAACGGAGAACGGAGCGCCCGACAAGCGGGCAACGAAGAAACCGTTGGAAGGGTGTTGGAGGTTTGCCCTGCGGGGCTGACACGAAGATACACGAAGAACCACGAAGGTACACGAAGACTGCCAAGGGGCGCTAGCGCGCTCTGGAGAACAGAGAACAGAAAACAGAGAGCGCCCCTGCGGGGCGACAGGCGAGGCGCTGTGCAAGCGGCGTCAGCCGCCGTCCTATTCGTCCTATATGTCCTATACGTCCTACCGCGTCGCCAGAGACTGCGAGTAGGGGAACCGCAGATTTCGCAGATTAGAGCAGATTTTTGGGTCGGCTACCGCCGACAGGACTGCCAGAATGGGGAAACGCAATCTTTGCGGTCTCGGTCTCATCGCCGCCAAGGGCGGCGGGCCGGGCTTCAACCTCCGGGGCTCCTCCAAGCCTCTAAACTGCCAAACTCCCACTCTCATTGAAAACTTTTGCCCTTTTTACCGTTACTTTTCAATGAAAGGGCTCTTTTGGGCAGATGAGAGCCCCTTTTCACCCTCTCCAAGCCCCTCAAAACGGGTCTTCCACCTCGAAAAGCGGGGGATTCCCTCTCTTTCATTGAAAACTTTTGCCCTTTTTACCGTTACTTTTCAATGGAAGGCAAATTAGGTGTGAAAGTTTTGCCAGATTGGGCTAACGTTTACGTTATGGGAGGGGCTGGCTCAGATTGCGTGTACGGCACAAGGCTTCTTGCCAAAGCTTGGGAGAAAGGATGCGACGTTGGGTTTTGTTGGGGAAATAAGGCTCCAAGCGTTGCACGGAGGGGAGGTTTTTGAATAGGGGCAGGTGGGAGCAAACGGCTACGTAGAACCGTAGGAGGTGGTTATAAAGACGCCCGAGTGCCCATTTCCAACGCGGAACACCGCACGCTTCTTGGACGGAGACCCCTAGTACTGTCTTGGCAAAGACAAACCACGCAGCCGTGATATCCGGGAACCCATAGGTACGATTGAAGGCGGTCTTTGTTGGGAGTGCGGCGGCGTAGTGTACACATCCCGGCCAGTCCGCGAAGAAGGCCTCACGGGGGAAGACACCCCAAGCCTCAGGAAGCATTTTGGATTGGCCTTTGCTTAATTCATTGAGGGCGTCTTGGTCTGGGGCTCGTGTCTCCGGGTGCTCGCGAAGAAAGTCGAGGCAACGCTGGGTCCCATTATTGGCTCGGAACCAAGCAAGGTTCATAAGGATGAAGCCGGAACAGAAATAGGTAAACTCGAGCCCTTCGCGTTTCCATTGTTCATACCAAGGGTGGAGGGAGAAAGGCCGATCATAATGACCGAGGATGGGGATGGTATTATCGCAATAGGGTTGCAGGATAAAGGGGTCATCGTAAAAGAGGGTATCTCCATCCACGTAAAGGCACCAGTCAACATCTGGGAGTAATTGCGGCAAATCTAGGCGTGCATATGCGGCAAAGCTTCCATGCCATGCTCGGAAAGATTTAAAATGTTCCATGTCCATCCGGTGACGGATGAGGCTTAGGTTGGGAATGGCTTTACGAAGCGAAGTCACCCAAGCATCCCATTTGTCGTCGGGGATGTCACAGTCGAGGATATGAATGAAGAGGTCCTCAGGGCGACTAGCAAGTAGGCGTGCACTACAGAGCGAAGCCCCGACGGGCAGGAGAAAGTTTACGTCTGTGGCGTAGACAAGGTGCAGGGGATGAGCAGTTGCTTGGGGGGGGTATCCATCTTAGCAATCTTTCTTGATAAGACAGGGGCGGAAGCGGAGGAGGGTGTCGGGGCCGAGGGGGAGGCGGTCGAGGGGGGTGAGGGTGAGGGCGTTGGAGAGGGGGCGGGGGGCGATGGCGAGGCCGCGGACGGCGGTGGGGTCGCCGAGGATTTTGGGGGCGTAGATCACGAGGAGTTCGTCGACGAGGCCGGCATCGAGGAGGGCGCCGGCGAGGGCGCCGCCGCCTTCGCAGAGGATGTCGTTGACGCCTTTGGCGCAGAGGGCGCGGAGCATGGCGGTGAGGTCGTGGCCGTCGTAGCCGAGGTCGCGGGTGGCGAGGAGGGTGTGGTCGTCGAGGTCGCGGGGTTCGATGGGGGTGTGGCGGTCGACGAGGACGCGCCATTTGCGGGGGGCGTCGGGGAGGTGGGGCTGGAGGGAGGGGTGGTCGTCGCGGACGGTGCCGGCGCCGACCATGACGGCGTCGACGCGGGCGCGGAGGCGTTGCACCCAGTCGCGGGCCTCGGGGCCGGTGATCCAGCGGGCGGCGCGGGTGCCGTCGGCGATGAAGCCGTCGAGGGTCAGGGCGAGTTTGAGGCGGAGGTAGGGCAGGCCGGTGACGATGGCCTTGGCGAAGGGTGCGATGAGGGCGCGGCAGCGGTCGGCGATGGGGCCTTCGGCGACGTCCACGGCGATGCCGGCCTCGCGCAGGAGGTTGACGGCGCGGCCGGCGTGGCGCGGGTTGGGGTCGAGGCACCCGATGACGACACGGCCGAGGCGTTTGGCGCGGATGAGGTCGCAGCAGGGTGGGGTGCGGCCGGTGGTGGAGCAGGGCTCGAGGGTGACGTAGAGGGTGGCGCCGGCGGGGTCTTCCGTGCAGCTGTTGAGGCAGTTGACCTCGGCGTGGGGGCCGCCGGCGCGGAGGTGCGCGCCTTCGCCCAGGAGACGTCCATCGCGTACGCAGACGGCGCCGACGGCGGGGTTGGGCGCGGTGCGTCCGACCTGCGCATCGGCCAAATCGGCGGCGCGCGCCAACCAGTCCGCGTCAGTCATACTGATCGATGAGCGAGGAGGGGAGGGCCCCGGTGGCCTCGGAGCGGGAGGGTTGGTTCCAGGGGATGTCCGAACGCCGCGCGGCGATGTCTTGGTTCACGCAACCGCAAACCGCCAACGCCGCGAGCCCGAGCAAAAGAAGTGTCGCTTTCATGGCCTTATTATAGCATAGACTAGAGAACAGAGAACAGAAAACAGAGCGTGCAGGCGCGAAGCGCCAAACCTTCCACGGCCACAGAGCGCGCGGCAAGCGCGCGACGGGTGAGGGCGCTGGGAGGGTGTGGGAGGTTTGCCCTGCGGGGCTGACACGAAGACCACGAAGAACCACGAAGGTGCACAAGACTGCCAGAGGGGGAACCGCAGATTTCGGAAGAACACAGAGGGTCACGGAGGGTAACAGAGGAACACAGAGACGGGCGGCGTGCTAGCGCACGCAGGACTGCCAGTGTGGATTGGAAATCACAAAGGACACGGAGGACACAAAGGGGAAGGGATGATTAGAAGATAAGATAATTGGAAGATTGGATAATTGGGGATGTGGGGCGCTGCCCCACGCCCCGGCAGGGAGAAGTTCTCCCTGCACCCCCGGCACGTCTGCGACGTGCCAAGGGGCGACGCGAAGGCGCACAGGAGATTCAGGAGGTTCAGGAGATACAGGAGCGCGCGTAAGCGCGCGACGGATAGGCGTAGTGCAACTTTCCTGCGCTAAAGAGACTTGAGAGAGGGTCTAAGCGCGAAGACGATGGGCGGGAGGGAGCGATCAGCGGGCGTTTAGCCCGCAAAGCGACCGGCGTTAGCCCATCTGGCTTCGCGCGGAGCTGGCGTCTTCGCGGGAAAAGGTGGACTGCCGATTTTCTCGGTATTTGGGAACTTTCCAGGAACACGAGGAGACGCAAGGGATGGGCACGGTAGTGAGGCCCGGAGGGCCGAACGGTGAAGTGCCCAGGCCCTTGCGTCCCTTTGTGTTTTCGTGGAAAATCAGGGGGCGAGCCAGATGCGGCGGGCTTTGGCGTCGATGATGAGGTCGTTCATCTTGAGGAGGCTGTCAGCGCCGAGGATGGGTTCTTCGCCGGGGCGGAGGAGGGGTTCGAGGGTGAGGGTGTGGGTGCCGAGGCGGAGGTCGTCCTTCGCGCCGCGCTTGAGGGAGACGTTGGCGGCTTCGTTGACGCCGGTGGTGGTGAGGGCGGCTTCGCCTTCGGCGGCGGGCCAGCGCTCGCTGTCCATGAAGGTGAGGGAGGCGCCGGAGTCGAGGAGGACGGGGAAGGTGGTGGACTGGGCGTCGCCGGCGCGGCTGGCGACGAGGTGGAGGGAGTTGTCGCCGAGGGTCTGGAGCACGGGGAGCTCGGTGGCGCCGGTGAGGTCGGGCACGGAGGAATACCAGGTGACGGCGCGGTCGCGCAGGGAGAGGCGGAAGGGCGCGTAGGCGAGGGCGTTCATGCCCAGGATGCCGTCGATGCGGGTGCCGGCGGACTGGGCGAGGTGGCCGAGGGGAAGCGCCATGCCGACAAAACGCTTGAGCTCGGTCTCGCCGAGCTTGAGGGAGTGGATGGGGAAGGCGAGGGGGGCGGTCTCGACGTTGGTGTCGCCGCCGAGGGCGACGGGCTGGGTGGGGAGGTCCGGGAAGGTCTTGGCGAGGAAGTCGCGGTCCAGCGTGGTGTGGCTGGCGCCGGTGTCGAGGAGGAGGACGCAGGGCTTGCCGTTGAGGGTGGCCTGGACGGTCTGCAGGTTGTTGCCCGGCAGGACGGTGAAGGTGAGGCGGTTGATGGGGACGCCGGCGACGGTGGGGGTGAAGAGTTCCTCCTGGGCGGGGAGGGCGGCGGCGAGGGCGAAGGCGGCGGCGAAGAGGAGGGTCAGTCGCATGTCAGTTCCCTTTCAGATGGAAGAGGGTGAGGAAGAGGATGCGGAAGTCGAAGGCGGTGGAGCGCCTTGCGACGTATTCCAAATCATAGCGGATTTTCTCGGCGCGGTCAATGGCGTTTCGGCCATGGATCTGGGCCCAGCCGGTGATGCCGGGGCGGACGTCGTGGCGGTGGTGCTCGGCGGGGGTGTACTCGGCGAGGTATTGCATGAGGAGGGGCCGCGGGCCGACCAGGGCCATCTCGCCGCGCAGGACGTTGATCAGCTCGGGCAGTTCATCGAGGCTCGTGGCGCGGAGGATGCGGCCCATGCGGGTGACGCGCTCGGCGTCCGTGCCCGGCCCGGGGCGCATCGTGCGGAACTTCAGGATGGTGAAGGGCCGGCCATGGAGGCCCGGGCGCACCTGCCGAAAGAGCAAGGGCCGCCCCCCCGGCAGCAACGCCAGGGCAACGGCCCCCATCAGGCACCCCCACAGGGGCGCGGTCAGCAGGACAATCAAGAGCTCCAACGCGCGCGGCATGGCCAGGCGAAGCGGTCCAGAGACAAGCAAACGGAACCAAAGGGACGCGCGTCCCCTTGGTTCCGCCAACAGTCCGCCGGGCGGCGCTTAGAGGGCGCGCAGGCGGGCAGCCTTGCCCGTGCGGGAGCGGAGGTAGTAGAGCTTGGCGCGGCGGACCTTCGCGTGGCCGGTCACCTCGATCTTTTCGATGGAGGGGGAGGCGAAGGGGAAGACCTTCTCGACGCCGACGCCGAAGGAGATGCGGCGCACGGTGAAGGTTTCGGTGATGCCGCGGCCGTCGCGGGCGATGACGTCGCCGGCGAAGACCTGGACGCGCTCCTTGTCGCCTTCCTTAATGCGCACGGAGACGCGCACGATGTCGCCCACCTGGAGCTCGGGGCACTTCTTCGGGTTCTTTTCCGCCGTGAGGGCGTTCACTTTTTCCAAGGCTTTCGCAATCATTGCCGTAGTCCTTATCGTTGCTTCAAATCTGGTCGATGCCGGGCCGTCCGGTCAAGCATCTGGTTTTTGCGCCAGCGGGCCGCTTGTGCGTGGTCGCCGCGCAGGAGGGCCGGGGGGACGGCCTGCCCGCGCCAGACGGGCGGGCGGGTGTACTGGGCCTGTTCCAGGAGTCCGTCTTCCTCGAAGGACTCATGCTCGGTGGCTTCCTCGCCGCCGCCAAGCACCCCGGGCAGGAGCCGCACCACCGCGTCGGTCACGACGGCGGCGGGCAGGGCGCCATTGGTCAGCACATAGTCGCCGATGCTGAGCTGCTCGTCGGCCAAAATCTCGAGCACGCGCTCGTCAATCCCTTCGTAATGTCCGCAAAGGAAGACGAGGTGGCTCTCTTTGGCCAGGCGCCGGGCGGTCTCTTGCCGGAAGGGGCGGCCCTGGGGCGACATCGCGATGACGCGTGTGCCGGGGCGGCGGAGGCTTTCGACGGCCTCAAAGATCGGCTCGGGCTTCATCAGCATGCCCGCGCCCCCGCCATAGGGCTTGTCGTCCAGCGTGCCGCGGGCATCGTGCGCGAAGTCGCGCAGATCGATGGCCCGGAGCTCTGCGGCGCCCATGGCCGCGGCCCGACGCAGGATGCTCTGCCCGAAGAAGCCTTCCAGCATCCCCGGGAAGATGGTCACCACGTCGATGCGCAGCGGCACCGTGGGCCTCCCGGCGGCTTAGGCCTCGACGGGAGCGGCCGCGGCGGCCTTCTTCGCCTGCTTGACGAGGGAGGCGACGGTCTCCGAGACCTGGGCGCCCTGGCTCGTCCAATAGGCGATGCGATCGAGGTTCAGGCCGAACTTGTCCGCCGTCTTGCGGGGGTCGTACCAACCCAGGATCTCCAGGAACTTGCCGTCACGGGGGCTACGCGAATCGCAGGCCACCACGCGGAACGTGGCCACGCGGTTGCACCCGGTCTTACGCAATCTGATCTTGACCATTCTTCAGTCTCCAAGCCTCACCGCGCGTCGCTACCCCGCGGATGGGCACTGTTGTGTTGCAATCCAATCATTCGGATGAATGAGTGATAAAGTATGCCAAATTCGCCGCCCTTCGCGCAAGCAAAAAGTGATGCGCGCCCCAAAAAGTTGTGCGGAGGCCTTGGCATGGGGGCGTTTGGGGGAGTGCCGCGGGCCCGCGCGGGGCGGGCCGTGCGGCGTGCGGGGGCTTACTCTTCCTCGGCTTCGAGGGCCGCCTCGACCTCGTCGGAGAAGTCGGCGGTGTGATAGACGTTCTGGACGTCCTCATTGTCCTCGAGGGCGGCGATGAAGCGGTTGAGGGCCTTGGCCTGCGCCACGTCGGTGACGGGGGTGGTGGCCATGGGGATGAGCTTCACCTCGGCCTCGGAGGTCTCGATGCCGGCCTTGTTGAGCGCGTCGCAGACGGCCGCGAAGGCGTTGGGGGCGGTGAGGATCTCGAAGCCTTCGTCGTCGGCGTTCACGTCGTCGGCGCCGGCGTCGAGGGCCAACATCATCACGTCGTCCTCGTTCAGGTCGCCTTTGGGCAGGAGGATCTGGCCCTTGCGCTCGAAGTTACGCGTCACGGAGCCGGACTGGCCGAGCTCGGAGTTGTTCTTCTTGAAGATGTTGCGGATTTCGGCCGCGGCGCGGTTCTTGTTGTCGGTGAGGACCTGGACCACCAGGCCCACGGTGCCGACGTAACCTTCGTAGGTGATCTCCTCGAGGGCCTCGGCCTGGAGCTCGCCCGTGCCCTTCTTGATGGCGCGGTCGATGTTGTCCTTAGGCATGTTGATGCCCTTGGCCTTCGCGATGAGGTTGCGCAGGGAGGGGTTGGTGTTCGGGTCGCCGCCGCTCTTGGCCACCAGCATGATTTCCTTGGCCAGACGGCTGAACATCTTGCCGCGCTTGGCGTCAGCCGCGCCCTTGGCGTGCTTGATGGTGGCCCATTTACTGTGTCCGCTCATGATCTCTTCCTTTCTGAAGGGTATGAAGTCGTTGCTCGTCGTTAGTCTGTCAAAAAGTCTACCGCACCTCACCGTAGCCGGCGGCCATGTCGTCGCCCAGCATCCGTTCGGCGGTCTCGTCCTCGCACGGCTGCACCCAGCCCTGCTCGAACCCCAAATCCTCCACCAGCCCCGCCAGCGGCTCAAAGGCCTCCGGCGACACCCGGCGGTTCCATCCCGGCAAATCCTTGGCCTTGCCCACGGGGTTATACTGCGCCATCAGGCTCACCGCCACCCCGGCGCCGAGCGCGTTGCGCAGCCACGTCAGGCTCTCGGCCGCCTCATCCTCGCGCCCCGGCAACACCAGGATGCGCACAATCAGGCCGCGCCGCGCGATGCCTTCGTCGTCCAGCTCCAACGGCCCCAGGCGGTCCCAGAACCAACGGATGGTCTGCCGCGCCGCGTCCACATAGTCCGCCGCGCCGCTCCCCTCCGCCGCCGTCGCGGACTTCGCGTAGCGCAGATCCGCCAGCGCCACATCCGCCAGCTGCGCAAAGGCCGCCAACGTCTCCGTCCGCTCATAGCTCGACGTGTTGTAGACGAAGGGCAACCGGATGCCCTCGGCCAGGAGCGGCGCCGCCGCCTCCGCGATCTGCGGCAACCACGGCGTGGGCGACACCAGGTTCCAGTTGTGGCACCCCTGCTCCGCCAACGCGCGCATCCGCGCCGTCAGCTCCGCTATCGGGATGTCCTCGCCCAGTCCGCCGCTGCTCCACTTCGCGTTCTGGCAATAGACGCACCGCATCGTGCAATGCGAAAAGAAGAGCGTCCCGCTCCCCCGCGTCCCGGAAATCGGTGGTTCCTCCCCAAAATGCGGGCCCCAGCGGAAGAGCCGCGGCAACGCGCCGCTCCCGCAATACCCCACCTGCCCGTGCGCGCGATTGACGCCGCACCGGCGGGGGCAGAGCTCACAAGATGCCAAAGAGAAATCCATAAGCACAATAGTATAGCACATCTCCCTCCGCTTTGCTTGCGCCCGATTTTCAAGAGGAAGTTTGGAGGGGGGAAAAGGCGAAACACGCGGCAGATTGAGATCACAGAGGGTCACAGAGGGCTTCACAGAGAGCCACAGAGAAGGGTTGCCAGAATGGGGAACCGCAGATTGCACAGATTTGTTGCAGATTAAGGGCGTGCTACCGCACGCAGGACTGCCAGTGTGTCTTATAAATCACAAAGGACACGAAGGACACAAAGGAGATTGGCAGATTGGCTGATGGGAGGGTGTGGGGCGCTGCCCCACGCCCCGGCAGGGAGAAGTTCTCCCTGCACCCCCGGCACGTCTGCGACGTGCCAAGGGGCGCTGGTGCGCCCCGGAGAACGGAAAACGGAGAACGGAGCGTGTAGCGGCGAAGCCGCAAACCTTCCACGGCCACAGAACGCCCCTGCGGGCGACGGGCGGAGTGGGGTGCCAGGGCTTTTCGGCTTCATCGCCGCCAAGGGCGGCAGCTCGGGCTTCAACTTCTGTGGCTCCTCCAAGCCTCTAAACTTCTAAGCTTCCAAGCTTCCACTTGCCCCTGCACCCCGGCACGTCTGCGATGTGCCATAACTGGACGATGGAGGTTTCCTCCGTCGCCCGCTTCGGGCACTCCTGCATCTCCTGGACCTCCTGCGCCTCCTGTTGGGCCATCTGAGGAGTGCGTCCCAAAGAAAGAGCCCCGCGGGGCGGGGCTTTTTGGGGATTGGCGGGGGCTTAGGCCACGCGGCGGCGGAGGGCCACACCGGCCACGCCAAGGGCCAACAGCGCCAGAGCCGTCGGCTCGGGGACAGAGGGATCCGGGTCGGGGGCTTCAGAGGCCGCAATCACCTGGTCGTAGGTCATCCCGGCCACGTAGTCGATGTCCATCGTGATGTTGCTGGAGTTGTTGTTCCAGAGGTTCATGTTGCCGTCAGTGCCACTGGCACTCGTGCCCTGCCGACCCCAGACAAGGTGAGTGATGGCGGCATCGCTGGTATACGTACCGTAGAGATTGCCATCGATGTAGAAGTTCAGCGTGTTACCACCATCGCAGGAGATGACGAACTCGTAGGACTTGTTGGAGGTGAACAGCACGGGATCGCCTGTCACCGCAGGTACGTTGCTCGCGGCCCCAAAGCCAATCGTGCCGCTGTTCTTGTCCTTGCAGTCGGCGTTGAAACGGACAGCCTGCGATTGACCTTGGAAGGCAATACCGAGGATTGAGGGGTATTTCTGGGCGCCGTTTGTATAGGCGTTGAGCGTTTCGGTGGTGACGATGGCTGAGACAGTCCACGAGCCGGAGCCAAGGTTGACTTGGTTTGAGCCGGTTCCGACGGCCATGGCACCGGCGCTGGTCTTTTGGCCGAGGTCGACGTGGCCGGAGACCTTGTCCCAGTTGATGTTTGCCGCCTGGGTGGCGCCGAAGGCGAGGGCGGCGAGGGTGAGGGTGAGGAGTTTGCGTGTCATGTGTGTCCCAACTTTCCGGTGTGTGTGCACCTGTTCTGCGGGAGTGATTCCCGAAGATTGGCTTTATACTAGCATAACTCTCGGGGGGGGGCAAGTGTTATTTAGAGGAAGCTTGGAAGTTTGGAGGCTTGGAAGTTTGGTTCTCGGGGAGGGGCGTTGCCCCACACCCTGCTTTTCTTCTTTAGAAAAGGTTGCACGGCGCGAAACGGAGGGCGGCGGGCGCGGTCAGTGGCGAAGCCGCAGAGCGCCCGATGGAGCCCGAGGCGTTTCGCGCCCCCAGTTGCGTCTTTGCGGTTCTCATTAATGGTGAGCGGGCAAAGAAAAAGCCCCGCGGGGCGGGGCTTTTTGGGGATTGGGCGGGGGCTTAGGCCACGCGGCGGCGGAGGGCCACGCCGGCCACGCCCAGCGCCAACAGCGCCAGGGCCGTCGGCTCGGGGACGGAGGGATCCGGGGCGGGGGGATTGGTCAGACGGTCAATCTCAGAGGCGATGTCCGCGGCTGCAAGTGCTTGGTCGGTGGTGAAGACGGTGTAGGTGGCATCGCCGGAGTATGCGTCTTGGTTGCCGACGCGCCGGCCCCATTCCGTCCATTTGATGGGGCCCATGCTGATAGTGTGGTTCTCAATTTTGGCCACTTCCACGCCGCCCACGCTTAAAATAACGGTGGTGGACTGATTGCTTCCGCGGACGATGCTGAGGGCAACTGTTTGGGTCGCGTTCGCGACTGCGGTTGCACTCCCCACGGTGGTGATGGTGGGGGTGCCGTTTGCGCCGTGTGCGGTCAAGGTATAGACTCCGTTTTCCCCGATTTGGATACTGAAGGTTTTATTGTCGAGGCTTGCGCCGATGCTGAGCACCGTGCCGGTGCCGATGGAGGTGCCGTAGGTGATGGAGGCCGCGACGGTGGCAGCGGCTCCGGCGTAGACATCGATATATTGGTCGCTACTTCCGGCGGAAGAAGTTGCGGAGACTGCTGTTTCCCAGTTGATGTTTGCCGCCTGGGTTGCGCCGAAGGCGAGCGCGGCGAGGGTGAGGGTGAGGAGTTTGCGTGTCATATTGTCCCAACTTTCCGGTGTGTGTGCACCTGTTCTGCGGGAGTGATTCCCGAAGATTGGCTTTATACTAGCATAACTCTCGGGGGGGGCAAGTGTTATTTAGAGGAAGTTTGGAAGTTTGGGAAGTTTGGGAAGTTTTCCACGAAGACACGAAGGAACGCAAGGGCCTGGGCACTTCACCGTTCGGCGCGTTGCGCCTCTCTACCGTGCCCATCCCTTGCGTTTCTAACGTATTTTTGGAAAGCGTCCTCCCGCGTTGCCTTCTGGCACGTCGCAGACGTGCCGGGGGTGCAGGGGCTATTGGAAGCTTGGAAGCTTAGAGGTTTAGAAGCTTGGAGGAGCCACAGAGGTTGGAGCCCGTCCCGCCGCCCTTGGTGGCGATGAGACCGAAAAGCCCTGGCTCACCACTCCGCCCGTCGCCCCGCAGGGGTGTTCCGTGGCCGTGGAAGGTTTGCGGCTTCGCCGCTGCACGCTCCGTTCTCCGGGGCGCGTCAGCGCCCCACATCCTTCCAATCAGCCAATCAGCCAATCAGCTTCCCGCCCTTCCTGGGGCGGGAGGAGGTGGCGGGGTGCGGTCGAAGCGGCGGGTGGCGAGGGCGAGGTAGTGGCGCCAGGTGGGGCGAATGGTGACGCGGGGGAGGAGGTCGCGTTCGCTGCGGCGGCGGTGGAAGGGGAGTGGGTCGCGCCGGGGGAGGGGGAGGACGGCGTGGCGGAGGGCGCAGAGGGTGACGCAGAGGAGGAAGGGGAGTCCGCGGGTGAGCCAGAGGCGGGGTCCCCAGAGGCTGCAGGCGGTGGAGAGGAGGTTGGAGAGGTAGCGGCGCCAGACGCGGCGTGTGGGGAGGCCGCGGGCGGAGGCGCCTTCGGCGTGGGGGACGGGCGGGGTGGGGACGTACCAGCATTCCCAGCCGGCGAGCCAGAGGCGGTGGCAGAGGTCGATGTCTTCGCCGTAGCAGAAGTAGGAGGGGCGGAAGAGTCCGCCGGCGGTCTCGATGGCGGCGCGGCGGAGGAGGAGGCAGGCGCCTTTGCCGGCGAGGACGGGGTGGGGGCGCTCGGCGTGTGGGCCGGGGGGGCGGCGGTAGCCTTGGTGCCAGAGGATGCCGAGCGGGGTGAGGTATTCGCCGCAGGTGTCGAGGGTGCCGTCGGGGAGGATGAGGGTGGGCTGGAGGGCGGCGAGGTGGGGGTAGGTGTCGAGGGCGGCTTGGAGGATGCGGATGGGTTCGGCGGCGGGGAGGGTGACGTCGGTGTTGAGGAGGAGGATGTGTTCGCCTTCGGCGTGGGGGAGGGCGAGGTTGTTGCCGCCGGCAAAGCCGAGGTTGCGCGGGGCGCGCAGGAGGGTGACGCCGTCGGGGACGGTGAGGGGGGGCTCGCTGGCGTTGTCGACGACGAGGACCTGGGCTTCGGGGAGGTGGCGAAGGACGGCGGCCAGACACCCAGACAGGAGGTCGGGGTGGTTCCAGGCGACAATGATGACGGTCAGCCGCGCGTGCATGGGGAGATTATAACAAAGGAGAACGGAAAACGGAGAACGGAAAACGGAGCGCCCGACAAGCGGGCGACGGAAGGAGCCGCTGGAAGGGTTTGGGAGGTTTGCCCTGCGGGGCTGACACGAAGGTGCACGAAGAACCACGAAGGGCCACGAGGACTGCCAGAATATTTGGAAATCACAAAGGACACAAAGGACACAAAAGGGAATTGGCTGATTGGGAGATTGGCTGATTGGAATGTGGGGCGCTGCCCCACGCCCCGGCAGGGAGAAGTTCTCCCTGCACCCCCGGCACGTCTACGACGTGCCAGAAGGACGCCCCAGCAGGAGATACAGGAGATGCAGGAGCGCGCGTAAACGCGCGATGGACAAATCCCCTGTACAGCGGCCTATCCGTCGCGCGCTTGCGCGCGCTCTGTTCTCCGTTCTCCGTTTTCCGTTCTCCGGGGCGCGTCAGCGCCCCTTTCGGTCTCATCGCCGCCGAGGGCGGCGGGCCGGGCTTTCACCTCTGTAGCTCCTCCAAGCCTCCAAACCCCTAAGCTTCCAAGCTTCCAAGCTGCGCGACGGCACACAAAAAGGCCCCCGGATGGGGGCCCTTTTGTGCCGAGTCAGCGACGCTTACTTGGCGATGACGCGGATCATCTCGACGACCTTGTTGGAGTAGCCCCACTCGTTGTCGTACCAGGAGACGAGCTTGACGAAGGTGGGATCCAGCTGGATGCCGGCCTTGGCGTCGAAGGTGGAGGTGCAGGGCTCGCCGCGGAAGTCGGTGGAGACGACGGCCTCATCGGTGTAGCCGAGGATGCCCTTGAGCTCGCCTTCGGAGGCTTCCTTCATGGCGGCGCAGATCTCTTCGTAGGTGGCGGGCTTCTCGAGCTCGCAGGTCAGGTCCACGACGGAGACGTCGGAGGTGGGGACGCGCATGGACATGCCGGTGAGCTTGCCGTTAAGGGCGGGGAGCACCTTGCCGACGGCCTTGGCGGCGCCGGTGGAGGAGGGGATGATGTTCTCCAGGATGCCGCGGCCGCCGCGCCAGTCCTTCTTGGAGGGGCCGTCGACGGTCTTCTGGGTGGCGGTGGCGGCGTGGACGGTGGTCATGAGGCCGCGCTTGATGCCGAACTTCTCGTGCACGACCTTGGCGAGGGGCGCCAGGCAGTTGGTGGTGCAGGAGGCGTTGGAGATGATGGTCTGGCCGGCGTAGGTCTTGTCGTTGACGCCGTAGACGAACATGGGGGTGTCGTCCTTGGAGGGGGCGGACATGATGACCTTCTTGGCACCGGCGTCGATGTGGAGCTGCGCCTTCTCCTTGGTGAGGAAGAGGCCGGTGGACTCGACGACGACTTCAGCGCCGACTTCGTTCCACTTGAGCTGGGCGGGATCCTTCTCGGCGGTGAGGCGGATGGCCTTGCCGTCGACGTACATGGTGTTGCCCTCGACCTTGATGTCGTGGTTGAACTTGCCATGGACGGAATCGTACTTCAGCATGTAGGCGAGGTACTCGGGGTCGAGCAGGTCGTTGATGCCGACGATTTCGACGTCATTGAAGTTCTCGACGGCGGCGCGGAAGACCATGCGGCCGATGCGGCCAAACCCGTTGATGCCAACTTTGATGGACATTTCGTTACTCCTTGTCTGTTGACCGGGGGTTGCCTCGCCTGTGCGTGGATACGCCCCGATTGGATAAACAAAAGAATACTTCACCCGGCGTGGAAAGTCAAGCGTAAAGTGGCTGATTGGCTGATTAGCTGATTGGCTGATTGGAACGCGCGGCAAGCGCGCGACGGGTGAGGGCGCTGTGCAAGCGTCGTTAGCCGCCGTCCTAGTCGTCCTATATGTCCTATATGTCCTATATGTCCTACCGCGACGCCTGAGACTGCCAGAATAAGGAAACCGCCGATTACGCAGATTAGAGCCGATTAGGGGCCGGCTACCGCCGGCAGGACTGCCAGCGTGGATTTACCACAAAGGACACGAGGAGCCACAAAGGACACAAAGGGAAATCGGCTGATTAGCTGATTAGCTGATTGGCTGATTGGAATGTGGGGCGCTGCCCCACGCCCCGGCAGGGAGGGCGCTAACGCGCCCTAGAGAACAGAAAACAGTGAACAGTGAACAGAGAGCGCCCCTGCGGGGCGACGGGTGAGGCGATGGGTAAAATAGCCAAGCCTCCAAGCCTCTAAACTTCCAAGCTTCCCATAGCCCCTACACCCCCGGCACGTCTGCGACGTGCCACATAGGCGACGCGGTACGACATATAGGACGTATAGGATCTATAGGACGGCGGCTACGCCGCTTGGGATACACGACTTTCCCATTTGCGTGCGGTAGCACGCCCCTAATCGGCTCCAATCGGCGTAATCGGCGGTTTCCTATTCTGGCAGAGCTTTGCGGACCTTTGTGTCTTTGTGGGTGCCGCGTAGCGATGTGCCACGGCTTCGCCGGTCGCCCCGCAGGGGCGTTTCTGTGGCCGTGGAAGGTTTGGCGCTTCGCGCCTGCACGCTCTGTTCTCTGTTCTCTGTTCTCTGACGCGTGAGGGGCGGCCTCGCCGCCCGTCACGCGTCTTCCAGGAAGTGCTTGGCTTTGGCGAGGCGGGAATAGAGGGACGCGAGGGTGTCGGGGGTGACGGAGGAGGCGGGGACGCGGATGAGGACGAAGAGGGGGTGGTCGTCGGTGGCGAAGCCTTGTTCGACGAGGGTGACGCCGGGGGGAAGCTCGGCGGCGGCGCCGAGGAGGGCGTGGGCGTCATCGAGGGTGCGGACGGGGGGAAGGTCGAGGGCGAGGGAGAGGGCGAGGGTGGCGGTTTCGCCGGGGCGGTCGGGGACGTCGGAGAGTTCCAGGAGGCCGTCTCCGAGGGCGTCGCGGCGGAAGGTCCAGAGCCAGTCGGCGGGTTCGGCGATGAGGGCGTCGGTGTGTTGGCAGGCGGCGAGCCAGGCTTGGACGTGGGTGTGGGCGGAGAGGAGGGTGTCGGCGGGGGTCATGGGGTTTTCCTTGCCTTGAGGAGGGGGAGAATCTCGGTGCGGAGGGTCTCGTCGAGGTCGAAGAGGGCGAAGCCGCGGCAGCCGGCCTTGGCGGCGGCGTCGATCTGGCGGAGGGTCTCGAAGGGGGTGAGGGTGCTCTCGGCGGCGGTGACGCCCACGCCGCTGACGACGCGGCGGGCGAGGGCGCGGTCGGCGGTCTGGGTGGTGAGCCACTCGCGGAGTTTGGCGGCGTCCTCGGTGTAGTTCATGGGGAGGGCGGCGTCGAGGAGGCCGCGGTGGAGCCAGCCGAGCCAGTCTTGGCCCACGCTGTCGACGCACGCGGGATACTTGCCGTAGACGGCGGCGGAGAGGGTGACGGCGGGCTTTTCGGCGCGGAGCCAGGCGCGGACGTCGCGCACGGCGGCCTCGATTTGGCCCGCGCGCCAACGGAGGAAGTCCGCGCGGCGGGCGCCGCCGGGGCGGGAGACGCAGTCGGGCCAATTGGGGGCCTTGCCGCAGGCGGCCTCGAAGCGGGTCTTGGTGCGCGGACCGAGGCTTTGCGGCAGGCCGGGGAAGCGGATGAAGTCCAGATGGATGCCGTCGACGTCGTAACGCGTGGCGATTTCCTTGACGGCGGCGAGGAGGCGCGCGCGGACGGCGGGGTGGGTGGGGTCGAGCCAGCCGAGGTCCTTGCCGGCGGCGTCCTGGAGCGTCCAGCCGCGGCGGCGGAAGTCGGCCACGGCCTCGGGGCTTGCGGCGCGCTCGCACGAGAAACAGAGGATCCACGCGTGCAGACGGAGGCCGTGGCGGTGGCAGGCGGCGAGGGCCTCGGACAGGAGGTCGTCCGTGCCTTTGCGCGGCAGGGTGCGCGAGGGGTAGAGCGCGAAGGCGGCGCCCGCGACGTTGACGTAGACATCGGTGACGCCGGCGGCGGCGAGTTCGCGCGCGGTGCGGTCCCAGTCGCCGGGCCAGAGGCCGAGCGCGAAGTGGTCCCACACGCCGACGGTCTCGCCCGCCGGGGCAATGAAGGTCTGCGCGTAGGCGCGGGCCATGAGGGCGCGGAGGTCGCGGGCCGCCTGATAGGCCGCTTCCCCGCCCCGGCGGAGGGCGTCTCGCGCGGCGTCCTGCTGGGCCTCGACCAGGGCGAGGGCGCGTTGGGCCGCGATGCGGCGCGGCGACCCCGCGGGGAGGGCGCGGACGCGGGTGCGGAGGGCGGGGAGTTCCTTGGCGGCGTCGTCCAAGACGCGGTTGGCGGCGGCGGTCCACACGCCGGGAATCTGCTCGGCGGCGATGGCCAGGAGCAGACGGCGCTTGCCGTCCTCATCGCCGTCGCCGGTGAGGATGTGGGTCATCCAGCAGTGTCCGGCAGGGGTGCGCCACCAGGCGACGCCCGCGCGGCGGCCGGCATCGTCGATCCACCAGGCCAGGGGGGCGGCGGCGCCGGACTTGGCGGGCTTGACCTCAAAGCGGTTGGCGCTGGTCTGGGTGATGCGTGCCGGCGCGCCCTTGGGACGGTTCGACAGGAAGTCCATCGCGCGGCGCGGGCCGTTGGCGCGGTAGCCCACGGCACGCAGACCGAAGAGTCGCGCGAGGGCGTCGGAGCCCGAGTAGCAGACCACGAAGCGCGTGCCGGCGTCCATGCCGCGCCGGATTTGCGTCAGGAGGGCGGGGGTGGGGGTGTAACAATCCACCAGCACCGCCACGCGATGGCCGTCGCCCCCGCGAAAGGCCGTGTCCGCCACCAGATCGGTCTCCACGCCGCACTCGCCATACCAGCGCCGGACGTGGCCCGCGAGGGCCTTGGCGTAGGCGCGTTCGCCGGGCGCCACCGCGTCCACGGGGTAGACAACGACAATGTCCGCCGCCCAGAGGCAGAGGGCCCACAGGCAGAGAACGAGGGAAATCAGGAGGCGGGGAAGCCGCAAGGTCAGGCCTTGTGGCGGTAGATGATGCGGCCCTTGGTGAGATCGTAGGGGGAGATCTCGAGCGTCACCTTGTCGCCGGTCGCGATCTTGATGAAGAACTTGCGCATTTTACCGGAGATATGGGCCAACACTTCGTGGCCGTTCTCCAGCCGCACCCGATACATCGTGGCCGGCAGAACCTTGACCACCACGCCGTTGACCTCAATCGCGTCGTCACTCGCCATAAGCATTCCTTTTGAGTTGAAACAATGTGGGTTATTATATCACAATCTTGGCGTGAGCGTTTGGTGCGGTGGCCAGGAGAACGGAAAACGGAGAACGGAGCGCCCGACAAGCGGGCGACGGGCGAGGACGCTGGGAGGGTGTGGAAGGATTGCCCTGCGGGGCTGACACGAAGGTACACGAAGAACCACGAAGGAACACGAAGGGAGAAGGACTGCCAGAATGGGGACCGCAGATTTCGTAGATTGGTGCAGATTTGGGGTCGACTACCGCCGACAGGACTGCCAGCGTGGATTTACCACAAAGGACACAAAGAACCACAAAGGACACAAAGAGCACGACGCAGGGAGCGGGCCGTGCGTGCGCGCAAGGCGCACGTCCGGCCCGGGGGCCTGTAGGGGCATGGCGGGCTTCGCACGCCATGCTTTGGTTTTGGGGAGTCCTCCGGCGCAGCTCCGTCCTATAGGTCCTATGCGTCCTATATGTCCTACCGCGCTGTCCTTCTGGCACGTCGCAGACGTGCCGGGGGTGCAGGGAGAACTTCTCCCTGCCGGGGCGTGGGGCAGCGCCCCACACCCTCCAATCAGCTAATCAGCCAAATTCTTTGTGGTTCTTAGCCGTGGAAGGTTTGTCGCACGGAGCCCTTTGTGCCTCTTTGTGGTTCTTCGTGTTCTTAGCCGTGGAAGGTTTGGCCCTTTGGGCCTGCACGGTAATAGCCGCGCAGCGTCCGGTCTCATCGCCGCCAAGGGCGGCGGCCCGGGCTCCAACCTCTGTGGCTCCTCCAAGCCTCTAAACCTCTAAGCTTCCAAGCTTCCTTAGGGGCGGCAGGGCCGCCCCTAATCGCGGAGGATGGTGCGGAGTGCGTCGGGGGCGAGGGGCCAGGGGCGGACCTCGACGCGCATGCGGCCATATTCGGCGCGGCGGCTGGGCTCCATGCCGGGCGAGAGGATGAGGATGGGGGTGGGGGCGAGGCGGGCGTCGCCGCGGATCTGGCAGACGAGGTCGCCGAGGTAGGACTCGGGGAGGGAGCCGTCGAGGAGGAAGCGTGCGGGGGTGACGCCTTCGCAGCCTTTGGGTACGTCGATGGCCTCGCGGTCGACGCGGACGCTGAGGCCGACGGCCTCGGCCGCCTGGGTGACCTCTGCGATGAGGTCGTCGTCGCCGGAGACGATGACCTGGAGGGGGCCGGGGCAGGTGGGCAGGGTGGCGGTGACGCGGGTGCCGCAATCGGTGCCGGGGACGGGGGATTCGATGTGGAGGTTGCCGCCGTGGAGGGTGACGATCTCGCGGACGATGGAGAGGCCCAGACCCGTGCCGGTGACTTGGTCGCCGACGCGGAAGTAGCGCTGGGAGACGCGGGGGAGGGCCTCCGGGGGGATGCCGATGCCGTTGTCGTCGACGCGGAGGAGGGCCTGGCCGTCCTGCTCGGTGACGGAGACGGCGATGGCGCCGCCCTCGGGGGTGTACTTGATGGCGTTGGAGAGGATGTTGAAGCAGACGCGCTCGATTTTGTGGCGGTCGGCCTCGGCGTAGATTTCCTTCGGCGCGGGGGCGAGGGTGAGGGTCTGGCGCTTGGTCTGGGCCTGGATGGAGAGGGAGTCGACGACCTCGCCGAAGAGTTTGGTGAGGGGGACGCAGGATTTGCGCAGGGTGAGGGTGCCGTTCTCCATCTGGCGGAGGTCGAGGATGTCGTTGACGGTGGTGAGGAGGCGCTTGACGTCGACCTGGAGTCGCCCGACGTAGTCCTTCGCCTTGTCCGGGAGCGGGCCGCAGAGGCCGCGCGTCATGTTGGTGAGGGCGTAGGACATGGAAGTGAGCGGGGTGCGGAGCTCGTGGGAAACGTTGGAGACGAACTCGGTGCGGTCGCGGACGGCGGCGCGGAGGCGCTCGTTGGCTTCTTCCAAACGGTGGAGGCTCTCGACGCGGACGGAGACATCGCGCAGGGTGACGAAGACGCGACCATCGGCAAGGCGATGGAGGATGGTCTCGGAGACAAAGGTGGAACCGTCCAGACGCTTGACGTGGTTCTCCAGGACGACGAAGGGGACGGCGGTGAGGCGCTCGCGGAGGTAGGTGGGGAACTCGGCGGAGAGGTCGTGGTCGTTGGGGAAGTCCGCGGCGTCCAGGCCGAGGAGGGCCTCGCGGCTCGGGGCGCGGAAGAGGTCGATGGCGCGGGCGTTGCAGTCGACGACGCGGAAGTCGGCGTCGGTGACGAAGGCGGCCTCGCCGATGGCGTCCAGGGGGATCTCAGTCATTGGGGGTCTCCTTCATGGGCCAGCGGAGGAGGAGATCGACGTCTTCCGGGGCGAGCTCGTAGAGGACGGGTCCGCCCTGGATGAGGGCGGGCGCAGCGCCGGTGGCGGGGTCGCGGTCGCCGATGAGCAGGACGCGGCGGAGGGCGCCGTCCGAGGAGGCGTCAAAGTCGAGCGTGAGGCGGAGGAGGGGCGGGTCGAGGCCATAGGCTGCGAGGCCGTTGAGGGCGATGGGGGCGTCGCGCAAGACGCGCTTGGCCTTGAGGCCGGAGAGGCGGGCGAGCCAGGCGTTGACGATGTCCATGTCCGCGAAGAGGCCGGCGGGGAGGCGCGTCTCCCAGGTGAAGGCGTCGATGGTGCCGCGGGCGATCGCGCAGTGGGCGCCGTCGCGGCGGCGGATGTCCATCTGGCGGATTTGCGTGGCGGGCACGGCCAAGACGGTGCGGTCGACCAGGGCGTGGCGCAGGTCGTTGCCCAAGAGGCGGGCCGGGAAGTCCTCCGCGCGGACGCGGTAGAGGCGGGATTGGTCGGCGCGCCAGATGAGGCGGTCGCCGTTTGCGGCGTCAAAGCACTCCAGGGCGATGTCGCCGTCGGGCCCCGCGATGGAGATGGCGCAGAGGCGCTTGGCGTCGGGGCGTTCGGAGCCGGCCTGTGCGCCCGCGAGGGCGGTGAGGCTGCCGAGGAGCGCCTTGACGCCGGCGGCATCGGCGCGCTGGCCGGCGGGCCGGTCGAGGACCCAGGCGCCGTCGCGCAAGGTCAGGCCGATGGCGGCGTCCGGGGCGTCCGGGCGCGTGACGGAGAGGCGGGTGATCGGGGTGTGCGCGCCGAGGATGGGCAAATCGCCGAGATCCGGCGCGAAGGGCCCCTCCGCACCAAAGTAGGCGGGCAGGTCCGCCGCGACGGCGACGATGGCGGTGGGCTCGGCGTCGTTGGGCAGGCAGAAGACGGTGCCGGGGTGGTTGGGGTCCGGGTTGGGGCGGCCGAAGCGCAGGGTGATGGGGGCGTCCTGCCCCTGCACGTGGAAGGTGATGCGCAGGGCGTTCTCATCGTCCAGGCCGCACGCGCTCAGGTCGCCGTCCGAGACGGGCGGGCGCCCCTTGGGCAGGGGGCCGTCGGCGGGCAGGCAGTAATCGTCGATGGTGTCGGTCGCGGTCAGGGCGTTGAGGACCTCGGCGACGGTGTCGTCCGTGACCTCGAAGCGGAAGGGCTGCGAGACCTCCCATTGGCCGTTGGGCTTGCGGGTGAGCCGCGTGAGGGGGGAGCCCGGGGCGAGCCACTCCAGCGCGCGGATGCGGCTCGGGGCGAGCGACAGGAGGGTCTTGGTCCGCAGGGATTCCGGCGAGCGGTCGAGCAACGCGGCCACGGCGTCGGCGTCGACGGTCACCAGCGCGCCGTTCACCTCGGCCAGGGTCTGCGCCAGGGGCATGCGCTGGCGGTCGCCGAAACCGCGGACGTAGGCGACTTCCGCGGTGCGGACGGTCAGGTGGCGCGCCACGCGGAAATCGCTGTTCGCGAGGGGCCCCAGATAGGCGCCCGTGCGCAGGGCCTGAAGCGCATCGAGCAGGTCGGCGACGGCGGCGTCGTCGCAGCGCACGCCGGGGTAGGGGCGCACCATGCGCCACGCTTCGCCGTCGCGGCGGATTTGGCAGTTGACCGAGCCGCGATCGGCGCCCTCCCAGGTGATCTCGGAGACAGTCTCCGTCGGGACGGGGAAGAGCGGCGTGCCCTCGGCCAGGGGGGTGACCGGGCGCATGCGGCGCTCGATGAACAGGGCCACCGCCAAGCAGAGGACCACCGCGAGCAGAATCAAGATATTGCGGCCGAATCTCATCCGTGCCTCCTTGTCGCCAACCACAGGAGCAGACAGAGCGTCATGGGCACAAAGAGGACGGCGATGGCGAAGTCCAGCCGCCAGGCGCGCGAATCCTGCCCCACGCGCAAGACGCCGGCGCCGCTGCTTGCGCCGCTGCCGGGCAGTTCCACCAGCCAGCGGACGGCATTGACGGCGAGGTCGCGGTTGGCCGAGGCGTGGCCCAGGGTGAAGCGGTTGGTGGCGAAGCCGGATTCGCCCACCACCACCACGCGACCGCGGTGGAAGGCCAGGTCGGCCCCCATGCCGCTGCCGCTCTCGGCGGCCATCATCACGGTGGCCACGCGCTCAGGCAGGGTCTCGGTGGGCAGGGTGTCGATGGAGACCAACGGCGTGACGGTGACGGAGCCGTGGTCCACGGAGCCCGTCCGCAGGGTGGTCGTCGCATCGGTCGATTGCGTGGCGGTGGGCGTGCCGTGGTCCGTGGTCGCCATGCGCAAGGCCCGCGGCGCCACAAAGGCGACCTGCGCCCCCCCCTCGGTCAGCTCGCGGGTGATGGGGTGATTGTCGGTCAGCCGGTCGGCCAGGCCCGTCCCATCCGCGCCGTTGCGGGAGGGGACGCGCGGGGTGGCCTCCACCCGGATGCCCCAGTCTTCCAAGAGCGGGGAGAGGCCGAGGTCGCCCGCCGGCGGCAACGCGCAGAGCAGGCGCCCGCCGCGGTCCAGCCATTCCGCCAGGCACGCGCGCTCGGCGGTGGAGAGGTCGTGGCGCGGCCCCATGATGAGGAGCGCCGAGACTGATTCCGGGATCTCCCGGGCCTCTTGGAGCGAGACCGGGACGATGCGGATGCCCTCGCGCTCCAAGGCGCGACGGAAGCCGGAGAAGCCGTCCATGGGGTCTGTGTCGGCATAGGCCGGCTGCCCCTCGGCGGCGCCTTCGGTGAGCCACCCCACCGTCACGCCCTCGGCGCTCAGGCGCATCAACGCGGCGGTGACGGCGGTCTCCGCCTCCACGGGGTCGTAGACGCTCCCCTGCGCGGTCAGCAAATCGCGTTCCGGGACAAAGACGCGCCGCCCGGCCTGACGGAAGAGGAGGCCGGGGCCATTGGCGCCCTGCGCCATAATCCGCGCCGCGGCGCCGGCGTCCTCGCGCGGGTCGACATATTCCAGCTCGATCGTGGCGCCGGCGACCTCGCGCGAGACCTGCGCGAACTTGCGCAGGAGCAGGCCGATCGGGGCGGCGGCGGGCGATTCCGAGGGGAGCACGCACGCCACCGAAAGGGTGCCGGAGGTCTCCATCAAGGTGGTGCGGCCGCGCTCGGAGACGGTGGGTTCGCCGCAATAGGCGCTGAGATCGAGCGTGGGGCGCAGGCGCGCCAGCAACGTGTCGGCCAGGATGGCGGCAAGCGCGGCGAGCGCCACACAGACGAGGGCGCCGAGAAACCACTTCCGCTGGCCTTTGGAAAGCCTCATGGTTCAGACTCCTGGGATTGGGGTTCGGGCAACAGCCGCACCAGCGGGGGCCGCACCACCACACTGTTCACGCGATTGGAGCTGGGGAAGATGATTTGCGGTTCGCAGGGCAGGCCGTTCGGGCGCTCCATCACCAGGGCCACCACGCCGGCGGGGTCGATGGTCTCCAGCTCACTGCTGATGCCCCGCGCCGTCACCTCCACGGTCGTGGCGTCCGGCACGTAGCGTGCGCCGGAGGCCGACTGCAACACGCGCACCGGCACCTCCGTGAAGAGCCGCTCGCCGTTCTCGCGCTGCAGGATGACCTCCGCCCGCACGCGCTCCGGGTGCACCGTCCAGCCGGAACGTTCGTCCGGCGGCAACACGCGCAGCATCGCGGTCTTGTCGCTCGAGAGGTTCGCCACGTCCACCAACTCCGTGCGCAGGGGGCGGCTCAGGTCGATCTCCTCGAAGAGGGCGCTCGGGCCCGACACCAAGACCTCCTCGGGCTTGATGTAGACGCGCGCCTCGGTGAAGGCCGGGATGCCGATCACCTCCGGCTTGGCCACGCTGAAGGTATGCTCCTCGCGCGGCGAGAAGGTCACCGTCAGCTCCGCCTGCTCGATGGAGGCCACGCGCAGGCCGGTGGGGCACGTCACGTCGCTCCGCGAGAGGCTGAAGGTCACCGTCTTGGAGCCGTCCTGCGGTTGTTCCGGGCGCACCCGCACCCGGGGCCGCTCGGCGCCCGGCACCGACAGCTGGCGGATGGCCTCCTCGGACCCGCGGAGGGTGATGTCCACCACCCCGGGCTCCACGCTGGGGACGGCCGTCGCGCCCTCCTCCAGCTCCAGCTCCACCGGCAGGGTCAACGTCTGCGTGTGGCTGGTCGACTGCCGGATGGTCAGGAAGACGACCAACGCCACCGCAAAGGCCGCCACCTTCCACGGCCAATTGTTGCGCAACGTCGCCCACAGGGCACGGACCTTCCATCGAATTCTAGGCACGGCGTTTCCGCTCCTTTGTCACAAAGGGCTTGAGGAACCACGGCACCGCGTGGCGCGGGCCGAAGACGGCCTTGAAGAAGTTGCCCTGCCCTTCCGGCGGCACGAAGGCCGCCCGCAACAGACGCTCCAGCTGGCGGTCGGTCAGGTCGCGCATCAGGTTTCCGTCGCGCGCCACCGAAATCTGCCCCCGCTCCTCCGAGACCACCAGGATCAAGGCGTCACACTCCGCCGAGAGCGAGAGCGCCGCCCGATGACGCGTCCCCATGCCCTGCAGGCGCAGTTCGTTGTCGATGGGCAGGATGCAACGCGCCGCGCGGATGCGGTCGCCCCGCAGGATGACCGCGCCATCGTGCAACGGCAACGGCGGCGTAAAGATGCTGATGAGCAAGTCCTCGCTGATCAGGGCGTCCAGACGCGTCCCTGTCTCGCACCAGCGGTCCAGCGCCACCGCGCGCTCCACCACCAGCAACGCGCCCAGACGGCGGTTGGCCAGGTTGCGCGTCACGCGCACCAAGAGCTCCGCCGGCGTCTCCGGCACCTTGCCCTGCAGGAGCTGCACCGCGGTGTTCTTGCCCAAGACTGACAACATGCGCCGCAGTTCCGGTTGGAAGACCACCAGAAGCGCCAGCATCAGCACAACCGTGATCCACCGCAACAGCACGTTCACCACGTCCAAATCCAGGAACGAGGTCACCAGGAAGATCGCCAGGAAGACCGCGGCCACGCCCATCAGGATTTGCGCCGCGCGCGTCCCCTTCAGCCAGAGGAAGGCATAGTAGATGCCGGTGGTCAGCAGCGCCACCTGCAACACATCCATCACCGTTGGCCACCACGCGCTAAACATGGGCCGCCTCCTCCGCGCGCACAAAGGCCCACAGGGCCCCCACCGTCTCGGCCACGTCGTGCACGCGCACCAAATCCGCGCCTTGCGCCGCCGACCAGAGCGCCACGCCCACGCTCGCCGCGGCCGTCCCGCCCAGAAAACGTTTCCGCGAGGCCGCCACCAGCCAGGGGCGCTCCCCCGCCGCAAAGCGCGCCGTCGCACCCACCAGCCGCCACGAATCCGCGTGCGACTTCTCAAAGCCCAGTCCCGGGTCCAACGCCACCTGCCGCACGTCCACGCCGGCCTCGGCCAGACGCGCCACGGCCGCCGCGAGCTCGGATTCTATTTCCGCCACCGCGTCCGCGCGGTCCGCGACCTCGCCCCGCGGCGTCCAGCCGCGCCCATGCATCAGCACATAGCCCGCGCCGGTCTCCGCCAAAAGCGCCGCCATCCCCGCGTCGGGATTCAGACCCTGCACGTCGTTCACGATGTCCGCGCCCACCTCGAGGGCCGCCCGCGCCACCGCCGTGCGCCGCGTGTCCACCGAGATCAATCCCTCCGGACACGCCCGGCGCAATGCTTGAATGGCCGGCGTCACCCGCGCGATTTCTTCCTCGATGGAGACCGCCGCCGCCCCGGGCCGCGTCGATTCCCCGCCGATGTCCACAATCAGCGCGCCCGCCTCAAAGGCCGCCGCGCCCCGCGCCGCCGCGTCTTCCGCGCTCGCCGCGCGACTCCCCGCGAAGAAGGAATCCGGCGTCACATTGACAATGGCCATCACCTCCGGCCCGCGCAACCGCACGGCCCGTCCACGGCACATCCAAATCTTATTCGCCTTCCTCTGCATTAGCAGAAGTATAGCAAATCCACCCCCGCCACAAAATGGTTTTTTGGAAGCTTGGAAGCTTAGAGGCTTGGAGGCTTGGAGGAGCCCCGGAGGTTGAAGCCCGGCCCGCCGCCCCTGGCGGCGATGAGACCGCAAGGGGCGCTGACGCGCCCCGGAGAACGGAAAACGGAGAACGGAGAACAGAGCGCGCGCAAGCGCGCGACGGATAGGCCGCTGTACAGGGGATTTGTCCATCGCGCGTTTACGCGCGCTCCTGCATCTCCTGTATCTCCTGCTGGGGCGTCCTTCTGGCACGTCGTAGACGTGCCGGGGGTGCAGGGAGAACTTCTCCCTGCCGGGGCGTGGGGCAGCGCCCCACATTCCAATCAGCCAATCTCCCAATCAGCCAATTCCCTTTTGTGTCCTTTGTGTCCTTTGTGATTTTCAATCCATTCTGGCAGTCCTTCACCCTTCATCCTTCGTGCCCCTTCGTGGTTCTTCGTGTCCCTTCGTGTCAGCCCCGCAGGGCAAGCCTTCCACCCCCTCCCAGCGGCTCCGTCTCTTGCGCTTTTTGTGTCTTCGTGGAAAGTGAGAAGCGATTTTGCTTGCATAACGAACTGCATTATGCTATCTTCTTCACCCGCAATGGAAACCCAGCCAGGTTTCCGTCACCCATTTGTTTACGAGAAAGCAAGGACCATAACATGCCTAACATCAAGAGCGCCGCCAAGCGTGTGAAGACCGCCGCCAAGGCCAACCTGCGCAACCGCTCCGTCAAGAGCGAGCTCCTTACCTACCGCAAAAAGGTCGAGGCCGCCATCGCCGGTGGCGACAAGACCGCCGCCTTCGCCGCCGTCTCCGCCTACGCTTCCAAGCTGGACAAGGCCGCCAAGAAGGGCGTGATCAAGCGCAACACCGCTGACCGCAAGAAATCCCGCACCGCCCAAGCCATCGCCAAGATGGCCTAACCCGCCCGCGCCGCCGCGCGGCGTAGGCCGGTCCATGGCTCAATGGGACAAGAGAAGGGGCGCCCCCAGGCGCGCCTCTTCTCTTTTTTTGTCTTTTCCCCTCCCGCTCACGGCCCCATCCGCCCCTCTCCACCCCTAAATCCCCCTTCCCAGACCCTATAAGGGTCCGAGGTCAACCACTATAGTGGTCGGAGGTGAGACCCTATAAGGGTCCGATGCCGACCCCTATAGTGGTCCAGGTCGAGACCCTATAGAAGGACTTTCACACGTTTTTGAGGATTTAGTCGAGTTTTCAATGAGATAGTCGCAAAGGCTCATTTTTGGGTATAGT
>CALXMT010000028.1 GCA_944389545.1 uncultured Kiritimatiellota bacterium | reverse complement strand
GGGGCGCGATAGCGTGGAAATCCCAAGGGCGGCGCGACCAACGGGAGCGATGGAGCCCGCAGGGTTTCCACGCAAGAGCGTCTTTGCGGTAAAACTTCCCCGGACACTATTACCAGGGGATGCAGAAGTGCAAGGGATAGAGATAAGGCGTGAAGCCGTAGATCCGAGCAATGAAGTACTGAGGTGGGAGTTTGGAAGCTTGGGTTTAGCCTCGCCAGTCGCACTTGCCGCGCGCTCCGTTCTCCGTAGCCGTGGAAGGTTTGCCCTTCGGGCTACACGCTCTGTTCTCCGTTCTCCGGGGCGGCACGAGCCGCCCCTTCGTTTTCGTGGAAAATTGAATCACTCCGCGGGCCAGGGGCGGCGGACGGTACGGAAGGTGCGGCCGAGGACCGTGAGGGAGACGGCACGGAGCGCCTGATTGGGCAGGCGCAACGCGGCCCAATCGGCGGCGGTCACGCGACCTTCGCGGAAGCGAATGAAAATCTCGGGGGCGGGACCATAGACCTTGTCGCCAATCACCGGGAAGCCGAGCGTGCGAAGGGAGGCACGGATTTGGTGCGTGCGCCCGGTGACCAGTTCGGCCCGCAACAGACTTGTGTTCGGCCAAGGGCCATCGCCAATGCGCTCAAACCACGTGGCCGCGCCGCGGTCTGCGGGGAGTTCGGGCAAGGTGTCCGTGAGGGTGGCGTCTTCCAAAATACGCCGGGTGTAGACGGGCGGCGCGTTGACGCGGCGGATGCGCCCGGCGGCGCAGAGACGCCCCTCGGGGAAGCGGCCTTCCACCAGCACGTGATAGACCTTTTGTTTTGGGGCCTTGCCGAGGATTGCGGCCATCTCCGGGTCTTTGGCGACGAGCAGGACGCCGCTCGTCTCGCGGTCCAGGCGGGAGACCAAGTGGATGGTGTCGGCGGGCCGGTAAAGCCGCAGGAGATGGTCGAGCGTGTTGAACCGATAGGCGCCGCTGGAATGGACGGGGAGGTCGGCGGGCTTGTCGACCACGAGCATCCGCGCGTCCTCGTAGAGCCAGCGGATGTCCTTGTTCACGGGCGGGTCAAGGCGCACGCGGCCCCTCGCTGGGGTCGATGGCTCCCGCGCCCTCCTCCAGGGCCAAGACCTCGCCGACCAAGAAGAGCGAGCCGCAAACCACCGCGGTGCCTTGGTTGTCCTGCGCCCAGGCGGTCGCGGACTCAAGGCCATCGGCCACGCTCGGCGCGGGGATGACGGCGGGGATGCCCGCGCGGCGGAGTTTCTCGGCGAGAGTCTCCGGCGGCAAGCCGCGCTCATTGGCGAGCGGCACGGCCCACGCGGCGGAGACGAGCGGCGCAATCTCCTTCAGCGCGGCGTCCACTGCCTTGTCGGCGCAGAACCCGCACACCAACGCCACGCGGCGGCGGATGTGCATGGACTGGAGCGCGTTGCGCAGGGCGCGGAGGGCGTCCGGGTTGTGCCCGCCGTCCAGGAAGATGGGCGGCGTGTCGGAAAGCAGTTGGCAACGGCCGGGCCACGAGACGGTGCGGAGGGCCTCGGCGAAGGCCTTGGGTGGCACGGGAATCCCCTGCTCGCCCAACCGCTCCAAGGCGCAGAGCGCGGTGGCGGCGTTTTCGACCTGATAGGTGCCGGCCAGGCGCGTGAGCGCGGCTGGATAGTCGCACGAAGGGCTGGAGCAGGTGAGCGTCTGGCCGTGGAGCGTGCGGCGGCTGACTGCCACGCGAATCTCCTCCGCGGCATCGTAGAAGGGTGCACCGAGCGCGGCGGCGCGTTCGGCGATGACGGCCCGGGCACGCGGGTCCATCGCGCCAACGACAATCGGCCGGCCGGGCTTGACGATGCCGGCCTTCTCGGCGGCGATGGCCTCGACGGTGTCGCCCAGGATGTCGCAATGGTCCAGGGCCACGTGGGTGATGACGGAGACGAGCGGGGCCTCGATGACGTTCGTGGCGTCCCAACGGCCCCCCATCCCCACCTCCAAGACGGCCAGGCGGATGCCGGCGCGGCGGAAGAGGACAAAGGCGCAGGCCGTGAGCGCCTCGAAGAAGGTCGGCTCCAGCGCGGATTTGGCGCAGGCGGCCTCCACCTCGTCGAGCGCGGCGGCGAGCTCCTCGTCCGTGGCCTCGCGGCCGTTGAGGACGAAGCGCTCGTTCACGCGCACCAAATGCGGCGAGGTGTAGCGTCCCACGGGCAGGCCCATCGTGCGCAGGGCCGCCTCGCAAATCGCCGTGACGCTCCCCTTGCCGTTGGTGCCGGCCACATGGATGACCGCGAGCTCCCGCTCCGGATTGCCCAGCGCCGCGCAGAGCGCGCGCATGGTGTCCAGCCCCGGGTGCACGCCGAAGCGCCGCCGCGCCGCCAACCGTTCCAGGAAATCCCGCATGAAACCCTCCTCAAACAACCAAGGCACACCCGCCATGCGGATGTGCCCTGCGTCTGCGCATGGCCGCCGGGCGGCCCGCGCTTACTGCGCGAACGCCGCCTTGGTCTTCTCGGGCGTGCGCAGATAATCGCGCACCTGCACCGCGTTCAGTTTGGCGACCGTGGCCTCATCGATGCCCATCGCCACCAAACGCTTGCGCTGCACCGCGTCGCGACGGCGACGCTCACCAGCGGACTTCACCGGGCGCGTGGCCGGCTTCTTGTTGAGGGTACGTCCTGTTCCCATTGCTAAATCCTCCGAACGCTGTCTGATACGGATACGAAATGCCGTACAAAATACCAAATCCTCTCCCCTTCTGTCAAATCAATACCATCCAGGGAAATCGGCGGGTCTCCATTTTCCCGCGAAGACGCCAGTGTGCGCGAAGCCAGATGGGCTGACGCCGGTCACCTTGCGGGCTAAACGCCCGCTGATCGCTCCCTCCCGCCCATCGTCTTCGCGCTTGTGCCGTTTGGAAAGAATCTTGGCGAGGAAAGTGGTGCGCCCGGCGCTGCCCTGCGTGGCATCCAAACGCTGGATACAGAGGGAGCCGTCGTAGACGAAGCGTTTTCCTTGGTCACCGTGTCGTCCTCGCTTTCCCGCATCCACACGCGGCGGCCCAAACGGTCAAAGGCCATCTTGATGACACTTTTCCCCTGCGTCCAGCAGACAGCGCAATTCTCGGGCAGATCATTCATGCCCGTCAAATCACTGACAATCCGAAACATCGTCAATTCGCACTACTCCCAATTCCCAAGCCCATAATGATTGGCATTATTTTGTTCCCACGCCAACAATGTATTTTTGAGCTCATTCTGACATCTGCTTGGGTAAGCGGATAAATCAAGAAACCACCCAGAAGTCTCCACAAGGATGTAATTGTTGCGACTCAGCGGCGTGCCAATTCGGGACATACTCCCATCCGTCATTCTAAATCGTTTGCCGGCGAGCAACCAACACGAGCTATAGGGCGAAAACGATGAAGAATCCTTGACATAAACCTTGAGAGGTTCATTTTTCCATATTCAGACATCGAGTATCAAACGCTTGGCGTTGAAAAAGCTTGGCGATGCGACATGAATCCATTCATCCGATGCAACGATAAATGGACGCCATTGTGGGACAATCCCCATCAATCCCGCCAAACACCCATAACAGCAAAATGAAGTTGGGTATAAACGTGGAGGAGACTCCGCAATCTTTTTATAACACGCGACAATCATTAATGTGTACCGCTTTATCATATCTATCTCATCAAGACGCAATTGGGAACGTCTTTTCTTCTTTCATTTCGCCTTCGTCGACTTTACAATCTTGGTCAATAAATCTCCACTTCAGATTAGATTTCAATGTCCCTATCTGCCAGTTTGACAGATGAGTCTTGGAAAGTCCGGTATGGACTTCATATCGTGGCAGTCCTTTAGCACCGACACCAATAGAACCAGAATAGAAAATCTCTCCACACTTTGGATTTGTTGGAACTGAAACAGCTACTCCAACGTTCGTGCCCATAATCCCTACACTTCCGCCTGTGACACTGGCCTCACCTCCCAAGGCATCAGTACTTGTTGCCGTCGGAGAAAATTGTACTTGTATCGCAGCTGAAGCAGACCGTACCCCCGCTCTTATTTCAGTTGTCAAATATGAGGCCCCTCTAAAACCCTCTTTGTCA
The DNA here is from genome assembly GCA_944389545.1 of uncultured Kiritimatiellota bacterium. GTDB lineage: Bacteria > Verrucomicrobiota > Kiritimatiellia > RFP12 > DVOR01 > Spyradenecus. The sequence goes on along the minus strand of CALXMT010000028.1, from coordinate 26,877 downwards.
TCATATGATATTACAAATCCAAAAGAAAAAAACTTCCACCTCCAAGCAAAGACAGGTCAAAGGAAAGGCCAAGTGAGAGTGCCCATAACCCTAATTCGTCATATGTCAATATTGGATTATTCCTCATTGCTTGATAGTCTATTTTTATAGACGCAGGGTCTCGTCCCAGCCAGCGGCCGGAGAGGGGGGTGTAATGGCGGTAGTTGTAGTAGACGAGGAAGGTGGGGGCGTCGTGGTATTCGGAGGAGAAGCGGAAGGGGTTTTCGGAGAGGAGGTCGCGATTGGTAACGCGGGTGGCGCGGGCGGTGCGGGTGACGGCGCCGAAGGGGGCGTAGTCGTAGTGCGCGGCGAAGCCGTTCTGCGGGGCGTAGTAGAATGCCTCGGAGACGTTCTTGTTGCCGTCATGAGTGTAAAAGAGATTGAGGTTCCAATTCTTGGCACGCATGACAAGCGGTCGTGTGGCGATGGGTTCGGTTGGATCCCACACAAACTCGGTGCGGACGGCGTTGCCGTTGGCGGCGTTCAACCGCTGGACACAGAGAAAGTTGTCATAGACAAAACGGAAGTGCGTAGTGACCTGATCATCTTGCGTCTCTTGATAGTCCACGCGGCGGCCAAGGCGGTCGAAGGCCATCGTGACAATCGTATCACCCCGTGTCCAACAAACGGGGCGGTTTTCGGCATTGTAGGTAACAGACCAAATACCTGTCTCAGTCTTGATGAGCGTTTGGTTGCCATCCGCATCGTATTGGGGCGTGAAGTCGTCGATCGCCGTGTATTGGTTGAGGTTGTTGACCGTGTAGGTCTTACCCTCGGCGGTGGTACGATTGCCGATATCGTCGTAATTGTAGGAGACCTCGTCTGCCGCAATTAATTCGTCGCGGACGTTATAGGTATACTGTTCGTCGTTCTTCGAGGTGCGGCGGCCGAGGAGACCTGCAGGTCTCCATAACTTACACACGCATCTCCTCAGGCATCGTACGATTGTGATATCACACATATAGATGCTGTTGTTCGGATTAGCCCTTACATCTTACCACTGCATGACGATGGAAAGATTTTTTGAATATTCCTTTTATTTTCATCGTTTGTTTTTCTACAAGACGTAACGCTCCATGAAGCGTCATTTAGATCAACGTTCAAGATAAAACATGCCTTCTCTCCCGAATGGGTGTAGTACCCCTCAATTCGGTACGTTCTGAGAGATAATATTAGAAGTCGCGTTATTACATAATCATAAAGCGTATCCCCGTTGTCTTTACTTTGGCATTTCTTCAACACGCCATTTTGAAATGTGCATAGTTCAATCGTTGGAGGCGATTGAAATGAAAAGACTAATAACGCCGTTTCATCTGGGGATGAAAATAGGTTATCCGTTAAAAGAAATAGGCGTCCACGCATTCCCCCATCTGAGAATAATAGCTTACGTTCAATCCGTTTTTTATTATGAAAAGTGATGATCTCTCCGACCCACCATAGCGGAATATTCAAGGCAATGCATTGATTCACGATCTTTATTTCTGTGTCGGACAATTTACGATCCTCGCATTCATTGTTCAAATTAACAATAATTCGATGAAATAGTTCGTCCTCCTTTGTTCCAATTATTTCAGCACAGAGAGAACTGGGCATAAAAAAGAACAAAAGAATCAAAATCGTTATACACTTCATTTGCACGCCTCTGGATGAGCATAAGAGTTTCTTTGGTCTTTTTGTGTACACCATCCACTAACGACATTTGTCTTATCGAAAGCTTTTTGATAATTCATGAATGCCTGTTGGACGTATTCTTCTGACGGTTTTGCCCCGGGTGGATAATCATCTAAATGCAGTTTAAGATTGTTGTACACCCTTCTCAAGTGATAGGCTCGCAAATAATTTAAGACTTTCTCGCGGCGAATGTCATCACACGTGGCAATCTCGCATGGTTGCATTACGTTCTGCAAAATCGCTGTCGAATCGTTAAACTCTTGTGCCGCATATTCTAAATGTTTACGCTCATGCTGTTGAGTGGAGTAGAGTTGTCCTCCTAGCGCTTTATCCAATTTGTGTTCCCACGCATAGGGTGTGTAGGCGATTATACCTATCGCTCCATATGGGCGTATCGTGTAATAAAACCCAGCTTGCCCTTTTGAAGTGCAACAGTTGTGTTTGATTGCACTGTTCAATGACAACACGGTTTCCGAGAGAACCGTCTTTTCGGAGGGGGCATCGAGATAGGCATAATACGAAAGCGCCAATGCCGCGACATCAAGATTCGGAAACGCTGAAGGCGACAATGAAACCTTCTCGCCAGCGTCGATGAACTTAAATGGCTCAAAGGCGGTCATTCCCCAAAAATCGATTTGATTGGGAGGTGCGTTTTTTACAAAGCGGTAGTGTCCGGTGGTGTATCGATGACGGGCTAAAGGTTCACGGGTTGTCCAATGCGCATCCCGGGGATTTAAGAAACGCAGAGGATAGCGGATAAGGCCCAAAACTTCATCTTTCCGCTCAGAGGAAAACCGAAAGACGTTGACGATAGGTGCGTGGAGATCTTCCTCAAGGAGCAAGGTCCGCTCAGAATCGGAGCCAAATACATTGTAGGTATAGTGCGACCAAGAGTTCCGCCCAATATAATCCGTAACGTTCTTGATGTTGTCATGAAAATAAAACTCTTTCCCAGAGGCATAAGTATAACGCTCGAGGAGGGTAGACATGGGGTTGTCGGTGGGGTCCCAAAAATAGTTCACCTCCTCAGACGGGAATGTCTCCGCACCAACCTTCCATTGAACGACACATTGGAACCCATTATAAATATACTGGTGCGTTATTTGTTCGCCTGCGATGCGCGTGGTTCGTTCAACAAGCCTTCCCAAATGATCGTAGAGACAGTGTACAGTATCTTCCCCACGTCGCCAGAAAACAGGGCGATTTTCCGCATCATACGAAACCTCCCAAACGCCCGTCTCAGTGTCAATAGACGTTTGGTTCCCATCCAAATCGTACCTCGGGATAAATACTTCCCCTGTGGGTGAAGTGATTTTCACAACTTGGTTGAGTTCATTGTAGTCGTAACACCAATGGTCGGCAAGCGTACGATTCCCTGCATCATCATATGCGTACAACGCTTGATTGACAGACCGCACCTCATTTCGAGGCGTATAGCGATAGGTCACTTTTCGTACCGCTCGCTCGTTGGGTTCAAACGGATACTCCAATTGAAGGCGCGTAGCAATGTCTTTTGCATTGGTCGGTTGGAAATCGATATAACGCTCTTCCTTTGAGGTACACCGTCGCAACAAATCATATTCATAATGATACGAAGAAAGTTCCCCGTTTTTGATGTGGGACACCAAATCTCGATGTTGTTCGTATTGCCATTCGACACGATACTTTTCATAGGGATAATCCAAACTCTCTTTGAGGTGGGTTCCTTGAAGATATTTCCACTGAAATCCTAAAACAGGGACATCATTAGAGTTGTTCAGTCGTCCGCTGGCCTTGTGATAAGTATAATCGCATGCGGTCATACCAAGAAGAACATAGCCGGCATTTCGCCCAAAAGTGTCCGTATTCCACTCCATTAGATGCCGTATACGCCCGTACATCGTTCGACTTCTCCGTTCTCCAAATCGGTCATAAAAGTAAACAGTCTTTCCCAATACATCCACCACATTGGTCACTCTTCCCAACGCATCATACGTGTAGGCAACATTCGGCGTTTCGTCATCATAAATCACGTCACTCAGCAACCCTGCTTGCGTATAGCGATACGTAACGACATTTCCCCGCATATTGCGTCGCGCGCGAAGACGTCCTTCGTCCGTATAATCGTATGTCTTTGTTCTTCCATTCGCCCACCGTTCGCTTAAGAGGACGCCCGAGGATTCATCATACGTCCACGTGGTGGTGTCGCCGACGCCGGAGGCCTCATTGCGATAGGTGGTCATGGAGGTTTTGTTGCCGAAGACATCGTAGGTGTAGCGCACGGGATAGGTGGCGCCGCCCTCATAGGTCTTATTGCCGCGCAGGTCGTATTCATAGACCGTCACGTTGCCAAGGGCATTGGTCACGGCGACGGTCTGGCCCATCACGTCATAACCATAGGCCGTGACGGCGCCGACGGCATCGGTGGTGGAGACGAGATTGTTCTTCGCGTCGTAGGCATAGGCGGTGCGGTTGTTGCGTCCATCGATGGCGGCCACGCGACGGTCGAGGGCGTCGACCTCAAAGCGGTTGGTCACGCAGGCCGTGTCCACGGTTTCCACCAACTGACCGAAGGCGTAACGCTCAATCTGTGGGTTTGTACAGAAGGGCAATAAGATAGTGCGTTGGGTCTCGTTGCCAAAGGTACGGGTCTCGTTGCCGCGGACGTCCACGGTGATTTGGTTGAAGGTGTTCGTCACCGAAAGCCCCGACACTTGGGCGTAGGCGGTCTGCGCCAAAGGCGCAATAGAGGTGTCTGAGCAGGACAACGTGGCGACCTGGCGTTGCCAAACCTCGCCATCGCGGAGGCAATAATCGGTCTCGGTCGTCTGTTTCCGCCACACCTCGTCAACGGACTGCGTGAGGGCAGTTTGCTCGCCCGTGGCGGCGTAGGCGAAGGTCTGCGTCGGTTGGCCAACGGCCGTGATTTGTGCCACGCGACCATAGGTATCGTAGGTTGTCGTCGTCTCCAGCGTGGAACCGTTCGCACCGGAGCGGGTCTGACGGACGGTTTGGCCGAGCAGGTTTTGCTCCGTCTGTTGCCAACGCGCTCCCGTGGCGATACGCTCCCACAAGGGGCCATAGGTGACCACCTGCGGTTGGACGGCGGTGCCGGAGACTTCAAGAAGACGCCCGATGGCATCCGTCTTGCGAATCTGCGTGGCACCGTTAGGCAGGGTGGTCGTGACGGTGTTGCCATCGAGGCTGTAGGCGGTCCGCGTGACGCCGCCCCGCACGTCGGTTTGGGAGATGACTTGCCCGAAGATGTCATACACGGTCGTCTCGGGATTGAGACCGTCCTTCCACGTCTTCACCACGCGGCCGAGGGCATCATATTCAAAATGCGTGGTGCAGGGAATCGGATCAAGCTTGGTTTCGGCGATGAGGCGGCCCTCATCGTCGTAGGCATAGGTGAAGCGCGTGCCGTTGGGGAGCGTCATGGAGGTCTTCCCGCAGCAGTTCCCGCCCCAAACGGTCGTCGTCACGCGCCCCGCGAAGTCGGTTTCCTTGATGACGTGCCCCTCAATATCATACTCATAAACCGTGCGGTCAATGAGATGCCATGCGCCATCGATGAAGACCTCCCGGTTGCGCTCCACCACGTTGCCGACGCGGTCATAGACCACCGAGCTCCGCGTGGTCTTTCCCGACACCGGCTCCGGCGCTTGCTCGTGCAACTGCGTCACGGTTTCAATCCAGCGGTCATCGTCCAAACCGTAGTCATACACCCGGAGCGACCCGTCCTCATTACGCACCGAGGCCAGCCGCCCCGCGTAAAAGGGGCGTGCGTCGTCCGGCGCGTACCACGTTTTCACGGTGCGCAGGGCACCCGCCGCGCCGTAGGCCGCCCCCGCCGTGGCGGCGCGCTCCACGATCTCCTGCGTCGGGGAATAGACAAAGTACGTCCGCGCGACCTCGACCATCGCTTCCGTCTCGGGGTCTTTCTCGTACCTCACCTCGCACCGCGGGCGGTCATCGCTCACCACCGCGGCCACGCCCGCGTGTTCGCCAAGGATGTCCGACGCGTCCACGGGGGCATAGGAGTAGACCGTCTCGTGTCCGACGGCGGCATTCGTCTCTTTGGTCAGGCGGCCTTTGGCATCATAGTCATAGACAAAGCGGTTCCCGCGCCAATCGCGCTTCTCCCGGATTTTCCCCTTGTTTTCGCCGGAGAGGAAATAATCCCACTCCGTGACGCGCTTCCCGCTCGCATCCGTTCCCAGCGTCTCCTTGACGGCCACCGCGCCAACGCTCCACCCATAATCCTTGAAGTAAAACGCCTTTTGCGAATAGATCGTCTGCCCGTCGGCGCTTTTCTTGACGGCCACCTGCATGCCGTCGTCATCGTCGCCGGAATAAAAGGACTTTTCCTCAACCAAACCGTTGGGCCGCGTCAGTGTCCAATCCTCCACATCGGGGACATAACGATACGTGTATGTCTTAGGATCGCCATTTCCCTTGCGTTGCGTCGCCAGGAGCAGATGGGCGTCATCGCCGCCGCGCTCAATCCGCCACGACTCCACCGGTGTCACTTCCGGGATCACGTAGAGCCCTTCGGCCATTTCCGGCTTCTGGGCGAAAGGATAGACCGTGACCGTGTAGGTGTGGTCATCCACCATCACGATATCCGCCAGACGCGTCGCCGTCAGGATTTGCCGCAAGAGCCCATTGGGCGAACGCACCACGTCAATCCCAAAATCCTCCGCCGTAACCACCCGCCCCCGCGCGTCCGTGAACGAGACCAAGTCCCCGAATTTTCCCGTGATGTCCGTAGCATAAAAGCGCCACTTTGTCCCATCGCCCGGATAGAGGTCATAATAGGCCGGATCCTCCGCCGTCGCCCATCCCTCCGCATCCACCATCTGCAACCGTTCCGTGCTGATGGCCGTACTCGCCGCCGCCATCGTGGCCAGGGACTCCCCGTCCTCAAAGCGGAAATGCAGCCGTGCCCCCAGTTCGTTGCAAAAGACCACCTCACGCGGCACATTCTTGTTCGTCCTGTCGCCGCCGACATAGGAGAAGGTATAATCCATCACGAAGTTCAGCGTCTCCGGCGTAAAGATCGCCGGCGAGGCCTCCGTCTCAAAGACCTTCAGCCAACACCGCCGCCGATCCGACAGCACCGACGTCCGCCCCAGGTCAATCTGGATATGCACGCACCCATTCTCGGCCCCATCCACCGGACACTTCTCGCACGTCGAGGCACTGTTCTGCCCCTCGTCCAACTTGCAAGGCGGATTACGCATCATGTCCGCCCAAAGCCCCCCGAGGACGGAAAATGCCGCAAGCATGAATACAGCACGCTTTTTCATTGCCACATTATAACATTATGCAACTGTAATCCTCAACCGCGAAATGTTTTTTGGCATGGTCGGAAAGTTGCACGATCGATGCAAAATATAATGACGCATCCAATAAGGCAAAGAAGGCTCCCCTTAACCCCGCCCCCCGGGGGGCGGCGCGCCAACCCAAAAAATGAGATGAAAATGTCAGCCTTCTGTGAGACAGTAAGAGAAACAACAACAAAACACAGAAAGGCTGACGGCATGAAGTGTAGCAAATCGAGGTCGCATCTCACAGACGAGGATCGTTTCCTCATCGAAAAATCTTGGAACATCCCAGACGGCCGCAGGCATCCAAGCGTCCGCGCCATCGCCAAGAGCCTCGGGCTGGCCGAGACGACGCTGCGGCGCGAGCTGAAGCGGGGATGCACCGATGGGAAATATTGCATGGTGTTGAACGACAAGGGGAAACGACGCTGGCAGTATTTCCTGTACTCCGCGGAGGTCGCCATCCAAGACGCCCGTTGGCAGGCCAGCGCCAAAGGCCCCCGGATAAAGTTGACGACCTCACACATCTCTACCATAAAGGTTTTCCTCAAGGAGTGGCCGTCCATCCCCTCGGCCTATGAGGCTATGGTCAACGATAACCAGAACGAGTCTTTCCCCTGCCTCCGGACCTTCCAGTATCATGCGCAGAAGGGCTACTGGTCCGCGCGCGTGAACAGAAGAGACCTTTACAACCCCCATGGCCGCCGACCAAAGCACACGCCGCCAAGAACAGCCGGAAACCATAACCCGACCCACCGCATCGACGACCTGCCTGAAGAAGTAAGAGAATACCGCGTCAAAGGATATGCTCAAATGGACACGATCCACTCCGGGGCCCGCGGCAAAGACGGACTCCTCACCATGATCCTCCCCGCCGACGGCCACAAGGCCTTCGTCCGGAAACTCCGGGACCTGCGCCAGGAAATCGTCCACCGCGCACTCCGCAGCATCGCGCGGGAATGCCGACGGCTCGGAATCAAGATTACCCACATCCTGACCGACAACGCCAGCGAGTTCCTCGACGAGAAAACCATCGGCCAGATTTTCGGGGCCACCGTCTACTATACCCACGCCTACGCCGGATGGGAGAAAGGCGCCGTCGAGAACCTCAACCGCATCATCCGCTTTTTCTATCCCCGCCCCACCGACTTTTCCAAAGTCTCCCAAAGGCGCATCAAAACGCTTCAGTGGAAACTCACCACCTATCCCCGCCCCACCAAAACCAGAAAGGTAGCCTAAAATGCGGATATTCTCGGCCCTCCCAAAAATCATGCGTCATTTTACTTACATTTCTCACACCTCCCCCCAAAAAAGTCCCCCCGCCCCCCTCTCCCCCTTCCGGCTTGCTGTCAACCCTCCGCTTTTTGACAATATATTTTGCCATTGGCGCTTCCCAATCGTACTGCGCAAATCTAGTGACATTCTACAATGGACCACGAAGGATTTTCTGGACAATCTCTTCTTCTTTGATGTACGCATTACGTATTTCCGATAGTCGCCTGCCAAATTCATTGAACTTTTTTTGTTTGACCAGATAATTAACGACTTCTTGTGTAACCTCCTTGTTTGTGGCAAACATCTTTAGATTAAATAGCATTTGTGTTTCCTCTTTTGTGAAAGATGACAATATCTTCACTCGCCGCCTGATGGTGTTTTGTTCTTCTTGACAAAATTTCTCAAACACCTCAGGTTCCTTCACATGAAGGTTCTCAACGCGCGCAAAGCGCACATTGATCCAGACAGTGTTTGCGATAAAATCTCCCCAGTGAGAACTTCTCACCTCTCCTTCCTTTATGAACGGAAGAATCACTTGCCATAGCATACCTACATTTGTCGCATTTTCGTAGATATCCTCTGCCATCTCCGTATACGCATGTACAGAAGACTCGGCGTTGACTTGCTTTTGCCCCCAAAGAGGGGCATCAAGGATGTAAAACACAGATAACAATACAATCAAACCAGATCTCATTGAAGGTCTCTTTCATTTTTGGATATATTCACTCATACATGATTGAAATTGCCTAAAGGCCGAATCTGCTTTAACGCGTCTCTCATTCTCATATTCTTGTGCTACTGCGACGCCTTCTATGCTAGGCCTCGTGAAGAGTGGACTATTTTTCGGATAATCCTCGTGATGAAGTAAAACATCTTTCCGATTTCTCCTCCACTCATACTCTTGTAAACGAGCATTAATGTATTCCTTCATAAATGCCGAGCATTTAGAGGGGATACACTCACCTCCAGCATTGTTAATCAGCGAAACGCTAGAACGTATCGCCTCCACATAATTGTCCAAATGCCTTAACTCGTGCTCGGCAATTGTGTACTTTTGATTAGAGGCTACAACGTTCCCTTTCATGTCGTACAACAAATTCCTACTATCTAAATTGAAAACCGCGTCATACTCAATCCATAACGAACCCTTATACCATTCGATTTGTGGAAACTTTCTCCCCTCGATGAACTTACCGTTAACACACACCATACATTCCATCTCTTCACCAAGCATTGGCTTAGAATTACCCAGACTATCATAATACGAGTGTTTTGCTTGCGCAATCGTACCGGTGCTGGCATGTAACCCCGAGACTTTCTGAAAACCTGTAAAAGTAAATGGAGAAAAATGGTTTGGATCAATAATTGGAAGACGACCGAGCAAATCTATGCTTCCAATTGGATTGTTGAATATAAATCCAAATAGATTTACAGAATACACCTCGTTGTCTCTCCCAAGCCATCGCCCATTTTGGGGATTGTAGTGGCGATAGTTATAATAAACGAGAGCAAGGGTGTCGTCATGGACTTCGGAGGAGAAGCGGAAGGGATTTTCCACCTCGCTTTCGCTCGTGAGCGCATGATTGGCGGAGGCTCGGGAGCCAGAGGAAGTGGCGGTGCCGAAGGGAGTGTAGGCGTAGTGGACGACGTTTTCTTGGATGTCCACGAGGTCGGAGACGTTTTTGTTGCCGTCGTGGAAGTAGTAAGCAACATCGTCAGAGACTGGGTGGAAAATCAATGGCCGGGTGGCGATGGGTTCGGTGGGATCCCAGGTGTAGGCGTGATAGAGGGCGTTTTCTGCGCCACGGAGTTGCTGGATGCAAAGATAGTTGTCGTAGACGAAGCGTTGGAGAAGGTCGGAATCGGCAGACTGGGTACGCATCTCGACGCGGCGACCCATACGGTCGAAGGCCATCGTGATCACGGTGTCGCCAGATTGCCAGCGGATAGGGCGGTTTTCTGCGTTGTAGACAACCGACCAAATGCCGGTCTCGGTCTTGATGAGGGTTTGGTTTCCGTCAGCGTCATATTGTGGCGCGAAGTCGTCAATGGCGGTATATTGGTTGAGGTTGTTGGCGGTGTAGGTTTTGCCTTCGGCGGTGGTACGGTTACCAATGTCGTCGTAATTGTAGGAGACCTCGTCGGCAGAGGTCAGCTCATCGCGGGCGTTGTAACCATACTGCTCGTCATTCTTTGAGGTGCGGCGGCCAAGAAGGTCGTTGGTGTAGACGTAAGTGGAATAGGTGGCGTTGGTGACGGCGGTGAGGAGGTCACGGTGGGGTTCGTAACTCCACGTGACCACGGCGTCATTAGGATAGGTCAATTGAGACTTGAGGTTCGTTCCTAGCAAATAGTCCCACGCAAAGCCATCGGATTCGGAGATTCGCCCCGTGGCGGGATTATAGACAATAGATTGTTTCCGCTCGTTGTCCACGCTGTAGCCCACGTTCCGGCCGAAAGCGTCGTAGTGACGGGTGAGGGTCTTGGAGTAGAGACCGCTTGTCTGCTCAGAGGTGAGTTGGCCGAAGGCATCATAGGTGAAGGTGGTGGTGCCGGCGGCATCGGTGGCGGAGGTTTGGCGGCCCAGCGCGTCGTAAGTGTAGGCGATGTCGGGGGTGGCGTCGGCGTAATCCACGGAGAGGAGTTGGCCCCAGTCGTCGTAAGCATAAGTGGTGACGATGCCACGGGCGTTGGTGCGGGTGGCGAGTTTGCCGTCGTCGGTATAGGTGTAGGCCAGCCCCTTGCCGTCGGCATAGGTCTTGGAAAGGAGGACGCCCGAGGCTTCGTCGAACGTCCACGTGGTGGTGTCGCCCACGCCGGAGGCCTCGTTGCGATAGGTGGTCATGGAGGTTTTGTTGCCGAAGAGATCATAGGCGTAGCGGACGGGATAGGTGGCGCCGCCTTCGTAGGTCTTGTTCCCCCGCAAATCGTATTCATAGACCGTCACGTTGCCAAGGGCGTTGGTGACGGCGACGGTCTGCCCCATCACGTCGTAACCGTAGGCCGTGACGGCGCCGACGGCATCGGCGGAGGAGACGAGATTGCCCTTGACATCGTAGGCATAGACGGTGCGGTTGTTGCGGCCATCAATGGAAGCAATGCGACGATCGAGCGCATCGTACTCAAAACGATTGGTCACACAGGCCGTATCCACCGTCTCGACCAACTGGCCGAAGGCGTAACGCTCAATCTGCGGGTTCGAGCAGGAGGGCAACAGGGTGATGCGCTGGGTGTCGTTGCCAAAGATGCGGGTCTCGTTGCCGCGAATGTCCACGGTGATTTGATTGAAGGTATTGGTCACCGACAACCCCGAGACTTGGGCGTAGGCGCTTTGCGTCAGGGGTGCAATGTCCACGTCGGAGCAAGACTGCGTGGTGGCCTGACGCTGCCACACCTCGCCCTCGCGGAGGAGATAGTCGGTCTCGCTCTCTTGCTTCCGCCACACCTCGCCAACGGACTGCGTGAGAGCGGTCTGCTCGCCCGTGGAGGCGTAGGCGAAGGTCTGCGTCGGTTGGCCCGCGACCGTGATTTGCGACACGCGACCATAGGTATCGTAGGCCGTCGTCGTCTCCAGCGTGGAACCGTTCGCGCCGGAGCGGGTCTGACGGACGGTTTGACCAAGGAGATTCTGTTCCGTCTGTTGCCAACGCGCTCCCGTGGCGATACGCTCCCACAAGGGGCCATAGGTGACCACCTGCGGCTGAACGGCGGTGCCGGAGACTTCAAGAAGACGCCCGAGCGCATCCGTCTTGCGGATCTGTGTGCCGCCATTCGGGAAGGTGGTGGTGACGGTGCGACCGTTAAGGCTGTAGGCGGTTTGCGTGACGCCGCCGCGGATGTCGGTTTGCGCCACCACTTGGCCGAAGACGTCGTAAACGGTCGTCTCGGGATTGAGGCCATCCTTCCACGTCTTCACCGCGCGGCCGAGAAGATCGTACTCATAGTACGTGGTGCAGGGAATGGGATCAAGCTTGGTTTCGGCGATGAGGCGGCCCTCATCGTCGTAGGCATAGGTGAAGCGGGTGCCGTTGGGGAGCGTCATGGAGGTCTTCCCGCAGCAGTTCCCGCCCCAAACGGTCGTCGTCACGCGCCCCGCGAAGTCGGTTTCCTTGATGACGTGCCCCTCAATATCATACTCATAAACCGTGCGGTCAATGAGATGCCATGCGCCATCGATGAAGACCTCCCGGTTGCGCTCCACCACGTTGCCGACGCGGTCATAGACCACCGAGCTCCGCGTGGTCTTTCCCGACACCGGCTCCGGCGCTTGCTCGTGCAACTGCGTCACGGTTTCAATCCAGCGGTCATCGTCCAAACCGTAGTCATACACCCGGAGCGACCCGTCCTCATTACGCACCGAGGCCAGCCGCCCCGCGTAAAAGGGGCGTGCGTCGTCCGGCGCGTACCACGTTTTCACGGTGCGCAGGGCACCCGCCGCGCCGTAGGCCGCCCCCGCCGTGGCGGCGCGCTCCACGATCTCCTGCGTCGGGGAATAGACAAAGTACGTCCGCGCGACCTCGACCATCGCTTCCGTCTCGGGGTCTTTCTCGTACCTCACCTCGCACCGCGGGCGGTCATCGCTCACCACCGCGGCCACGCCCGCGTGTTCGCCAAGGATGTCCGACGCGTCCACGGGGGCATAGGAGTAGACCGTCTCGTGTCCGACGGCGGCATTCGTCTCTTTGGTCAGGCGGCCTTTGGCATCATAGTCATAGACAAAGCGGTTCCCGCGCCAATCGCGCTTCTCCCGGATTTTCCCCTTGTTTTCGCCGGAGAGGAAATAATCCCACTCCGTGACGCGCTTCCCGCTCGCATCCGTTCCCAGCGTCTCCTTGACGGCCACCGCGCCAACGCTCCACCCATAATCCTTGAAGTAAAACGCCTTTTGCGAATAGATCGTCTGCCCGTCGGCGCTTTTCTTGACGGCCACCTGCATGCCGTCGTCATCGTCGCCGGAATAAAAGGACTTTTCCTCAACCAAACCGTTCGGCCGCGTCAGTGTCCAATCCTCCACATCGGGGACATAACGATACGTATAGGTTCTAGGATCGCCATTTCCCTTGCGCTGCGTCGCCAGGAGCAAATGGGCGTCATCGCCGCCGCGCTCAATCCGCCACGACTCCACCGGCGTCACTTCCGGGATCACGTAGAGCCCTTCGGCCATTTCCGGCTTCTGGGCGAAAGGATAGACGGTGACCGTATAGGTGTGGTCATCCACCATCACGATATCCGCCAACCGCGTCGCCGTGAGGATTTGCCGCAAGAGCCCATTGGGCGAACGCACCACATCAATCCCAAAATCCTCCGCAGTGACCACCCGCCCACGCGCGTCCGTGAACGAGACCAAGTCCCCGAATTTTCCCGTGATGTCCGTGGCGTAAAACCGCCACTTCGTCCCGTCGCCCGGGTAAAGATCGTAATAGGCCGGGTCCTCTGCCGTCGCCCACCCCTCCGCGTCCACCATCTGCAGCCGTTCCGTGCTGATGGCCGTACTCGCCGCCACCATCGTGGCCAGGGACTCCCCGTCCTCAAAGCGGAAATGCAAACGCGCCCCCAACTGATTGCAAAAAACCACCTCCCGCGGCACGCCCCTGTTGGTTCTGTCGCCGCCGACATGGGAGAAGGTGTACTCCATCACGAAGTTCAGCGTCTCCGGCGTAAAGATCGCCGGCGAGGCCTCCGTCTCAAAGACCTTCAGCCAACACCGCCGCCGATCCGACAGCACCGACGTCCGCCCCAGGTCAATCTGGATATGCACGCACCCATTCTCGGCCCCATCCACCGGACACTTCTCGCACGTCGAGGCACTGTTCTGCCCCTCGTCCAACTTGCAAGGCGGATTACGCATCATGTCCGCCCAAAGCCCCCCGAGGACGGAAAATGCCGCAAGCATGAATACAGCACGCTTTTTCATTGCCACATTATAACATTATGCAACTGTAATCCTCAACCGCGAAATGTTTTTTGGCATGGTCGGAAAGTTGCACGATCGATGCAAAATATAATGACGCATCCAATAAGGCAAAGAAGGCTCCCCTTAACCCCGCCCCCCGGGGGGCGGCGCGCCAACCCAAAAAATGAGATGAAAATGTCAGCCTTCTGTGAGACAGTAAGAGAAACAACAACAAAACACAGAAAGGCTGACGGCATGAAGTGTAGCAAATCGAGGTCGCATCTCACAGACGAGGATCGTTTCCTCATCGAAAAATCTTGGAACATCCCAGACGGCCGCAGGCATCCAAGCGTCCGCGCCATCGCCAAGAGCCTCGGGCTGGCCGAGACGACGCTGCGGCGCGAGCTGAAGCGGGGATGCACCGATGGGAAATATTGCATGGTGTTGAACGACAAGGGGAAACGACGCTGGCAGTATTTCCTGTACTCCGCGGAGGTCGCCATCCAAGACGCCCGTTGGCAGGCCAGCGCCAAAGGCCCCCGGATAAAGTTGACGACCTCACACATCTCTACCATAAAGGTTTTCCTCAAGGAGTGGCCGTCCATCCCCTCGGCCTATGAGGCTATGGTCAACGATAACCAGAACGAGTCTTTCCCCTGCCTCCGGACCTTCCAGTATCATGCGCAGAAGGGCTACTGGTCCGCGCGCGTGAACAGAAGAGACCTTTACAACCCCCATGGCCGCCGACCAAAGCACACGCCGCCAAGAACAGCCGGAAACCATAACCCGACCCACCGCATCGACGACCTGCCTGAAGAAGTAAGAGAATACCGCGTCAAAGGATATGCTCAAATGGACACGATCCACTCCGGGGCCCGCGGCAAAGACGGACTCCTCACCATGATCCTCCCTGCCGACGACCACAAGGCCTTCGTCCGGAGGCTGAAGGACCTGCGCCAGGAAACCGTCCACCGCGCCCTCCTTCCCCCGGAATCCCGCCCCGAGGACTGCTTCGCCTGGCTGGAGGATGGTGGTCCCTTCAGCGACCCCGAGAACGTCGCCCCAGACCGCGTCTTCGAGACCGTCCCCCGCGTCGCCCGCAAGCGCGACGGCTCCGCGGCCATCATCTGGTTCCTGGGGCGCGACAACCCCTACGGCTCCCCCGGCCGCGTCATCGAGGTCGCCGCCGGCAACGTCCGCGCGGAGGAGTCCATCCGCCGCCGCGTCTACGGCCTCGCCACCCAGACCCGCGGCGGACGCTTCCGCTTCGACCCCAAGCGCCACGTCGCCCCGGATTCCGCCCTCCCCCAGCTCCTCGCCCGCACCATGGTGGTGGACCCCGCGCCCGAGCGCAACTGGTTCTGCCTCTGGCTCGGCGTCGACGACAAGGGCGACGTCTGGGTCTACCGCGAATGGCCCGGAGACTACGAGATCCCCGGCCAGGGCGTCCCCGGCGACTGGGCCATCGTCAGCGACCGCCGCAACGGCGTCAACGACGGCGACCGCGGCCCCGCCCAGGAGAAGTTCGGCTTCGGCCTCGACAAATATAAAGCCGAGTGGGCCCGCCTCGAGGGCTGGTCCGACGCCGACGCGTGGGCCTTCTCCGTCGCCCGTCAGGGCGCTCCTGCATCTCCTGTATCTCCTGAATCTCCTGTGCGGCATTTCCCGGCGGCGGAAGAGATCGCCGCCTGGGCCGCCGCGAACGGCACGCGCGAGCCGTTGCGGCGGCGGGTGCTCGACGCCCGCGCCGGCAGCCAATCCAAAATCTCATTCGGCGAGGACAAGACCCTCCTCGAGCTCTGCATCGAGCTCTGCCCCGACTTCCAGCCCGCCAGCGGCCGCCGCATCGGCGCCGGCGAGGAACTCATCAACGCCCTCCTCGACCCCGCCCCCGGCGGCCGCGCCCTCCACGTGCTCCAATCCTGCAAGAACACCCTCTTCGCACTCGGCCGCCACACCGGCGCAGACGGCCAGAAAGGCGCCGACAAAGAACCCATCGACTGCCTCCGCTACGCCCTCGAATCCGGCATGCTCGACGACCGCCCCGACCCCGCCCTCGACAGCCCCACCTGCGGAGGCGGCCGCGCGCCCGCGCCCCGCCCGAACTTCATCGAGATGGATTATTGCGACTAAGGCGTGGATGCTTGAAGAGGCCCGGTTGCCCGAGCCTCTTCGTTTCTGCCGCTTGCCAGGGCTGTCACGCGATGGCGCGCAGCGGTTTGTCGGCCCCGGCGTTCCGGTCGATGGAAACGAACATCTCCTGGGCTTTCTTGACCGTGAAGCGTCCATAAACCATCATGGCGAGCGCGGGGATGAACAACAACCAGAAGACCGCGGAAGTCAATACGATGCCGCAGATGGCATAATACCACGCGGAATCGACGATGCGCTCAATTTCCTTGTCCATTTTGGCATTGCCGCACGAGACGGACGAACGCTCGTCATGCTCGACCTTGAAAGCGTTCGGATGCTTCCGAAGGGTCAGGAGCATGAACGCAAAGGTCACGAAGGAAAGCCTGTCGAACAGCGCCTTCGTTTCGGAGATGCGGGCGAGGTTCGCCTTGAAGTGCCCGGAATCAAGCGACAACCCGCGCGCGGCATAAAGCCGGCGAAGCCTAAACTGCACGCCGCACAGGAGGTGGCTGAAGATGGCACGGAGCGTCGCCTTAGCCACGCAGCCGATCACGATCGCCGTGATGGCCAGAATGAGAATCTGCAATGCGCTCATGGTCGCCTCCTTTCTTGTCTGCCGTCAGTTCGTCCAAACGCTTCTTTTGTTTTCGATTCAAGTATAGCAGAACGTAGGAAAGGAACGCAAGGACAACCGTGCAGCCCCAACCGACGACCGTCATGAGAACGCTGAAGATCCCCTTCTCGGAAAGAAGCTCTTGGAACAGGTTGATGATCATTTGCGCCGTGTCTTGGTTGGGCGTACGCGACAACTCGAAAAGCACATCCTTGGTGGCCGATGCGATAAAAAGAATGACAAGCCATTTCACGGTCTTGGAGATGGTGTTGCCAATCGATTCGACTTTTCTGACCGATCCGGCGATTTTGGTCATCTCGACGTCCGCGCGCGTGGGCGGTTGCTTGGTGGGTTCTTCTTTCATGGCCTATTCCTCTGTCGGGAAGAATACCAAAACCGACTCCGGACCCGCAAACTTTAACGGACATCCCGTTTATTTTGCCCCAAAGGCCCCAAAAAAGGACTTGACTGTGCGACACTGGAAGCACGGTCGGGGACAGACGGCGCGCCCCGCAACCGGAAAAAGGCCGAAACGCGAACGGCGGCCACGCCAATCAGCCAATCAGCCAATCAGCCAACAAGCCGCCGGACCCCGGACACGGAGCGAAACATGGACACCGACAACGAAGACGACATCCTCGACCCCATCGACCCCGCCGAAGACGGCGAGGAAGAGACGGCCGACGACCCCGCGGAGGACTCCCCCGAAGGCGAGCCCGACGACGACGCCGCGGAAGACGACACCACACGCGAAGACGAACCCGAAGACCCCGAGGACGACGAGGAGGAGGGCGACGGCGACCTGCCGCAGGGCGTGCGCAAACGCCTGGCCAAGGTCACCGCCAAGCGCCGCCGGGCCGAGGCCCGCGCCAAGGCCGCCGAAGAGGAGGCCGCGCGCCTGCGCGACCGCGCCGAGGACCCCGCGCTTTACCGAGCGCTGGCCGAGCGCCACGGCATCCTGCCCGACCTCATCGGCGCGCGCGACGCCAAGTCCCTCCGAGACCTGGACGACGCGACCCGCTCCGCGGAGGCCCTCCAGGACCTCCTCGAGGAGATGGAGGACAACGGCGAGAGCGAGACCGAGATCAGCGGCAAGACCGTCACCCGCGCCCAGCTCCGCAAGTCCATCCGCGAGCACCGGCGCCGCGCCGACGACCTGCGCGAACGCTGCGGCGACCTCGGGCAACGCCTTCGCAGGCGCACCCTGGCGCTCATCAAGCTCGGCCTCGCCGCCGAGAAGACCCAGGGCAAGCGCCAAGCCAAGGCCCCCGCGGCCAAGGCTTCCACCACCGACCGTCCGCGCCAAGAGAGACCCCGGCGCGGCCGAACCGACCTCCTCGACGCCCCCCGCGCCCCGCGCGGCGAATCCGCCGAGGAACGATTGAATCGACTCATCCTCGCCGGGATCAGGTCCCGGCAAGGATGAAAGAGAACGGAGAACAGAGCGTGTAGCCCGAAGGGCAAACCTTCCACGGCTACAGTGAACAGAACGCCCTTTCGGGGCGACAAAGGAATCGAAATGCAAGGAGCAATGTGCCCTATGAAACGCCATTTGCACTGCGGCTCGCCCGTCGCGCGCTTGCGCGCGCTCTGTTCTCCGTTCTCTGTTCTCCGTTCTCTGTGCGACTGAAAGGAGCACACCCATGGCCACTGACATCTTTTACTTCTCCGACCGCCTCGGCAAGTTGGACGACTACACCGAGACCGTGATCAAGCACAAGCCCGAAGAGCTGGTGCTGATGAACCACCTCAAGCACACCTATCCCGGCATGGGCGCGGTGCGCGCCTGGGAGCGCAACAACGAGCTCGAGGGCAAGCAGGCGAAGAACTACAGCGCCGTCGCCGAGGGCGTCGACAAGACCGCGGACTACACCCACCGCTCCAACACCATCATCAAGTCCATGCTGGAGAACGCGCGCTCCAACGGCTACCAGATCTCCCGCGAGGCCATCCGCCTCAACGGCGGCCGCATCAAGGAGAACGAGCTGGCGACCCTCATCCGCCGCGACGCCTCCGACTTCGCGCGCTCCATCGAGCACGTCATCGGCTCCAAGCAGGAGTGCGTGCAGCAGACCAGCACCGCCACGGTCACCAAGACCCGCGGCCTGATGTGCTGGCTGCAGAACACCGCCCACTCCGTGATGGACGTGCCGGCGGCCTTCCGCCCCGTGGCCGAGCTGCAGGTGGCCAACGCCGCCACCCTCAGCGAGGACGACTTCAAGGCCAAGCTGCTCGCCGCGCGCCAGAACGCCGGCCGCACGCTCCACCTCACCGGCTTCGTCGGCCTGGACCTCAAGCTCGCCTTCGCCGCCTTCCTGGGGTTGCTGACCAACGTCAACAACGTCAAGGACCCGGCCACGGAGATCAGCCAGATCGTCGACTTCCTGCGCTACGACACCGGCGACGTGAAGCTCATCGCCTGCGACGGCATCGACTGCGACACCACCACCCTCGAGCCCGGCACGCTCTCCGGCCACTCCGGCGCGTTCATCGAACTCGAGCACTTCCAGCTCGAATTCGCCCAGCCCATCACCCACGAGGACCAGACCAATAAGCTGGACAACGGCGGCGGCCCCCGCGGCTACCACTCCGCCATGTTCCGCCTCAACTGCACCGGCCTCCTCGGCTCCTTCCGCGTCACCAAGAAGTCGGCGTAAGCCGACTTCTCGGCGCGGAAGGAGCCTCGGCTGATTGGCTGATTGGCTGATTGGAACGCCCCTTCGGGGCGACGGCTAAACCGAAAGGAAAACCATGAAACCCTTTGAGACCTTTGCGAACCTTTGCGCCTTTGCGGGTGCCCGCGCAGCGTCTCCGGTTTGCCCGTCGCCCCGAACGGGGCGTCTCCTGCATCTCCTGAATCTCCTGTATCTCCTGAACATTCTGGCAGTCCTGCGTGCGGTAGCACGCCCCAAATCTGCCAAAATCTGCGGAATCTGCGGTTTCCCACGCTGGCAGTCCTTCTGTTCTCTGTTCTCTGTTCTCTGTTCTCCCTCATCCGAGGTCCGCCCATGAAACACCTAGGAACCCGCCATCCCGTCTCCGAAGACGAGGCCGAGGCCCTCCGCACCCGCCTCACCGAGCTGTGCGGCGACGCCATCGAGCGCACCGCCGGCAGGCGGCGCCTCCGCGCGCGCTTCGGCGCCGCCTCGCCCTACGGACACGACGGCGTCAAGCGCGAACGCAACGACGGCCTGCGCGTCCGCCCCTTCAAGGGCGCCTCCAACAACGCCATCCGGTGGGCCGACCAGATCGCCGACTCCGAGCGCTGCCTCATCCTGGAGCTCGCCCGCCGCGCCCAGCGGCGCGTCAAGCCCCGGGGCGGCGACGAGGAGTCCCAACGCCGCGCCGCCGCCCTCACCCGCCTCCTCGATTGGGCCGTCGCCCACCTGGGCGCGGAGTGGGGCCGCCAGCTCGCCCTCGCCGCCACCTACGCCATCGTCGACTCCCCCGCCGTGGCGCTGCTGGGCGTGGAGTGGGAGCGCCGCCCCATCCTCGCCCCGCGCCGCCTCACCCTCACCCAGGCCGCGCAGGCCATCCTGGAGCGCGACGCCTCCCTCACCGCCGAGGAACTGCTGGACGCCATCGCCCGCGGGGAGCCCGACCCGCGCATGGAGATCGCCCTGGCACAGGCCGCCGCCGTGGACCCGCCCCTCGCCGGCCGCATCCTCAAGGCTTTCCGGCAGGACGACGAGGTGGAGTATCCCGCCGTGGTCGGCTACGACGAGGGCCCCGCCCTCCACGCCTGGCAGTACGGCACCGACTTCGTGATTCCGACCCTCGCGCCGGACCTCGACTTCGCCAGCCCCTGGTTCCGCGCCGAGTGGGTGACCGTCCCCAGACTGCTCGACCTCGCCCGCGCCAACGGCTGGAGCGACGCCTTCGTCCAGGCGGCCATCGAGCACCGCGGCGCCGCCGCCGGGGACTTCGAGGACGCCCGCGACGCCCTGGTCAAGCGCCGCGACGAGGTCCACCTGGTGTGGGCCTACACCGTCGAGGAGACCGACGACGGCGCCCTCGCCCGCTGGCAGACCGTCCTCTGCGCCGCGCCCGGCGTCACCGCCTGCGGGCGCGAACTGGTCAAGGGCCGCAGGGGCCGCTTCCCCGCCGTGGTCCTGGCCCGTGAGCACAACGGCGAATCCCTCCTCGCCTCCCGCGGCGTCGCCGAAATCGCCTCCGCCTCCTGCGACCTCGCCAAGAAGCTCGCCGACTCCGCCTCCGACAACGCCATCGTGGGGTCCCTGCCGCCGGCCATCGTCAAGGGCGCGGATACCAACGTGACCCTCAACCCCCTCGCCGTCCTCAACCTCCGCCCGAGCTCCGAGATCAAGTTCCTCCAGCCCCCGGCCTACCCGGCCCAGGCCAACAACGAGATCCGCAGACTCCACGACGAGCTCTTCGACTACTTCGGCCTGGCCGCCGAGGGCGCCGACCCCGAGGCCGCCGCCATCCGCCGACGCGCCCGCATGGCCGCCGTGCTCGACGCCCTGCGCGACCTCCTGGTCGCGCTCCTCTCCGTCACCCAGGCCAACGCCTCCGACGCCCTCCTCGCGCGCGTCCTCGGCCGAGACGCCGCCCTCCCCGGCATCCGCGACGACGTCGAGGCCTCCTGCACCCTCGCCCTCGAGGTCAACGTCGACGACCTCATCGCCAAGAACGTCCTCGAGAAGGTCCAGGCCTTCGGCCAGATCCTCGGCCCCATGGACCGACAGCGCCAGGTGGACACCGCCCCCATCCTCCGCGCCGCCGTCCGCGCCCTCTTCCCAGACGTCGGCGACGAGGCCCTCAAGTCCCTCCAGGATTCCAAGCAGGCCGACATCGAATCCGAAGAGGCCAACTTCCTCAAGATCAAGGCCGGGCTGCGTCCGCAGATGGACGTGGACGGCAACTGGGACTACCCCGCGCGCCTGGCCTTCTGGCAGCGCCTCCTCCAGGAGAACCCCGCCGCCCTCGAGGATATGCCGCCCGAGGCCCAGGCCTTCGCCCAGCAATGGATCCAGGCCCTCCAACAGCAGGCCGAGCAGTTCGGCCCTAACGCCGAGCTCGGCAAGACGGGCTCGCCCGAGGTCGCGCCGATGGGCGCGACCGGAAGTTTGGAAGCTTAGAAGATTGGAGGTTTGGCCATGCACGCCCCCGCACACATCCCCATCCGTCGCCCCGCAGGGGCGCCTCCTGTATCTCCTGAATCTCCTGTATCTCCTGAACACGCTGGCAGTCCAGCCGGCGGCAGCCGGCCCCTAATCGGCCCCAATCGGCGGAATCGGCGGTTCCCCCACGCCGCCTTCATCGCCGCCGCAGGCGGCAGCCCGGGCCCCAACCTCCGGGGCTCCTCCAAGCCTCCAAGCCTCTAAACCTCCAAACTTCCCTCTGAAAGGAGCTCGCCATGCCCGACATCACCCCCGCTGTTTACAATCGCGCGATGGCACAGAACCGCCCATCCTTCGAAGAAGCCCTCCTCGAGAACCGGCGCCGCGCCGAACAGCGCGCACGCGCCGAAGAAGCCCTCCGCATCTCCCACGCCGACAGCCGACCCGAGGTCCGGCTGCGGGCCGTCGAGCTCGCCAGCGACGGCAACGACGCCCGGGCGCAGCTCGCCCAGGGGCAGGGGTCCATCCTCAGCCTCCGCGACATCCAGACCCCCGGCGGCGGGACCGCCTCCGTGCTGGTCGACCCCACCGGCGCGATCACCGCGCCCGTCACCAACTCCCGCCCCTTGACCCCCGAGGAATACCGGGAGCTTGACGCCGCCCGCGGGACGCCCAATTACGAAGACGCGCTGAGCCGTATCTACGCGCCCGAGCGCCGCGCCCAGGCCCACACCTACGCCCCCGACGCCTTCCTCAGCCGCGCCGAGCGCGACCGCCTCGCCCAGCGCGCCCTCGAGGAGGACGCCGCCCGCGACCCCGCCCGGCAGGTCCGCATCGCCCGGAATCGACAGGCCCTCCGCAACTGGGCCTGGGCCAACGCCAACACGCCCCTCACCGGCAACCAGCGCGCCGCACACGAACGCTGGCTCCGCCGCACCGAAGACCGCATGGCCTCCGGCCGCAACTGGAACCGCGACGTCATCGCCGACCGCCGCTACGAGCAGCAGCGCCTCGACGACATCGCCCGCGCCGCCCTCGACCGCCAGGCCCTCACCGAGCGCCAGCGCCTCATCTCCGAAGCCTCCGTCGCCGCCGCCCGGGCCACCGGCCAATCCGAGCTCCAGAAGGCCATCCTCGAAACCCAGGGCAAACAGTACGTCGCCGACCGCAACCTCGAAGGCACCCAGGCCACCGCACAGGCCAACCGTTACGCCGCCGACCAGGACCTCAACGCCGCCAACATCGGCGCACAGGCCGACCGCGACGTCGCCAAGACCAACGCCGACGCCACCCGCTACGCCGCCGAACAGCGCAACGCCGGCCAGGTCACCGCCGCCCAGCTCGCCGCCCAGGCCGACCGCGACGTCGCCCAAACCGCCGCCGAAGCCCGCGTCACCGCCGCACAGACCGCCGCCCAAGGCAACGTCCAGGCCGCCCAAGCCCAAGCCCAGGGCAACATCGGCGCCGCCATGGCACGCTCCGTCGCCGGCGGCGCCGACGACCCCGCCAAGGCCTACCTCGACCGCGGCTCCGAGATGTACCGCCTCGCCATGAGCGCCAAGCGGAACGGCCTCACTCCGAACGACCTGGTTGCGCTTGACCTTACGATTGACCAAGACACTTCCCTCTCCCCCGCGCAGAAGGCCCAGAAGAAGCGCGACCTCCGCAACAACAACGAAGCCGCCGCCAACCAGTTCATGGTCTACGCCGACTACTACTACCGCCTGGCCGGACTCCCCGGCGTCGCCCTCCCCGAGGGCGTCGCCCAAATGCCCCTCCCCCAGCGCCCAAACCCCGAGGTCCCCGCGCCCGTGCCCGCCCCGGCCCCCGCGCCCACCGTCGTCGACCCCTTCACCAAGAACTACGCCGCCAACTGATTCGTGAATCGTGAATCGTGAATCGCCCGCGCGCAAGCGCGCGACCGGCAAACCGCAGGAAACCGCCATGCCCACCACCACCCTCCCCCGCGACCCCGCCCTCCAAGCCCCCACCCCCACGCCCGCCGCCCTCGACGGTCGCCCCGAAGGGGCGCCTCCTGCATCTCCTGAATCTCCTGCCGCGCCCGTTCCCCCTGCGCAGTCCAGCCGGCGCCAGCCGGCCCCTAATCGGCCCCAATCGGCGGAATCGGCGGTTCCCCCCACGCCTTCCCCGGCGGCGCCAGCCGCCTCCTCCGCGCCCCTCCTCTACACCGACGCCAACGGCCGCGTCACCTCCGTCGCACCAAGCCGCGAAGCCGAGTTCCTCGAAGACTGCCGCCGCGCCGGCCTCGCCGTCAAGCGCGCCACCCAATACCGCGACGCACAAGGCCGCGTCGCCACCGTCGCCCTCGACCGCCGAGAAGAGTTCCTCGCCGACGCCAAACGCGCCGGCCTCCAAGTCACCGAACTCGCCCCCGCCGCCCCTGAATCGCAGGGGCGTGGGGCAGCGCCCCACCAGCCCGACCAAGCTTCCAATCCTCCAAGCCTCCAGACTTCCGAGGGCGGCGGCAACGCCGCCGCGCAGGGGCGTGGGGCGGAGCCCCACCAACCCAACCAAGCCTCCAATCTTCCAATCCTCCAAACTTCCAATGGGGCGTCCGGCCGGCGGCAGCCGGCCCCTAATCGGCCCCAATCGGCGGAATCGGCGGTTCCCCAATCCGGCAGTCCCTCCGGCGGCGAAGCCGCCGCGCAGGGGCGTGGGGCAGCGCCCCACCCGCAAAGCCAAGCTTCCAATCCTCCAAGCCTCCAAACTTCCGAGGGCGGCGGCAACGCCGCCGCCCTCAACGACTTCGCCCACCGCCTCTACGACGACGGCGCCCTCCGCGCCCAGACCTTCGCGCAGTACATGCAGCGCCAGGGGTGGAACATCACCGTCGAGGGCAACCGCGTCACCATCCCCACCGCCGGCACGCGGAGCGAAACGCTCGAGTTCCTCCCCGAGGGCGGCATCCAATCCCCGGACCCCGCGCTGCAGTCCCGGCTCCAGGCCGACACCTTCATGCGGGGGCGCGGCGCCCCGGCAAACCTCTCTTTGCACCTGCAGCCTGTTCTCGGCCAGGCCCTCGCCTTCAACGACGCCGTCCGTCAGGCGAACATCCCCCGGTTGCGCCGCGAATTCCTTGAGTTTCAGAACTCCCTCGGGCCGCTCTCAGCCGAAGAGGCGAACCGTGAGGTAATGAGCGATTATGTTCCCTCGCCCGAACCGTACGATCCGTCCCTCCTCGGCCGCATTGGCCGCGCCGTCACCGACACCGGGAAGGTCATCTGGAACGCCGGGGTTTCCGTCGGCGAAGGCGTGGTGGCGACCGCCGCCCTGGGCGCCATCGCCGGCGAAAAGGTGAGCCGCTGGCTCGGGGTCGCCGACGAGCACTCCGCGCGCCTCAGCGACCCCCTCCTGGATGGCCTGAATTGGATCCATGAAAACGTCAGGGCAGACTTGTCCTGGCAAGACGACCCCGAACATAAGGACCCCTATGGGGTCAAACAAGGCGTCGCCGGCGCGGGCGAGATCGTCTTCTCCTTCGGCGCCGCCGGAGCGTTGGAGAAACTTGCCGGCAAGGGATCCGCAAAACTCGCCGGCAAGGCCGCCAAGGAGTCCGCCCCCCTCGCCGACAAGATCGCCAACCCCGTCGAGGCCCGCGCGCTCGAGCGCGCGATCGCCCGAACCCCCGCACCCGCCGCCAACGCCACCGCGCAGGAGGTCCGCCAATACAGCGCCAATCTTGCAAAAGAATACGGCAGGGCCCTCGTTGTCGAGCAGGCCAAGAATGGCTTCAATCAGGCCGCCGTCGCGGCCCTGAAGCCCAACGCCTGGAGCGTCATCATGGCCGCGCTCAATGGCTCGGAGACCTATCAGGCCGTGATGGCCAACGGCGGCTCCGTGGACAAGGCCGCCCTCGAGGCCCTCGGCGACGCCGGCACCACCTACCTGCTGATGAACCTCATCAACGCCTCCGGCGCCTTCCTGATGGGGACCTCCACCACCCAGACCACCCAGGCCATCGCCGCGTTCAAGCGCGGCTCCAGACACGCCAACCTCTGGCAGTCCATCGCCGGCTCCGCCATGCGCATAAGCGTGGGCGGCGGCGCCATGGGCGCCTCCACCTGGCAGCACCTCGAGCGCCTCCAACAGGCCGGCGTGCCGATCACCGAAGAAGACCAGCTCGGCGCCGCCGCCGTCTCCGGCGTCTTCGGCGCCGTCACCGGCGCGCTCAGCTCCATCATCCCCATCCGCAACGCCATCATCCGCGACAAGCAGCGCGCCCTCTACGAACAGGGCTACGGACCCCTGCGCGGCGCCGACCCCCGCCTCAACCCGAACGGCACGCCCCCCACCGGCCCCACCGGCCCCACCTCCCCCACCGGCCCCGCCGGTCGCCCCGAAGGGGCGCCCTCCAATCAGCCAATCAGCCCGGGAGCGCAAAGCGCGATCCTTCCACGGCCATCAGCCAATCAGCCGGCGGGGCAAAGCCCCGCCGCCCCCCACTGGGCCCAAATCGCCGCCGCCACCAACACCGGCGACGTCCTCTTCCGAGACGGCTCCCTTTACCGCGCCCGCACCGGCGACTTCCTCATGCCCAACGGCGCCATCGTCGACGCCCAGGGCAACATCCTCTCCGTCGCCGGCCCCGCCGCCCAAACCCCCGCCACCCCCACCCAGGCGCCCACCGGCGAAGCCGCCCCGGCTTCCACGCGGCCCAAGGTCGGCGACGCCATCGAGACGCCCGAAGATCAGCAGGCCATCCGAGACGCCCTCGTCCCGCAGCCCGCTCCCCAAAATGCCGCACCCCTCCCGGACGACACCTCCCCGCAGCAGGCCTTCCTGGCCTTCGAAAACACCCTCGCCGGCAAACGTTTCATCACCCCGCTCGGCGACGCCGTC
>CALXMT010000027.1 GCA_944389545.1 uncultured Kiritimatiellota bacterium | reverse complement strand
CCCATCCGTATGGGATCATCCCCGCGGGTGCGGGGAGAAGGAGGTTGAGTTCCAGAACGCCGTTCGGATGGCGGGATCATCCCCGCGGGTGCGGGGAGAAGGTTGGGGGTGAACCAGAGGGCGGCGTCGATCGGGGATCATCCCCGCGGGTGCGGGGAGAAGGCCTCAATGAACGCCTTCTTGTTCTCGGTCTTGGGATCATCCCCGCGGGTGCGGGGAGAAGGGTGGCCTCCCTTCCTGCATTGGTCGGCGTGGGGGATCATCCCCGCGGGTGCGGGGAGAAGGCCATCCAATGCCTGAACACCCGCTTAGTCCCGGGATCATCCCCGCGGGTGCGGGGAGAAGGGTATTAGTCTAAACTAACACGCTGATTTGGCAGGATCATCCCCGCGGGTGCGGGGAGAAGGGTATTAGTCTAAACTAACACGCTGATTTGGCAGGATCATCCCCGCGGGTGCGGGGAGAAGCATCAGAGAGCGCAAGCCCGAGGTGCTCTGCCGGGATCATCCCCGCGGGTACGGGGAGAAGTCACCGTCGGCACCACGCCCGACTACTGGCCGGGGATCATCCCCGCGGGTGCGGGGAGAAGAAGGAAGCCTTCGAGAAAGGCGTGGCCGGCACAGGATCATCCCCGCGGGTGCGGGGAGAAGCGGAATGGTCCGGTGTAGCATTCGCCAAAGATGGGATCATCCCCGCGGGTGCGGGGAGAAGCGCATCCGTCGTCGCGTCCGCGAGGACCCGGACGGATCATCCCCGCGGGTGCGGGGAGAAGAACGACATCGCCTTTGTCGCCGAGACCTCCGCCGGATCATCCCCGCGGGTGCGGGGAGAAGTTCGTGATGTTGTCCAGGTCGGGACGCGTCGCCGGATCATCCCCGCGGGTGCGGGGAGAAGTAAATTCTTCTCCGAATGGGTCGCGAAGGGCTGGGATCATCCCCGCGAGTGCGGGGAGAAGCGCTCCTTCGCCGCCGCCCACAGCGCATCGCAGGGATCATCCCCGCGGGTGCGGGGAGAAGAGGATGTCTGCCGCGCTGCGGATTGCCGGCACGGGATCATCCCCGCGGGTGCGGGGAGAAGACGACCCAGCTGTCCTTGGTGAAGTTTTGTTGGGGATCATCCCCGCGGGTGCGGGGAGAAGTTCAGCGAGAACCTGTTGCCCACCGGCCATAGGGGATCATCCCCGCGGGTGCGGGGAGAAGGTCCCTCCCTCTGGGGCGACGTGCTCGTGGCCGGGATCATCCCCGCGGGTGCGGGGAGAAGCTTACGGCAAGCTCGGCATCATCTCGGCGGCGGGGATCATCCCCGCGGGTGCGGGGAGAAGGCGTTTCTCGCGCAACATCCAGAGCATCATCCGGGATCATCCCCGCGGGTGCGGGGAGAAGATGGCAAAGGTGAAGGAGGATTGGCCGGCGATGGGATCATCCCCGCGGGTGCGGGGAGAAGCCGGGAGCGGGGTGTAGACCGAGACTTTCCCGGGGATCATCCCCGCGGGTGCGGGGAGAAGTGGTAGCGGTAGCGGTCGGCGACCTGCTGGGTGGGATCATCCCCGCGGGTGCGGGGAGAAGTGGTAGCGGTAGCGGTCGGCGACCTGCTGGGTGGGATCATCCCCGCGGGTGCGGGGAGAAGTCCAGCGCTGTAACGAGCTTGTGCCGCCCGGCAGGATCATCCCCGCGGGTGCGGGGAGAAGCGGACAGGGCGGATGAAGAGGCGCTCGGGCAAGGGATCATCCCCGCGGGTGCGGGGAGAAGGCAGTACCAAACCATCATCCCCGAGGAGGAGCGGGATCATCCCCGCGGGTGCGGGGAGAAGGCGATGTTCTCCCCGGCGACGAGGGCGTCCTGCGGATCATCCCCGCGGGTGCGGGGAGAAGAGGGCGTTGGCGATGCGCTCTCGGAGCGGGGCGGGATCATCCCCGCGGGTGCGGGGAGAAGTCATGGAGGCCCGGCGAAAAGAGGCCGAGGCGGGGATCATCCCCGCGGGTGCGGGGAGAAGCCGAGGATTCCTCGCCCACTGACAAAGTTACTGGGATCATCCCCGCGGGTGCGGGGAGAAGTCGATGCCAAGCACGCCGTAGAATGGCGAAACGGGATCATCCCCGCGGGTGCGGGGAGAAGTAGATGATCTGGAGGGTGGTGTCGATGGCGGTGGGATCATCCCCGCGGGTGCGGGGAGAAGTTTCCGCGGGGAACACCCTAACGAAAACGCCTGGGATCATCCCCGCGGGTGCGGGGAGAAGGCCGCGATGGCGAAGGGCTTGGCGACCGCCCTGGGATCATCCCCGCGGGTGCGGGGAGAAGCGGCTCGCGCCGGGGCGTCGTGGTTGGTCAGTCGGGATCATCCCCGCGGGTGCGGGGAGAAGAAGGCGACCCAGAAGAGCGGGGCCAGGATGTGGGGATCATCCCCGCGGGTGCGGGGAGAAGCTCTCGACCCGATGGGCCTCGGCATTCGCGATGGGATCATCCCCGCGGGTGCGGGGAGAAGCTTCGTGCCGCAATCGCTCTGCGCTTCGAGCCGGGATCATCCCCGCGGGTGCGGGGAGAAGAGCGCAGAGCGGTCATCGACGCGTGGGCTCTGGGGATCATCCCCGCGGGTGCGGGGAGAAGTCGCACATCCAGCCATCATAGGTGGCTGTGGGGGGATCATCCCCGCGGGTGCGGGGAGAAGTATCGTCTGGCGGCAAAATGACCGTCGGACTTAGGATCATCCCCGCGGGTGCGGGGAGAAGAAGCGGGCCGGGCCGCACATGCTCCGCGCCTTCGGGATCATCCCCGCGGGTGCGGGGAGAAGCGACCGCGCACTGGCGCGAGGTGAAGCGTTCAAGGATCATCCCCGCGGGTGCGGGGAGAAGCCAATGAGCTTGGCACCGCCCGCGCGGTAGTAGGGATCATCCCCGCGGGTGCGGGGAGAAGCGCCAGCCGGGGACACCGAAATCGTCGGGGGCGGGATCATCCCCGCGGGTGCGGGGAGAAGCGAGGTCGGCTTTGGCGCGTTTGAGTCGGAGGGGGATCATCCCCGCGGGTGCGGGGAGAAGCTTGCCTATCCGCCACCCGCCACGACGCGACCGGGATCATCCCCGCGGGTGCGGGGAGAAGACTTGTGAAAGGGTTGGGAGAGAAGGGGTGGGGCATTGGGGGGAAGGTTTATTCATTGAGTTTGGTGTAGAGGTGGTGGGTGAGGAGGGCGTCTGGGAGGGCGCGGTGGGGCGGGGGTGGGAGGGCAAAGTGCTTGGCGAGGGTTTCGAGGCGGTGGTTGGGGAGGTTGGGGCATTTGCGGCGAGCGAGAGGAAGGAGGTCTCGGCAGAGATTGGTGGGAGGCGGTTGGGAATGATGGGTGCAGGCGGCGCGCAGAAAGGTGAGGTCAAAGGCCACATTATAACCAATGAGTGGTGATTTGCCAATAAAGGCCAAGAAACCGACGAGGGCTTGCTCCGGGGAAAGGCCTTCACGCGCGAGGGTGGCGTCGTCGAGACCGGTGAGGGCGGCAATGGTGGGTGGGAGGGGCGCGGTTTGTTGGACAAGTGCGGAGAAGGTTTGTGTGGGCTCGCCGTGCTCGACTTTGACGGCGCCGTATTCAACGATGGTGGCGGTGGCGGGGTTGAGGCCGGCTGTCTCGAGGTCGATGGCGATGTAGTCGGCGTTGGCGCTGGCGTGTTTGGCTTGGGCGCGTTGGGCGATGAGGCGTTGGGCGATGAGGCGTTGGGCGGCCTTGCTGAAGCCGGGGCGAAGCGCCTCGCCTTCCGCGAGCGCGGTGGGAAGAGGACGGCGCATGAGGGTGATGCCGTCAAGATCCACCGGCTTCCACGATGTATTGTGGACGCGGAAGGCGAGGCGTTGTTCTCCGTCGGTGGAGTAGACGAGAGTGGCGCGCCCGTTTTTAAGATGTAGGCAGATGCGTTCCCACAGGGCATCTCGCACGCGACTGCTAACGTGACCGACGTAGACGCCTGTATTGAGCTCGCAGAGCCATTTAGAAAGATCACCGCGGAGGGCCGGCGGACAGTCTGTAAGAGTAAGGACTAGGATGGCGATTCCTCCCGGTCGGCGTGGGAGTGGTTGGTGGCATTAGGGACGGCACCAAGGGTGTTGTCCCAGAGGTAAACGGTTTCTTCGGGGGGCTCGGGCGCGTCCTCCGGAAGGAGAAGGGCGCGAATGTCGTGGACCATGCGATCGAGGATGTGGTGTTCGACCAGTGCATCGCGGACGGCGCGGCGGGTGGCGGCGGGGAGGTCTTCGGGGGCCTCGGCGGCAATCCTGAAGGCGATGGGGATGGTGACCTCGGCTTTGTAGAGGTCGGCGACGTCGTAGACGAAGGAGCGTTCGTGGCCGACGTGGACGAAGCCGAGGCCGGGGGCGAGGCCGAGTGCGACGATGACGGCATGGGCGAGGCCATAGAGACAGGCGTGGGCGGCGGAGAGCGCTTGATTGATGGGGTCGCCGGCGGCGAAGTTGTCGGGGTCGTACTCGCGGCCAGACCAGGGAACGCCGGTCTCGGCAGAGGCGCGACGGTAGACGGCACGAACGCGGGCGCCTTCGCGGCCACGGAGTTGCTGGAGGGTGAGCCTGGAGACATCTTCGCCGGGGAAGCGGAGCGCATACATACGGCGGACGACCTCGATGTGGCGACGAACGTTGGAAACGCACTCGGCCTGGCGAATGAGGAGGCCGGCACGGGTGGTGAGGGGACGACCGTGGGCGTAGTAGCGGACGCCGTGCTCGCCGACCCAGACGGCGCCGACGCCGGCGTCGCCCATGAGCTCCATGGCGCGGTGGGTGACGCGGGTGCCGGGGCCAAGGAGGAGGACGGAGATGGCGGCGGCGGGGATGTGGATGATGCCTTTGTCGTCGGTGACGGTGATGGCGCCGTCTTGGCGGCCGAGGGTGCAGTGCTCCAGGTAGAGGAAGGTCATGCGGTCCTTGACCTGCGGGAGGGCTTGCAGGTCGGGGCGCTTGATTCCTGGAGGTTCTGCCGCCATCTCACGGAGCGCGCATGATGGTGAGGAGGCCGAGGCCGTAGGCCTTGCCGCGGCCGATGCCGCGGGTGAGGGCCTCGCGGAAGAGCGCGGCGTCCGTCACGCGGAGGAGGCCCTCGAAGGTGACGGCGTGGATGCGGACCCGGTTGCCGTCGGCGACCTTGTCAAAGGCGATCCAACGGGCGTCGACCACGCGGAAGGCGTTGGGCTCGAGGGCGAAGCCGTGCTTGGGCGCGCGCTCGGCAAGCCACTGTTCCTGTTGCGCGGCAGTCACGTGGTTGCGGACAACGCCGCGCCCACCGGTGATCTTGACGTTCTTGACGGGGTTGGCGGCGAGGCGGAAGCGCCAGCGGGTGCCTTCGGCGACGCGGGCCAGAAGGGGCTCGTAGTCACGCGTCTCGGCGGTGCCGTTGGGCGGGCCGAACTGAGCGACGATGCCGGAGAGCTCCGGGACCTCCTCGCTGAGGATGAGGAGCCACAGGCGGCCTTCGCGGCGGTCCAAGCGCCACAGGTGACGGGTGCGAGGGCCCTCGAAGGCAGCCTCGATGGCTCCGTGCAGACGGCGCGGCACGACCAAGGCGCGGAGGGTCTCACGGTTGCGCGGGTCCAATTCCACTTGGGATAGATACATGGGGCACCTCACAGTTCCGCCAAGGGATTGTGCGCGGTCTCGGGCTCGGGCGGCGGGGGCGCGGGGATGAAGGCCTCGCGCGCGGGCCGAAAGCCGAAGCGGCGGTGAAGGGGGCTGAAGGAGAGCGGCAGATCGCGCACGGGCACACCGGGCTCGCCGGGGGCGGCATCGATCACCAAGCGGAGAGGGTCGCCCTCGCCATTACGAGGCTTGACCAAGCGCGGTTCCAACCGAAGCGCCTCCATCAGTCCCACTTCCCGAATACCCAAGCAAAACGGTTGCGTGGGCGGACAGGAACGACGGCCGAGGAAGGGCGGGTAGACGGGGTGGCGAAGTGCCTCCTCCAATGTTGCTAACCACACACGGTCAGCACTCTCCAATCCGGCAAGGAAGACGGCGTCGCACAGATAGTGGCGATGCGTGACATAAGGGGCTGGTGGCTTTTGCCCCTTTTGCCGATACTCCTTGACTTCCTTAGGTAACGGATTCTTTGCCGTATGGTAGTCCACGAGTAAGTCGCCCTCACGGTCAACGCGTACGCCAAAGTGAAGGCGAGAAAGACGGGCAAGGCCCTCCTCGTCGTCACGGCGGAGGCCCAAGGCGGCGGCCACGAGGCCGAGGACACCGCTCTTAGTGGGCTCACGGTTGGTCTTGCGCGTCTCAAACTTGGAGTCCGAACCCCAGCTTTGGAGCGGCGCGGCCAGACGCAGGAGGAGTGTCGCCATCGTCAGGCCTCCAGTCGCGTCCGAACCTCCGCCTCCAGCTTCGCGAGCACCTCCGCCAGCGTACCGTCTTGGCCGACCTTCAGGGTCTTCACGGGGGCGGAGACGTAGTCCTGCACCTGCTTGGCATAGTCGCAAAGAGCCTTCTTGGAGGCCTCGACGTAGCCATAACCGTCGCTTTCCTTCGCGGCGACGGGCTTCTCGAAGGCGCCGCAGAGGTTTACGGGCTGGTCGTCGCGGAGCATGACGACGACGGCGTCGGGGAGGGTACGGTTGGCGAAGGTGTTCTGCTTGCCGGTGGGCATGGAGCGGACGAAGGCCTCGACGAAGGCGCGGACGGCCTGGGGCGTGTCGGCCTTGAGGTTTTCCTCAAGCGCGCAGGCGTTGATGGTGGCGTAGCGGTAGAGTGTGGCGGAGTTGAACTCCACGGTGCCCAAATGACCCGCGCCGGCATTGTCCTCGGGGGCGCAATCGTCCACCGCCGTGAAGTAGTCGAACTCGTTCTGCACGGCGTGGGTGGAGATGGCGTGAGCCACTTGGCAAGCGGCATCGAAGTTCAGCGAGGAGTCTTTGGCCACCATGCGCCCGAAAAGCAACATATCCACAGAGGGTTCGACCATCAGGGCCTCCTTGCAGGCCTTCTGCAGGGCTTTGTCCTTTAGGGAGGGGTCGACCTTTGCCAAAGCCTTAGCTTGGCCGAGACTCATGAAAAAGAGGGCATCGGTACCCTTCTCGGCATCCTTGATTCCCACATCGGCAGCCTTTAGAAGTTTTTCCGCCAGCTTCAGTGTTTCGGTGGAGGGTTCACCAGGCTCGATTTCCTTAGCCACCATGTCGATGACTTTCTTGGTGCGTACGCCGACCTGCTCCTTAGCGAGGAGATCCTCGAACATGAGGCGGATGGCACGCTTCCAAGCTTGCGAGGAAACGCGGGCGCGGGTGACGCCGCCATAGCGGGCGGTCTTAGGGCTGCCGGTGTCGTCGCGATTGACGCAGCTCGGCGGGACGGTCTGCAACACGTGAATATCGATGTAAAGGCCCATATCAATTCTCCTTTTCTGAGTTCTCATCTTTCTGGAAACGGTAGTAATCCTGCCCCCACTCGAGGCGGATTTTGTGAGCATAATCGGGATCTTGCAACCAATAGAGATCCTCGGCTAGGCGCACATAATCAAGCGGCAATCCTCCGGCCCGTAGAAGCTGGACGATGCCGCGTAAATGCCAACTCAATTCCTCCATTCTTTCTGCCGTAGCCAGCGCAGAAAAGCGTCTGAAAACAGGCGCGTCCTCTAATTTTTTCACGCCTTTGACATGCTCAAGTTGCTTATCTGCCAAACGGCGTACGGCATTACCCAATCCTATTCTAGAGCCATTCATTTTATTGGGCGCGAACTCATTCCCCTGCTGATGAAGGGCGTAAAGGGTCAAGGCCAGATAGATGGCCCATTCGACCCGGGGACGGTCAATTTTACCCTTCAGTTCGTGGGGAAAGTCATCCAAAAAGACGCCCCACAGCTCCGGCAAATCCCCCGGCATACGCCCCACGCCACGCCGTAATTTAGCCAACATAGCCTTCCGTGGACGCTCAGGTAAGTCCGCCAACGCTCGTAAGCGTTTGGTGGCGAATTCATGCACCAATTTACTTTTGGGTATCATCGTGCTCCTTTCGTTTCGGATAAAGGTTAGAAACTTCCCCTATAAATGACAACCGTGCTTTTGGAACGGAATAGTATTCTTCTTTGTTCACATCCTTTTTTTTCTTCTTTTTCTTCTTATCATCGTTGTCTTTGACCATATGCCCAACGAAAGCCGTAGGGCCTGCCATTCGTGCTAATTCGTCGGCCAAATCAAACGCAACACGCTTCACTGTCTTGTGCCAGTTATCCATATGGTCTGCCATCTCGGTTGCGTCCCACTTTGGCTGAACAGAGCAGAGCCACGCACGGAACAACGCGTCTATTCTAGAGTAAAACAACTCTGTAGTACGGTCAGCAATGGATTTTTCCACATTACCAGCCGCACGAGCCACACGCTCTGCAAACTTTCTTAATTTCTTCGCGACCTCCTCACAATTCTTAATTTCACTCTCAATAAGCGCACTTTTCCCTTCCTTTCCTAAATCTTCCAGAATACCCAAATGAAAACTCAATGTATCTGTATAACTATCTGTAACAGAAGACTGTTGCGAGTCTCCATAAATAAGCGATACTGCCCACAGAACGATTTGAGAGTCTGGATCAATCAATCCGTTTTCTCGCAATCCTTCATTCCAACTG
Source organism: uncultured Kiritimatiellota bacterium (assembly GCA_944389545.1). Taxonomy (GTDB): domain Bacteria; phylum Verrucomicrobiota; class Kiritimatiellia; order RFP12; family DVOR01; genus Spyradenecus. The sequence goes on along the minus strand of CALXMT010000027.1, from coordinate 23,250 downwards.
ACAACACCGGGTAAATTTCCATAAGCAATCAAGGGGAACTCCCGCCAAAGCTGTTTCCCTACACTATGAGGTTCTGGAGTGCACTTCTCTAAACCATTGGAAGTTTTCCGGTTCCATATGGTCATTTGCTCTGAGAACGCATCAGTCGCATCGAAATAATCTCCTCCAAGAACAAAATAACGCGTAACGTAGTTTCCTTCGCGAATTAAAGAAATACGTCGAGATTGAAGGGTCAATATCCCCGCAAAATCCATTGGTTGAGCAATCTCTCTGCTCTGCAAGTTTTCGTCAACATCTATCTCCCAAGCGGGCGTTGGTTCCTCCCACTCCTTTTCACTATCGCGCAAGAAAACCAAGTTGAACATGAGCGTCTCAAACAAGGTTCGTCCCTGTACCGCAATAAAGCCTAATTGTCCTAACCAACCAACACCATGGCGAGGCTGACACCCAGTCGGAGGGTTTCCTCCTCGTTCATCATAGCCATTAAGATGCAACAACCATCTAGCGGCTTGCGAATACGAAAGCCGTTGTTTCTTCTCTCCTGCAAAACAAGAAAACAACTTCTTCTTATTGCCACTCTCTGAAATTTCTCCGTTGAGTTTCGCCGCATTAAATTTATATCCCTTCTCAACGGCAGTGGTCTGATAAAACGGATTCTTTGGATGAAACAGCCAAAATCTTTCATGCCACGTATCAAAATAGGTACAAATGGGCGCCATCGGGAAATGTCCAAGTTCCCACAATGCTCCCCAACGTTCCCACGCATTTGTTGCATCGACTGGGCTCTCCACGCCTTCTTCATCTACGCGTGCAAAGACTGTAAAAAGGACCGCCTCCAAGAGACGCAATACGGCGACATCTTGGGTTGGCATCTCTCCGGCAAGACACAGATACTCATGCGCATTCAAGAGGGCATCTTTCAAAGACACCTCTACAACCGTATAATCCGATTGCAAGACACGTATCCACGGTTCATCAAGAAGATTAAATGCTTGCGACTCCATCACAATTCCTCGTAAACCAATCCAACTTTCTCCATATAAGTAAGTCTAACACCTGAAAGTTCCGTTGTCAACACTTCACCCTTCTTTTCGAAAAGAAGAACTAATTCGCCGCGCAACAATGGCGCCTCTTGCCAGGCCTTTACCACAGTGTTTCGCTTTTCCAAGCAATGAATACATTGCCCAATTCTATCCTCACGAGAGAAAACACGTGGCAAGCGCAACAGTTGTTTTCTAATGGCATAACAAGTCTTGGTTGAAGGTTTCACATCGGTATTCACAGCTATGCCATCGTATTGCCACGGCAAGAAATGGACGCTCCCATCTGTCTCTTTCACCATCACCAATACTTCAATACTAAGTTCCCCATCTCGCACCGCCGCACGTGCAGCAATATCAGTGCTGACTGGAAGCTTTCGTAATAATCCATCAAGCCATTTCCTCGCCTCTCGAGGGCGTACTATGGCATATTGCTCTGCCTTAGTTCCTTTCTTCTTTCTCTGTAATTCATACTCTTGCATATATTCGTTTGTAGAAGAATCGTATTCCGCGGCCAAGGGGTCGTTCTGTTCCCAGCCGTAGGTGTCGTGGACGAGGCGAGGGAGGTCGGTGGGCAGGGTGATGGCATCGGGCAAGAGGCGACGGGTACGCCAGAGGAGCCATTCGCCATAGACAGCGACGCTGCCGGGGTCAAAGGTCTCGTCACCAGTGTCAAGCACCAGGCACACGGCTTCGCGCAACGGCTCGGGACGTTCGCGGGGATGGCGGTGCAGGCGCCCGACGCGTTGCAGGAGAAGGTCCATCGGGCAGAGCTCCGTGACCAGGAAGTCAAAGTCGATATCCAGCGACTGCTCCATCACCTGCGTGCCAACGACAATCAGGCGATTACGGGTCTTCGGCGTGGAGTCCTTGCCCTTGCCCACCTTTTTCACGAGCTCCGTCTCCAACTCCGCACGGTCGGCTTGGATAAATTGCGAGTGGAAGAGGACGACCTTCCATCCCTCCTCCTCCGGGAAGGTTGTACGCAAGATTTCGTTCAGTTCTTGGGCGCGCCGGACGGTGTTGACGATGACTCCGGCACATCCGCCCTCGCGCAAGGCCATTTGGAGACGTTGGGGCAGGTCGTCCACCAAGCCATGTTCCACCCGCACAGTCCGCAGAGCGGCGGTCTCCGTCACGACGGTCTGGCGAACCTCGCCCTGCGAAGCCCACGTGAGCAAGGGATAGGCACGGCAGGTCTGCCAATCACCCGCCGGCGCAGTCCTGCCCAGATAAGCCTGGGCCAATTCCGCCCGTTTGCCGGCGGGGAGCGTGGCCGAAAGCAGAATGACCGGCACGTGCCAACGGCCCAACCATTCCAACGCGCGGTCGAGATAACGGCTCATGTAGGCGTCGTAGGCGTGACACTCATCCACCACCACCACTTTGCCGGCGAGGCCGAGCTGACGCAACATCACGTGCTTCTGCTTGAGGGCCGCCATGAGCAGTTGGTCGACCGTGCCGATGATGAATTCGCCCAAAAGCTTGACCTTGCGGCCTTGGAACCACGGATGCACTTCCAATCCGGCCTCGGGGTCATCCTCTTCTGTGCGGGGCGTTCCTTTTAGGAGCGCCTGGTAAGCCTCGTTCAGCTCCGCGGCACCGTGTACCAAATTGATAGAGTGCCGGTTGTATTTGGATTGAATCTCGCCCCACTTTTCCAGTCGCGTAAAGAGGCCGTTTGCAGTGGCCTGTGTGGGCAAACCAAAAAAGAGCCCCCCACACTGAAAGCGCGCCGCAAAGACCTCCGCGGCGGCAAGCGCGGCCTCGGTCTTGCCCACACCCATCTGAGCCTCGATAATCAGTAAACCCGGCGCCTCCGCGGCATTGGCAACCTCCATCACTGTCGTCTGAAGTGCGTTGGGCAAGAAACCAAAGCGTTCCCAAAAGAGATCCGCGTCCATCGTCTGGCAAAGGCTCTCCCAATAGGAAGGCAGGTGTAAGTTGTTCCACGCATCGTTAGCGCGCTTTGGCCAGAGTGCCTCTTCCCCCAATTCCTCCACGTCGAGAAGCGGGAAATAGTACGTGTTGCTGGCAATCCAGTCGGCCATCGTTAAGAGACCTGTCAGGAGTAACTCCGCGGGAACATCCAGTTGCGGCAACTCTTCCGCCGAGGCATAACCCGCACCTTCCAAGGCCCATTGCCAGAAATCCTGCCAAACCTCCCGCCAGAGATCCTTTTGGCCCGAAGCCCAGTAGTGATTCTCCCAACTTTTCAGATGCTTGCGGACCTCCATGAATTCCTGAGGTCGCCCGTGGTGCGCACCAATGATGGAAGCCAACCCTCGCGGACATCCCAATTCCAATGCGATAGCCTCGCCCATCAACGTATGGTGCGATTTACCTGAATCCCGAGGTTCCGTCACCTCCGCTCCGATGGAGCGCAAACGATCTCGTACATCAGAAAGCTGACGCGTAATCGTATATTGGAAGAGACGGGTTGCCTTGCCAATGTCGTGCACCGCGCCAAGAAACCAAGCCACGCGATTGAGTGCCTCCGCATCCAACCCAATGGCATTCCGCGCGGCCTCCGAAAGGCGATTGTTCACCAGGCGTTTCATCATCTCCGCCGTATCGTGCGCGTGCACCCACAGCGGCAGCCAGTATGCTCCCGAACCCTCTCCGGATTTACCGGCCAACAGACGAAATAAAGCAGTGTGCGACATAGATTATTAGGTAACGACATCCTACAAACCTGTGCTGAAACGCTCAACACGCTCACATCTTAGCAACCCCGTTCCCGTTTTGCAAGCGCTTTTCTATTGCTCGGTGACAGTTTTCCGCAAAGACGCAGGCGCTCCACTGAGCTCCTAGCTGATTGGCTGATTGGTGTTCACGCTTTCATTTTCCGCAAAGACGCCAGTGCGCGCGAAGCCTGATGGGCTAACGCCGGTCGCTTTGCGGGCTAAACGCCCGCTGATCGCTCCCTCCCGCCCATCGTCTTCGCGCTTAACTCTTCGCGAAACATCATCAAACTTCGCGGTAGGACCAATAGGACATATAGGACGAATAGGACTGCGGCTACGCCGCTCACGCACAGCGCCTTCGGCCGTCGCCCCGCAGGGGCGTTCTGTTCTCCGTAGCCGTGGAAGGTTTGGCGCTTCGCGCCTGCACGCTCCGTTCTCCGTTCTCCGGGGCGCGAAAGCGCCACGTCCCAAAAGCATGGCGTGCGAAGCCCGCCATGCCCCTACAGGCCCCTCGGGCCGGACGTGTGCCTTACGCGCACGCACGGCCCGCCCCTGCGTGCTTGTAGGCACGTCGCAGACGTGCCGGGGGTGCAGGGAGAACTTCTCCCTGCCGGGGCGTGGGGCAGCGCCCCACATCTCCCAATCAACCAATCCCCTAATCATCCAAAATCCCTTTGTGTCCTTCGTGTTCTTTGTGATGGTCAGGAGCGAGGGGGGTGAGAATGGGGAATGGGGCGGAAAAGGGCGGAATAGGAAGGAGTTGTGAGGATTTTGGGGCGGAAGGGGATGTGAGAATGGCGGGGTGGGAAATGGGGCGTTTATCAAGGGTTTGAGAATGAGAAAGAAGGTTTTGTACATGTCTTGACGGTGGTGGGTTTTGACAGAATTGCGGGAGTTGCGGGAGTTAGCCTTGGCGGGGCGTGGGGAAGGTGGGATACTGGCGTCATTCACCGGAAAGGAGTGTCGTGATGACGCCGAGAGAGACTACAATCATGAAGGGTGCTTTGCGGGCGCTTATTGGCGCCGGCGGGGCGGGTTTGTCGGAGGTGGCCCTGGCCGAACAGGCAGGGACGTTTTCCGAAACGCTGCTGTCGACGCTTGAGCGTCGGGCGCTGTTGCGCACGTTGCTGGCGAAGGACTGGGCGGAGCGCTTTGAGGACCCGCTGACAGACGTCCCGCGCTTTACGATCACGGAACGCGGCCGCCTGGCCTTGGGGGCGTTATGATCGACACGGGCGGCATGAGCGAGGGCACCCAGGCGTTGCTGTGGGTCATCGGCCTCTTGGTCACGGGCGGCGGCGGTTACTTCATGGGCCGCAAACGCGAGGTGCGGCTGGAGCCCAACCGCGTCGAGGTGGCGCCGGACAGTTGCACCCTGCTCCGCGAGAACCTGGAGAAGCAGGTGGCCGAGAACACCAAAGCCGTCGCCGACATCTCCCTGCGCCTGACCGCCACCGAGAAAGACGTCGCCTATCTCAAGGGTCAGATGCCGCACATCAACCAATCCCTCACCCGCATCGAGGGCAAGCTCGACACCGTGATCGGGAGGGCCAAACCATGAAGAAACGCCGCAACGACGCCTGGGACACGCCGCTCACCGAGGCCCAGCGCTGGGAGGCCTACGAGCGCTCCAAGGGCGTCCCCTGGCCCACCTTCGCCGCCTGGCTCGCCGAGGAATACGGCCTGACCGTGGGCAAGACGGCCATCTACGAGTGGCAGGCGTGGATGCGCCGGCAGGAGGGCACCCACCGCCTGGAACGCGCCATCGCCGCCCGTCAGGAGCTCAAAGGCCTCTCCGACTACGCCGCGCTCGACGCCCGCACGGCCGACGCCTACCTCGCGCTGGCCAACGACGCCACCCTCTCCGGCGACCCCGACCGCGCCGCCAAGATCGTCGAGATGGCCGTCAAGATCAACGCCGCCAGCCTGCGCTTGGCCGAGCAACGCCAACAGGCCGAGCGCCTCGACCTCCAGCGGCAGGAGCTCGCCCTCAAGCGCGAACGCTTCGAGGCCGCCGAGAAACGCCTGGCCGACGCCACCGGCGTGGCCGCCGACGAGACTCTTTCCGAAACCGAGCGCCTCGCGCGCATCAAAACCATCTTCGGCCTATGAAGCTACTTGACGAAATCCTGCTGCCCTACCAGCGCGCCTGGGTCGAGGACGCCGCGCGCTTCAAGATCGGGCTGTGGTCGCGCCAGACCGGCAAGAGCTTCTCCACCGCGTGCGAGGCCGTGCTGCACTGCCAGCTTCACCCCGGCGCGCTGTGGGTGGTGCTCTCCGCCGGCGAGCGCCAAGCCATCGAATGGATGCGCAAAGCCCGTCAATGGGCGGAGGCTGTTCGCCTGGCCGTGGAGGCCTACGACGAGCTCCGGCAGGGCCAGGCCCTCATGACCCGCGCCGAGATCGCCTTTGCCAACAAGAGCCGCATCCTGGCCATCCCCGCGAACCCCGACACCGCCCGCGGCTACAGCGCCAACCTCGTGCTCGACGAGTTCGCCATCCACGAGAAGCCCTGGGACATCTGGGCCGCCATCTACCCCTCCATCACCAACCCCCTCAACGGCCGCAAACTCCTCCGCGTCGTCTCCACCCCCAAGGGCATGGGCAACAAGTTCGCCGACCTCTGGTTCAAGAACCCCGCCTATTCCAAGCACAAGGTCACCATCCTCGACGCCAAGGCCCAGGGCCTGCCCGTCGACCTCGACGAGCTCCGCGCCGGCGTCGACGACCCCGACATCTGGGCGCAGGAGTATCTCTGCGAGTTCATCGATTCCTCCTCCGTCCTCCTGCCCTACGACCTCATCTCCGCCTGCGAGGTGCCCGCCATCCAGGCCGCGCCCGGCGACGCGCCCCTCTACGTGGGCATGGACGTGGGCCGGAGCAAAGACCTCTCCGTCATCATGGTCGGCGCGCTGGTGGCGGGCGTCCTCCATCTCACGCGGGTCGAGACGCTCCGCCGCAAACCCTTTGCCGAGCAGTTGCAATGCCTTTGCGCCATCGGTGCGGACCCGCGCGTGCGGCGCATCGCGGTGGACGCCACCGGCATCGGCGCCATGCTGGCCGAGGAGGCCCGCCGCCGCCTGGGCGGGCGCGTCGAGCCCGTCACCTTCACCGCCAAGAGCAAGGGCGAGCTCTATGCCGCCCTCCGCCGCCGCTTCGAGGACAAGGCGCTGCGCATCCCCGCCGACCGCGACCTGCGCGAGGACCTCCACGCCGTCCAGCGCAACGTCAGCGCCGGCGGCACCGTCACCTACGCCGCCCCCCGTTCCGAAGACGGCCACAGCGACCGCGCCGCCGCCCTCGCCCTCCTCATCCACGCCGCCGAGCGCCGCGGCTGCGACTTCCTGCCCCGTCCCTTCCGTTTCCGTGGGAGCCTTGAAGACCTATGAAAACCAAACCCGCCAGACCCGTCGTCCTGCCCACCGCGGTGCGCACCCGCCACGACCGCGAGGCCAACGCCTTCCTCGAGAGCTACAACCCCCTGCGCGGGCTCACCATCCGCCGCGCCCAGATGATCTTCGACGCCGCCCGCCGCGGCAACGACGTCCGCCTCCAGTGGATCTACGAGAACCTCGAGCAGAGCGACCCCACGCTCATGATCTGCGCCGAGCGCCGCGCCTCCGCGCTGGTCGACCTCGATTGGACCATCCGCCCCAAGGCCGCCGCCCGCGCCAAAGGCTTCGACCAAGCCTTGGCCGACGAGCAGGCCGCCTTCCTTGAGCAGGCCTACGGCCAGGCCGAGGAGCGCAACCTCTTCCCCGCCATCGAGCGCCTCGCCTCCGCCTTCTTCCGCGGACACGCCCACGTCCGTCCCCTCTGGAGCGACGACGGCCTGGGCCTCGCCGGCTTCGAGCTCCTCAATGCCTGGAACCTCTGCCGCGACCTCGTCACCGGCCTCTGGCACTGGAACCCCTCCGCCGCCGAGACCCTCGACTTCGGCAGCCTCGACCCCGTCCCCGAAGGCGAGATTGTCACCCTGGTGCGCACCCGCCACATCGACTATCCCGCCATGCCCATCTTCCTGCGCAATGCGCTGGGCGAGAAGGCCTGGGGCCGCTTCCTCGAGCGCTACGGCATCCCCCCCGTCATCATCACCATGCCGCCCGACATGGACCCCGCGCGCGTCTCCGACTACTGCGCCGCCGCCATCCAGGTCGCCGACGGCGGCTCCGGCGCCCTCCCCGCAGGCTCCCTCGTCTCCTACGCCCACGAGGCCCGCGGCACCGACCCCTTCACCGCCTTCCTCGACCACCAGCAGCGCCTCATCGTCCTCATGGCCACCGGCGGCATGCTCACCAGCCTCACCGGCGCCACCGGCATCGGCCAGGGCGCCACCGACGCCCACGAGGAGACCTGGCGCACCATCGTCCGCCGCGACGCCGCCGCCGTCGCCACCGCCCTCAACCGCACCGTCACCGACGCCCTCCTCGACCGCGCCTTCCCCGGCCGCCCCCACCTCGCCGCCTTCGACTTCGAGACCGAGCCCGCCCCAGGCCCCGCCGAGGTCTTCGACCTCGCCGCCAAGGCCGTCCAGGCCGGCTACCGCGTCACCCAGGCCGAGCTCCAGGAGCGCACCGGCTATGCGCTGGAGCCCGCGGGAGCGGGCTCCGGAGGCTTGGACGAGCGGAGGCTTGGAGGCTTGGCCTCGCCCCTGCGGGGCGCCGGGCCGACCGCTTCCCCCATGCCGTGGGGCGTGGGGCAGAGCCCCACCCTCAACCGCCAAACTTCCAACCTTCCAACCCTCCAAACTTCCGGCCTGCAAGGCCTCGCAGAGGCCCTGCAGGCCGACTGCGCACCCCTTGCCAAGGCCCTGCAAACCCTCCTCGCCGACCCCTCCCCCGAGGCGGCCCAGGCCCTCGCCGCGCGCCTCCCCGAGCTGTTGCCGGAGGACCCCGAATTGGCCTCGGAGATCCAGACCCTCCTGGACGAGACCTTCACCGCGGAGACCACCGAGCCCGTCGCCAACAGCGACACCCACAAACGCGATGCCCATGGACGTTTCGCCAAGACCGACTCGCGCCGCACCCGCCCGCGCGAAGGCGAGACGCCCTCCAAGCGTGACGCCCACGGCACCTTCGACGAGGCCGCGCTCGCCGCCAACCCCAAGACCAACGCCGAGCGCGCCCGCAGCGTCGTCACCCACCTCATGGCCAAGCACAGCGGCTCCGAGCCCAAAGCCCTCTACCGCCAAGACACCGGCTGGATTGGCATCGACTACGGCACGCCCGGCAACCCCGGCAACGACCACAAGGGCGGCCACGGCCTCGCCCACATCCTCGCCAAACACCCCAAGGCCAAGGACACCCTCGTCGACACCCTCCAAGAAGGCGAGGCCTACAAGCACGACCGCTCCCGCTCCAAGCTCTACCTCATCCACGGCAATTCCGTCGCCGTGCTCACCAAACACCGCACCGGCCGCCTGCTGATCACGGACTATGGGGAATTGAGCGACAAAGAGGTTGAGCGCCGGAAGGTCGGCGGAAGGTATCATACGAAAGGCGAGAACTGAAAAGTGAAAGCCCACCATAAAGGCGGGCTTTCTAGGAGGCAGGTGATACCACTGTTAGTCTCGTGGCTCTACTGGCCGAGGCGTTCATGAACTAGTCCCCGGCAGTTACCGCCAACACCCACAGTAAACCACAAACCCAAGGAGAACGCAAGCTTTGTTTATTCCCACGAAAGCATTGGCGACTTGATGAGCAATTCCTGTCCCTTCCGAACCGTGCGCAATGAATAGTTCAGCGTGTTGACTCGTGTGTTTGGATTGCCCGGTCCATGATGGTAAAACGCTTCAATCTCAGGGGCCAAATCATAGGAAATCAGCCAATTTCGAAGGCTACTCCCTTGGATTGCCTCTGACAATTGGAGATGATCGGCGTGTTTATAAAAATTGAGATAAAGGCACTTCCCCTTTTTGTAATAGGGAGGGTCTAGGTAAACAAAAGCCTCGGGCGATTCGTGCTCGACAAACGCAAGCAATTCCAACGCATCTAGGTTCGTCAGTCGAATCCGATTGCGAGATGCCCAAATCCTCTGGATTTTGTTTTTCAGCAAAGGCTTTTGGAAACGTGGTGATAGCCGCGCAGCGTTAATCTTCCACATCTTTCCAGCGACTCCACCCGTCGCCCCGCAGGGGCGTTCTGTTCTCTGTTCTCCGTTCTCTGTTCTCTAGCGTGCGGGCGCGCCAGCGCCCGCACGCTTTTGCTATACTTATGGCCATGAACCGCAAAACGATTCTCTGTGCCTTGCTGGCCCTCTGTGGCACCGCCGCTTGGGGGCAGTATCAGGATTATTCCCGCATGGGCCGCACGCCGGCCGAACTCCTCTTCCTCACCGATCCGCTCGAGATCCCGCTCAAGGAACCCTCCTGGTTCTTCGGCGGCGCGGAGAAGGACACCCCCGCCGAACAGCTCGCCTACGCCCAAGGCCTGGAGCGCGAAGGCCGCCGCGAAGCCGCCATCGACGCCTATGACGACCTGGTGCGCAATTGGCACGCCACGCCTCAGGCCCTCACCGCCCAGCTCTCCATCGCCCGCCTCCGCTCCGCCGCCGGCGAGACACAGTTGGCCTACGACGAGGACATCTACCTGCTGGCGCACTACAATGGCCGCTTTGAGCTCACCCCCATCCTCGAGGACGCCACCGCCCAGGCCGACCTCCTGGCACAGCGCGAGCTCAACCGCTCCCTCCGCCTCACCTCCGGTAACGGCCTCCGCCAGAACTACGAGCGCATCATCCACTTCGCCCCCCGCTGGCGCCGCGTGCCCGACCTCCTCCTGAGTATCGCCAACCTCTACTGCGAAGACGAGGAATACGCCAGCGCCATCACCGTCTGCGACCGCCTCATCGTCGATTGGCCCGCCTACGCCAAGATGGACGACGTCGTCTCCCTCTACTGCCGCGCCTGCCGCGACCAGGCCGACCTCTGGGCCAACGACGTCGGCCGCCTGGCCCACCTCGAGCGCCTCCTCGCCGGCGCACGCACCTTCCGCCCCGCCCACCCCGACCTCGACCAATTCACCCAGTGGGAGCGCGAGATCTACCTCATGCGCCGCGAACGCGCCTACGTCGCCGCCACCTTCTACGACAACCCCAAGGCCTACTCCCCCGAAGCCGCCCTCCTCGCCTATCAGGCCTTCCTCCGCGACTACCCCGACGCCCCCCAGGCCGCCGACGTCCGCGCCCGCATCGCCGCCCTCGCCCCCGCCGCCTCCGGCGAAACTCCCGCGGAAGGCGCCGTCCAGAGCCGCACCGCCGCCCAACCCCAGGAATGACCCCATGAAACGCGCCCTCCTCGCCCTCCCCCTCCTCGCCCTCCTCACCGGTTGCGCCGGCTACCGCCTCGGCTCCCCCGTCCCCGAAGCCTGCCGCCCCATCCACGTCGCCGCCTTCGAAAACCAGACCGACTACCCCATGGTCGGCACCCTCGCCTCCCAGCAGCTCCTCGACGCCCTCATTGAAGACGGCACCTTCACCCCCACCGCCTACGACAACGCCCGCCTCCGCGTCCAGGCCGTCATCCAGCCCCTCGACACCGACGCCGTCCGCTACAGCCGCAACGACAACCTCGTCCCCGACGAATACCACGTCGCCCTCACCGCCCGCCTCTACGTCTTCGACGCCAAGACCGGCAAGACCTACGTCAACGGCAAACCCATCACCGCCGTCGACTCCGCCCTCACCCGCGAAGACTACCAGACCGGCATCCAAGACGCCCTCTCCCGCGTCGCCCGCCGCCTCGCCCAATCCATCCTCACCGAGCTCCACTCCCTCGACCTCCCCCAGGAATAGCTGATTGGCTGATTGGCTGATTGGTGTTCTTGGTGGGGCTCCGCCCCACACCCCCGCTCTCTCCGTCGCCCGTTTACCGGGCGCTCCTGCATCTCCTGAATCTCCTGTATCTCCTGCTGGGGCGTCCCAGTGGCAGTCTGTGAAGTTTCCCGCAAAGACGCCAGTGCGCGCGAAGCCAGATGGGCTAACGCCGGTCGCTTTGCGGGCTAAACGCCCGCTGATCGCTCCCTCCCGCCCATCGTCTTCGCGCTTAGGCCCTCTTTCAACTCTTTGCGGAACGTCATCAGGCTTCGCGGTAGGACCCATAGGACATATAGGACCACTAGGACGGCGGCTCCGCCGCTAGATTCCAAACTCCCAAAAGCATGGCGTGCGAAGCCCGCCATGCCCCTACAGGCCCCCGGGCCGTGCGTGCTAGTTGGCACGTCCATCGGACGTGCCGGGGGTGCAGGGGCGATTGGAAGTTTGGAAGCTTGGAGGCTTAGAAGCTTGGCTTTCTCTCTACAAGTCTCTGGGTCGTCCTGTTGGCACGTCCATCGGACGTGCCGGGGGTGCAGGGAGAACTTCTCCCTGCCGGGGCGTGGGGCAGCGCCCCACACCCTCCAATCCCAACTCCTTTTCATTCTACTCAATCGGCGTGCGCCAGCACGCCAAAAATCTGCCCAAATCTGCGAGATCTGCGTTTCCCTCCCTTTGTGTCCTTCGTGTCCTTTGTGATTTCCAATCATTCTGGCAGTTCTTTGTGTCTCTTCGTGGTCCTTTGTGTTCTTCGTGATAGCCGCGCAGCGTAAACCCTCCACAGTTCTCCCACGACCCCACCCGTCGCACGCTCCAATCAGGTCAAATCTAGAAGTAATCGCGACAAAAGACGGGTAAATACGCGGGGGTGCGCGATTAGGTGTCCGGAAAATGCTCCTTGATGGAGGTTTTCTGGGGTGGAGGGAAGGCTTGCGGTGGGAAAAAGAGGCAAAATGGGAGGTTGGGGAGGTGGATTTGTGATCTGATGGGTATACTCAAACGCGACGTGGCGAAGACCGTTTTCTTTTGGAAAGGTAATCGCGACACCGTTTTTGGGGGTGTTTTGTTGCGTTTAATTGTCCTAGATTAGGTTATGTGGAGCCTCCTTTCTGGTCGTTGTGTAGGGATGATTGTGATGGGGTTAAGGTCGGCAGGGAGAGAGGAGTGCAGGGGGGCGCATAACGCCGAGGAAGGGGATCTCGGCGCAACGCAGAGCAGAGCCACAAAGAGGGGTTGGCCGTGGCGCTCTGCGCAACGGAGACAGAGGATTCCCCTGCTTTTGGCCCATGTTAAGACTCCTTCCTAAATCCCGGAATTAAGTACCACTGTTGCGGACAGGTAATCGCGCATCCCCCCTCCCCGGGGAGGGGGGGGACTCCTCTATCATCTCATATTTTCCACAATTCTTCCAGACTCCTAATCGCGCATCCCTCTTTAGGACACCTAATCGCTCCCCCCTTCTTAGGAAACCTTATCGCGACATCCCCGAGACTACCCCCGCGCGATTACTTTTCGATTTGGCGCACGCTCCAATCAGCGAATCAGCCAATCAGCGTGGGCGGCACGAGCCGCCCACAAATGGTATAATAAGCGCTTCACAAAGGAATTTAGCCATGGACAAGAAAGAGGCCCCGAAGAGTTCGTTGGATGCGTTGGTGTCGCTGTGCAAGCGGCGCGGGTTCATTTTCCAGAGTTCGGAAGTCTATGGCGGCTTCGCCGGCTTCTGGGACTACGGTCCGCTGGGGTGCGAACTGAAGCGCAACATCAAGGAACGCTGGTGGCGCTTCATGGTGCGCGACCGCGAGGACGTGGAAGGCCTCGACGCCTCCATCATCATGCACCCCGCCATCTGGAAGGCCTCCGGCCACCTGGACACCTTCTCCGACCCCATGAGCATGTGCAAGGGCAACTGCCGCAAGCTGGTCCGCGCCGACCAAATCTGGGAGATCTTCGACGATTCCCCCATCAAGGCCGCCCTCGAACCCCTGGTCGGCGACGCCGGTGCGGTGGCGAATTGGTGCAAGGGCAAGGGCAAAGGCATCGCCCCCGGCCTCTACACCGTGCAGCATCCCGAGCACCTCGAGGCCATCTTCGAGACCCTCAAGACCGTCCCGGACGTCCGCGCCCTCTTCATCCTCCTGGCCACCCCCGCGGGCGAACCCGAGGTCCTCCCCTGCCCCACCTGCGGCGGCGTGATGACCGAGCCCCGCCCCTTCAACCTCATGTTCAAGACCGTCGTCGGCCCCATCGACGACCCCTCCAACGTGGCCTACCTCCGCCCCGAGACCGCCCAGGCCATCTTCGCGGAATTCCCCAACGTCATGGTTTCCAGCCGCCAGGCCCCGCCCTTCGGCATCGGCCAAATCGGCAAGTCCTTCCGCAACGAGGTCACCCCCCGCAACTACATCTTCCGCTCCCGCGAGTTCGAGCAGATGGAGCTCGAGTTTTTCATCAAGCCCGACGAGGCGGTGGAACTCCTCTGCGGCCGCGTCGAACCCCTCACCGACACCACCGACCTCTCCGAGCCCAAGCCCGAGTGGGGCTGGGCCTGCTGGCACAAGTACTGGGTGGAACAGCGCAAACTCTGGCTCGTTGCCAACGGCCTGCCCAAGGACTCCTTCGTGGAATACTGGCAGAAGCCCGACGAACTCGCCCACTACGCCCGCGCCTGCGTCGACATCGAATACCGCTTCCCCTTCGGCACGCAAGAACTCGAAGGCATCGCCGCCCGCTCCGACTTCGACCTCTCCCGCCACCAGGAGCACTCCGGCAAGAGCATGGAGGTCTTTGACGAGCCCCTCAAACTCGCCGTCAAGAAACTCTCCGACGACGAAAAGGCCGCCTTCCGCGCCAAGGTCGTGACCGAATGGCAGGGCCGCGGCAAAACCGCCGAAGCCGCCAACGCCTTCGTCGACAAACTCTTCGAAGGCAAATACATCCCCCACGTCATCGAGCCCTCCGCCGGTGTCGACCGCATGGCCCTGGCCCTCCTCTGCAACGCCTACGAAGAGCAGAAACTCGTCGACGACAAGGGCAAGGAAGACGTCCGCACCGTCCTCCACCTCGCCCCCGCCATCGCCCCCATCAAGGTCGCCGTCTTCCCCCTCGTCAAGAACCGCCCCGAACTCCGCGACCTCGCCCGCTCCATCTTCAAGCGCCTCCAAAAGCGCTGGAACTGCTTCTGGGACGAGACCGGCGCCATCGGCCGCCGCTACCGCCGCCAAGACGAGATCGGCACCCCCTTCTGCGTCACCGTCGACTTCGACACCCTGGAGAAAGACGGCACCGTCACCCTCCGCGACCGCGACACCATGGCCCAAGAGCGCATCTCCGTCGAAGCCCTCATCGCCAAAGTCGATGCTGCGTTGGAGTGATCTCCACGAAGACACAAAGGGCCGCAAGGGCCTGGGCACAAGGGGCGGCTATGCCGCCCCGGAGAACGGAGAACGGAGCGTGCAGCGGCGAAGCCGCAAACCTTCCACGGCCACGGAGAACAGAACGCGCGACAAGCGCGACAAACCAGGCGGCAGGCTTTATGCTTGCCGCCTGATTTCATTTATCGAGCATTATTCCATTTGCGTATTTTACTTAAAAATCCGCAAACGAATGTTGATCTCATTCGTATTTACAATGGGTTAATACGAAAAAATACACATATCCATCCGCCGCCCCAGTGGCATTCGGTGAAGTTTTCCGCAAAGACACAAAAGGAGGCGCGAACCCCTTTGGGCTCCATCGGTCGCTCTGCGGCTCCACCGCTGACCGCGCCCGCCGCCCTCCGGTTCGCGCCTTGTCGGTCTCCTAAAGTCCTCACCCGTCGCCCCGTAGGGGGCGCTTCTGTATCTCCTGAATCTCCTGTATCTCCTGTATCTCCTGAGCGCGTGCTAGTTGGCACGTCGCAGACGTGCCGGGGGTGCAGGGAAGGGGCGCTTTGCGCCCCGGAGAACGGAGCGTGCAGGCCCGAAGGGCCAAACCTTCCACGGCTACAGAAAACGGAGAACAGAACGCGCGGCAAGCGCGACAGGCAAACCACTGTGCGTGAAAGCATAGCCGTTACTTTCTACTGCGACGTCCTTCAGGCACGTCCATCGGACGTGCCGGGGGTGCAGGGAGAACTTCTCCCTGCCGGGGCGTGGGGCAGCGCCCCACATCCCCAATCAACCAATCCCCTAATCATCCAAAATCCCTTTGTGTCCTTTGTGTCCTTGGTGATTTCCAAAACACACTGGCAGTCCAGCGTGCGCTAGCACGCCCTTAATCTGCTCAAAATCTGCGTAATCGGCGGTTTCCCCATTCCGTCTGTGTTCGGTTTCCCAGGAAAGCCACAGAAACGCAAGGGATGGGCACGGTAGCGAGGCCCACAGGGCCGAACGGTGAAGTGCCCAGGCAATTGCTTTTACTTTGTGTTTTCGTGGAAAAGGGGCGCCGCTTAGCGAGACCAAGCCAACACGCGCTCGGAGGCGGCGGCACGTTCGGCGTCGAAGTGCTCGGGGGCACCGGCCAGGTAAGCCGCGCCGCAACGGACGCAATGGGCACCGGCATTCAGCGGAGCACCGCATTCGGGGCAAGCACGCTCCAGCACCTCGCCGCACCACGCACAGTGGACCTCGCCCTCCTGCGCCAGGTGACCATGCGGCACCAGCACCACGCTCTCGCCCACACGCACAGGCAGGTTACTCGGACAATCCGGATTCGGGCAATAGACACGCGTACCCTGGGGACGCGCGGCCTCCTCGGCCAACTCCGCCTCGGTGGGCGGCAGAAGGCCGAGGGCCGCACACAGCTTGCCCACGGTCTCGGCGCTCAACGCGGCCGCCCGGCCCCCCTCGTACATCGAGAGGGCGGACTGCTTGCACCCCACCTGCCGCGCCAACGCGCTTTGGCTCAGGTGGCGACGCAGACGCGCTTCGCGAATCTGGCTTCCCAAGGTCTTCATACGCGCAATAGGATAGCGAATTCCGCCCCCAAAAGCAAGCAATAAAGTCTCAACAGAGTTATCAACCACTGTTTATAACTTTGTCGATAATCCTGTAAAAAGCGTTTATAACAGTACCGATTACTGACAACTTTATCAACCGCTGTTTATAACTCTGTTGAAATTGTGGATAAGTTGGTGGGGCGGCATAGCCGCCCAGAGAACGGAGGGGCTTTACCGCAAAGACGCAAGAGGGGGCGCGAACCGCTTCGGGCTCCGTCGGTCGCTCTGCGGCTCCGCCGCTGACCGCGCCCGCCGCCCTCCGTTTCGTGCCTTGTCGATCTCCCGGAGTCCTCATCCGTCGCCCGCTTGCCGGGCGCTCCTGCATCTCCTGCTGGGGCGTGCTTGTCATTCCGTCGTGCTTGTTGGCACGTCGCAGACGTGCCGGGGGTGCAGGGAAGGGGCGCTTTGCGCCCCGGAGAACGGAGAACAGAAAACGGAGAACAGAACGCGCGGCAAGCGCGACAGGCAAACCACTGTGCGTGAAAGCATAGCCGTTACTTTCTACTGCGACGTCCTTCAGGCACGTCCATCGGACGTGCCGGGGGTGCAGGGAGAACTTCTCCCTGCCGGGGCGTGGGGCAGCGCCCCACACCCTCTAATCATCCAATCCTCCAATCTCCTAATCAGCTAATCCCTTTGTGTCCTTAGTGTCCTTAGTGATTTCCAAAACACCCTAGCAGTCCTTCTCTGTGTTCCTCTGTCTTCTCTGTGGTCCTCTGTGTTCTCCAAATCTGCCCTATTTAACACAAAAGGGCCGCCTGTGGGCGACCCTTGTCGAGAAGGTTGTCGAAAAACTTTTAGGCGGTCAGACGCAACGGCATGATCACATAGAGGAAGGGGACGCCGGGGCACTTGAGGACCGCGGGAGAGTGGCCCTCGGTGAGCTCAAAGGTCACCTCTTCGGTGTCCAGGTTGCGCAAGCAATCCATGATGAAGGCCGGGTTGTAGGCCGCGGCGATGGGACGACCGGCATACTTGATGGGCAGGACATCGGTAGCCTCACCGGTCTCGACGCTGCTGGCGCTCAGGGAGAGAGTACCCTCGGTGAAAGAGAGACGCACGGCGTGGGCCTTCTCGTTGGACATGATGGCCACGCGCTGGACCGAGGCGATCAGCTCCTCGCGGTTCACGGAAACGCGCTCATCGCACGCCGTGGGGATCACCGCCTGATACTTCGCGTAGACGCCCTCAATCAGCTTGCTATGGAAGCGGAAAGAGCCGCAGTCGAAGACAATCTGGCCAATCTGGCCGTAGATGGTCATCGGGCCCTCGCCGTTGAGCAGACGCATCAGCTCGGCCACGGCCTTCGGAGGCAGGATCATCTCACACGCGCTGTCGGCAGGGAAGTCGACCTCCTGTTCCACCAGCGCCAGACGCTTGCCGTCGGTCGCCACCATGGTCAGCTTGCCGTCGGCGAACTGCAGGAGCACGCCCGTCAGGATACGGCGCGTCTCGTCCGTGCCGGCCGCATAGGAGGTCTTGCGCAGCATCTCGCGGAAGATGGCGCGATCCACGGTGAAGCGCTTGGCGTCCTCCGCGGGCTCCTTGATGGCGGGGAAATCGCGCGCGCCGATGCCGATGATACGATACTTCGCGGCGGGCGTCACGATACGCGCCACGTCATCCGCGTCGATGTCAAACTGAATCTCGCCCTCAGGCGCCATGCGCAGAATCTCCACCACGCGACGCACCGGCAACGTCGTCCGACCGGGCTCATCCACCTTCACATCCGCGGAGAGCGTCGTCCGCACCGACACATCGAGGTCCGTGGCGGTCAACGTCAACGTGCCGTCCTCATTCGCCTCGACCAAGGCGTTCGTGATGATCTGCAACGCGGGGCGCGCGGGCACCACGCTCTGCACGTTCGAGAGCAAATCCAAAAAACGGCTGCGGATGACAGTGAACTTCATGGCATCTCCTGAAATGGTTACGCCAACCATTGTACCAAAAAAAAGGGTGCTACCGCACCCCGATGAAAAGAGAACAGAGAACGGAGAACAGAGAGCGCCCCTGCGGGGCGACGGGCCAGTTTATTGTGCGTAAACGGCGTAGCCGCCGTCCTATACGTCCTATAGGTCCTATACGTCCTACCGCGACGTCCGTCAGGCACGTCGCAGACGTGCCGGGGGTGCAGGGAGAACTTCTCCCTGCCGGGGCGTGGGGCAGCGCCCCACAGCCAATCAGCTAATCTCCCAATCAGCTAATCAGCCAATTCCCTTTGTGTCCTTGGTGTCCTTTGTGATTTCCAAAACACACTGGCAGTCCTTCTCTGTGTTGCTCTGTGTATCCCTCTGTGAATCTCTGTGATTTCCAAAAACACTCTGGCAGTCCTGCGTGCGCTAGCACGCCCTTAATCTGCTCAAAATCTGCGCAATCTGCGGTTCCTATCCCCGTCAGTTCTTTGTGCCTCTTTGTGGTTCTTCGTGTCCTTCGTGTCAGCCCCGCAGAGCAAACCCTCCACAATTCTCCCCCCACCCCGCCCGTCGCGCGCTTGCCGCGCGCTCCGTTCTCTGTGGCCGTGGAAGGTTTGTCCCTTCGGGCCTGCACGCTCTGTTCTCCGTTCTCTGGGGCGCGTCAGCGCCCCTCCGGCAGACGCTCCAGGCACGCGAGGACCGACGCCGGGAAGCGTTCTTTCGCGCGCTCCGGATGGCGCAACAGCTCCAGTTCCCAACGCCCCTGCCTGCCGAGGACGTCCTCCGAGAAGTCCGGCGACTCGATCAGTCCCTGCTCGGCCAGCCACAACAAATGGGCCTGCGCCTCACCCTTGAAGTCGTAGGCCCCCCCGAAGAAACTCTCCGCGTCCATGCGGCGCGCGGGTTTCTCCCACCCCGTGTTGCCCGGCATCGGCACCAAGGGGACATAGCCATCACCCGCCAGCCCCTCCCCCGCCGCCACGCGCCGGAAGAGCCGCACCGCCTCCGCGATGTCCCCCGCACGCTCGCGGCAGACCCCCAAGCGCCACACCGCCCCCGGATCCGGCAAAAACGGCCCCGGGTCCTCATCCGGCCCATACAGCCGCACGAACCGATTGACCAGCTGCGTATACGGCGACTTCCCCGCCTGCGCGGCCGCCTCCTCCATCGCGATGAACCGCCGCAGCCACGGCTCAGACCGCTCCACCAACCCCAAGTCAAAGAGCGTCATCGCCACCTCGCGGACCGCATCCGGCACCCCCTGGCACGCCGCACGCCCCATCAGCTCAAAACACGCGGGGAACGCGGCCTTCCGCGCCAGCGTATACGTCGCCATCGGCACGCCCCCCTCCATCGCCTGCCTCAGCAGCGACAGGTAGACCTCCTCATGCGTCCCCTCGATCCCCGCCAACCACGGCGTGCTCCGCCCCCACGCCATCGCATTCGCCAGACGAAACGCCGCCTGCACGCTCCCCGCCTTCGCCGCCGCACCCAGCCAACGCCCCAACCGCTCACGCGAGCTCATCGACTCCGGCCGCAACTCGTCATAATAAGCCCCCAACGCCTCCATCGCGCTCACGTCACCGGCCTCCGCCGCCTCCGTCCACGCACGCAGACGCTGCTCCAATTCCTTGTCCTTCTTCATGAGAGCACTCCTCTCGCCGTCTTGCAAACACCGACCGCAGGGCCACGGCACGCCCGCTCGCGTTCGGCTCAGGGACCTTCCGGCCACCTATCAACGCGTCCATCGGGAAACCTTCCCTCCGGAAAAACACCCCTATTATATACCTTCCACCATCCCTTCCCAGAAAAAACCTAAAAAAGAAGCTTGGCTTTCCCAAGAAGCGAGAGAAACGCAAGGGCTGGGCACGTTAGTGAGGCCCGAAGGGCCGAACGGTGAAGAGCCCAGTCCCTTGCGTTCCTTCGTGTCTTCGTGGAAACACACTCTTTCTTCAACAAAAGACCAGAATAAAAGAATAGATGATGATGTAGAACTGTTGAAAACGCGGAAAAGTCCCCCCACTCTTTCAGCTTTCAATTTCTTATCGCAAATTTTCCTGTCAGCGATCTGTGAACCGATTGTGAGCAAAAAACCGATCCGCCGCGCTCCGAGCCTCAAACCCCTCTCGGACTGTTGAAAAACCGCCCTTTTCCCACATATTTTCCGACTCTTTCAACAATGTTTTCAACAACACCGCCTGCGTTAGCGCCTTGTTGGAAAAATGTTTGACCCCTTTGAGCCTTTCCGCGCCGCCCCTGTCGAAAGCGCTGTTGATATGTCAATAACTCTTTGACAACACAATCCTTGTACTTTCATTGCTACAGGTAAGCAAACCGCGTAAGCCATTCATATTCACTTTCCGCGCCACCCTCCCCCACCCCACCTTTCATCCCTTTTCACGCCCTTTTCCACAGGGTTATCAACAGAGGGGCGCTGACGCGCCCCAGAGAACGGAGGGTTCTTCTCCACGAAGACACAAAGGGCCGCAAGGGACTGGGCACTTCACCGTTCGGCCTACGGCCTCACTACCGTGCCCATCCCTTGCGGCTCTCTGGTTTTCTTTGGAAACACCCTCAAGCGTCGCGGTAGGACATATAGGACCAATAGGACGAATAGGACGGGCGGCTCCGCCGCTGACCGCGACCGCCGCCCTCCGGTTCGCGCCTTTCCTTAGTATGCAAATAAGGCACGTCCATCGGACGTGCCGGGGGTGCAGGGAGAACTTCTCCCTGCCGGGGCGTGGGGCAGCGCCCCACAGCCCTTCAATCAACTAATCAGCCAATCTCCCAATCAGCCACTTCCCCTTTGTGTCCTTTGTGTCCTTTGTGATTTATAAAACAATCTGGCAGTCCTGCATGCGCCAGCACGCCGCCCGCCTCTGTGCCCCTCTGTCTTCTCTGTGATTCTCTGTGTTCTCAGGAATCTGCGGTTCCAACCTCGACTCAATTCAAGTCGCTGGTTGTCTTGCCCAGTTTTTCCACCAGGGCCTTCAGGGCGGTGCAGGTCTCCGAGTCACCCTTCTTATAGAGGTCCTGGACCGTCGAAGAGGAATAGAGCACCGTCGCGTGGTTGCGGTTGAAGGCACGACCGATGTCCGTCGTCGAACTCGAGGTCAGCTTCCGACACAGGAAGACCCCGATCTGGCGCGGCGTCGCAATCTTCTTCTCACGACTCTTCCCCGTCAGCTCATCCATCGAGAGCCCGAAGTAGTCGCACACCGCCCGCTGGATATCCGCGCAGGTCAGCCGCACCAACGTCTCCTCGTCATGGATGTAGCCCTTCAGGATCGATTTCTCGAGCACCTCCACCGTGATCGCCCCCGGATTCCCCGGGAACATCCGCGCATAGTTCACCGTCGTCGCCAGCGCACCCTCCAGCGCACGCACGCTGCTGCTCACCCGCTTCGCGATGAACTCCAGGATCTCCTGCCCCAACGTCACGTCCGGATAACCCCGCAACTTCAGCAGCAAGATATTCATGCGCGTCTCATACGCCGGGATGTCCACGTCCGCCGTGATGCCGCTCTGAAAACGGCTCACCAGACGATCCACCAAGTCCGGGATCTCCGTCGGCGCCCGGTCACTCGTCATCACGATCTGCCGGTGCGCATCCTTCAGCGCGTTGAAGATGTTGAAGAACTCATTCTGCAGACCCGCCTTGCCCGACATATACTGGATGTCGTCCACCAGCAGGATGTCCGGCGTGCGATACTTCTCCCGGAACGCCTCCTTCGCGTTGTCGTTCTGGCCCCCCACCGACCACTGATGCATATACTCATTCATCAGCTGCTCACTCGTCGTGTAGAGCACCCGCAACTCCGGGTTCAGCGACACCGCCAGGTTCCCGATCGCGTGCAACAGATGCGTCTTCCCCACACCCGTCGGACCATGCATGAAGAGCGGATTCGTCCGGCTGTCCTCATCCCCCGGGTGCTGCGCCACATAACGCGCCATCACCAAGGGAAACTGATTGCCCGGCCCCTCCACGAAATTGTCAAACGTCAACGTCGGCAACAACCCCGTCTGCGTCGGCATCCGCCCCACCCCACGCGCCGCCTGCGGCACCGCCACCGGCTCCGGCGCCTTGCGATAGGTCACCTTCGTCCCCTCCGGCGCACCCACCTTCCCCAACGCATTCTCCACAAAGGTCGCAAACGGCGCCAGCTGACCCGCCTCCTTGTCCTCCGGCAACAACACCGCCAGCGTCCCCCCCTCAAGAGACACCCCACGCGTCCCCCCGAAGTAACGCAACACCGTCACCTCAGAGAGCACATCCTTCAGCTCATCCAAAGCCCGCTGCCACAAAGCATCAGCCCCGGTCATGTCCTGTTCCATCGTCGAAAACCTTACTCAAAATCCGTTGATAACCTATCGAAAACGCCTCCATTATGGCACCCTTCGCCCCACTTTTCAAGCATTCTTTCTCCACATTCGATGAACAGACTTATCAACACTCCCCCACCCCGCCAAACCCTTGCAAACACGCCCCTCCACCCACTTTTAACACACTTATCGACAGCCTGTCGACAACTCCCCCGAAAACCCTGTGGAAAACCTCTTGGAAGCTTGGAAGTTTGGAGGTTTGGAAGCTTGGTTTTCATGCTCCTCTTCTCCACGAAGACACAAAAGGAACGCAAGGGCCTGGGCACTTCACCGTTCGGCGCGTTGCGCCTCACTCCCTATCCCCATCCCTTGCGTTTCTGTGACTTTCCTGGGAAACCGCACGCAGGACTGCCAGAATGATTGGGAACCGCAGTCAACTATATTCCTCCCTTGGTGCTAAAAAAGTTGGAAGATGGGGTGAGTGAGGGAGCCGATGATGG
>CALXMT010000026.1 GCA_944389545.1 uncultured Kiritimatiellota bacterium | reverse complement strand
TCGACGGCGGCGGATAAAGGGGCGTTTTTGTGTGGGGTGGCAAAAGAAAAGAGGCATCCCGGGGGATGCCTCTTGGTGTGGGCCGGATGGGCCAATCAGCGGCGCAGGCCGAGGTCGGCGACCACCTTGCGGTAGGACTCCTCGTTGGTGCGCTTGAGGTAGTCCAAAAGCTTGCGGCGGTTGTTGACCATGCGGATGAGGCCGTAACGGGAGGAGTTGTCCTTCTTGTTGGCCTTCAGGTGCTCGGTGAGCTGCTCGATGCGCTTGGTGAGCGTGGCGATCTGCACTTCGCTGGAGCCGGTGTCGCGCTCGTGACGGCGGAACTGCTCGCGGATGGCGTTTTTGTCGATCATGGTGTCTGTCCTCTTTTGTGGGGTGTACACCTTTCTCAGCCGCCCCGGACCTCGGGGCTTGCCCGCAACGGGGAACGTATCCTAAGACACGTCGCAGGAAAGTTCGGATAAGATAGCATAATCCGAGTGGTGAGTGCAAGTGGGGCGGATTGGCTGATTAGCTGATTGGCTGATTGGAGGGGGCGCGCAGGGAGAATGTGGGAGGTTTGCCCTGCGGGGCTGACACGAAGAGCACGAAGGACCACGAAGATACACGAAGGACTGCCAGTGTGTTTGGAAATCACAAAGGACACGAAGGACACAAAGAAAGGCTGCGCTAGAGCGGGCCGTGCGTGCGCGCAAGGCGCACGTCCGGCCCGGAGGCCTGTAGGGCATGGCGGGCTTCGCACGCCATGCTTTGGGGAAGGGGGAGGGGCGGCAGGGCCGCCCCATCCAATCAGCGAATCAGGCGAGATGAGGGTTTTGGTATACTGTTTGGCATGGAAAAGGTTCTTATCACCGGTGGTGCCGGGTTCATCGGCGCCAATCTTGCCCGCCGACTGCTTGCCGACGGCCACTCTGTCACCATCTTGGATGACTTCTACACGGGGCAGCGGGACAATCTGGCCGGTCTGCCTGTGACGTTGTTGGAGCAGGATGTGCGGGAGCCCATCCCGGGGGATTATGACTGGATTTTCAGTCTGGCGTGTCCGGCTTCGCCGCCGCACTATCAGCGTGACCCGCTCTTCACCCTCACCACGTCCATCGATGGCATCCGCCGGGTGCTGGAGGCGGCGGAGCGGTGCGGCGCGCGCGTCCTTCACGCTTCCACCAGCGAGGTCTATGGCGATCCGTTGGTTCATCCCCAGCCGGAGACTTACTGGGGGCACGTGAACACGCTGGGCATCCGCAGTTGCTACGATGAGGGCAAGCGTGCGGCCGAGGTCTTCGCGCTGGAGCATCGTCGCGCCCGCGGCACGGATGTGCGTCTGGTGCGTATCTTCAACACCTATGGGCCCTTCATGGATCCGAAGGATGGCCGGGTGGTCTCCAACTTCATCCTGCAGGCCCTGCGCGGCGAGCCCATCACTCTTTATGGCGACGGCGGCCAGACGCGGAGTTTCCAGTTTGTGGACGACCTCGTGGCGGGCTTTCTGGCCTATATGCGGGCCGACAAGGCTACGCTGGAGGCTTTCTTTGCGTCGAAGGGTTACACCATCCCCGTGCTCAACATGGGCAACCCCGGCGAATTCACCGTGCGCCAGTTGGCCGAGGAGGTGCTCCGTCAGCTCCCCGAGAGCAAGAGCGAGCTGGTGACGCGTCCCCTACCCGGCGACGACCCCAAGCGCCGCAAGCCCAATGTGTCCTGGGCGAAGGAGTGCCTTGGCTGGGAGCCCCGCATCCCCCTCCGCGACGGCCTCGCGAAGACCATCGAGTACTTCCGTTCTTTTGCGTGACGAGGTTTACCACAAAGAACACAAGGGACCACAAAGAACGAGGGGCGGCGTTGCCGCCCCAGAGAACGGAGCGTGCAGGCCCAAAGGGCCAAACCTTCCACGGCCACGGAAAACGAAGAACGGAGCGCCCCTGCGGGGCGACGGATGAAGCCGATGGGAATCAAGGATCCACTGGAGCGTCCTGCCGGCGGCAACCGGCCTCTAATAGACTCCCATCGATGGAATCGGTGATTTCCTGCGAAGTTCCAGACGGTATCTGGCCGCACAGGAGATACAGGAGATTCAGGAGATGCAGGAGCGCCCTTGCGGGCGACGGAGAGATCGAAAGTATGCTGTTTATGGTTTTCAATCATTCTGGCAGTCCTGCGTGCGCTAGCACGCCCTTAATCTGCCAAAATCTGCGGAATCTGCGGTTTCTCTCCGGCAGTTTTTGTGGGTGCCGCGCAGCGTAGGGTGAGATGAGCATGGCGACGGATTGGGCGAAGTTGTTGAACCCTGAGCAGCTGGCGGCGGTGACTGCCGGCGAGGGGCCGACCTTGGTGTTGGCGGCGGCGGGGACGGGTAAGACGCGGACGTTGACGCACCGCGTGGCGTGGCTTTTGGAGCAGGGGGAATCGCCCGATGGCATCCTGTTGCTCACCTTCACCAACCGCGCCGCCCGCGAGATGATGGAGCGCGCGCAGGCCCTCGCCGGACCCGCGATCGCCACGCTGTGGTCGGGCACTTTCCACCACGTGTGCCACCGCATTCTCCGCCGCGAGGCGCCGCTCCTTGGGTATCGCCGCGACTTCGCCATTCTCGACCGCGCGGACTCCCTCTCGCTGCTCAACCGCGGCCTCAAGGAGTTGGTCAAAGACACCAAGCACTTCCCCAAGAAGGAGGTCATCGCCTCGCTCATCGGCAAGGCCGCCAACACGCAGGGCGACCTCAAGGCCATCCTGGAGAACACCCTCTTCGAGGACCCTGTGGACCCCGCGCAGCTCTTCGCCGTGGCGGAGCGTTACGCCGAGGCCAAGCGCGAGAACAACGCGATGGACTTCGACGACCTGCTCGTCCTCACACTGCGTCTCTTCCAGGAGCACCCGCAGGTGGCGGATTACTACGCCGCCCGTTTCCGCCACGTGCTCGTGGACGAATATCAGGACACCAACACCATCCAGTCGCAGCTCGTCGACCGCCTGGCCGCGCGCCACCGCAACCTGATGGCCGTGGGCGACGACTTCCAGTGCATCTACTCCTGGCGCGGCGCGGACTTCCGCAACATCATGGACTTCCCGAAGCGGTGGCCCGACTGCCGCATCATCAAGCTCGAGCGCAACTACCGCTCCGCCCCCGAGATCCTCTCCGTGGCCAACGCCACCATCGCCGGCAATCCCGAGCAATTCCAGAAGACCCTCCTGCCGACGCGCCCGCCGGCCGGACGCAAGCCCCTCGTCGCCTTCCTCTACGACGCCGCCGAGCAGAACCAGATGGTCATCCGCCACATCCAGCGCGCCCTGCAGAGCGGGTACCGTCCGCAGGACATCGCCGTCCTCTACCGCGCGCACTATCACGTGATGGAGCTGGAGCTCGACCTCCGCCGCCTGCGCATGCCCTACACGCTCACCTCCGGCCAAGGCGTCTTCGAGAGCCAGCACGCCAAGGACGTCGTGGCCTATCTCCGCTTCTGCGTCGGCGCGCCGGACGCCTTCTCCTTCGCGCGGTGCCTGAGCCTCCTGCCCGGCGTGGGCCCCAAGACCATCGACCGCATCTGGCAGCGCCTCGGCAGCTACTTCGACCCCGGCGACGAGACCGCCCGCCTCAAGCTCCTCACCCTCCTCCCCAAAAAGGCCCAGGAGGACTGGCGCACCATCGACGGCCTCTTCCAGGACTACCGCCGCGAGGGCCTCGACGAACACGGCGGCACCGCCATCCGCCGCTTCCTCGACGGTTGGTACGCCGCCTACCTCCAGCGCACCTACGACAACGCCGAGGACCGCATCCAAGACGTCGCCGCCCTCGCCTCGCAAATCGTCGAGGAGCAGTCCGTGGCCGAGTTCCTCTCCGAGGTCGCCCTCATGAGCAACGTCGATGCCGAGAACGTCGACCCCGACCGCCCCGGCATCCGCCTCTCCACCGTCCACCAGGCCAAGGGCCTCGAATGGCCCGTCGTCATCATCATCTGGTGCGACGAGGATATGTTCCCCTCCGCCAAGGCCATCATGGAAGACCAGGCCCCCGAGGAGCGCCGCCTCTTCTACGTCGCCCTCACCCGCGCCAAAGACGAACTCCTCCTCTGCGTCCCCTCCCACCGCCATCTCAACGGCGGCGGCTCCATCGCGCTCTTCCCCTCGCGCTTCATCAAAGAACTCCCCGCCGACCTCGTCTCCAAGCGCTATGGACTCTATTAGGGGCGCTGACGCGCCCCTAATAGAGAAGCTTGGAAGTTTGGAGGCTTGGAAGTTTAGAGGAGCCACAGAGGTTGGAGCCCGGGCCGCCGCCTTTGGCGGCGATGAGGCCGAACGCTGCGCGGCAGCGCCGCCCCCCTTGACAAGCAACGCGGTGTGCGCTATTGTGGGGCGCGTAACGAGGGAATTATGGAAACATTCTTGCTCGCCTTTGCGCTCACTTTGATGGCCGGCCTCTCCACGGGCGTCGGTGCGGCCATTGCCTTCTTCGCGCCCAAAGCCAACACCCGCTTCCTCTCCGTCTGCACGGGGCTCTCCGCCGGCGTCATGCTCTATGTCTCCTTCATGGAGATTTTGCCGGAGGCCTTCGAGCAGATTCAGATTGCCGGTCTCGCGGAGCGGCCCGCCACCGCGCTCGGCACGGTGGGGTTCTTCCTGGGCATCGCCCTCATCTTCTTGATTGACCGTTTGGTGCCAGCCGCCGAGAACCCCCACGAGACGCACCCCAAGGGCGACTATGTGGCCCTGCGCGACCCCGCCGAGGCCACCACCCCCGCCGAACGCCGCGCCCTGCGCCGCGCCACCCGCCAGACCCGCCGCAACCTCCTGCGCATGGGTGCCTTCACGGCGCTGGCCATCACCATCCACAACTTCCCCGAGGGTCTCTCCACCTTCCTGGCCGCATTGGTCGATCCGCACCTGGGCATCGTCATCGCCATCGCCATCGCCCTCCACAACATCCCCGAGGGCATCTCCGTCTCCGTGCCGATTTACTACGCCACGGGCAACCGCCGCCGCGCCTTCGTGTGGAGTTGTCTGGCCGGTTTCGCCGAGCCCATCGGCGCGCTCTTCCTCTGGGCCGTCCTGGCCGCCTTCAACGGCGCCATCTTCTTCGAGCCCCCGCCGATGCTCATGGGCCTGGTCTCCGGCGGCGTCGCCGGCATCATGGTCTTCATCAGCCTGGACGAACTCCTGCCTGCCTCCCGCGCCTACGGCAAAGGCCACGATTCCCTCTACGGCCTCGTCGCCGGCATGGCCATCATGGCGCTCTCGCTGTTGTTGTTCTGATGGGCGGCAAGGCCGCCCATCAGAACAACGGAGAACGGAGGGGCGGCATTACCGCCCTAGAGAACAGAGAACAGTGAACAGAGAACAGAAGCGCCCCTGCGGGGCGACGGGTGAGGTGCGCTGGGAGGATGTGGAAGGTTTGCCCTGCGGGGCTGACACGAAGAGCACGAAGGACACTCCAGAGAAGCTTGGAAGTTTAGAGGCTTGGAGGCTTGGAGGAGCTACAGAGGTTGAAGCCCGGGCTGCCGCCTTTGGCGGCGATGAGGCCGAACGCTGTGCGGCTATCACAAAGAGCACGAAGAACCAAGGGGCGGCGTTGCCGCCCCAGAGAACGGAGAACAGAGCGTGCAGGCCCGAAGGGACAAACCTTCCACGGCTACGGAGAACAGAACGCCCCTGCGGGGCGACGGTGAGGCGTTGTGTAGAGCGGCGTTAGCCGCCGTCCTAGTGGTCCTATATGTCCTATAGGTCCTACCGCGTCGTGCAGGAGAAAGCACACTGGCGTCTTTGCGGGAAGCTTCCCCAGATACGACTGGGACGACCAACAGGAGATGCAGGAGATGCAGGGGCGCCCGCAAGCGGGCGACGGGTAAGGCGCCACTTTATTCGTTGCCCCGCAGGGGCGCTACCAATCAGCCAATCAGCCAATCAGCTAATCAGCCAATCAGCCTTAAAGGGCGCTTCCAATCATCCCACAAAGAAGGTCTCTGTCGCAGAGGGCTTCTTTGTGCTCATGCGGGATTGCGGGGGGAGTTCGAGGATGAAGAGGCGGTGGACGGCGCGGGAGATGGCGGTGTAGCGTGCGGAGCGATCCCACTGCGGGTCGCCTTCGCGCACGTCCAGGAGGATGAGGATGGGGGCCTCGAGGCCCTTGAACTTGCGGTAGGTGTAGTAACGGAGGCCGGGATAGGCGGCACGGATGTCCTTGATGAACATGTTCTTCTCGGCCCGGGCGCCAATCAAGAGGATGTCCTCCTCCGGGACGCCCTCGCGGTGGATCAGCCGGTCGAGCAGGGCGCGGAGTCGGGCGCGGAGCGCAATCTGATTGTCGGCGCGATAGATCTCCGTGGCGTCGCCCGCAGGCGCGTTGGGGAAGGGGCGCACGCCGTCCGGCGCGTAGGGGCGGAGGGTGGCGAAGACCCCGCGGGTGTTGCGGCAGTTGGTGGTCAGCACGGCATCGGGGCCGCCGAAGAGGGGCATAGCCGTGGGGTCGCGCGCGAAGATGTTCTGCGCGGGGTCATAGAAGATGAGGAAGTTGGCGTCCTCCGGCACAAGGGCGCAGACGGCGGTCCAGTGCGCGGGCGAGAAGTCCTGGCCTTCGTCCACAATGACGGCGTCGAAGGCGCGGCGGGCGCCGAGCTCCCGGGCCGGGCCGGGCGCGTCGCGCGCAAGGTTGGTCCAGAAGTCCTCGGACTTGTCATCCTCGCGGCCCAAGAGTTCGCAGAAGAGGTCGTTGACGGCCACGGCGCGGATGTTCGCGACGTCTCGCACCAGCTCGCGGAGGCGCTCGGCGAGGAGGAGGTTGAAGCAGAGGAGGAGGACGCGTTTGCCTTGGGCGGCCCAGACACGCGCCTGGCGGAGGGCCAGGAGGGTCTTGCCGCTGCCGGCACACCCGCGCACGCGGAAGCGGCGGAACTCGGCGAAGGCGTCGAAGGCTCGGGCCTGCTCCTCGGTCAGCCGCGCGATGGAGGCGTCCTGCAGGTCGCGGCGCAGGACCCAATCGCAGTGCACCTCGACGGTGGGGGAGAGGAGCGCCTCCAGCGCCGCGAAGTCGACAGGGGCCTTGACGGCGTGGCCCTCGGCGGCCAACAGGCGCGCCAAGGCGGACTCGGGGTCGCGCAAATCGTCGGCATAGAGCGTGATGCCGGCGAGGTCGAGCGGCTCGGGCACAAAGGGTTTGACGCCGGGGAACCAGACGGCGTGGGCCACAGGGAAGGGCGGGGGCGCGTTGAAGCGGGCCTCCCAGGCGCGCACCAGGGCGTGGGCCTCGCGGGTGGCCTGGGCGGCGGGGGCCTCGCGCAGGCGGCGGCCGTCTTGGAACCACCGGCCACCGCGGCAGGTCAGCTGGCCGCCCTTGACCTCGATGACCACAAGGCCGCGCTCGGGATGCGCGACCACAAAGTCCATCTCGCCCTCTGCGCCGGTCTGCGCCGCGGAGTAGGCCACGCCGTGCCACACCTGCCAGGGGTCGGGCAGACGCGCCTTGAGCGCCGCGAAGACGACCCGTTCGCTGGCGGGCGCCGCGGGGAGGTCGTCTGGGAAGGTGCGGGCCATCAGAGCTGGAGCGTGCCCCGGAAGTCGTTGATGTCGGCGATGCCGTGGTCATCCAGCCAGCGGTCGATGCCCTCGAGCACGCGGATGGGGGCCATGGGGTCGAGGAAGGTGGCGGTGCCGACGGCCACGGCCGTGGCGCCCACCAAGATGAAGTCCAGCGCGTCCTTGGCGGTCATCACGCCGCCCATGGCGAGGATGGGGACCTCGGCCACCTGCGCGGCCTCCCACACATGCTTGAGGGCGATGGGATGGATGCCGGGGCCGGAGAGGCCGCCCGTGCGGTTCGCGAGGATGGGCCGACGCGTCTCGAGGTCCACGGCCATGCCGGGGAGGGTGTTGATGAGGCTCACGGCGTTGGCGCCGGCCTCCTGCGCCGCCCGCACGAAGGGGCGCACGTCGGGGACGTTCGGCGCGAGCTTGGGCATGATGGGCAGGGAGGTGGCGGCGCGCACGCGGCGCACCACCTCGGTGAAGGTCTCCACGCGCGTGCCGAAGCTGGCGCCGCCCTCCTTGACGTTGGGGCAGGAGACGTTGATTTCGAGCATGGAGACGCCGGGCCGGCCATCGAGAGCGGCGGCGACCTCGGCGTATTCCTCGGCGCTGGTGCCCCAGATGTTGACGATGGCCGGCACGTTGCGCTCGACCAGGAAGGGCAGGTCGTCGCGGATGAAGGCCTCCACGCCGGGGCCCTGCAGGCCGATGGCGTTCAGCAGGCCGCCGGGGACCTCCGCGTGGCGCGGCAGGGGATTGCCCGGCCAGGGGCAGGCGCGGATACCCTTCACCGTCACCGCGCCCAGGCGCGAGACGTCGAAGAGCTGGTCATACTCCTGGCCGTAGCCAAAGGTGCCGCTTGCCGTGGTCACGGGGTTCTTCATGGCCACCCCGCCCAGATTCACCGCCAACTTCGCCATCGCCCCGTTCCTTTCTTAGGCGCGCTTCTCGTGCGCGTGACGGTCCAGCACGCCGTTCACGAAGGCGCCGGACTCCTCGTTCGCGAAAAACTTCGCCAGATCCACGGCCTCGTTGATGACGACCGGCGCGGGCGTGCCGAACCAATCCATCTCATAGAAGGCCAGACGCAGGAGACTGCGCTCGATCACGCCCAGACGGTCCAGGCTCCAGTTGTCGCAGAGGCGCGCGATGGCGGCATCGATGGCCTCGCGACGGGCCAGCGTGCCACGCACCAAATCCTCGGTGAACTGCTTCAGCTGGTGGGTGGCCAGGCGCTCCTCGGGATAGGGCTCGCGCTTCGGCGGCTTGCCGGGCTCGGCGTCGTCGCGGTGGGCCTTCTCCTGCTCATAGCTCCACTGCTGCTCCCAGAAGTGCGAGAGGATCATCCCCACGTCCACAAAGGGGTTGAGGTCGGCCTGGACGATCATCTGCAGGGCCCAGGCGCGGCCCTGGCGGCGGTTGCGCGCCGGGAAGGTCACGGGCGTGTCTTCCTGGTCGATGACCTCGATTTCCTGAAGCGTGGGGGAGTCCGCGGCCGCCGGGGTCTCGGGGGCTTGGGGGAGCGTCTCGTCGTCGAACATGGCGGGGTCTCCTCAGAGCTGACGCAGGACGTTTGCGGCCTCGATCGCCGCGCACACGGTGTCGAAGCCCTTGTTGCCGGCCTTCGACCCGGAACGCTCGATGGCTTGGTCAAGGTTGTGCGCGCAGACGATGCCGTTCAGCACGGGGATGCCCGCCTCCAGACCGATCTGGCAGAGGGCACGCGCCACGGAGGTGTTGATCAGCATCGCGTGGTCGGTCGCGCCGTCGATCACCGCGCCCAAGGCCACGATCGCGTCCACCTCGCCGCGCTTGGCCAGCTTCGCCGCCGCCAGGGGGATCTCGTTCGCGCCCGGCACGCGCACCACGGTGATCGCCTCATCGGCCACGCCATGGCGCCGGGCCGCGTCTTGCGCACCCTGCAACAGCTGCTCCGTGAAGATGGAGTTGAACCGGCTCACCACAAAGGCCAGCCGCAACCCATCGCCCTTCAACGTTCCGCAAATCTCGGTCATCTCAACAGTCCTTTCGCCTCTTATTTTAGCATAATGGGGGCGGCCGATGCCGCCCCCATTGGAAGTTTGGAAGCTTAGAGGCTTGGAAGTTTGGAGGAGCCACAGAGGTTGAAGCCCGGACTGCCGCCTTTGGCGGCGATGAGGCCGAACGTTGCACGGCTATCACGAAGAGCACGAAGAACCAAGGGGCGGCGTTGCCGCCCCAGAGAACGGAGAACAGAGCGTGCAGCGGCGAAGCCGCAAACCTTCCACGGCCACGGAGAACAGAACGCCCCTGCGGGGCGACGGTGAGGCGTTGTGTAGAGCGGCGTCAGCCGCCGTCCTAGTTGTCCTATACGTCCTATAGGTCCTACCGCGCCGTGCAGGAGAAAGCGCGCTGGCGTCTTTGCGGGAAACTTCCCCAGATATTACTGGGACGCCCAACAGGAGATGCAGGAGATGCAGGAGATGCAGGAGATGCAGGAGCGCCCGCAAGCGGGCGACGGGTAAGGCGCCACTTTATTCGTTGCCCCGCAGGGGCGCTACCAATCAGCCAATCAGCTAATCAGCCAATCAGCCTTAAAGGGGCTTTTTGAGACCCTATAAGGGTCCGGGGTCAACCACTATAGTGGTCCGAGGTGAGACCCTATAAGGGTCGGGGTCGAGACCCTATAGTGGTCCAGGGCCGACCCTTATAGGGTCTCGGAAGGGGGCCTCACGGATGCATAAAAAGGGGGCGGCAAGCGCGATGCTTGCCGCCCTGTTTGGCGCCTCGCAAGGCGCTCTGTTTTCTGGGTTTCTGCTCTCCGTGAACCGCCGAGGCTTCCAGGGGAAACGTCAGAGGCGCGGGGGATGGGCCACTCAGTTTCCAAAGCAGGGTGTGGGGCAGGGCCCCACCAAGAAAGCCAAGCTTCCAAGCCTCCAAACTTCCAAGCTTCCCCTTCGTTGAGGCGCAACGCGCCTCAACGAAGGATCATCCAGAAGCGGCCGGAGGCGCGGCGGAGGACGAGGCGGGAGCCTTCCTTCATGACGGAGTAGTCCTTGCTGTCGACCCAATCGCCGTTCTCATTACGCACCTTGACGACGGCGGTGACCTCCGTGGTGCCGTTGAGGGAGGACCAGGTGAGGATGGGCTTGCCGTTGACGGCGGCCTCGTCGGGGGCATCGAGGCGAACCTCGATGTTGACGCGGGACCCCGTGAAGTTGACGGAGTCGGTGGTGACGTGGGAGACGGCGGTGGTGCCATCGCCCTGGACGGCGGCGGTGACGGCGAGGATGGCGCCATCCTGGATGGCGAGGTCACCCTGGACGGTCAGCTCGGCGGGCTCGATGGCGCCGGTGGCGGAGGAGGTGACGGTGGCGGAGAGGATGCCGCCGGCGACGACCTCGACGTTGTCGGCGGTGGTGCCGTCGGCGCCGATGGTGCCGCTGCCGGCAAGGGTGCCGCCGACCGCGGCGCGGGCGGGGCCGGCCCAGAGGCCGGTGACCTCGACGCGGGCATTGGCGCCGGCGGTGAGGGTGCCGAGGGCGTTGTGGTCGGATTCGCCGATGTAGGCGAGGGTGGGCTCCACGGTGGCGCCGGCGGCCTTTTCGACGGTGAGGCCGGCGCGGACGGTGGTGTTGTCCTCAAGGACCGCGCCCATGAAGGTGGCACCGACGGTGACGAGGTCTTCGGTGTTCAGGGCGAGGGTGAGGGCGCGCTCGGTGGCCCAATCGCCGGCGGCGAGGTCGGTCGCGGGCTCAACGCCGATGACGGTGCCCACCGGGGCGGTGAGGGCGGAGAGGCGGATGGCCTCGCCACCTTCGCCGGCGCCGAGACGGAGGGCGCTGGACTCGTTGACCGCGTCGCCGAGGATGAGGGCGGCGCCTTCGGGCAGGGACTCGGGGTCGAGGATGAGGTGGCCGGACGCGGGCTGGTAGTCGAAGGTGGAGGCGGGGACCTTGCCGAGGACGGGCGAGGCGGCGGTGGCGGTGCCGGCGGCGCCTTCCCAGCGGAGGGTGAAGCCCGTGTTGCCTTCGGCGAAGGTCGGCTCAATGACCGAGCCGCCGACGACGGCGCCGCCGAGGGTGAGGGTGGTGCCGGAGGCCATGTCGAAGGTCGGCGTGAGGGCACCGGCCTGGTAGTCGGCGGTGAGGCGGAGGGTGCCGCCGTCGATGTCGAAGCGGTCGATGGCCTCGCCGATGGTGGAGCGGACGGTGAGGGTGTTGGCGCCGGACTTCAAGACGGTGCCGGAGCCATTACCGGCGAGGCGGCCGCTGATGGTGGTTCCGGTATCGCCGGTGAAGGCGAGGGTGGCGTTGTTGAGGTCGATCGCGGTGTTGGCGAGGGTGGCGCCATTGGCGAAGGTGACGGTGCCGCCGAAGAGGGAGAGGGCGCCGGTGGAGCCGACGGTCACGGGGCGGTTGAAGGTCAAGCCGCCGGAGCCGGTCTTGAGGAGGGTGCCATCGACGGTGAGGGCGGCGGAGCCGGTGAGGGTGTAGTCACCGCCGGTGCCATCCGCGTTGGCCGCGTCGTTGGAGGCCTGGAGGCCGGAGAGGGTCTGCGCCTCGCCCGTCCAATTGATGGTACGGAAGGCGGCGGGGATGTGGAACGTCGGTTCGTCCCGCAGCGGGGAGACCTCGGGGAGGATGACGGCGGGCGGGGTTTCGAACTCGGCGGGCCAGGTGACGCGGCCGGTGCCGTTCCTTCCGACCCAGTTGTTGCCGGTCGCCCACTCGGAACCTTCGGCGCCGTTGGCGGCCCAGGTGTAGAGGGCGTCGCCACCGAAGGGCTCGAGGGTGACGGTGGAGCCGTTGTCGTGGAGGGTGTAACCCGCGGCGGCGACTTCGGCGGCGTTGTCGCCACCGAGGATGAACTCGCCGGTGCCCTGGCGGTTACCATCGCCGAAGGAGATCAGCGTCACCGCCTGAGAGGGCAGGTTGTTGGGATTGGTGGCATCGATGTTGAGCGCGACGGTGACGGTGCCATCGACGGTGCCGCCGTTGGCGAAGGAGAGGACGCCGGAGCTGGAGGCGGTGGGCAGCGAGGTACCGTTGCCGAAGGAGACGATGGAGCCGGCGGCCAAGAGCGGCAGGTCCGTGGAGATGCCATTGATGGTGACGCTGCCGCCGGTGAGGGCGAGGGTGCCGCCGGCCTCGACGGTGAGGGAGCCGTAGCTCTCGAGATTGAAGACTCCGGCAGTGCCGGCGAAGGCCAGGGTGCCGCCCTCACGGACGTTCCAATCGATGGTGCGGTCGCCGGAGGGGCTGGGGTTCGGCCTGGCGGAGAGGCGGAGGGTGCCTTCCTCGATGGAGACGGGCAGGCCGAGCTCGAAGTTGCCGGAGGTGACGTCCAGGACGCCGGCGCCGGTCTTGGTGAAGACGGCATCGTCGGAGGCGCCGGAGGGCGTCATGACGTTGGCGGCGGCGAGGGTGAGGGTGGCGCCCGCGGGAACGTCCACGGTGAGGGAGTCGTCAATGGCAAGGCCGCCGGAGCCGAGGGTGGCGGAGCCGGTGCCGGTGACGTTGACCGTGCCGCGGAGGCGGACATCGTTGTCGGTGCGGACGATGGCGCCGGCGGGAGTGCCGGTGGTATCGTCGGCGGTGCCGGCGGCGAGGTTGAAGGTCCAATCGGCGGAGCCGAGGGCGGTCTCGCGCTGCAGGTCGAAGATGGCGCCGGCCTCGACGGTGGCGGTGCGCTCAGCCGCGCCGCCGCCGGAGAGGGCGCCGGCGAGGGTGAGGGTCGTGCCCGTGCCGACCGAGAAGTTCACGCCGCTGTCGGCGGTGGTCCCGCCTTCGTTGATGCTGCCGAGGCGGAC
This sequence comes from uncultured Kiritimatiellota bacterium, assembly GCA_944389545.1. GTDB lineage: Bacteria > Verrucomicrobiota > Kiritimatiellia > RFP12 > DVOR01 > Spyradenecus. Next base: position 19,826 of record CALXMT010000026.1, on the reverse strand, counting down.
AGAGGTGCCTTCGCCCTGGACGCGGAGGGTGCCGGAGCCCGTGAGGGGACCCTGGAGCAACTGCGCCTGCTCGGGATCGACAGAGCCCATCTCGCTCGGAGCGGAGAAGCCGCGGTCCTGATAGTAGGCGCGGAGGGCGTTGCGCTCGGTCTCGTCCTCGGGGAGGGCGAAGTCGAGGGTGAGGGTGGCGCCGGAGCCAATCTCAAAGGGATTGCGGAGTTGCATATCTTCCTGGCCACCCTCGTCTCTGGCCAGGAGGATGGGCCGATGGAGGGTGAGGTTGCCGCCGGAGACGGTGAAGGTGGGGTCGTTGCCGTAGAGACGCAGGAGGGCATCGATGGTGGCATTGCCATCGCCGAGCTTCCAGAAGGAGGTGCCGACGTCGATGCCATAGAGGTTGCCGGTGACTGTGGTGCCGGAGGGTTCGATGGTGCCGCCCTGGGCAAGGGTGATGTCACCACTGGTGCCGCCAGTGAGGATGAGGCCGTAGACACCCCAGAAGTTGAGCGCGTCTGCAGCGTCGGGATTGGGTTGCGTAGGCGCAGGGGGCGCATCGATGGTGAGGTTCACGCCGGCGGCGCTCTCCACACGGGCGGTGGGAGAGTCCTTCGGGTTAGAGGGATTGGGCATGGAGGACGAGCTGTCGGTGTTGTTGCCGTTGGGAATCCGGACGGTCGCATCGCCCTGGTGCCACTTCTCCTCGGACCAGCTGCCGGTGGCATCGGTCCAGCGGTGGGAGGCGCCGGTGGGGATGAGCCAGAGGTTCTTGACGGCGGTGTCGGGCTCCTCCGCCTCCCCTTCGCCGGTGGCATCGGCCTCGGTGCAGAGCTTGACCTCGGCGTCAATGGCGATGGCCTCTGGGCAGATGATGGAGCCATCGGCGGTGAGGCCCGAGGGCGTGACGGCGAAGTTCGTCAGCCGGACAGGCTCGGCAATGCTCATGGGCATGTTCGTCAGGCGCACGGTCAGCGTACCCTCGAAGCGGACGGTGGCATCTTCGCCGGTGGCGAGAGGCCGCGCGGTATCAGAGTCGGTGTCGACATTGACCTCGAGGATGGCGCCGTCCGCAAAGGTAAGCGAACCGTTGAAGGTGAGGTTACGGGCGGAAACAGCAGCGACGACCGGCCACTTGAAGTTGTTGGGATATTCCCCATACCACCGGTCGGCGCCAGTCACCCAAGAGGTGCCGGAAGGCATACCGCTGAGGAGGGTGGCACCGCTCTCAACGGTGACGTTGAAGCCGGAACCGAAGGCGCCCATACCTTCGAGGCGGGCACCGCTCTTGACATTGAAATTGGCGGTGGACTGCTCCTCGTTGATGACCGGCGGCTGGAGCGCCATGGCGCCGTTCAGGCGGAAGGAGCCCTCACGAATCTCCACGGTATTGTAGAAGCCGGTGCCGCCGGTGGTACCACCGGCTGAGCTGTTGTAGCCGACAGACTGGCAGAGGTTCTTGACTTGGACCCAGGTGCCGCCGCCAACCTTGACGAGCGTATTGTTGTTCCCGCCACTCCCTGCGTAGATAGGATAGGCAGAGAAGAACGTCGCGCCGTTGGCAACATCGATATAGCCATGCGTGGTGGACTCCCCATCGCGATAGATGGCGGAGGTGTTGGAGTTGGGGAAGAGCGTGAGGGAGTTCGGGCACTCGGTAGTGAGCCCCAGATTGGAGTGCAACGCCAGAATGCCATCCGTGACCAACAGACGACCATCCCACACCTTCACCGCCTTTTGCTGGTAGGCATGTTGTCTGGCACGCTCGCCATCGTTACCGCCCGAATGGAAGAAGTAGAGACGGGAATTCCCACTGCTCCGGATCATCCGCTGGGAATTGTCCGAGGAGGAATTGGTGGTGGCATAAAAGACGCCAATCTGGAGCATACCGCTCTCAAGAGAGGTCCCGGCAGTATTCACGTTCTTCTCGAAGAGGTCGTTGTCGGCACGATGCTCCGGAACACGGATAACGCCGCCATTACGGGCCACGAAGGTGCCGTTGTTGAAGACAAGGCGAGAACCGCTCTTGAGGAAGGAGAGCGTGGCGTTCTCGCCCTCGACAAGGATAGTCTTCTCAGGGGCGATAGCCCCGGAGTTGGAGCGGATGACGACCGCGCGGTTCCGGATGTGGAGGAGCACGCCGTCCGACGAGTCGGCATCACCGGTGGGCAGGTTGCTCATGTTGATGCCCAAATCGTGCGTGCCGTCCCAACCGAGGGTGCCTTCGCCGGAGATGGTGCGACCGAGAACCGCGTTTTCGTAGTTCCCACGATCAGTCAGGGTGAAGGGAGATCCACCCGCGAAGCTCGTGACCCAGAGGGTGCCGTTATTGATCTGGAGATCGTTGTCGACGGTCTGGGTGAGGCGGAGGCCGCCAGCCTTGGTCTTGCGGAGGGTGGCGCCGTGGGCGGCGTCATCGCTATAGCGCCAGCGCCAATCGTTGTCGAGGATGCCGGCTTCGGGCTCGGGCACCTCGAGGGTGAGGCCGGAGCCGAGGACGACCTGCGGCGGCTGGGCGAAGACGTCTTCCTCGAAGGTGACGGTGCCTTCGGAGGTGACATCGGTGAAGTCGAGGCCGCCGGTGGAGAGGAAGCCGGGCTCGCCGGTGACGGTGAGGTTGGAGACGCCGTCGAAGCGGAGGAAGGGCACGGCGACCTCGCGGTCGACCTCGAGGGCGGTGGCGGTGTTGCTGAAGCGGGCGTAGTGGGGGGCCTCGAGGGAGGCATCGGACCAGGCGCCGTTCGCCTCGCCGTTGCGGCTCCAGGCGGAACCGTCACCCCAACGAGAGCCGATGAGGCGGTAGTAGACGGGGTCGTCCTGGTCCAGCTCAACGATCTGGAGGCCGGCGAGGCCGACGGCGGCATCGCTGTTGTCGCAGGGAGCGATCTGGATGGAGCCACCATCGGAGCCCTCGATGCGGAGGTGGAGGAGGTTGAGCCTATCCACAAAGCCCTGCTCGGAGTAGCCCTGGCCGGCCCAGGTGACGGCGGAACCGGCGGGGGCGGTCCACCCGTTGACGAAGGAGTAGGTGCGCCAGGCCTCGGTGCCGACCTTCACGCGGACGGCGGGATAGGTGACCGAGCCATCGGCGGAGCCGGCGAAGAGGAGGTAGAGGTCGTAGTGCGTGAAGGGGATGTCCGACACACGGACGGTCCAGCCGGCGTTGTGGCCTGGGGCCTCGAGGCCGCCGACGGGGGTGAGGGCGACATTGGCGCCGCGGAGGAAGGCGGAGGCGAGGCGGGCGTTCCCATTGAGGGTGCGGTTGTTGACGGAGCCGAAACCGTTGCTAGTGCTGTAGGCGTAGGTCAGCGAGGCGGTCTCGGGGTTGTTGGCGTCATCGACCAGGCCGGTGACGGTGATGGGGGTCTGGTAGACCTCGTGCTTGGCGCCGGTGATGGTAAGCGGCGTGCCGGTGGTGGCCGTGATGTTGTTCCAGTAGACGCCGGCGTAGGGGACGGGGCCGCAGGGGGCGGTCTCGGCGGGGAGCCAGGAGGGGGTGCCCTCGGTGCCGGCGGCGAAGGAGACGTTGATGGCGGCGCGACCATCGGCGACACGGTAGAGGACGACGGAGGTGCCATCGACGGTGTAGGCCGTGTCTTCAGGGACAGTGGCTTGGAGTCGGGCGACCTCGGGGTCGCCGTTGGTGAGGTAGACCAGGGAGGTGAGCCACTCGTAGACCTTCACCTCGCCCTCGGCGGGCGGCGTCTCATTGCGGAGGTCGTAGGCGTAGGCAATGTCGGAATCCACGGTCTCGAGGGTCTGCACGCCCTCCACTTCCGCGAGACGGGCGACGCGGAGGGAGGAGAAGGTGGTGGGGCCGCTCAGGTTGATCAAGATGCCCGGCAATTGATCGCCCGCGCCACCCTCGGGCAGGAGGAGGACGACGTTGACGGTGACCCCCTCGGACGGATTGAAGGTGACAGCCTGGTCGGCCTGGCCCACGACGTCAAGGGAGGTGTACCACTCCTTGGCGTCCCAGCGGAGTTGGTAGGTGCTGCCGGTGGAGGCGGCGATGCCGGTGAGCTCACGGTAGTAGGTGATGGCCGGCATGAGGTAGAGGCCATCGGTGCGGACCTCGAGGCCGTAGCCGGCGTCGGTGAGGGCCGCGCTGGGCTGGAAGGCGGCGTTGACGGCATCGGGGGCGTTGGCCCAGGAGACGACCTTGATGGGCTCGCGGCCGGTCGCGTCATCGGGCAGGTCGGTGCCGGCGAGGACGTCCACGAGGTAGGCGCCGCCATTGGAGAAGAGGGCGGTGTCGGCGCGGAGCTGGCGGGCACCGGTGGGGTCGATGGCCAGGGTGACGCCGGGCTCAACGGTGAGGGTGGAGACGGAGAGGCCGGCCTCGATGGTGGTGCCCGCGGTCATGGTGATGACACTGGCAACATCGGTGAGCGCGGCGGTACCGCCCAGGGTGCCTTCCTCGACCTCGACTTCGACAAGGTTGGTGATTTCAGGCCACTCGAGGGTCATGCGGCCGGGGCCACGCTTGACGAAAGGCGCGGGGTCGGTCCGGTTGGTGCCGTCGGGTGTGGTGGAGCCGAGGTCGGCCGCAACACGGAGTGTGGAGCCCTCATGCACGTCCAGGAAGAGTGCATCGTCCTGGCCGCCGTCGCCGAAGATGCGCATCGTGGCGCCTTCCACCGTTTCGATGGTGGCGGTGATGCCCTGCGTCAGCTCGCCGTCGGTGGTCTTCGGGTCGTCGGGGTCGCCCGCGTCGCCGATGCCGGCGACGGTGAGGGTGGCGCCGCGCACGAAGTCCATACCGAGACCGGACGCGTCGCCGTCGTCGATGAGGAGGGTGGCGCCGTCGCCGTCGAAGCGCAGGCCATAGGGCGTGTGCTGCCAATAGGTGCCGGAGCCGTAGACGCACTCCAGGGCGGAGCGGTAGCCGATGACGATGGGCTGGCTCGTCCACAGGTCAGGGGTGCTGTTGCTGATCTGCCCCCAGCCGCCGATGAAGCCGCGGTGCCCGCTGAAGCGGAGGACACCGCCGTTGCGGAGGGTGAAGCCGACGAGGCCATTCTTATAGAGCGGCGTGCCATCGGCGGCCAGGAAGTAAGGATTGTCGCCTCCCTCGCCACGGGTCATCGTGAAGTCGAGGGTCGCGCCGTCGCGGATTTCGAAGGTGCCGGAGAAGGCGTTGTTGCCGCCGGTGGAGGAGGTGCCGGAGAACTCGACGGTGCCGCCGCTGACGGAGCCGTCATCGGCGACCTGGCCGGCGATGACGACCTGGCCTTCGCCCCGGAGGTGTGCGGCATAAGCGGAGAGCTGCTGGCACTCGCCGGCGCGCGGGGAGAGGGTGAGGTAGCAGGCGGTGTCGGTGCCGTCGAACCAGACGCCGTGCGGGGAGGCGCCGACGGCGTTGAGGTTGCCGGAGCCGACGAGGCTGGCGGTCTTGCCATCGGCGGAGAGGGCGCCGGCCAGGCGGATGGTGGAGCCGTTGGCGGAGATGCCGCGGTCAGCCGCGCCGGTGTCGATGGGCACATCGTAGGTGGCCGCGCCGAGCGCGATGGCCTTCACGGTGACATCGTTGGCGTCCTCGGCCGCGTCGACGGTGGTGGAGGTCGTGGCCTCAACGGCGCTCAGGTCGATGCGGTCACCGGCCTCGGTCTCGGAGAAGGTGTAGTCCAGGTCGCCCTCCATGGCGAAGGCATCGGGACGCGGCGCGCCGAGGACGGAGACGGCAATCTTGGTGTCGCCGGTGGGCGCGGGGAAGGAGACGCCCGCGCCGTTGCGGAAGGTGGCGCCGTCCACCCACGGTCCGGTCGAGCCATCGGCCCACGTGCCGGTGGGCTTCGTAACATCCCAAATCACATCGGTGACGGTAATCGGGCCGCCCGCGCCGAAGGTGACGGTGCCGTTGCCCTCGTTGACCGTGACGTTCGCGACGGCGAACTCCTCGCCATCGAGGAAGAAGCGGATACCATCCTTGCCCGAATCCGGCAGGTCGATGGTGCCGGCGATGCGGGCAACGTAGGGGAGGCCCGTCGCACCGGCCTTGCGCACGGCACGGCACTGGGCACCGGCCTGGAAGACGACCCTGCCGGTCACGTCATCGAGCGTCGTCGCACCACCTTCCGTCCGAACAGGGACGGAGAACTTCGCAGACTCGGTGTTCGCGGCGGGGCGGTTCTGGCCGGTCGGCGCGTGGAGCTCCGTCCAGCTGTCCTCGGCGTCGCCCGCGTAGCGGACGCTGAGCGTCCAGGCGGAGGGGAAGCGGCTCTGCGAGTCGGAACACCAGAGGGTGTAGGAATCGAAGACGACGCCATCGCCGCCAATCGTGATGGTGGCCGAGGCCGTCCCCGTTGTGTTGGTGATGGGATACCACTTGTTGTTTTTGGCGTTGTCCGTATACGCCCCGGTGGAGCCGTCCTCCGGCTTCGTCCACGTCCCGGGCGACGCCACACCGCCGGTGACGCCGTCGATCAGGGCGTTGATGGCCTCATTGCCGCCTGCGGCCCAATTCGGGGTATTGTTCCGCCCGGTGCCGGAGATGGTGGTGCCGCTGGGCCACTCGACCTTGTCGTCGCCTTGATAGAGGCAGAACTCCTGGATGGCGGTGCCGTCGGAGTTGCCGACGCCGGCGGGGATGTCCAGCTTGATGGCGACGACGGGGACGGTGCGGGCCTCCTCGGAGGCGTCGTTCTCGCCGGTGAAGCCGCGGGCCTCGAAGGCCGCGCCGTCGGCGACGGTGACGGTGGCCCCGCCAAGGCCGGAGGCATCGGCGAGGGCGAGGGTGCCGCGCGGCACGGCGAGGACGGCGGTCTCCGCGGCGGTGTTGGCGGCGTCGAGCACGAGGGTACCGAACTTGCCGGGGTCGATCGTCGTGGGCGCGTCCGCGGTGCCGGCGAAGGTCACGGGCAGGGTGAGGGTGGCCTCACCTTGGACAGAGGCGATGCGGCCGCCGTTGAAGGTCGTGGCGACGGTGCCGCTGCCGCCGGTGCCGAGGGTCGTGTCGGTGAGCTCCAGGGTGCCGCCCTCAGTGAAGGTGGCATCGAGGCGCGCGGTGGCGTTGTTGGCGCGCAAGCCCATGTTGCCGACCGCGAGCGTCGCGTCGCCGGAGACATCCAGATCGACGTGGGCGTTGCCGCGCCACGACCAAACCACCGGGGTCTCCAAGCGTGCGCCGTTGCGCCCGCCAAGAGAGACCACCGCTGTGGCATTGTCGGGGGAGGCGGCGGCCAAGAGGAGGAAGCCGCCTTGCGTGGCGTCTGCACTCTCAAAGGTAGCCAAGCCGCCGGTCTGGGTGTAGACAAGCGAGGCACCGGAGAAGTGATACCTATTGGGGACGCGCAGGACATCGCCATCCTCGACCAAGAGATTGGCGCGGAGATTGACGGGATTGTCGGGGGCGGTGCCGGCCTTGAAGGCCATCGTCATGTCCGTCTCCGCACCATTCGTCCCATTGGGCAGGCTGGGGATGGACATCGGGTAATCGCGGCGGAGGGTGCCCGGAGAGGTGAGGTTGACGGCGAGGGTGGTGGTGGCGCCGGTGCGGTCGAGGGTGCCGTTGAGGGAGACGGCGACGCCGCTGTCCGCGCCGAGGGCGAGGGTGGCGCCGTCGGCGATGGTGTAGGTCGCGCCATTGTTATTGAAGGCGGCCTCGAAGCGGGAGACGCCATCGGCGGGCTCGAAGGCGACGCCGACACAGGGGAAGCGGACGGTGAGGTTGCCGAGGCCGGTGGCGTTGAGGGTGCCGAGGGCGGCACCGCCGTTCTCCTCGACCTGGAGGGTGAGGCTACCGTCGCCGGTGGCACGGACGAGGTCGGCCTGAAAGTTGAGCGGGAGGGTGAGGGTGACGTCCAAGCCCTCGGGCACGGTGAGGGAGAGGGTGTTGTTGGCACCGCTCTGCCAGGTCTGGCCGGCCACGCCATCGACGGTCAGGTCGAGGTTGGCGAGGTTGATGTCTTCGTCACCGGCGGTGAATGTGTAGGTGTAGTCGGTGCCTTCCTCGGAGGTCGCCGTGTCGGGGGCCTCGATGATCTGGACGGCGGCGATGCCGGCGTAGGTGCGGCCATAGACGAAGGCGGGGAGGGAGACGGTGACAGAGGCGTCCGTGATGACGTCGGTGAGGAGGACGTTGGTGCCCTGGCGGAAGTAGTCCGCCGTGTCGAGGTTGGTGGAGCCCCACTGGGTGTCGCCGGCGACCTTGCCGAGGCCGGTGACGTTCTTACGGACGTAGCCGGCGGCATCCATGGCGTAGGTGTCGGTGCCGACGGTGACAGTGGCGAAGGCGGCGTCTTCGATGTCACAAGAGAAGATGAGGGCCAGGCGGTAACGCGCGAAGGGCGCGTTGGCGACGCGCAGGGTGGTGGCGGTGGAGTCGCTCAGCCACACCTGGAGGAGCGAGGGATTGGCCGTGGCGGAAGCCGTGGCAGTGGCGGAGGAGGAGACCTGGGTGGGCTGGGCGGCCTCGCCCGCACCGCGGATGGCCTGAACGGTGGCCGCGCCGCCGATGTCGGAGACGTAGAGCTGCGCGCTGGAGAAGAGGCCCTGCAGGTCGTTCCAGGCGGCGACGGGCACGGCGTAGGCGCCGGGCGCGGCGGGGGTGGCCGACAGCGGGTTCGCGCGGTCGGAGAAGTTCACCGAGACGGTGCTGGCCAGACGATTGGAGGTCGCCACGAGGTAGAGGCCACGCTCACCCTGCTCGATGGAGACGATGACGCCCGCGGGAGCTTCCCAGCCAATGAAGGTGGGCGTGGTCTCGACGGAGACCTGACCGCTGGCCAAGCAGAGGCTGGCGGGGACGCCGTTCACGGCGCCGGCGGCCCAATCGTTGAGGGCCGTGGCCCACGCGGTGAGGTCGAAGGTCACAGGAATGCCGAGGCCCAGGGTCTCCGTCTGGAGCAGGGTGTGAGGCTCGGTGCCGGAGGCGACGACAACGGCGCTGAGGCCCTCGAAGGAGACATCCTTGATGCCGATGCCGCCATCGGTGATGGTCAGCTTGCCGCCGGCAGTCTCAGCGTTGAAGATCCAGTAGTCATAGACGGAGGCCGTGGACTGGTCCAGTGTATACGGCGTGTCGTTGAGGGTCTGGGTGTGGGGCTGGACGACGGCGTTGCCGGCGAGCTGGGCGTAGAGGCCCTGGCCCTGGTTGCCCTTGACGTAGACAGGCGTGGCCGTGGAGACGGCGTTGTTCACGTTGCCCGAGTAGGCAAAGCCGCAGGCGGCCGTCGCATTGTTACGGAAGGCACCCATGAAGAGGGGCACGCGGTAGGGCAGGAGGGATTCCGCGCCGGCGAGGTCGAGCGCCAGGGTGAAGACAACGTTCGCGACGTTGGGCACCAGGCCGCCCTCGGCCATCGCCAGCCAACCGTCCGCGCCGGAGGGCGAGACGGGGATGCGCACCGCGCCCGCGCCGTGGGACTCAAAGCCATCCACCACCGTGAGCACATCGGAGAGCGCCAGGGTACCACCCTCGAGGCTGACGGAGGGCGCCTGCGCGGCGACCGTGTTCTCGAAGGTGCCGCCCTCGAGGGTGAGGGACGGGAGGGTGGTGAGGGCGGAGGTGACAGTGCCTTCGCCGCGCACGGTGGCCTCAAGGGCCGTAGAGAAGAGGTTCGAGCCCGCGGCCACGGTCAGGGTCACGCCGCGGGAGGTCTCGAGAATCGGGTCGCCCGTGACGGTGGTGACGATGCCCGCCGTGGTGCCATTCCACGTCCAATCCTGCCACGCGCCCAGCGCGCCGCCATTGAAGGCCACCGAGAGGACGGCGGTGGTGGTGGGGACAGTGGCGGTGACAAAGGAATGGATGCCGTTGGAGCCGACGAGGAGGGTGCCGCCGTTGAGCACGACCGCGCCGGAGGACTGGTTGTAGCTGGCCACGCCGGCCACGCGCATCTCGGCGTCGTCTTCGAGGGTGACGGTGGCGCCGTTCGTGCCCGCGGCGGTCTCCACGGAGCCGCCGAGCATCAGATCCGCGGCGGCGGCGACGAGGCGGGCGTTGTCGCGCAGGGTCAGGGCGGAGGAGCCGCCCCAGTCGCCGAACTGGAGGGTGTTCGTGTTGTGCACGCCGTTCGTGGAGCCCGTGACGGTGATGGCGGCGTTGTCCTCCAGGGTGATGGAGGAATGGGTGGCGCTCTGCCCGCGCATGTGGATACGCGAGAGGGTGGCCCTGGCGTCGTCGCGGAAGATGACGTCGGTGTTGCCAAGCTTCAGGCCGTTGGCATTGTTGGTGCCGCTGATGGTGAGGCTGACGTCGCCGGAGAAGAGGACCGTGCTTTGGACCGTGTTCGCCGCCGCGTTCAACGTCCCGATGGCGACATCGCCGTGGGAGAACTCGATGAGGCCGTTGCCGTTGAGGTTCAGGTTGCCGGAGAAGCCGGCGGCGAACTCGGTCTCGTAGGCGTTGGTGACGGTGTAGTCCTGCGCGTAGATGTAGTCGTAGCGGACACGCTTGGGGTTGGTGCCGATGGTCGCGGGCAGCATGTCGGTGTCGGCGCCCAGGGCCAAGATGGTGTCGTTGAGGAAGTGCCAAGTGGCGGTCGCGTTGGCCGCATCGGTCACACGCAGGGCGTGGCCCTGGCCATAAACAGTGATGGAAGAGACCGTGGTGGCAGCGTCGAAGGTGAGCGTCGCGTCGTTCGTCAGCGTCAGCTCGACGGCGTCGCCCGCGCCGGGGGCCTCCACGGCGGCGGCGCCGTTGACCGTCCAGGCAAGGTCTGCCCAAGCGTTGTCCTCGCCCGTGAGCTCGGCCTGGTAGACCCGCACCGCGTCGAGGTTCGGCAGGTTGTCAGGGGCGTTCTCAATCAGCTGGAACGCCGCCACGCGGCCCTGGGTCTGGGTGACGTCCACATTGTTGCCGCTGTCGGCGGGTTTGCTCCAGAACTCAAGCTTGAAGTCGCCCGAGAGGCTGGGGATGACCATCATGTTGGTGCCCTCGACCAGCGTGCCGTCCTCGGTCTGCCCGCCCCAGGCGTGGGTCGTGTCCTTGACCTCATCCGGCAGGCCGCCGACCGTGGTGGCCTGGGTCGCGTCCTCCAGCGTCGCCAGCCTGCCCTCATCGGTATAATAGTAGAAGGTGCCGTTGACGCGCTTGGGCAGCCACGGACGCTTCGAGCCGGAGTCGGTGCTCATGTAGACGACGGCGGTGTAGTTGCCCCAGTCGTCGGGCACGTCCACCGAGACGGAGGGGATGCCGCCGTCGCCCCCGCCGCCGGAGAGGGAGTGGCCGTTGGCGAAGGCCTGCAGGATGGGCTGATACGTACCGCCGATGCCACTGCCCCAGCCATGGTAGACGTTGTAGGTCACCGAGGCCTTCTTGGAGGTGTCCGCGCCGGCCGCGCCGCGCGCGGTGTTCAGCACCACGGGCGCGGACAGCGGCGGCTCCGTCGCGGGGAACGGGTTTGAGGCGGGCGGCTCACGCGTGGTCGGCTCCGCCCAATATTCGCCGTAGGTCTCGTAAGGCGTGCCGCTGGCGCCCATCGCGTCGTCCGCGATGGCGCCGACGCCGTCATCGGTGCCATCGCGGTTGTAGAAGTCCGTGAAGTTGAAGGAGATGGACTCGGAGTCGTCGGTCTGGTCGCTGGGATAGGCGGACTCGGGGAGGGTCACCTCGGCGGTGATGCCGCCCTCGGCGACGGAGACAGTGGCGGTGGCGCCATACTTGAGGGCGGAGACCCAGGCGGTGACCTGCGCGGGGTCGATGGTCGCGTCAAGGATGGTCACAGTGTGGGCCTGCCCGCGCGGGATGGCCTTGTATTCGTCATCGGTGAGAAGGTTCTGGCCGTTGACGCTGAGGGCGAGCGTGCCGCCGCCCACAACGGTGAGAGAGTCATAGGCGGGGAGCGCCCCATCAACGGTAAGGATGGAAGCATCCGTGGTCTCGACCATCAGGCGCGCCCCTTCCGGCGGCACATCGACGGTCGTGTCGTCCAGCACGCCCGTCCACGCGCCCGTGGCCTCCCACGCCTCCGTCCCATTCACGGTGCGGGTGTAAAGCGGCATCGGGGCAATGGCCACGACCTGTACGCCGGCGATGAAACCGCGCGCCGTGACGCCGGACGGCAACTGCCAGTCCAAACCAGGGCCGGCGGTCGGGTCTTCGGTATCGGAGACTTCGATGGTGAGCGTCCCATCCATACCGACGGTCGCGGGAGCACGAAGGATAGTCTTGCCGAGGGCCTCACTGTAGCCATGCGTAACGACATCATAGCTCATGTCGCCCCACCCCGTCGTGGGAACGGTGTCGGAGGCCGTGGACTCGGACGCATCGGCGGCATAGGTGTACCACAGGGCGGAGCCGCCGCCAATGACCTTGACGGGAGAGATCGGAACATTATTGGCGTCACGGGTGTGGAAGTAGACCACGACCTCATACTGGCCGGCGGGGAGACCCGTGAAGGCGTAGCGCGAAGGGCCATCGGTGGTGCCCTTCATCATCAAGTCCCCATAGCCGTAATGATACCACTGACCACCGGCATTGACAACGGAGAGCGAGACCCCGGCTTGCGTGGTGCCGTCTTGACGGCGCGGATTGGTGACGGTGTAGGAAGTGTCCCGAACCACATTCCAGTTGGAACCGGCAACTTGATAGCCATCCATACCATAGAGCGTGGAGGCAGGGAGGTTATCCCAGAAGGTGTCGAAGGACAGCGACCAGGGATAATCGCCGGAACCAAGACTGAGGTAGAGACCGTCCTCGCGAGCCTCGACGGTGAAGTCGAAGCCTTCGAGGACATTGGTCAGGGTGACCGTGCCGCGCCACACACCGGGGAAGACAAGGTGTCCGTTGGGTTCGGAAGCGATTTCGGCCGCCAGAGCGAGGTTCACGGCGGAGAGGTCGACCGTCAAGTCATTGCCAACGACGAGGGTCTGAATGTTGGCGGGCAGGGTCGGCGCCGTGAGGGTGGTGAGCGCATAGGTGAGCGGCTCGCCCTCGAGGAGGACGTAGCGAGCGGTGAAGCTCTGAAGCGCCGTGAAGAGTTCATCGGCCCCGGCCTTGACGGAGAGGGTGGCGCGGGCGGTGAGGGTGGAGGCATCCTCATCGGCGGCGGCGAAGACATCGGAGGAGCCGTCGGTGCGCGTCCAGGGGGCGTTCGCCGTGAAGAGTTCGGCGGGGGTCTCGCCCTCGCGGATGCGCCAGGCGGCGGTGGTCGTGGCAAGGGCCTTCTCAATCTGCACGTCGCGCAGGGCGGCGGGCCAGATGGTCACGTCATCGAGCTGGAAGCTACCGGCGCCATTGGTGTGGTCAGGAAGCGAATAGCCACCCAGACCCTTGCCGATTTGGATGCCGGTGTAGGTGTTCTCGAATGTCCCATCGACCTCACCGACCTGCTCGCCGTCCACATAAAGGCGGATGCGCGTGTCGGTATGGGTGATGAGCACATGGTGCCAAGCGTTGGCGCCGCCCAGGCCGAGGTCGGCGGTCACGAGCGCATCATAGCCATTATTGCCGTTGTTCCGCCGCCAAAGAACGATTTCATCGGCGGTCTCGCCCGTGGTCAGGAAGAGTGCGCCGGGGCTGGTGAAGCCGGCTTGCACGGCGGCATGGAACAGAGTGACGTGGGGGGCCGCCTCGGCAACGTTGAGATAGAGGCCCAACGTCCACGCGCCGGAGAAGCTGAAGTTACCGCCCGTCACATAAGGCGAACCGGCGGAAAGCGCCTGACCGTTTTCGGAGGCGACAAACGCCCCGTTTTCATTCGTCAGCGCGGGGGTCTCGGAGACGGTGGAATTCAGGTTGCCATCGAAGGCGTAGTGATAACGCGCCTGGGGGAGATCCTCGGAGTAGTCGATGATGGCGCCGACGTTCCAGATGGTGATGGCGGAGCCGCTGGCGGTGAAGGAATCCGTGGGGGCGGCGGTGCCGTCCGGGCGACGAAGGGTGAAGGAGGCGGCGGGGTCTGCGCCGAGGACCGTGAAGCTGAAGGGGAAGGTGGCGAAGTCGGCGAAGTCCTCGCCCAAGACGATGACATAGGGCTGGGCACCCGCGCCGCGATTGGGGATGAAGCCCTCGGGGAAGTAGAGGTTGCGGTCGTCGGGGGTGTTGTAATGGATGGTGCCGTCCTCAACGAGGGAGAAGTTCTCCACGGAAGCGTCATCCGCGCCGACCATCGCGGGACGGGCGGAAGCGGCGGTGCCGGCGGCGGTGAGCGTCACGGAGCCGGCGGAGATTTCGGTGTAGGCCGTGAGGGAATCGCCGCCCGGGCCGGTGACGGCGCCGCCGGCGACCTCGAGGTCCTTGACCTCAGCGTTGGGCAGGGCGAGCGTGCCGCCCTCGGCGCGGAGGACGCCCACCTGGGCGATTTGCGCATCGGTCACGGCGAGGGTGCCGCCGCTCACCGCGAGGGTGGCGGCGGTGGCGTTCGCGTACGTGCCCGTGAAGGCATCGGTGGCGTTGGCCAGGGTCAGGCTCGTGGCATCATCGAGGTCGAAGGAACCCGCGCCGGCGAGCGCACCGAGGGTCACGGTCTCAGCGGTGGCCTGGGCGGAGGCGTTCTCGGCCAGGTTGACGGTCAGCCCGTCATAGGTGCCCGCGCCCACGGTGAGGCCGTTCGCGTTGTTGACGGTGACGGTGCCGGAGATGGTGGCCTCGTTGAGCGCAAGTGCACCCGCGTCCACCGTGAGGTTACCCGTGACGGTGCCGCCAAAGGTCAGCGTACCCGTGCCAGACTTGCTCAGCGTCCCCTCGCCCGAGACGATAATCACCCCGACGAAGGAGATGTCCAGGCCATCGGCGATCTCAATTTGGGAACCCGCACCCGTCACATTCAGCGCCCCGGCGAAGTTACCGACCTCCGGCGTTCCGGCCCGGATTTGCAGTGCGGGCAAACATCCGCGGGTTCGCACGCTGTTGAGGGTGCGATCCCACAGCCTGATGACCGGATTGCGGTGATGCAAACCGGGGATAATCATGAGGTTCGTACCCTCGGCCACCGTGGTGCGCCCGGCGGTGACGTTGCCCCACCCCGCCGTATTGCCGGTGGTGAGGACCCCATTCACATAGGTATAGGCGGTGGTCACGCCATCATCGCCGATGATTTCACGAGCCGCAAAAGCCCCGCCATTATCCGTGTTGGAATAGAGATAAAGGTCATAGCCGACCTCGGCATAAGCCTCCGGGATGGAAAGCGTCACCGTGCCAGGATTGGTCTGGCGATCATCCAGGTAACCATGAAGATACTGCCAGTTGCTGCCCGCGCCCCATACGGCGCCGGAATTCCAAGAAATCGTGCTTTCAGCCGCACGCGTCGCGCCGGCGCCGGCAATGGTGTCGCTGGCGTAGAAGGCCAACGTCCCATTGCCGGAGGTTCCATTCCCTGCGGTCCAATACTCGCCGCGCATACCCAAGACGCCAGCGATCGTGTCGGCAGGGATAGGCGTAGACTCGTTCGCATTGTTATTAAAGTCAATACTCGCCACATATTCACCACCGACGGTGTCGTCGATGGCCTCATCCGCGCGGAGGGTGCCACCGTTGAGGGTGATGGGCTGGACACAGGCGTGGCCGTTGAGGTCGAAGACACCGCCCGGGCCGACGGTGACGGCCCCGACAGGGTGACCCGCGTAGCGGAGCGTGGTGGTGGCCGGGTGCTCCCCTCCCACCACACCATTGACGGTGGTGCCGCCGGTGTGGGTGAAGTCAGCCTCGATGGTGACGTCCGTGCCCGGCCAAATCTGGACGCTGCCAGCACCGGTCAGCGCCTGGTTGAAGGTGATGGCGGTTCCTGGAGTGCCCATAATGGCGAAGGTCGTACCCTCCGCGAGGTCGATGGGCGCCTCGGAGACGAAGATATCCTCCGCCGTCATGATGAGCCCACCCTCGATGGTGATCTCCGCCGCGGTGATGGGCGCGTCCGCGTTCATCACCAACGTCGCGTCTTCCGTGCCGACCAGAGTCAGCGCGTCCACCGTCACTGCGGTGTCCACATTCAGCGAAACCGTCCCCGTAAAGGCCAGCTCCACCGTATCCGCCTCGGTCAGCGCCGAAAGCGCCTTCTGCGTGGTGCCATTGGAGACAATCAGCGCCGAAGCCGCGACATTCTCACTAATGGTGCCTTCCCAATGCGTCGGCTCCGGCTCCGTCCGCAACTCCACAATCTGAACCGCGGCGATGTTGCCGCGACCATTGGCGCCACGAATCGCACGCAACTTCACGCGATCCCCAGAGAGGCCGGCAATACGCATGACGGTCTGCCCAAGGGTGACCTGTTGCAATTCAGCAGTGGTATCACCGCCCCACCTCGTCGCGGTCTCAGCGACAACTGCGGCATCCGCATCCTCAGGCATATAATAGAACTGATTCGCCGTATCATTCACGACGATAGAACCATTACGCCAATCCGGCAAGGAATTCTGCGTCATATAGACATAGACGTCGTAGGACTCATACGGAATGTCTTCGACCTGGACATATGCGCCATCCCCGATATTATCTAGCAAGATTGTCCGCAGCAGCGGCGCGTACGCATCGCCATAATCCTCAGCACCACGGCTGTAATACGAAACAGTCATTGGCGTGCCGTTGGTGTCCAAAACATCCGTCACAGTCGTGACACTATTCGAGGGCAGATTCGAGAACGTGTTCCACTGGCTGCCGGGATACTGCACGCCATCGAGACCATAAAGCGTCTCCGCATCCAAGCGGCTCGAATCCGAGTCGAAGTTGATGTTCAGCGCCCCCAGGGGTTCCTCGACCTCGGCCTGAAGGGAGAAGCTGGCCGCCAGGCAATAGGCAGGGAACCCGTTGACCTGATTGCCGGCATCGATGGCGGTCTGGTCTTGATAGAAGGAAATGCGCGTCCTGACGTCGGAGGAGGCGTCGAAGGTGGAGCCGACCTCCGGCGCGGTCGCCGTGAAGTGGCCTTTATATAAGGTAGAGAGGGAAAGCTCCGGGAGGCCGGGGAAGGAGAAGACGATCTGCTGGTGCTGGATGTCCGAACCGACCGGGGTCGGGTCGGCCTCGGCGGAGACGGCGAGCACGGAGCCGGCCTCGTCCGTCAGCGCCAGGTGGCGGACATTTTGATTCATCGCGCCGGTGTCTAGATTCACCAAGAACTCCACCGTGACGGCGGAGAGAGAGGCCGTCGCCGGCAGAGGATTCGGCACCTGGTCGCCGACCTGCTGCAGACCATCAAGCCTAAAGGTAAACCCGCCTGTGAAGGCGGCCTGGCTCTTGCCCGTCTGCTCCGGCTCGGCCTCCCACTCCACCATCTGGGAAGCAGACCCCGAACCGATGAACTCCATCTGCGAGAAGCCGAAGCTAACAATCACATCGTTGCCATTGTTCGCGAGGAGGGTCAGCGTCTCGCCCTCTTCGAGCGTGACAGTCTGCCCCATGGACACCGTGGCCTCCATGGCGTCGTCTACAGAGTCGCCTCTCGTCCAATTTATAGTGACGGGCGCAGAGGTCACCCCTCCCGCCGTGACGGTAAAGTTGGTGCGCTTCGCGTTGCCCTGTATTTCACCCCAATTCGCGTTATAGCAAAGGATGCCACCGAAATGAACGGAATCGAAGGTGATGGTCTTCGTCGCCGTGAAGGTGGCCGTCCAAGATTGATTAGACCCCAAGGTCTGACGAGGCGAGAAGAAAGTGTCAATCAGACCAACAGTGCCTTTGGTTTGGAACTTGTTCGTCTGGTTTTCTCCCGTACCAGCATTCGCCTGCGTAAGGTCAGTGAACGACAACACGCCATCGGCGACGATGGAGTCCGCGGTCTTGTCGCGGAAGGTGACGGTGCCGACGGTGACACTGTCTTGGGCTCTGGCGGCGAGGGGAATGCCGGAAATAAGGCCCGTGAGGGCAAAGACAAAGAAGGACAGGCAGGCGCCGCCACCAGTGGACGCCCCAAAAAGCTTCCGCAAAATCGTTCTCATTGCGTACCTCATATCACACCTTTAGCTTAGCAAATACAGGCCTTTCTGCAAAGTGTTTTTGAGTGGGGCCGCGTGTTTTCCACAAAGATGGGGGCGCTGGGAGGGGTGTGGAAGGGGTGCCCTGCGGGGCTGACACGAAGAACACGAAGGACCACGAAGGCACACGAAGGACTGCCAGAATGGAAAACGCAGATCCCGCAGATTGGTGCAGATTTTGGCGTGCTGGCGCACGCAGAACTGCCAGATTGTTTTGGAAATCACAAAGGACACAAAGGACACGAAGGAAAGGCGAGGCGGGGGCGGGCCGTGCGTGCGCGCAAGGCGCACGTCCGGCCCGGGGGGCCTGTAGGGCATGGCGGGCTTCGCACGCCATGCTTTGGGGAAGGGGGAGGGGCGGCAGGGCCGCCCCGGAGAACGGAGCGTGCAGGCGCAACGCGCCAAACCTTCCACGGCCACAGAAAACAGAGCGTGCAGGCGCGAAGCGCCAAACCTTCCACGGCCACGGAGCGCCCCTGCGGGCGACGGAGGAGAGCGGGGATGTGGGGCGGAGCCCCACCGAGAAAGCCAAGCCTCTAAGCCTCCAAGCTTCCAAGCTTCCACCAAAAAGCCCCGGCGGGTGCCGGGGCTTTGGGGAGGTGAGGGGGTGGGCTTACCAGTTGATGGCGGCGGGGATGCCGTCGTAGGCGGCGACGAGGATCTTGCGGATGTCGTCGGCGGTGGTTTCGCGGGGGTTGGCGCCGGTGCAGGGGTCCTTGACGGCGTTCTCGGCGATGAAGTCGAGGTGGGCGTCGAAGGTTTCGCGGGCGACGCCGGCGGCTTCGAGGGTCGGGGGGATGTCGAGGGAGTCGTTGAGGGCGCAGATTTTGTCGACGAGGACGTTGACGAGTTGCTTTTCGGTGTTTCCGGGGAGGCCGAGTGCGCGGGCGATGTCGGCGTAGCGGGCTTCGCAGGCCTTGCGGTTGAACTGGATGACGAAGGGCTGGAGGATGGCGTTGCAGAGGCCGTGGGGGAGGCCGAACTGGGCGCCGATCTTGTGGGCGATGGAGTGGGTGATGCCGAGGAGGGCGTTGGAGAAGGCCATGCCGGCGAGGCACTGGGCGATGTGCATGCGGCCGCGGGCGGGCATGTCGCCGTTGTAGGAGGCGACGAGGTCGTCGTCGATCATCTGGATGGCCTTGATGGCGAGGGGGTCGGAGAAGTCGCTGTGGAGGGCGGCGACGTAGGCTTCGATGGCGTGGGTGAGGGCGTCGAGGCCGGTGTGGGCGGTGAGCTTGGGGGGCATGGTCTCGGCGAGGTCGCTGTCGACGATGGCGATGTCGGGGGTGATCTCGAAGTCGGCGAGGGGGTATTTGACCTTGGTGGAGTAGTCGGTGATGACGGAGAAGGCGGTGACTTCGGTGGCGGTGCCGGAGGTGGAGGGGATGGCGGCGAAGATGGCCTTCTGGCGGAGGATGGGGAGGGAGAAGGGGTCTTTGATGTCGTCGAAGGTCTTTTCGGGGTGTTCGTAGAAGACCCACATGGCCTTGGCGGCGTCGATGGGCGAGCCGCCGCCGATGGCGATGATGACGTCGGGCTGGGCGTCGCGCATGGCCTGGGCGCCCTTCATGACGGTCTCGACGGAGGGGTCGGGCTCAACGCCGGTGAAGAGGGTGACCTGGAGGCCGGCGTCGGTGAGGATCTTTTGGAGGCGGTCGAGGGCGCCGCTCTTCTGCATGGAGTGGCCGCCGGTGACGATGAAGGCGTGCTTGCGGCTCTTGCCGAGGACGGCGAGTTCTTTCATCGCGCCGGGGCCGAAGTAGATGTCGCGGGGAAGGGTGAAACGTGCCATGATAGGGGTCCTTTCTTGTGCCGGGGCACTCTCCCCGGCGACAATGAAAGTATAGCATAAGGGGCGCAAATGCGCCCCTAGAAAACAGAGAACAGAGAACAGTGAACAGAAGGCGCCAAATCGAAAAGTAATCGCGCGGGGGTAGTCTCGGGGATGTCGCGATAAGGTTTCCTAAGAAGGGGAGAGC